>JBAZVQ010000006.1:0-4055 GCA_041660785.1 Patescibacteria group bacterium | reverse complement strand
ATTTTTTAATTGAAATCTGGTATAAGTGTGTAGTGGTTGAAAAATCGCAATATGGTGCTTATAGTGTAATGGTTAGCACAAAAGCTTGTGGAGCTTTTAGTCAGAGTTCAAATCTCTGTAAGCACCCAACAGATACGTAACTTGCAAAAGTTACAAAACTATAAAAACTCACGAAAGTGGGTTTTTTTGGTGAATTTGACAGGATATTTAAAATAGGTTACTCTGAAAAACAGATTCAAGCACTTTATAAAATTAGAAGGGGACTGCAGATGAACGATAACGGGCGACAAATAAAGCCAAAAATTGCGTGGATTACAGTAAACAGAAATTGTAATATGCGTTGTCAGTGGTGTTATGCAAAAGAAACTGAATATCGCGGAGAAATGAGTTTAGAACTCGCCAAAAAATTAGCAAACTTAATCAAGGATTGCGGAATTAAAAAGATTATCCTTATCGGAGGTGAACCAACCTTATGGAGTCATTTACTTAGTTTTAATGCGTTTTGCAGAAACTTAGGTTTAGAAACTCAGATGGCGACAAACGCTTTAAGGTTTTCCAACGATTCTTTTTGGGAAAAATACAAGAGAGACCCAAATGATTCAATCGGGATATCTCTAAAAGGTTGTAGTGAATTATCTTACAGAGAGACTGCGGGAATTAAAAATTTTAATTCTATGTTGTCTGGGTTAAAAAGAGGTGTGGAATTCTTTCGGTGCGGTGTTGGGACTATATACAGTTCGTTTAATCCAAAAGAGCTTGTTGACACAGCGATGTTTTCAAAAGAGATAGGTGCCAGTTATTTGAACATTGGTTTTTGTACCCCAACAATAACAAAAAAAGGTTCTGACGGCAGTTTTATGATACCTCCTGCTCAAATTGTAACGAACATAATGAGTGTGTACGAAGAGGTTAACTCTGTAATGGAAGGGAAAATAAGTTTTTCAATGAAACTTCCTTTATGTTTGTGGCCTGAAGAATTTTTAGATATGCTTTCCTCAAAAAAGCAGATTTCAACTCTTTGTCAATTAAGACAAAAATCGGGTTTGATTTTTGGTTTGTCTGGTGAAGTTATTTTGTGCAATACTCTGTTAGATTATCCCGTCGGTAAATTTGGGGAAGATTTTTCTACAAAAGAAGAACTTCTTAATTTTTTTAACACACCCTTAATTACCAACTATTACAATAAATTGAACAATTATCCTTCTAAAAAATGTATTTCTTGCAGGAAATACTCACCGTGTGGAGGAGGTTGTCCGATGCTCTGGTCGGCTTATAAAGCTGATGAAATTATAAAAGGTTTTGACTAAGAAAAGGCTAAACACAGCGGACTAAACCCAGTTCGCTGTTTTTTTATATAATATGTTGTGGGCGGAAGTCGTTTGACAAAATAAGTTAATTTATGTAACATATATTACAGTTCACTAATGGTTAGTGAACTTGGGTAATTAAGTTCCCATAATTATATCCTTAGAGATAAGGAAAGGAGAAAAAAGATGGATAGTTTTATTAGGTCTTTGAGCATCACTGATGTTTCCAGCGAGAATATTGAACTAAAAAGTTTGTATGCTGGTAGTGCGGGCGTTAACAGTCAATGCGATTGTCATTGCTGTGATGGTTGCGACGCTCCGGATACTGTTTCTTCAGAAATAAATTAGTTCATCCCTACACCCCCACTGTAATTGGAATTATAGTGGGATTTTAATAAAAACAGCAAAAAATATAAATTAAAAAATAAAATAATGATAAAGTTAGATATACAATATTCTTTTGAATACGAAAAGGAGCGAATAAAATACACTTTAGGTAAAGCTGTCTGGTTTATTGAAAACGGCTATTCAAAATCAATAAAATTACCAGCGGGTAAAAAATTGGACGAAATCGACATAAATACGTCTACGGAGTATTTATTTGATAAGCTTAAAGAAGAATATAATTTGAGCGACTATGAAAAGATACAAAATAATCTTAGTGAACAATGGTCTGCCTTTGCACCAAAATTAGAAAAATATTTTAAAGAAACAGCATTAAAGCAAGAAGATGTTTATATTGTACAGCTTACAAAGTACGGTGTCGGGGGGAGTTATAATCTTCCTAACACCGTAATTTTAAATTTCCAAAACAGAACCGAAACGGCTCTTTTTAGAACCGTTGTCCACGAAACAATTCATTTATCCATACAATCTTTTGTTGAGGAATATAAAGTTGATCATTGGGTAAAAGAAAGAATTGTCGATTTAATTTTTCAAAAATTAGATCCTGAATTAAATATGATGCAAAAGTTGTCTATTGATACACAACTTATCGATAAAGCTTTTGAAAAACACTACCCGAATATTGAGGCGGTGATTAAAAATATTTAAACTATGCAAAAAGTAATATTTATTATAGACAAAAACCTTGATTTTAAGAACCATTTGATAATGGCGAGAATTACTGAAAAAGCATCTGTTGAACCGAAGGTTGCCGAGTACTACAAAAAAATGAGGGAAGCGGATGATGCGGGAAAATTTGCTATTTTTGAAAAAGAATCTGAAAAATTTTACAGCGACGAGATGAAACAGTTTCGCGAGATTTTGGCACATCAAGTTCAGGAATTGTGGGACTCCATTAGCGATGAATATATAAAAAGAATGGAGAAAATTCATCACAATCTTTTTCCTTTTGAAAAAGTTTCGGGAGTTTTGACGACTGCCCCATTTGGGTACGGATATAAATTTAACGAAACTAATCCTTGGTTTGCTTGTATAAAAGATTCACCAATAAAAGCGGTGCACACGGCAATGCACGAGATAATGCACGCATTTTTTAATAAATATTTTGCAAGTGAAATTGAAGAAAAATACAAAATTACAGAAAAACAAGTTTGGCTAATGTCGGAAGCATTAACAGTATTATTAAATTTGGAATTTGATGACATAAGAATGATTCCAGACAGAGGTCATCCTGGGCACGAAGAACTGAGGAATTTTATAAAAGAATCTTGGTTAAAAAACAAAGATTTAGACAAAGTATTGGAAGATGTTTGTTTGAATTATTTTAAAGAAGGAAGTGAAAAATAAGAATTGGTTAAACTTCAGACGTTTTTTGCCTTGAAATGATAAAAATACTCACAGATCAAAAAATGGATAAAGAGGTCGGGCTTGATTTCCTTGGTTTTTCGGCTGGCGGAATGGATTTTGACGGATTGATAAAAAGAGACCACCCGAATTTTACGGCAGAAAATGCCGATACTTATGTTCCCTCATTTTATAACGAACATAAAGATGAAATTGAGAAGTCGCGGAGTGAACTTTCTGAATTACTTACCAATAAGGAGGAAGATTTTTTTTCAGCACTTCAAACCGTATTTCATCTTGATTTGAGAAATGAAGAATACAAAGGATATGTTTCAATTTTTGACCTGAATCCGCGTTTTCCCGAAACCCTTTCTTTTCAAGTTTGTTACCGTCGCCCGCTTTCACTTCGCCTTGAAGTGGCTATTCACGAAATTACACATTTCGCCTTTTTCAAATTTTGCGATGAGAAAATACCAGAAACAAAAGGGAAGGATAAAAATTCAGGACTTTTATGGGAACTGTCGGAAGTGCTTAATGTAATTCTTTTAAATACACCGTCATTCAGAGCAATTCTCGGAGAAGAAGAAAAACTCTTTTATCCAGGACTTCAAACCTTGCTTGATAAAGGAAAAAACATTTTTGAAGAAGAAAAAGGCGATATTGCAAAATGGGTAATGCGAATGAGCGAATAATTTGTTTTTTCTAAAAATTTAAAGCCAATTCCTCTTTTTGTAGTAGTTGTATAAATCTTAGTTCCGTCTGCAAATTCTGCATATATTCCGTGTTCGAAATGATGGTTATAAGATGGTGATGACTAAGACCCAACTGATACATAACTTGCAAAAGTTACGAAACTCAAAAAACTCACTAATGTGGGTTTTTTGGTGAATTTGACAATATATTTTAAATAATGTACTCTGGTGTCAGAAATTGATATTTTCAATTAACATAGAAAACAAATTTTGGAGGCATATAATGGGTTTTCAGATAAAGATTGTG
>JBAZVQ010000005.1:0-9111 GCA_041660785.1 Patescibacteria group bacterium | reverse complement strand
TTTTTTATAAATTATGGATATAAACTCACACTTTATCAAAAGCCAGAATTAGAAAAAGTGGAAACATTTTGTGTCGAATATATTGAGGATGTTTTTTAAGAAAATCATCAGAGAAGAAAACATCTTCATAGCCTGATCCCTCAACTAATTTAAAACCATTTTTGGTAAATGTATTTACATAGGTTGCAGGAGGACGTTGGTAATATAAATAAGGACCATTTGTTTGATTAATCATCTTGAGATAAGTTCCTTCCTGTAATGACTCGCTTAAAATAAGTTTTGGATGATCTTTGTCACTTGAGTCAAATTCACCAAGATTGACCATTGGATGAGTGATAGAAATCACTGCTCTTGCCCCATGTTTTAAAATACGGGCAAATTCTTTAACTGAGTTTTCTATATCTGGAGCCCACATAAGAACAAGATTAGATACTAATTTATCAAAAGATTCATTGGCGATTGGTAATTTTGCCACATCGGAAACGACTGTTGATAATGGAGGAGAACCTGTGTGAGCTACGGAAGCAAAATCAAAAACGAAATCACCTCCTATAACTTGAGCTCCTTGTTTTGTTAATTCTCTTCCAATAATTCCATCTCCACATCCAGCGTCGAATACTTTTTTTCCATTTACTGAACCAAGGTGCTTTAACATTGACGGATGAAGTACTTCATCTCTGATCATTCTTCCGTCGCCTCCAGTTTCATTCATGATATGCATAAGATAATCATGAGAAGAAGCCACCCATAATTCATGAGGAGCTGCAGTTTTCTTACCATTAACTCGAATTTGTCTTCTAGCTTCAGTCATATGTTTATAATTTGCCTTGATTTACTGCGGCAAAAGCCAACTGTGAACAGGCACCACATGCTTTGTTAGGTGAAGCAGTAACAATCGCAGCATGTTCATCAGGAGTAAGCCACAATAGGTTTGAATATGCGGGGGTAGACATTGGAATTTTAGATGGGTCTACTGGATTAGTTATTAAATCAACCATTATTAAATAATATGGTTCTGTAAATTGAGGGTCTACTTTTGGACTACGTAATCTTCCTGTCCAGCCGATTAATCTTTCTGGTGTTAAATCGGCACCATTTAACTTATTTTGAGCTAATTTCTCCATTATTGCCTGAATTGAATTTGGATCAGTATCTAAATTCAAAAAGTCATTTTGGGACATTCCCACTGATGGAAGACCCCATGTATCTTTGTATTCTGTATGAAATTGGGGATTTCTTAAGCCATATAAAATTTTACTTGGGTTTTTTGCATTGGGAATCATTAAACCCATTGCTACTCTGATTGAAGAAGATGTCATACCCATTTGTTCACAAATAGATTTAGCATGATTTATAGCTATAGGAGGATTAACCTCAAAACAGGTTGGTTCAATATCATACGATTTTGGACAAGAATCTTTACCTGCTGCCATAGGGTATATTTAAATGATTTAATAATATACCGCTACATAAAGATCCTCTTTCTGCAGAAACAACCAGTTCGCGAGGATTTTTCCAAGCCCAAGCGGTATATTGAGTAGCGTCTGGATTGGTTATTATTCGCTTAGAAAAATCTGGAATACCTGACATATCACACTTCCATAATCCTAAAGTTAGAATGCCTAAAGCTCTTTGACCTTGTAATTCGCCCAATCGTTCTAATGGTTTAATTTCAATTCCAAGTTTTTCTGGTCCTATTTTTCCTGCAGCTATTATTTCTTCTTCATCTTTAAGTACTCTTATTGCTGGAAGTCCCCATAGACCTGCAAGCGAGTCTTTTGGATCATCGGGACGTTTTATTGCTAATACTTTTTTGTCCTTTGAAAAGATTGCTGCCGCAACTGCTCGTAAATCTTCACTCATATAAAGCATATTATATATGATGATTAGGCTTTTGTAAAAATATAAACGAAGTATTAAACTAGTTAAGAAAATTAATTAATCAATCCCCTTAAATATATTTTTTAACCAATTCTTTTAATTCGTTACTAATTCTTCGTTGATATTGATACTCAATTTTAAAATCAATAAAGTTTGATAAAACAGCAACACGACTTCCGGTTAATCCCATTATTTTCCCAATTTGTTTGAAAGTCAAATTCTTTCGGCGAAGTTCCCAAGCTTGATAATATCTTTTCAGATTTCTTGCCATATCTTTATAACAAACAAAGCTCCCCGCTATCTGATTTAATCTTTCGAAAAAATCCATAAACCTTTCGATTTATGACCTACAGAAGGTTAATAGACGAGGAGCTCTCGTTTCTTCTGTAGGTTTATTACCATGTCTCGACTTAAGTCGGGATTTAGGCAATCCGAATTGTTAAGTAAATTATAATCTAAACTGCAAGAAAAGTGCTAAAATAAATGTTATCAAATGGTCAATACGTACTTAAACAAACTTCAAACAGAACTTATAACCGGTAATGCTATGGAGCACAGCTATAGACCAGCTTTCAAAAGTTTAATCGAACAAATAGATGAAACTATCCAAGCAGTTAATGAACCAACCAGATCAGCTCACGGAAGTCCAGATTTTATTTTTCTCAAAAAAGGCAACAAAAACTTTACTTTCGGATATGCAGAAACTAAAGATATCAACGTAAACCTCAATGATATCGAAAAAACAGAACAACTCAAAAGATATCTTGGCTACCCAAGACTAATACTAACAAACTACATTGAATTTAGATTTTTTAGAAATGGAGAAAAATATCAAACGATTGAAATTGCTAAAAGGGAAAATACTTTTTTAAAACCATTGAGCGAAAACTTCTTAATTCTTGAAAAAGAACTAAAAGCTTTTCTTGAAGGAAAACCAGAAAAAATTACAAGCGGAATACGACTTGCCCAAATCATGGGAGGAAAAGCTTTAAGAATAAGAGAAAATGTCACAAAATATCTGAGTACTAATGACGGAAAAAGCGAAGAGTTAAAACGAATCTTCAAAATCATGAAAGAATTTTTAGTTCATGATTTGAAGATCGAAAAATTTGCTGATATGTATGCTCAGACTCTAGTTTACGGACTTTTTGTAGCCAGATACTACGATGAAACCCCAGAAAATTTTACCCGCCAGGAAGCGCGTGACCTTGTCCCTGCGTCAAATCCTTTTTTGCAACAGTTCTTTGATCATATAGTCGGACCAAAATTTGACATAAGACTCGCTTACATAGTTGATGAAATTTGCGAAATTTTTTCAATAGCCGATATTCGAGAAATCATTAGGAGACATTTTAATTTATTTGGTGAAGTAACCGATAAAGATCCAATAATTCATTTTTATGAAGACTTTCTAAAAGAATATGACCCGCAACTTAGAAAAGAAATGGGAGCTTATTATACTCCGATTCCTGTTGTTAACTTTATTATTAGGGCAGTTGATGAAGTTTTAATAAAGGAATTTAAGTTAAATGGAGGGTTGGCGAATACTGATAAAATTATCAAGGAAGTAATAACTCAAGGGAAAAAAGGCAAAGAAACTTTCCATAAAGTACAAATACTTGACCCTGCAGTTGGAACAGCTACTTTTTTAAATGAAATTATCAAGCTGATCTACAGTAAATATAAAGATCAAAAAGGACTTTGGAATAATTACGTAAACGAAGAATTATTACCACGACTATATGGCTTTGAATTAATGATGGCTCCCTACACAATAGCCCACTTAAAATTAGCAATGACTTTAAAAGAAATGGGTATCAATAAATTTAGCAAAAGGCTAGGAGTTTATCTGACAAATACTTTAGAAGAAGGGATGAAAACAAACAATGAGCTTTTTAATTTTGGTTTAGCTGAAGCAATCTCCGACGAATCAAAAGCTGCCAATGAAATAAAAAACAACAGACCAATCATGGTTGTTGTTGCCAATCCGCCTTATAGCGGAGTCAGCTCAAATGAAACTGATTTCGCCAATAGTTTAGTTAACCAATATAAAGTTGAACCAGGCGGAAGAGAAAAACTACAAGAAAGAAAACATTGGCTTAACGATGATTATGTAAAGTTTATTGCTTTCGCGGAAAAACTAATCAATAAAAATGGAGAGGGTATAATGGCAATGATTACTAATCATGGCTATTTAGACAATCCCACTTTTCGAGGAATGAGATGGCACTTAAATAAAAGTTTTAATAAAATTTATCTAATTGATCTTCATGGAAACGCTAAAAAAAACTTGAGAACACCAGACGGAAATATTGACAAAAACGTTTTTGACATTCAACAAGGAGTCTCAATAATTGTAGCGATAAAAATAAGAAATAAAGCAAATAAATCAAGTGAAGTATATAGGGCAGATATATGGGGAAAAAGGCAAGAAAAATTTGACGTTTTAAATAAAAGTAGTATGGAAAATATAAAATGGCAGAAAATAAACTTAGACCAAAAATCTTTTGGATTTACTTTTGACAAAAATCCTAAACTTCAAGAAAAATATAAACAGGGAATAAGCATAGCCGAACTTTTTCCTGTAAATACAACAGGAATTGTTACGATGGGAGATAGTTTTATAATTGCTGATTCAAAAGAAGAGTTGAAATACAGACTAGACGTTTTCTTAAATCAGGATATTACTGAAACTGAATTACAACGAGAATATAAATTAGGAAAAAATTATGCGGGTTGGATAATCTCAAATAAAAATAAAATGGAAATAAAAGATGAGTTATTTAAAAAAATTGCTTACAGACCATTTGATGATAAATGGACATATTTTGATAATAAATTAATCTGGAGACCAAGGACTAAAATTTTGAAGGAATTTTTATATGAAGAAAACTTTGGTTTTATGATTTGTCGTCAACAAAAAAGATTAGGTTTTTCTCATATTTTAGTTCACAAAAATATTTCCGAATCAAGTTATGTTTCAAATAGAACTTCTGAAATAGGCTATAGTTTTCCGCTATATATTTATTCTGCCTCAGAACAAATTAATATTGATCAAACACAAACCCGTAAATCAAACCTTGATATGAATTTAGTTAGAGAATTGCTATTTAACATCGGAAAATACGAATGGGTGGATGACCATAAAAATAAAAAAGAAGAAAATGAAAAACAAGTAAGCCCTCTGGACGTATTAGATTATGTTTATGCGGTTTTACATTCACCAAAATATAGAAATACCTACAAAGATTTTTTGAGGGAAGATTTTCCACGAGTACCAGCTGTCTTAAACAAAGAAAGCTTTTGGGAATTAGTAAAACTCGGTGAAAAATTACGTAACCTTCATTTACTTGAAGATACAGAAATATCAAAATTCTCAACAAAATATTCTATTTCAGGAAATAATGAAATTGAAAATATCCGTTTTGAAAATGATAAAGTATGGATTAATAATACTCAATATTTTGAAGGCATATCAAAAGCGGTCTGGGATTTTTATATTGGCGGATATCAACCGGCACAAAAGTGGTTGAAAGATCGTAAAGATAAAGAACTCAATTTCGAAGACTTAACTCATTATCAAAAAATAATTGAATCTCTAGAAAGGACTATAGAAGTAATGAATAAAATTGATGAGATTTTAAACACATAAGATAGTCTGAATATTCGCAAAAAATATGTTTATTAAAAATTTATCTATAAAAAATTTTAGATCAATTAAAGAAATATCCATTGACCCAGCTAATTTGTGTGCAGTAATTGGATCAAACAGCTCCGGAAAAACAAATATTCTTAAAGCAATGGATCTTATTTTGGGTGAGGGTTGGACTACTAAGGCAAAAGTGGCAAAAGAGTTATTTAATGACGTTAACAAACCAATAGAGATAATAATAACTTTTAATGAAGCAATCGAATTTAAGAATGCCCGAGGATATCCAATAAGCATATCTAGTATAAAGTTAGAAATGATTTTACAACCTGAACTTTCTGTAAAAACAACAATTAATGATGGTGTTAAATTTTACGATCAAGAACAATTCAAAAGATTATGTCACTTTATATACATTCCTTCTGAAAGAAAATTGTCTTCTGAATTAAAGGTAAGTCAGTGGACAATGTTGGGAAAACTTATGAAACTTATTTATGAAAACTATGTAGTACAACACAACGGAAATGAACAAGATTTGAAAAATAAATTTGCTGAAAAAATAAAACCAGCTAAAGATTTTTTGGAAGATGATTTTTCAACAGAAAAGGTTACTTTTAAGAAATTTGTAGATGTTTTTAAAAAATTTTGTAAAGAAAATAGCGCTGGACTTGCTAATGAGTTTGAACCGGTTTTAGATATATACAATTTGAATTGGTTTTATAAAACTCTTCAAGTTCATGTCAAGGAAAGTTTTCCTGATCGTAATTTTGACAGTGATGAAGTTGGAACGGGTATGCAAAATTTGCTTTTAGTTTCTATTTTTCAAACTTATGCAGAGCTAATGGGAGGTAAGGTTATTTTTGGAATAGAAGAGCCAGAGATATATCTATATCCACAAGCACAGAGATCACTTTATAAAAATTTTATTGGATTGTCTAAAAACACTCAGATATTTTATACGACACATAATCCTAATTTTGTTGATGCTTCAAGACCGGACGATATGTTACTGTTGCGTAAAGATAGAGAAAAAGGAACATATAAGCTTGAAAAAAATAATCAATTTAATTCGCAAATTGCTGAGCATTATAAATATAAAATTTATACACATTTTAATCCTGAACGAAACGAAATGTTTTTTGCAAAAAAAGTTATTTTTGTTGAAGGTGATTCAGATAAAATATTAGTTTCTACCTTATGCCAGGAAAAATGGAATATTGATCTTGATCTTTTAGGGATTTCTCTTATTTCTTGTAGTGGTAAAAGTGGAGTTAATTATTTTATTGGTGTTTGTAAATTAATAGGACTTGAAGAATATTTTGCTATCTGGGATTCAGACGATGATGATTATAATCCAGATAAAGATCTTTTGGCTGAAACAATTAAAAATAATAAAGGGATAGAAATTCCTAATAATCTTGAAACTTTTTTAAAATTGCCAACTAATAACAAAACAGATAAAGTAAAGAATGCGAATAATTGGGCAATAAATATAGAACAGGATAAGATTCCAAATGATTTTTTAAAAGTAAAACAATTTATTGACGGGAGTGAGTTGATCCCAAATCAGTTAAATGAAATTGAAAATGATCCGGATGATATTCCATTTTAAAATATTGCTTTATTTTTTTATATTACCGAAATAAAAATGTTGGTTTATGGTAAAAATTGAAAAGATAGTAAAAAAACATAGCAAAAGAAAGGTTAGGCTAGGAATAAATTGGAATAGTGGATGGATTGATTTTTGTTCTGTAGATTTTAAAACTGACGGAACATTTATTTTTATTTCAAAATTTCACACAGGTAATATAGAGTTTGGAAATGCAGAGATAAAGGATAATAGTTTTCATAATCAAGAAAAAGATAACTCAATAAATATCAAAAACGGTTGCCATATTTCTCTTCATCCTAAAAAACAAATAATGCACCTTAAAGAGAATTACCTTGGAAAAATAATTGATAAAAGAGAAATCAATTGGTTTCCGGTAACAAAGCCTTTTAATTTACTTTATTTATTTTCACCGCCCTTAGACCAATGTATCTTTTCTAAAAAACCTACTCCTTTCTTTTCTCCAATATCTACAAATTATAAAGACAGCATACAAGTAAAGGTCGATATTTTTCCTAAAGATACAAAAGTCCATTATCCGGTCGTTAATAGTATTTGGATATTTTGGGGATTTTGTCCAAACTACCTTGTCAGAATCAGTTTTAATTTTATTAATCAGCGAGTTCAGGCTCTTATCTATTGGCCTTTAGGAAGTGAATTGATATTATAAAAATTATTTTTTCCAAACCCCCAACTTCTTTTCTCTCGCCTCTTTCTCCGCAGATAATAATTCATCCTGATATTTTATCTTAGCTCTTTTCTCATAAAGAACAACTCGAGCAAGTCCATTTCTAACCAACTCAACATTAAGATTAACTCCGTCAATAAACACATAACCTAATTCTCTACCAAACTTATCTACCTTATAATTCTCTTCCTGCTCAAAACTGATTTCTTTATTTAAAACTAAATTTTGAGTAAAGGCTTTTGCCTCTTCAAAAAAAGGTTCTTTAACTTCCGGAGCATTAACACCATAAAGCCTAAAGGTTTTTCCGTCACTTAACTTTAAAGTATCTCCGTCAGTAACTTCAACAACAGTTGGATTTTGAATTGGGGAAATAACAGACGCTGGGGAAGATTTAATTTTTTGCTTCTCAAAATAACTTCCACCAAAGAAAGAGCCAATCATTAAAACTAAAGCAGTAATACCTAAAAGTAATTTGTTTTTCATTTGTCTTTGGCATCTCGAATAATAATCTTCTTTCCTCTCTCGTCTAATTCAAATTCAAGATTCTGGTTTTGTCTCCAGTTTAAGGTCTTTAAGAATTCACGTGGGATAGTTATAACCTTGGAGTATTTACCTGATGAAGTAATCTTTCTGATTATTTTCATTATGATTTTATTTTACACCTTACTATTTCTAAAATCCAACAACATAAACATTACCGGTCGGACTACTGACTAAAAAGCAAAATGAAGACTAACCGACCGGAACACACAAGTGGTTAGCAAGCAAGTCCTCCCTCTCGTCTTGCCGGAAGAAGAGAGGGAGACAGAGGAAGAGAAGATTAAAATTGGTCGATTGATTATGCCGCTCGATTGCGGGACTCCTGCCCGCAATGGAGCGAGTCCCGATAACCTTTGTTTTCTACTCAACTACAGAAACGATAACCAACCGTATCTCTCTGAGTTGATTTGGACAGACACCCTCCAAATCAACTGAGAGAGAAAGATAGAACCAAACTTCTTCAAGTATTCCCTCAACGTTACTTAAGATTTAGGGACGGGCATTTTCTTTCGACCATATTCCTTTCTCTCCAGTTTGCTTTAACCTTAGTTTTATAAAGGGAGTCTTTCGACAGAGAGAGGTGAACGGATCAACTCAAACATAACTGGAGTGAACCGAACGACAGAGAAAGATGACCAAAATTAAAATTTCTTATCTTGACCGGTTGAGTAACTTCCGGTCAAAGGCGACTGACAGCGTCAGTCGCCCAATCTTCTTTTCTGTTTCCCTTTCCCCCTGTTTTCC
>JBAZVQ010000004.1:0-9773 GCA_041660785.1 Patescibacteria group bacterium | reverse complement strand
TTTTTTATAATTTCAATTAATTTGATAAAGTTTCTTTACGTTCTATTTTCAAATCAATATAGGGAAAACAAGAGTACTACACGTTCTCTCCAAAAGGGGCAGAGATTTATTTACCTTTTGAATGATTGTTTCGCTCGAGAAGCGAAAACTCCTTGACCCAAATGATAACCCCAAGGTTTTAATCTTAATAATCCATAATAAGCACCAATGTCAGAAAATTCACTAGCGAGTTGATCCAAAATTAAATCCTCATTCATTCCTTGCTTACCAAGTTCGGCTGTTCTGTCATAGAAATACTTTGTTTTTGCTAACACCGTTTTTGGAGGAGCTGATAATGCACGAAATTGCGCTTCAACACTTGGAAGATGTTTTCCTAAAAATTCCTTCTCTCTCTCTGACAAATTATCAGATAGGGCTTTTCTTGTTGCCTCTAGATCTATCTGAGTTTCTTTCAATATTTTTTTGACATCTTTTTCGGTCAAACCAAAAACATCATTTTTTATGATAGGTAAGCCTTTTCCTGCCGTTTCTTCTGACATGCTTTTATTATAATAAAATTAATTTCAAAGTCAAATTTTAAAATATTTTTTAACTAACTCCTTTAATTCGTTACTAATTCTCCATCGTTTTTGATTTTCAATTTTAAAGTCAATATGATTAGACAAAACCGCGGCACGGCTTCCGGTAATTCCCATTATTTTACCAATCTGTTTGAAGGTCTTATTCTGTTGGCGAAGTTCCCAAGCCTGATAATATCTTTTAATATTTCTTGCCATAGGCCTATATAACAAACAAAGCTCCCCGTCAATCGGCTTGCGCCCATACACCTTTCGGTATATGACCCTTGCAGGAAACTGAACGAGGAGCTCTCGTTTCTGCAAGGGATTTTCTGCCATGCTCTGATTTTGATCAAAGTTTAGGCAGATTAAATTCTGAAATAATTATAGCAACTTTGTGAAGATAAAAATACAAAAAATGATAGAATCAATAATAGGTATGCCAAAAATTAAAGATATTCCAAAAATAGATCGTCCAAGAGAAAAATTTCTTAAAAAGGGACCTGATGCGCTTTCAAAAAGTGATCTTTTAGCTATTTTATTAGGAAGTGGAATCAAAGGGAAGAATGTTCAAAAACTCGCACAACAAATAATAAGTAAATTTAGTAAAAAATTTTTAAATATAAAAGTGAGTGATTTATTAGAGATTTCTGGAATTGGACAAGCAAAAGCATTACAAATTGTGTCAGCGATTTCTTTGGTAAAAAGATTCTATGATGAAAGAAGTGTAACTGATATTATTATCAAAAACTCAAAAGATGTTTTAAGCCTTACTTATGACTTGCGAGACAAAAAGAAAGAATATCTTGTTTGTTTATATCTTGATGCAAGGAATACTTTGATAAGAAAAGAAATTATTAGCATTGGATTACTTGATAAGGCATTAATTCACCCTAGAGAAATTTTTTACCCTGCCGTTGAATTAAATTCAGCAAGTATTATTTTAATTCATAATCATCCTTCTGGAGATCCAACTCCAAGTAAAAAAGATATTGAAATCGTGAAAAAAATATCCCAGGCAGGTGAAATAATGGGAATTGCCGTCATAGATTTTATTATTACTGCAGATAAAAAAAATTACAGTTTTTATGAGAAATTAAAAAATAAAGATGAAAATTTTGATTATGTGGCAGATGGAGTTCAGGGAACACTATTTACTTTATTAGAAATTGAAAAAACTTCCTATGAAGTCAGTGCGGAAAGAATTCAGGAAACATACTTTTATATTCCACAAATAAAAAAAAATTACTTTCAATTACAAAATCGTAGATATATTGGTAGCAAGCATAAATTAATACAATGGATTTTTTCTATAATCAATAGAGAATGCGAAAAAGGAAATTCTTTTGCTGATATTTTTGCAGGTACGGGAGTTGTATCTGCCGTGGCCGCAAGACATTATGAAAAAATTATATTAAATGATTTTTTATACTCTAACTATACAATTTATCAAGCTTTTTTTAGTAATGGACAGTGGGACAAAGACAAAATTGATAATATAATTAAGAATTATAATAATATAAATAGCGAAAACTTAGAAGATAATTATTTTTCTAAAAATTTTGGTGGCAAGTATTTTAGTTTAAATTCATCTAAGATTATTGGATTTATTCGAGAAAATATTGAGGAAAATAAAAAAAATTTAACAGATAAAGAATATTACATTCTTATTGCATCTTTGTTATATTCCATTGATAAAATAGCTAATACGGTTGGACATTATGACGCTTATTTTAAAAAAAGTTATATTGAAGACGGGTTTTTTATGAGGTCAATAGACCCGGTCAATGTAAAAAGTGTGACAATTTTTAGGGAAGATGCTAATTTTTTGGCAAAAAAAATAAAAGCGGATATCGTTTATATTGACCCTCCATATAATTCTAGACAATATAGTAGATTTTATCATGTTCTAGAAACTTTGACTAAGTGGGATAAGCCAAAATTATACGGAACAGCGTTAAAGCCCGACCCTGAAAATATAAGTGACTATTGTAAGGTAGAAGCTAAGTACAGGTTTGCTGAATTAGTAACAGATATTAACGCTAAATATTTAGTCGTATCATATAACAACACTTATGAATCTAAAAGTCATTCATCAATAAACAAAATAACACTTAAGGAAATTAAGGAAATTTTGGTAAAAAAAGGAGTGACTAAAATTTTTGAAAAGGATTATAGACATTTTAATGCCGGTAATACGGAATTAAAAAATCATAAGGAATTTTTATTTGTCACAAAAGTTAACCATGAATAATAAAATTAAAAGATCTCCTCTGTTTTATGTTGGGGATAAATACAAATTAATGAGTCAATTGGTCAATTTATTTCCAAAAAAAGTAAATAATTTTTATGAACCTTTTGTGGGTGGAGGAACAGTATTTTTGAATGTTAATGCAAATAAATATTTTCTAAATGATATAGATAAAAATCTTATTAATATACATGAATTTTTAATAAAAAATTCTAATAACACAAACAATTTTTTTAAAAGAGTTGAAAAAATAATATATAAATATAATTTATCTAGATCTTATAAAGAAGATATTATTCCAGAGATACTAAAAAAAGAATGGAAAAAAACATATTTTGCTAGATTTAACAAAGAGGGATATGAAAAATTAAGACTACACGTTAACGAAAATAAAAATAATAACCCTCTCATTTTATACATTTTGCTCATTTATGGATTTAATAGAATGTTAAGGTTTAATGGTGGGGGAAAATTTAATCTACCAGTAGGAAATGTTGATTTTAATAAAAATGTTGTTAATGCGTTAAACGGTTACTTCGATTTTGTGAAAAACAAAAAAGTAATTTTAAGTTCACAAGATTTTAGAATATATTTCAAAGTAGAAAAATTTTCTAATAATGATTTTGTTTATTTGGATCCTCCCTATATAATATCAGCGAGTGAATATAATAAATATTGGGATGAAAAATCTGATAAAGATTTATTAAATATAATTGATCAACTTAACCAGCAAGATGTTAAATTTGCATTATCAAATGTAACTCATTACAACGGATATAAAAATGAACCTTTAATTAAATGGATGAAAAAATATAAAGTTCATAAAATAGTAAGTAACTATATTAGTTATCATAATAATAAGAAAAAGAAGATAAAGGAAGTATTAATTACCAATTATTAACTACTAAATATGAAAATTCGTAAATCAGAATATAAACCGTTATTATTCACAACGACTCTTCGAAATCCAGAAAGATTAAAATGGTTTTTAGGAGTATTAAAAAGTTATAATGGCCAAATATTAACTAATGAATTGGCAAAAAAAATATCTGGGGAAATAATAAAAATTGGATTATACAAGCCAACAAATATAAATCTATTAATAAAAAACAAAATAAAAACAAAGGAATCTCTGACAGACAATGAAGTTACAAAGATTCTTAGAGATAATCCACAAAATCATAAAGAGGCTGGTTTTGATAAAGGATGGCCTTCGAGATTTGATACATGGTTTAAGATAGCGAAAGAATTGGGCTTCGTTTATTACAAAATTGGTGAAATAATTAGATTTTCTAATATAGGTTTAAGATTGGTTGATAATGAACATCCTGAATTTGAACAACAAGCTTTTCTTAACGCATTTGTGAAATATCAAAGCAATAGCCCCTTTAGGCGAGTATTAAATGAAAATGTACCGCTCATTCTTTTACTTGAAGTTATCTCAAAATTAAATAAAGATGAAAATTTTAACGGAAGCGGTATTTCAAAATTAGAGCTACCGCTAGTTATTTTTTGGAAGAATAACAATTCGGAAAAATTATATGAACTAATAAAAGAGGTTCGGAAAAAATATAGATATAATCCAAGTTGGGAAGTGATTATTGATATTTGTACCAATCAAATATTGGAAGGAAAATTTAAGAAATTTGATCCCAAATCAATCATGGTTGATTATCCTGATGAATTTATAAGAAAGATGCGATTAACGGGGTTGATTTCTCTTAGAGGTGCTGGTCGTTTTATTGACATCAATAAAAATGAACAGAAAAAAGTAGACTACACACTTGACAATTATTCTAAATATAAAAAATACAAAACAGATAAAGAATATTTCGAATACATGGCAAAAATTGACGAGAATTTGATTCTTTCTGAAAGTAAGCCAACTAGTGCCGAGGAAAGAGATAAACTTTTATTTAAATGGGTTAATATTTATTCTTGGAAAATAATTAAGGAAGAATTGATAAATTTAGAAAGTGAAAAATTAACTAAAGATAATATACTTAAATATCTTTCAAATCCAATAAGATTAGAATTTCTTATTGCTTTAGCGGTCAAATCAAAATTCCCTAATGTAAAAGTTATACCTAATTATCCATATGATGATGAAGGACTACCAACTTCAACTGCTGGTGGTGTAGGTGACAAGGGCGATATTGAATGCTATGAGGATATTAACGGAATTTTAATTGAAGTAACAATGACTAAAGGACGAACTCAAACTATTGCAGAAGTTTGGCCAATAGCTAGACATTTAGAAATGTTTAGTAAAAGTAATAAAAATTCAATGTGTTATTTTGTTGCTCCAAGCATATTTAAAGATTCTGCACGACAAATTCAGTATGTAAATGAAAAAGAAAATCTATTTATTCAACCGAAAACTATTGAAGAATTTTTGAAGTATATAGACAATAAAAAAAAATTATATAGTGAAGTTTAAGTTTTTAAAAATAAAGCCAAAAAAATATTAGTTCAATCTGAAGGAATGGAAAAGCAATTTCAAACCTTGACGCAAGATTATTTTGACTCAAAATCATAATCCCCTTGCATATTTACTCTGCTTTTGTTATAAATAGAGTAAATGAAAAAAACTCTAACCGGCAAACAATATAATACGCTTGAAGAAATTAAAACATACATTAAAAATAATAATGAATCTCCCACTCTCAATGAACTAAAAGAGATATTGGATTTAAAAGCAATCAGCTCTGTTCAAAGACATCTTGGTGCTTTAAAGAAAAAAGGATATTTAATTGTTGAAAAAAATATTTCAAGAGGATTAAGACCAAATTCCAGTGTAAATCCAACTATCAATCTGCCATTAGTAGGAACTATTGCCTGCGGAACACCAATCTTAGCAGAAGAAAATATTGAAGCATACATCCCATACGATGCAAATAAACTTAAGGGTAAACCATCTGACTATTTTTTTCTTCGAGCACAAGGCGATAGTATGAATAAAGCTGGAATCAACGATAAAGACTTTGTACTTATAAAAAAACAAAATACTGCTGAAATCGGTCAAAATGTAGTTGCGCTTATAGGAGACGAGGCAACTATCAAAAAATTTAACAAAGCTTCAAATCATTACGTTCTTGAACCTGAGTCAACTAATCCCGCAAATAAACCAATTTATGTATTTGATAATTTACTTATACAGGGAATTGTTAAAGATGTAATTAAAGGAGGTGGCAACTAAATATGAGAAAAATTATATATGTATTGTCCCATGGTAACCAATGGAAAGTTCAGTGCGATCATTGTACTTCTGAAATAACTAATACTCAAAGTGAGGCGATAGGAATTGCGAAAAGACATGTGGCGAGTTTGACAGCAGGCACTCTTTCCCAGATTTTAATTCAAGGAGATGGTGGAAAATTTAGAGCAGAATGGACATATGGAAGCGATCCGTTTCCACCGAGAGGATAAAGAAATTAGGAAGTTACTAAAATAATAAATTATGGAAAATAAACGAAAACATCTTGAATTTATTCAGGGAGTTGCTAGTCGAATGGCAGGTAATTTATTTTTTTTGAGAGGTTGGACAATCACATTAATTGCTACGTTACTAGCATTATTTATAAAAGGCAACGACTCTAATTACATTATTTATTTTCTTATAACTTTTATCTTTGTCTTTTGGATTTTGGATGGTTATTTTCTCTCGCAAGAACGATTATTCAGGGATTTATATGATCATGTAAGAAAACTTGATGAAAAAAGAATAGATTTTTCGATGGATACAAACGATTATAAAAAATATAAAAAAAATACTTTAATTTTTACAATGTTTTCCTCATCACTTTTAATTTTTTATTTGCCTTTGATTGGTATTGCGTTATTTATTAATTACTTAACAAAATAAATTAGTAACTATGGCAACAAAAAGACAGGTTTTTTATAGCTTTCATTATAAACCAGATTGTTGGCGCGCGTCTCAAGTCCGCAACATAGGAGCTATTGAGGGGAACAAACCAGCGTCAGATAATGACTGGGAAGCAATCATAAGTAGCGGTGATGAAGCAATTAAAAAATGGATAAAAGAACAAATGGAATATAGATCGTGTACGATTGTTCTTATTGGAAATCAAACAGCAAATAGGGAATGGATAAATTATGAGATTATAAAATCATGGAATTTAGGTATGGGTGTAGTTGGTATGCACATTTATGGTTTAAAAAATCAAGACGGATATATAACTGACAAAGGAGAAAACCCTTTTGATTATATAAATTTTGGTGATACTGGTAAAAAATTATCTTCGATAGTAAAATGCTATACTCCTGGAGGTAATAATAGTAAAGAAAGATACGATTGGATATCTACATATATATCTGATGCAGTTGAAGAAGCCATAAAAATTAGAAATAATAGTTAAGACAATCACTATATAATTAAAATATTACTATGAACACATTCAAACAATCAGCAATTGAAGTATTAAAAAAAACAAGGACACCTCTTCACTATATCAAAATTACTAAGCTTGCTTTGGAGTCAGGAATTTTAGAAACAGAAGGAGCAACACCGGAAGCAACAATGAATGCCCAAATAGTAATAGACATTAAAAATAAAGGAATGGGATCTGACTTTATTAGAACAGCACCTGGAACATTTGCTCTTAATCCAAACAAGAAAGAAATCGAACAGACACCGAAAATTATTGAAGCAGAAAAGGAAGAAGAAGAAAAAATAGTTATTGAAGCAGGATTCATTGGAAAGGGTGGCGAGCACTTAGTTTGTAGCGAACTTCTTTTCCGCGGATTCAATGCTAGTATCATGAGTGTTGATGTAGGGGTAGATTTATCTGCAATAAAGGATAATAAATTTTTTGGTATTCAAGTAAAGACAGCACGAAAAAATAACTCTGAAATTTACAACTTTCATATTCGTCATAAATCTTTTGAAAGATTTAATCAAGGCAATATTTTTTATATTCTAGTTTTAAGAGATGATAAAAAAACTGTTTTTTTGATTTTGCCAGCAAATGAAATTGAGAAGAGAATAAAAGAAGGTTCTATTTTTACTGTAAATAATAAAACAGGATATGCGTTGAGTATAAAATTTCGTGATGGAAAATTTTATCTCGGTAATAAGAATCATGAGATGGGTTACTTCTTGGATAACTGGAATTTAATAAAATAATGTAAAAAACTTCTTGGGATGGGTAAAGATGGGAATTAATAACAAGGACAGATTAAGAGAAACGTTATATAATTAAAATAATAATATGGATAATAAAAAATATTATGATCTTGAGAGTTAACATATAAAATTCAGTGCTGAAGTTATTGAAAAGACATTGGATTCATTTGGATTAAAAACAAGAGTGGCAGAAATTAATAAAGAAGAAGACTATATAGAATATTGTTTGGAGATAGTCGTCGGACTCAACCTAGATGAATTGGAAAAACATAGCCGAGACCTTGCTCTTGCTCTCGCCTCCCCAACAGGAAAAGTAAAAATGATTATTCCAATTCCAGGAAGAGCTTTAGTTGGAATTCAAGTACCGAAACCAACAAGGGAAGAATTAGAGAAAATGAAAATGGTAGATGAAAAAAATAAAAAGCTTAATAGTGGATGGAGAAAATCAGCCGGCGATGTTGTTAAGATCATTGGCGCTTTATTTTTTGCTTTGGGAGAAAAAATTAGTAAGGAGTAGATTTTACTTTTACCAAACACCCAACTTTTCTTCTTTAGCTAATTTCTCCGCAGACAATAATTCATCCTGATATTTTATCTTGGCTCTCTTCTCATAAAGAACAACTCGAGCAAGACCATTCTTCACCAGCTCAATATTAAGATTAACTCCATCTACAAACGCATAGCCTAAAGACCTACCAAACTTATCAACCTTGTAATTTGCTTCTTGCTCAAAACTGATTTCTTTTCCTAAGACTAAATTTTCAGTAAACACTTTTGCTTCATCAAAAAAAGGTTCTTTAACTTCTGGAGCATTAACGCCATAAAGCCTAAAAGTTTTACCGTCACTTAATTTCATCGTGTCTCCGTCAGAGACTTCGGTAACCAAAATTTTTTGGGGTTTTAGGGAATCTTGCGCTATTTGAATTTTATATTTTGATATTTCTTCTTCTTTTTTTAATCTTTCAAAATAACTACCGCCAAAGAAAGACCCAACCATTAATGCCATGACAACGATTCCTAAAACAACTTTGTTTTTCATTTATCTTTAGCGTCCCTAATAATAATTTTCTTTCCTCTTTCCTCTAATTCAAACTCCAGATTTTGATTTTGTCTCCAACCTAAGGCCTTCAAGAATTCACGAGGAATAGTAATTACTTTTGAATACTTACCTGATGAAGTAATCTTACGGATTATTTTCATGTTGCTTTTATTGTACACCCAGCTATTTAACTATTTCAACTAAACCGGTCGGAGCAATTAACTTAAAAGCAAAATTAAGATTAACCGACCGGAACAGAAAACCCTTAATGATTAGTTTCCCTCTCCGCCTACTGGAGGAGGAGAGGGGTCAGGGGTGAGGAGATTAAAATTGGTCGATCTGAAAATGCCGCCCGCCTGCGGGGTTCCCACCCGCAATGGAGCGAGTCCCGATAACTTTATTACTACCCAACTATAGAAACGAGCCAACCCATATCTCCCTGAGTTGATTTGGTAAGTCCGGCTCAGTGTCAGCCAAATCAACTGAGAGAGAAAGATAGAACCAAACTTCTTCAAGTATTCCCCCAAGGTTGATAAGATTTAGGGACGGGCATTTTCTTTCGACCAGATTCCGTATTCCCCAGTTTCCCTAACCTTAGTTTTATAAAGGGAGTCTTTCGACAGAGAGAGGGAACTGTTACACCACTGTGAACCGAACGACAGAGAAAGATGACCGAAATTAAAATTTCTTATCTTGACCGGTTGAGTAACTTCCGGTCAAAGGGCGACTGCTTTGTCAGTCGCCCAACTCCTCCCGCCTTTTCTTCCCCCCCTGTCTGCC
>JBAZVQ010000003.1:0-60120 GCA_041660785.1 Patescibacteria group bacterium | reverse complement strand
CCATATTTGAAGCTCGTCATGTCGCAAAAAGTAGAGCGAAGTGTCGCAATCAGAATTTTTTTTAGTTATAATTATCTCATTACAAGTTATTAATAAAATAGGTTCGTATTAAGTTATATATACGCACCTTAGTCCCGACTTGTCGGGCGGCGCGGAGCGCCGCCCACTGATCCGGAAGGTCACAATCGACTATTCTTCATTCGTCTTTTTTAGTTTTTTTCAAAAAGATTTATATTGTCCTCTCCTTTTTTGACTAAAACATTCTCCCGCTTAGGGCGGGAGGATTCGATTTTATGTTTTTCCCCCGCCAAGCGGTGGGTTTGACCAAAAGCAATAAAAACAGGAAATTTTTATTAAAAAAATGTCTAATAACGTGCTCCCCGTTACCTAGTCAGTACTTAGTCCGTACTATTATGTCAGCATAATTGTTATTGATATTGAAAATATTTTCTAGAAGCGTATTATTATTTTGCAATTAGACATTTTTTTAATTTGACAACATGAAAAGTTCTGCTTACTTTATCTATGCCAGAAAGTCTACCGATGATGAAGAGCGTCAACTGCTATCTATCCCTGCCCAGATTGATGAGCTTCGCGAATTTGCTGTAAAAGAGGGTTTAGTTATAGCTGACGTTTTTATTGAGAGTAAAACTGCTAAGGTTCCAGGGCGAGATATCTTTGACCAGATGTTGGCTAGAATTGAAGCTGGCGAAGCTCAAGGTATTATTGCCTGGCACCCTGACCGTTTAGCCCGAAATGCGGTTGATGCTGGCAAAGTCGTTTATCTGCTTGACCGCAATATCCTCACTGATTTGAAGTTCCCGACTTTCTGGTTTCAAAATACCCCGCAGGGACTTTTCATGTTATCAATTGCTTTTGGTCAAAGCAAATACTATGTGGATTCCTTGAGCGAAAATACTAAAAGGGGTTTGAGACAAAAAGTTCGAAACGGTGAGTGCCTTGGTCAAGCTCCCGTTGGCTATCTTAACGATAGATTGAAGAAAAAAATGGTAATAGATTCTAAAGTATCTCCAATTATCAAGGAACTTTTTGAGATATATTCCAAAGGCAACTCGACCTGTAAGAGTTTGAGTCTATTTCTCAAAAGCAAAGGTGTTGCGTCCAAAGGTGGTATTCCAATTCATAAAAGTCGAGTTGCCTTTATCCTCTCAAACCCCTTTTATTATGGATATTTTCGCTTTAAAAGAGAAATATATCAAGGAATCCACGAGCCACTTATTACAAAGAAACTTTTTGATCAAGTGCAGGCGGTTATGATCAATCGTGGTCGTTCTCACCCTAAAGTGCCCTACAAATTTCCCTTCACCGGTCTTATCAAATGCGGTGAGTGCGGAATGATGATTTCGGCTGAACAAAAATTAAAGTTTTATAAGTCTATGAACCAAGGACAGCAATTTATTTACTATCGTTGCTCAAAGAAAAGTAAAGTTCTCAAATGTACCCAGCCTTACATTACCGAATCTGCCATCATTCCGCAACTGAACGACCACATTCAAAAAGTTTCTTTGTCCACTTCTGACCACCAATGGTTTATGAATAAACTAACTAATGACGAACACCAACAGCGGTCAGAAGTGTTGGTGATTGTTCAAGAGTTTAAGAAAGATCTGCTCAATATTAATGGTAAATTAAATAAACTTTTGGACTCTTACTTAGATAATGTTGTGAGTCGGGAAGATTACCTTAACAGAAAGGAAAAGTTTATGAGTGAGAAGAAGACTATTGAGCAGAGGATAGAGACTCTTGAACAATCACCAAATAAGTGGCTCGAACCTATGAGAGAATTCTTCAATGACGCTTTAGAAGCAGATAAAATCGCATCGGACAACATAAATCTTTTTCAAAAAAGAGAGTTCTTAAAAAAGACCGGCTCGAACCTAATCCTCAAAGACAGAATAGTCGATTGTGACCTTCCGGATCAGTGGGCGGCGCTCCGCGCCGCCCGACAAGTCGGGACTAAGGTGCTATCGACAGGATTCGAACCTGTGACGTCCCGCTTATGAAACGGGTGCTCTACCGCTGAGCTACGATAGCTTTTAATCCTTAAATTATACTATACTATTACTAGTTATTAAAAATTAGTCTATAAAAACATGAAAAATTTAAGCTTGGATGACATATTATTGAAATTGAAACAGGAAATTTACGACCAGGATTATTCAAAAAAGAAAATGATCGAAGGAGTAAAAATTATCGATGTCAAAAAATTTATCGGTGAGGACGGGACTTTTGAAGAATTGACAAGGTTAAATGAGCATGGAGCAATGGAAGGATTACCGGATTTTAAAATAAGACAGATCAATCGATCAAAATTACTCGCAGGCAGCATCAAAGCTTGGCACATTCACTTTAAACAAGAAGATGTTTGGTATGTATCGCCCGAAGATCATATGATTTTAGGAATGTGGGATTTGAGAAATGATTCGGATACGAAAGACGTTAAAATGAAGGTGGTCTTGGGTAATGGTGGTTCAAAGTTGGTTTTTGTTCCAAGGGGTGTTGCCCACGGCGTTGTCAATGTGGCAAAAAAACCAGGAACGATTTGGTATTTTGTCAACGGTCAATTTAATTTTTCCGATCCAGATGAAAAGCGATTGAAATGGGATGCGGCTGGAGCAGATTTTTGGGAAATAAAAAAAGAATAACATTGTTATGGGAATTGATTTGAAAAGTTTACAACAGGAATTATTAGACAGCGCCGATTCAGAAAAAGCAAAAAACCTAGTCTGGTTCTTTAAAACTGGAAAAGGGGAGTATGGAGAAGGGGATAAGTTCTTGGGAATTACAGTTCCGCACCTTCGGGAGATCAGCAAAAAATATCAAGGCCTTCAGTTAAATTATTTACAGAGTCTTCTCAATAGTAACATTCATGAATATCGCTTATCAGCATTGATGGTTTTGAGATTTAAATATGAAAAGGCTGATTTGAAAGCGAAAGCGGAGATATTTAAATTTTATTTAAAGAATACGAAAAAGATTAATAATTGGGATCTTGTCGATTTATCATGTCATTATATTTTGGGAGATTGGCTACTCGATAAAGACCGAAAGGTATTATACAAATTAGCCAACTCTAAAAATCTATGGGAGAAAAGAATTTCGATAATTTCAACGTTTGCATTTATCAGACACAATCAATTTGTCGACACTTTAAAAATTTCAGAGATTCTACTCAATGACAAACACGATCTGATCCACAAAGCGGTTGGTTGGGCGCTTCGCGAAATTGGAAAAAAGAACAAAGAAACAGAAATTAAATTCTTAAACAAATATTACAAAGCAATGCCGCGGACAATGCTTCGTTACGCTATAGAAAAATTTAGTGACAAAGAGAAACGATTTTATTTAAAAAAATAATCAGTCAAGCTTAATTTCACCTAACGTCTTTTTGAATCCTTCGATGTCTTCTTTGAAAAGTATTATTGAATATCGAACGCTTTGTTTTGTTTCTTTGTTATATCTTGACTCGGTAATTCGTAAATACTTACTGCTATTTTTTGCTTCATAGGTATCAAAGAAAATGGTTTTATTTGGGCATTTTAGGATCTTGGAATCGAGTTTAGGTTTTGGTTGTGGTTTGACCTCCATTATTAATCACCCCCTCTCAAAAAAATAATCAACTATTTATTTATAAGTTTTGCGAGTTAGGAGAGTTTAGAGAGTTAAATAAACTCGTCAACTCATTAAACTCGCTAAATAAATAATAAATAATGTAAATTCATAGTCAATCGCTTATAACCTACAAAACAGTTAATATGGGGCATTAGAAATAGATATTTTTGACGAAGGACCTAGGGTATTTTTTTTAACAAAAATATAGCCTCAATGCCTTTTTTTAAGTATTTCCAGTTTCTAGGTCTAAATAAATTAAGATACGTAGGAATAGTTTTAAAAAAACTTAGATCATTAATTCTTCCAAAGCGTTTTGCTGAAAATCTTGAAATATCGTAAATACTGCTTTTTCTTAGAATTTTTTCCGCCATAATTTTACCTATTACAGGAGCGAATTTAAAACCTGTACCACAAAATCCACCAGCTATAAATATATTTTTAAAACCTGGCAATTGGTCAACAATAAAATTATTGTCCGGAGTCATATCATAATAATTAAATTCCTGTTTAACAATTTTTATTTTCTTAATATCCGGAAAACAACGACGAATAAAATCAAAATTATTATTAATTTTATTTTGGATTTCAGGGTTAAACACAGACTTCGCCAGTTTAGCTCCCATAGGATCAAAATAAGCAATCTTTAGACCAGGGGATTTTTTATATGGAGGGTGTCCATAAATTCCAACATCAAGATACGCAAATACGGGCATATTTTTATAAGTGAACGATGACATTTTGTTTTTTGGAACTTCAAAATAATCAAGTTGTTGTTCGATTGGAATGATCGGTAATTTTAACCAACGAGCTCCATCGATTTTATCTAATATCTCAAGCGACCACACACCGACCGAGATGCTGACATTTTTAGATTTAAATATTTTGTTTTTTGTTGTATAAATAATTCTATTTTCTTTGCTCTTGCTTATTTTTTTTACTTCACAATTTTCCAAAATCTTTACTCCTCTATCTTTTAAAACACTTTTTAAACCATTAATAATATCGGGTATATATAAAAATCCGGCATCGACGTCCAGACAGCCTATGTCAGCATCAAATTGCGGATATATTTTTCTTAGAGATTTTTTATTTTTAAAATACTTAGTTTTAAAGCCTAGCTTTTTAAGTATTTGGTAACTTTTTTGAGCATAGGTTTCCTCAAGTTTTACCGTTACGTCTTCTTTAGCAATATTAAGACAACCATTCTTGATAATAAATTTTTGACCGGTAACAACCTCCAATTCTTTCCACATCTTTTGTGACTCTGCCGCAAGACAAGAATAAAACGGATCAAGATAATCATTTCTTACTGATCTGGAGTAACCTGACGAGGCGGAAAATTTATTTCCGACGGTTCTTTTTTCCAAAATAATAATTTTCTTGGAATAATTTGAGGCATAATAGGCGGTGAATAAACCCATTATGCCTCCGCCGACGATGATCAAGTCTTCAACTTTGTTTTTCATATAAATTTATTAACGGCTAAATCCCGTCAGAAATTCCTCCTGTCGTTTTTTACGTCCAACATAAAGTACATAGGCAAAATCCTCTATATTAACAGGATTATTTTTTCTCTGTTGACTTTGTAAATCGTACATAAAAGCGGCAAATAGAAGTTCCTCAGGAGTTTTGAACTGATAAAGAAAATCATATGCCTGAGTATCTGTTTGACTTACCAATTCCAGAAATATTATCAAGTTCTCCGCTGTTGGCACTTTAGGAAATAGAGCGGCAATCCTTAGAAAACCGACTTTTTTTTGAATTTCAAATCCACTGTCTGTGAGTTGGTTTTTGAACTGTCGATCGCTTGGAAAATTAGCTGGTAGTATCTCTTCGCTATCACCCAATAATATTCCTTGACCTTTTGGATCCCGTCTTTGTAAAATTGACGGACTATATTTCAACTGCCCATTTTTTCTTAATTTAAAAACAAGAGCGTCATTTGAGCCATATTTTTCAATTACAAGTTTCCCATCTGATTTTAAAGCTTGTCCAAATTTTTTCAGTTGTCCTTTCCAATCCTGGATGTGGTTAACAACTCCAAAAAGTGACGAAATTCCATCGAAAGAATTTGATATGTAAGGATAATCTTCGGCTGGGCATTGAAATAATTTGATATCCGGGGTCGGGCCCAGTGCTGACGCAACTTTTTCAAGTTTAAGAGCCGTTAAGTCAACATAGCCTTTAGTAGCATCTATACCGATAACATTCCCACCTAAAGCGGCTAAGTTAATAACTTCTCTACCAGTCCCTGTTCCGGCAACAAAATATTCTCTATTTTCAAGTGGCTTAAATTGATATTCAGTTTGTTTTGCAGATCTGACTCCAAAAGCATTGAGCATTAATTTTAACTCAAATAAACCCATTAAAGTTAAAGCATTATTCTTTCCATATTCGTCTTCATCATAAATTTCTACAAACGGCGCTTCAATATTATCAACTTTTTCAGCCCAGCTTTTTGAAGGCTGCTTTAAAACATTGACTTTAATTTGATTCCCACTCTGATTAGGCACAATACCCTTAAGCACTCCGGTATTTATACCGAAAGCAATTTTTCCGATATTAGGTGCAATTCTACTAATTTCTTTAATAATCATATTTTTTTAAAAATTTTTAACAAATAAAAAAACCCGCTTGTGGCGGGGTAGAGTATTAAATTATTTAAATAATTATTTACATAAAAGGCGACCCCGCCTGATGCGTGGTATGATGGGTCAAAAAATAAATTGTTACCTTGCTAAATTGTTTCATAGTTTAATTTCGTTAATTAAATAATTATATATTAACGTGTTAACATGATAATACATAGTATTTAAAAAGTCAAGCGAATGATATAATAATTTCATGTCCTCATATCAAAACTACAAACCAAAAAACGAAAAGGAAAAATTTCTAGCTAATGTATTTTTAAAATTGAAAACGGAACAGGATGTGGCAAATTTTTTAAGAGACCTATTGACGATTAAAGAGTTGGAAGAGTTTGCCAATCGATTGGAAATGGCGAGGTTATTGAAACAGGGCATGTCTTATAAAGCCATTGCTCAAAAACTAAAAGTATCAACAACAACCGTTACAAGAACAGCTCACTGGCTATTTCGTGGCAGCGGTGGTTATGAGAAAGTTTTAAAGTAATTTTATTTCCAATCCACTGCGTAGTATTTTCTTCCTGTCAAATTCTTTGGCATGTATTCTTGAATAATTTTTTTCCCGGTTTGTTTTTCGACTAACCAAGGGTAGCGGACGTGGCCTTGGCCATAACCTAATGATCTCATAACTTTATTTGACGCGTTGCGGAGATGAAGTGGAATCGGATCGAGATTTTTCTCATCAATATCTGACATCGCTTGTTGAATTCCATTGGTGGAGGCAATTGATTTCTTTGCGGTTGCACAATAAGTTGCGGTTTGGGCAAGAATTAATCCTGCTTCCGGCCAACCGATCATATGACAGGCCTGCATGGCAGTCGTTGCCAAAACTAACGCCGTTGGTTGAGCGTTGCCAATATCTTCCGACGCAAAAATAACTAAACGTCTGGCAATAAAGATCGGGTCTTCGCCGGCTTTGATCATCCGGGCTAGATAGTGAAGAGTCGCATCAGGATTTGATCCGCGCATAGATTTAATAAAAGCGGAAATCGTGTCGTAATGCCAGTCGCCCTTTTTGTCATAAAAAATTGCTTTACGTTGAACCGCTTCTTCGGCAACTTTAAGGGTTATTTTTTTAGAAAGGGAAGAGGATAGCTCGACAGCATTAATAGCTGTTCTGCCGTCACCGTTCGAATTCTTAATTATATGTTCAACGGCTTCTTTTTCAAATTTATGTTTAGGAAAAAATTTAATAGCTCGCTTAACAATTACTTCGATCTCTTTTTCCGTCAGAGAATATAAAATATAGATCTGACTTCGGGAAACTAATGGGGCGATGACTTCAAAACCAGGATTTTCAGTTGTTGCTCCAATTAATGTGATTGTTCCATCCTCAACGTAGGGAAGAAAGGCGTCTTGCTGAGCTTTGTTAAAACGGTGGATTTCATCAACAAACAAAACGGTAGTTTTTTGGAAAAGTCCATAGTTTTTTTTGGCTTCAGCAATTATTTTTCGGACTTCAGCAACCCCGCCTCCAGCAACAGCCGAAAAAGGAACAAAGTTGGCATCAATATATTTGGCAATAATCCGAGCGAGGGTTGTCTTTCCGGTCCCAGGTGGTCCCCAAAAGACCATGGAGATAACTTTTTTATTCTCGATCATTCGACGGATCGGCTTGCCTTTTCCAACCAAATGTTCTTGCCCGACAAATTGGTCAAGCGATTGTGGGCGAAGTTGTTCGGCTAGGGGGATATCCATGAATTCAATTTCTAATTTTTAATTACTAATTTCTAAGTGTTTGTCATCCCCGTGAAAACGGGGATCCAGGATTTCTAGATTCCAGCCTGCGCGGGAATGACTATTAATGTAAACAATTGTTCACCAATAATGATAGGAGAATACTTTTTTAAAATCAACTGATAAATAATTGATATAATTATAAACATGAAAATTATTGATCTTTCAAAAACACTTTATGACAAAATGCCAGTGTATCCTGGAGATCCGGAAGCTGTTATAAAAGAAATACATACTTTGGACAAGGAAGGTTGGAATTTGAGAAATCTGACTTTGACAACTCATATAGGCACTCACGTCAATGTCCCTTATCACATGGTGAAAGAAGGAAAAAGATTGGATGAATTTTATATAGATAGTTTTTTTGGTAAGTCAGAATTATATAAACCAGGAATGAAGTTTTATCACAATAAAGGAGTGATTTTTTCTTCATGTAGTATTGACAAAAAAATTACCGAAGATCTGATCAAGTTTCCACCTAAGTTTATTGGTTTATCTGCAAAGTTTGAGTTTGACATTACATTAGAAAAATTACTTTTAGAAAAGGGGATCATATCCTTTGAAAATTTAATAAATACAGAAAAACTACCGCAAGAATTTACTTTTTATGGGGTTCCACTAAATATTAAAGAAGCAGATGGATCGCCAGTAAGAGCTTTTGCAATTGTTTGATTTTTATTCGGCAACATTAGGCAAAGTTAATAATAGTGTAGGGGTTTGATTTATCAAACCCTATAATATGTAAAAATATGGATATTAACGTTATATTGAGATTAACAACATTAACCTTATTAATCATTTGGCGGGTGTATTGGTTTCTAACAGCAAAAAAAGCTACAGTAAAAAAACCAAAAACCGACAATAATCCTAGAATAATCGAACAAATATTTGCTAATGTTTTAGTCGGATATATATTTGTAAGTTTGCTTGGATACGTTATATTTCCATTTAATAATTTATTTGTCCAAGTTAATGGATTTATTTTAGTAATACTAGGTTTTATTGAAGGTGTAGTTGCTCGAAAAACCCTTGATGACAATTGGACAAACTCCAACGAATATCAAATAAAGACGAATCATGAGTTGATTACCAGTGGGATTTATGGATATGTTCGCCACCCAATCTATGGAGGAATTCTTTTGATGGTTCCTGGAGTTTTATTGGTTGCAGGAAGCTACACTTTTATCGCTGGCTTGGTTGCAATGTTATTGATTTTTGAAGTATTTGCACGCAGGGAAGAAAAGTTATTAACAAAACATTTTGGAAAAAAATATATTGAGTATATGAAGACAACAAAAAAATTTATTCCGTTTGTTTATTAAAATATTTTTAAATTCCTATATTTCGATCCCTTCGACTAGCGTTTTGCGCCACTACTTGAATTAGTCCTGTAGAGACTAGAGTAATTCCTAATTTAGGAAGGAAATTTTGAGATGCTGCTCGAGCCATTATACCTATTGTCTCATTAAAATTACTGGTAACTGCCGTCATTTCATTCCAGTGATTTGCAACTAAATCGACTCCAAATACAATGAAGCCACTAAGTAAAGCCGCACCTACAAGACCCCACAACAAATTACCTTTATTTTTTTTAAGTTCATTGTTGCCAAAATTATTATCTATACTTCCATAACGAGGACCACGCTTATTCATAGGTAAGAATTGTATCAAAATTTAGATTTAAAGTCAACCTATAGTTCTTTTTTTGATGTTTTTGAAACAGGTTTAAAAGTTTTATAATTTATTATTAGGGTCAAATTTATTCTTTTACAGAAAAAATTCACTTCAATATAATATTATAATGAAGTATTTAGCTTCAATAGTTAGAGGAGGCCCATTTTTTCTTTTACTTCTTTGACTGTTTCTCTTGCTATTTTTCGAGCTCTTTCGGCGCCGTCGCGGATCACTTCATCAACATATTTTTGATCAGCGGCGATTTTCAATCTTCTTTCTTGGAAAGGTTTCAATTCAGCATAAATTGCTTCTGCGATTGCATCTTTAAGTAAAACAAATTGCAGAGATTTATCCTCAAAAGATTTTTTAAATCCAGCAACTTTGTCAGGAATAAATAATTGAGCAAAAGTAAAAAGACTTTTTAGGCCAGGTGACATTTCACCACCGGCGACTGATGCTGTTGGAACAGAACGAATTTTTTTCCTAATCTCATCCAAAGAGTCAGTTAAGTTAATAAAACTATTAGTAACTGTTTTGCTCATTTTACCTTCACCAGTAAGAGAGGGAATATATTCCCCTTTGGTGGCAAAGCGGACTGGTTCCGGGAAATCGGTTCCATAAAGCTGGTTCATTTTTCTGGCAATTTCCCGGGCGACTTCCAAATGTGGCTCCTGATCAATACCAACCGGCACTAATCCGGCTTTATAGATCAAAATATCAGCTGCCATCAAAATCGGGTAATTTAAAAGAGCCATCGTGTTGGAATTAGGATGCTGTTTGATCTTATCTTTGTAAGTTGGGAGATGCAACATTCTGGCAATCGTTTCAACCGTTGAAAAATAAAAAGCCAACTCCATATGTTCAGGTACATCTGATTGATAGATCAAAATACTTTTTTTTGGATCTAATCCTGCTGCCAAATAATCGACAATAATTTCCCGTTTGTTTTTTCTCAATTCTTCCGGTTTGAATGGTGTTGTAATTGAATGAACATCTACTACACAGTAAACCATCTCGTATTCTCCCTTATCCTGGATCTCGAGAAATCCCTTGACGGCTCCAAGATAGTTTCCAAGATGCAGTCGGCCAGTGGCCCGAATTCCTGAAAAAACTCGCTTTATCGATTGAAAATTAGTTTTTGCTTCTTCAATTTCAGACGTCACGTCAACAATTTGGATGTTGGGCAGCTTTTTTAGATCCTCAGACAGACACTGAAAAGTACAACTTAAGCTACCAGTTCCACCTAAAATTTCTTTTTTATCAAAGACTTTTTTATCTATATAAGTTTTGATATTTTCAACGTAAAATCTGGCAGTACCGACCTCAAGTCCGGTTACTTTATTAAACTCTTCAGTTGTGGCGATTCTCAATGATTCAACGTTCAACAATTTTTTAATTTTTTTAAACGATATTTTAGTGACGTCCCGCCTCAGAACAGCAATAAAATCGTTATCAGCTTTCATTATTAATGTTGCCACGCTGTCGTTTAAAGTGTATCCAAGTTGAGCGACCACTTCAGCCGCTTCAACTAACGCAGGGTGCTCAAGAATCTTGTTCTTGATACCCATTGCCTCCATTTTTTTAGAATAATCCAGAGATATTTTGTCGATCATATTTTTTAATTATAACTTATGATGTAAAAATTTGTCATAACCGTTGAGATCTAGTAACCCGTGACCGGAAAGATTAAACAAGATTACTTTTTTCTTTCCCTCTTTTTTTGCTTTAATTGCTTCGTCCATTGCCGCTTTAATTGCATGAGATGATTCAGGAGCAGGGATAATTCCCTCAGCTCTGGCAAAGTCAACACCAGCTTGGAAAACCGGGTTTTGTTCATAGGTTACCGCTTCCATTAGTTTTTCGTTATACAAAAACGAAATTTGCGGAGCCATTCCGTGATAACGCAAACCTCCGGCATGAATAGGTGAGGGAACGAACCCACTTCCCAAAGTGTGCATTTTAAGAAGCGGGGTCATCTGGGCGGTATCACCAAAATCATATTCATATTTGCCCTTTGTCAGCGATGCGCAAGAATCCGGTTCAACCCCAACAAATCTGGTTTTATTTTTGTTTTTTAATTTATCTGCCATAAAAGGAAAGGCGATACCGGCAAAGTTACTACCTCCTCCAACACAACCTATTACAACATCGGGATATTCTCCGGCTTTTTCCATCTGTTTTTTTGCTTCCTGTCCGATGACAGTCTGATGAAGCAAAACATGATTTAAAACACTTCCAAGAGAATATTTAGAGCCTTGAGTTTTGACAACTGTTTCAAGGGCTTCACTAATAGCAATTCCCAGACTTCCCGAATGATTGGAATTACTAGCTAATATTTTCTTTCCAAACTCGGTCTTGGTTGAAGGGCTAGCATTGACCTCAGCTCCATAAATCTGCATAACGGTTTTTCTATATGGTTTTTGGTCATAAGAAATCCGGACCATAAAGATCTGACATTTTAAACCAAAAAAATTGCAAGCCATACTTAAGGCCGATCCAAACTGTCCAGCTCCGGTTTCAGCAATTAAAGTTTTTACCCCTTCTTTTTTGTTGTAATAAGCTTGGGCAATTGTTGTATTTAATTTATGCGAACCGGCTGGCGACGCACCTTCATATTTAAAATATATATGGGCTGGTGTGTCTAAAAATTTTTCCAAACGATGGGCTCTTATCAGCGGAGTCGGTCGGTAAAGTTTATATAACTCTCTGACTTCCTCGGGAATAGCAATTTTTTCCTCAAGAGAAACTTCTTGCTTGATTAACTCCATTGGAAATATTGCTGCCAGGTCTGCCGGGCCAGCAGGTTGTTTCGTCATGGGGTTCAGGGGCGGGTCCGGTAATTTTCCTAGATACTTTTTCAGGTAATAAGAAATATTTAAATAATTTTCTGGTATCTCTGACTCTGTAAGTGTAAATTGGGTGTTTTTCATAATTTTAAATTTAATTAATAATTTTTTAACCAAAAAATAAACCCCGCCTAGACGGGGCTAAACTTCGATGTATCGATACATCAGAATCGCCACCCGCTAAGCGGATAGTTTATCTGCCACCAAGTTTTTGAATAAATGTTTTTCATATTTTCTTGAATCTCCCCATTCTTAATTCTCTTGACCCTCTTGTCACTGTTGCCACACCGACCTCGAGTCGACGGGCAATTTCCTGGTGGGGGAGGCCTTTTTTTATGAGTTTGACGATCTGCAAACGGGTAACCACTTCATCAAATTCTTTTGGTGTCAGTATGCCCTTTAAAAAATCAAGCATTTCAGTGCTAGTTTTATTTTTTAAAAAAGCTTCGACCAGCTCCCCTACCTTGTTCATAATGGTACTATCATACTAGTACGCAGTTAGTTTGTCAAGGAGAAAATAAAATATTTTTCTATAGTCTCACATTCTGATACGGTTCATTATCATGACTACAATCCACGCAGTACATATTAAACATATCACGGATAATAGTTTTTTCTTTCGTCTCGACATCCGGCCAGTTTGGAGGGGGCAACTTATCATCTTTGGTCACAGCAATCGTCATTTTGAAGATATGCGGTTCTTTCGGTTCGGTTCCTTTTATAAAATATTCAAATCGCGGCGAACAACTTTCGGTTCCATCGTCCTTTTTGACCATTAAATCTCCAGAGTCCCAACAAACCTGGCGACCAACCACTGTGTCCGGTCGAATAGGCCAGAGATCCGGTTGATTTTTCAAAAGATATCTCATGGTTCGATTCCAAATTGGCGCAGCTCCGGTCACACCGGACGCAAGATAAGGATTCATCGGGGAATTGTCATTATTACCAACCCAAACGGTCGTCATAAAATTTGGCGTATAACCAATTGTCCAGTTATCCCGTTTATCATCTGTAGTACCGGTCTTTACCGATACAGCCCTTCCAGGAACTACTAAAAATGAACCTGGTCCAAAAGCTTGAGAGCGGGCATTATCGTCAAGTAGTATGTGAGAAATAATAAAAGCAGTTTCTTCCGAAATAGGCCTTTTTCCGGTAATTGAAAAAAAACTAGGATAGTTGAGCGGTTTTTTTATATCGGGTACAAAATTGGGACTTTTAAACTCATATAAAACTTTGCCAAATTTGTCTTCGATTTTTAAAATCGGGTTAAGCTCTTTGACAACCCCACGATTTGGAAAACTGGAAAAAGCGGTTGCCATCTCGGTCATTTTTACTTCTCCACCACCAAGGGTCAGAGAAAGTCCATAATTTTTTGGGTCCTTGAAACTGTTTATACCAAAAGCCGAAGCTGATGCAACAAAATCGGTAACCCCGTTTAGAGCCAACATTTTTACTGCTGGAATGTTATAAGAATTTCCTAGAGAAAATCTTAACGCTTGAGGTCCATGAAATTTTCCGTCGTAATTAACTGGGCAATAGCCTTTTGGTTGACCGCCTCCGACAAAACAGGTAGGCGAATCAATAAAAACGGTTGCCGCAGTGACCAGTTTTCTCTCAATTCCAATCGCATAATTAATTGGTTTGATCGAGCTTCCTGGCTGGCGATCTGAAGTAGTTACATTAAAAGTACCACTGGCAGTAGCAAAATAATCAACTGATCCGAGCATAGCCAGAATTTCACCTGTCGGTGGTCGGGTAATGAGGACGGCTCCGTTAGAAACATCCAGTTCTTTTACTTTTTCCAATTCTTCTTTCAGGATCTTTTCCGCCTCCTCCTGAATATCAAGATCCAAAGTCGTTGTCACTTTTAATCCGCCTTGTTCAATTTCTTGAGTAGTATATTTTTGATCCAGCAAATTTTTTACATAAAAAACAAAATGGGGTGCTTTAATCTTTTCTTCAAACGGCTTAACAATAATCTTTGTTTTTATTGCTTTTTCATAAGAATTCTTATTAATATATTTTTGTTCAAACATCGCTTTAAGAACTTCATTACGTCTTTTCAAAGCTAGATCAGGGTTGTTATAAGGAGAGTATTGTGAGGGAGCCTGTGGCAGTCCAGCAAGAAAAGCTGCTTCATCGATTGTCAGTTTTTTGGCTTGCTTACCAAAGAATCTTTGAGAAGCCTCTTCGACTCCGTAGACAGCTCCTCCGTAAGGAATTTGATTTAAATAAAGTTCAAGAATTTGGTTTTTGGAAAATATTTTCTCTGTCCAAAGGGCTAGTACAATTTCTTTAATTTTTCTCTGGACTGTTCTTTCCGACGTCAACAAGGCAGACTTGACTAATTGTTGTGTAATCGTTGACCCTCCCTGAAGTTGTTGACGGAATAGAGTATCTTTTATAGCTCTAAGCATTCCACCAAAAATTGAGATTCCATTATGTTGATAAAATTGCTTATCTTCTATTGAAATAGAAGCTTGATATACATATTTTGGTAGGTCGGTAATTTTTATAGGGGTTCTTTTTTGATTTGCATATAGTTGGTATAACAACTTTCCGTTTCGGTCAAGGATGTGCGTCGATAACTGAGTTGCCTTAAAATCTTTCAAACTTTGAGGAGAAGGGAGTTTATAAAAAATAAAAAAATAGATGAAGATAGCAATTAAAACGATACTAACAGATACGATAATTTTTTTATGATGACTGACTTTGATAAGCAGTTCTTTAATCTTTGCTTTCATAAGTGACATTTTAGCAAAAAATAGTGTCTAGTGACTAGTGGTTAGTGACTAGTCGGGGAAATAATGGGGCGATTTTTGTTATTTTTCCCGTCGTTGCTTTTAGAATTTTTTCTGCCGTTTTTGGTAGAAATGGTTGAAGTTCATAGCCGACCTGATTAATTTCGTTTAATGATTTAGTTAAAAATTCTTTTCTTTTATCAGCGGTTTTTTTCCACGGGGCAAAGTCGTCAGTGGATTTGTTGAGTAACTTTATATGTTTCCAGATATCTTCGAGGATAGTGTTGAATTGAAAGTTATCAAACAAGTGACTAGTGGCTAGTGGATAGTGACTAGAAGCTTCAATATTTAATCCGTCTTTTTCGGCGAGGGTGGTAATTCTCATCACCAAGTTGCCAAGTTCGTTTGCTAAGTCTGAGTTATAAACTTCATTCATTCTTTTTTCAGAATAATCACCATCATCGGTGGGAGGAATTTCTCGAAGTAAGTAATAACGTACCGCATCAACACCATATTTTTTTATTAAGTCAAAAGGATTAACAACATTACCTAAACTCTTACTCATTTTTTGTCCATCGGCAGTTATAAAACCATGAATAAAAATTTGTTTTGAATTAGGTAGTCTGGCTGACATCAACATTGCTTGCCATATAGCAGATTGCTGACGTAAATTATCTTTGCCGGCAACTTGAACTACAGGCCAAAAATCATTAAAATTTTTTTCGTTTTTCGGCCAACCTAAAGTTGAGATATAATATATTAGAGCATCAAACCAAACATACATGACATGTTCGTCATCGCCAGGAATATCAATTCCCCAAGGCATTTTTTTCTTAAGACGGGAAACGCTGAAATCTTCAAGTCCTTTTTTGACAAAATCTTCTATCTCTTTCAATCGGTAACTTGGAATAACAAAATCTCTTTGTTCCTGATACAAAATTAATAATTTTTCCTGATATTTAGAAAAACGGAAAAAGTAGTTTTCTTCTTCAATTATTTCAATATTTAGTTTTGGATGGGTCGGGCATTTATTTTCAACCAATTCTGAATCGGTTTTTTCCAGTTCACAACCGATACAATACTTTGTTTTATAATTTTTTTTATAAATATCTCCATTTTTGAAACATCGGTTCCAAAATTCTTGAGCCGCTTTAATATGAGCGGGGTCTGTGGTCCGAATAAAATGAGTAACACTTAAATCAAGCATTTTTTTTAAATCATCAAATTTTTTCGCATATTCGTCACAGTATTTTAATGGATCCTTTTTTTGTTCTATTGCTTTTTGATAAATCTTTAAGCCGTGCTCATCAGTTCCAAATCCAAAAGCAACTTCATAACCCTGAAGTCTCTTAAAGCGCGCTATTACATCTGCTTGAATAATTTCCAACGCGAACCCAATATGTGGATCGGCATTAACGTATGGTGCAGTTGTTGTGATATAGAATTTTTTTTGCATAAATAAATTATAACTTATTAGAATTTAAATTTTTTTACTATTTAGTCAAAACGTCAACGTCTCTTTGTATTATAGGTCTAAATGTGGTAACATTAACTAATATGGAAGCGACAGCAATAAAACCACCAATACCTTTAGCGCAAAGACGAGCTTTAGGACATTTCGATTTTGGATTAGGATTCACCACATTCGTAGCAGGTGCTAGTACGCATATAGGTTCTTTGTTAACTAATAATCCTCAACTGTCAGAGTTTTTTAATGTGTCAAGCGTTGTGATTTTTGGAGTTGCTTTGTTGAGTTTTGCACTTATGGGATACAATCTTACAAAATCTGTTCCTTCACCAAAGAAATAAATTTTAGTTATCTTATCAAAATTGCAACAGCTATCGAGAAAAAGACTATCAAAATTAGATTTAGGGGATCGAAAAGTTTGAGTGACAAGAGAATCAGGATTAAGAATATTGGCAAAGTAAAAGAAAGTACCCACTTCTTGTTAAAAAAAATCTTTAATAAAAAAAAGAAAAAAGACCCTATTAATATATTCATTATTAAAATAAGACCAAGGTTGATGGGTGGGACTGTTAAAGCAAATAAGATCAATAATCCTAATATAAATACTAAAAATACTGACTTTTTCCAATATTTCCCAGTTGCATGTAACATAGTCTTCAATTATAATAGGAATCTATGGTTAAAGTTAAGGAAGAAAAAAAATCCACCTCCGCTAAAAAAGCTACGGCGGACAAAGTAAAAAAAGTTGTTGCAAAATCTGTTAAATCCGTTAAGGAAGTTAAAGTAAAGGCTCCAAAAGCTAAGGAAGTTATTGAGACTCCTAAATCAAATCTTGAAGATGACAAGCAGAAAATAATTGACAAGTTTGGTCAAAAGAAGGGTGACACTGGTTCTCCTGAAGTTCAAGTTGCTCTCCTAAGTCTTAAAATAGACAAATTGGCCGAACATTTGGAGATCAATAAAAAAGATAATCATTCTCGACGTGGACTTCTTAAAGTAATTGCCAAAAGACGAAGAATTTTGAATTATTTGCAAAAATTAGATGAAAAAAGATATAAGAAATTGATCAAGGAAATTGGTTTAAAGAAATAATTAACAATTAGTTGGTTAACGTGTTAACGAGTTAACGAGTTACGTCAAAACAATTGACATATCTTGCAAACCCGTAAACCCGTTCGCCACAAACAAATCTTCATATGAAAATATTAGAAAAGTCGATAGAGCTAGATGGTCAGAAGTTAACTCTTCAGTTCGGAAAATTAGCGCAGGCAGTTGATTCTTCAGTTTATGCCACTCTTGGGGACACTGCCGTACTTGTTACAGTTGCAATTGGACCAGAGAATCCTAATCTTGATTATTTTCCTCTATCAGTTGAGTATGCAGAAAAACTTTATGCCGGTGGGATTATTAAAGGTTCCCGATGGGTAAAGAGAGAAGGCCGACCATCTGATGAAGCCGTTTTAAATGGTCGCATCATTGATCGATCAATCAGACCCTTGTTCCCAAAAACTTATAAAAAACAAGTTCAGGTAGTTATTACTCTTTTATCAATTGACGGCGTCAATGACCCAGAAGTTCTATCAGCTATTGCTGTATCAACCGCTCTATCAATTTCTTCAATTCCATGGGCTGGTCCAATATCAACTGTAAGAGTTGGGTACGTCAGTTCATCAGAAGAGAAAAAAGAAAGCGCTTTTATTTTATATCCAACTGAAAATGAACAGGAGTTTTCAGACTTGGATTTAGTCGTTTCATCGAGTAAAGATAAAGTTCTAATGATCGAAACGAAAGCCAATATGATCAAGGACGAAATAATTCAAGAGGGGATCGAAATGGCAAAAATTGAAAACAAAAAAATAATTGAATTTATAGAAAGTATCACAAAAGAAATCGGAAAGAAAAAAGATGTAGCACCAGAGGAGAATGATTATTCTGAAATTATTAAACTAGTCAAATCAAAATACGCAGCCCAAGTTCTTGAAGCAGTAAAAATCTCCGCTTCAACTGCAGGTAGTGATAGTAAGTTGATAAAAGAAATTATTGACGTAATTTATGAAGAGCTGGAGAAGAAATTCGACACAAAGCAAATAATGACGGCCATTACTAAATATAATTATGCCAATATTAAGTCAGATATTTTAGAAAAAAAAGCCCGACCAGACGGAAGAAAATTAAATCAGGTTCGTGAATTAGGTGTCGAAGTTTCATTACTTCCCCGAACTCATGGTTCAGCCTTATTTCAAAGAGGTTCGACTCAAGTTCTTTCAATCGCCACTCTAGGTTCCTCAACTTTAGAACAGCTTATTGAAGGTCCAGAAGGAATGGAGACAAAAAGATACATTCACCATTATTCTGATGGACCTTATTCATATGGTCAGACAGGGCGAATGATGGGACCATCACGACGAGCGATAGGGCATGGAGCCTTAGCTGAAAAAGCAATTGAACCAGTTCTTCCTTCTCCAGTTGATTTTCCATACGCAATCAGAGTTGTATCAGAAATTCTTTCTGAAAATGGATCGAGCTCGATGGGAAGTATCTGCGGATCATCTCTATCTTTAATGGACGCCGGTGTTCCCTTAAAACAGGCAGTTGCCGGAGTGGCGATGGGTATCGTTACCAAATCCGATGACGAATATGCAGTTCTTACTGATATTGTTGGGCTAGAAGATTTTGCAGGTGAGATGGATTTTAAGATTGCCGGAACAATTGATGGTATTACCGCAATCCAGCTTGATGTAAAAAACAAAGGCTTGACCTCCAAGATGATTAAGGATATTTTTGAGCAGGGAAAAGTAGCAAGACTAATAATACTTGAAGCTATGAATAAGATAATTTCATCACCCCGTAAAGAAGTTTCTCGATATGCGCCTAAAGTTGTGGTGTTAACTCCTCCACCTGACAAAATTGGAGAGATTATAGGACCGGGTGGAAAAAATATTAGAGCCTTGATAGCACGAACTCAGACAGAAATCAATGTTGATGATGATGGAAAAGTTACCGTTTCGGGTCTTGATAGAGCAAAGGTTGATGAAGCGGTTGCTCATATTGGAAATATTACTCGCGAAATTCAGGTCGGTGAAGAGTTTGAAGGTGAAGTGAAAAGAATGTTGCCATTCGGAGCGTTTGTAGAAATGGTTCCAGGAAAAGAAGGTCTAGTCCATGTTTCAAAAATGGGGACAGGATTTGTTAAACGTCCAGAAGATGTTGTTAAACTGGGTCAAAAAGTAAAAGTCAAGGTTTATCAAATTGATAATATGGGACGGGTGAATCTACAGATGATTAAATAATTGATTTTCGCTTTCGTTACCACTACAATGAAAATATGGCCAGACGTAAATCTTTGTTCAAATTACCGTTTTTGAAAATTAAAATTAATAAAGGGACAATATTTAATATATTTGGTTTTATTATTTTTGGTACAGCTTTGATCTTTCTGGTTTCATTCATAAAAAGTTTTGCCAATCAGGAAAGTGGTCGGATGCTTTATCAATTAAACCAAACATTGGTTATGAAATTTGGCGGTTTGTCAATTTTCATTCCCTTGATCTTGCTTCTTGTTTCTATTCATTTTTTCAATACGAAAAAATTCAAGTTTATCAAACCAAATATTACTGCCGGTCTAATCATGGTTTTTATTTCCTTGATCGGAATTTTTCAATCAGGAGAGATTGGGTCAAGTATTTTTGAAAATTTAAAACTTGATTTTTCGGTAGTTGGAGCGGTTATCATCATTGGCGTGATCTTGGTAATCGGTCTGATACTTTTTCTTGATACGTCCATCGATGCCTTTTTAATTTTTATTTTTACGATTATAAAATCAGGATTATTTTTCATAAAAAACTATTTATTTAGAACTTTCTTTGCTAAGGGTGATGCAAAATTGATGAAACAAGAAAATCAATTTATTAAAGATGGTAAAGTTGAAGAAAAAGCTGCCAATAAATTATTTAGTATTTCACCAGCTTCAGCAACTGCAAAAACTGTTCTTGAAAAAAAAGAAGAATTTACTATCAAACCACTGGCTCAGTCAACAAATTCTACATGGGTTTACCCACCGATTAGTTTATTGGCTGAAGTATCACAAAAAGAGGCAGATCGAGGTGATGTAAATTACAACGCTCAAACTATTGAAAAAACTCTTGATTCATTTGGAATTAGAGCTCGGGTCGCCGAAATAAACAGAGGTCCTGCGGTTACTCAATACGCTTTGGAAATTGCCATAGGAACAAAACTATCAAGGATTACAGCGCTTTCAAATGATTTAGCCTTAGCACTTGCCGCAACAACCGGGCAGGTAAGACTTGAAGCACCAATTCCTGGTCGAGCCCTAGTAGGAATAGAAATTCCCAATAAAAGACCGGAAATTGTTACTGAAAAAACTCTACTTTCTTCGCCCGTATTTACATCAAATAACGATCCACTACTTGTTCCATTAGGTCTTGATGTTTCCGGACAACCAGTTGCAGCATCTATCGCCAAAATGCCACATGCCTTGATAGCAGGTGCCACTGGTTCGGGTAAATCGGTTATGCTCAATGCTTGGATCTCTGCTTTTCTTTTTAGAACAAGGCCGGAAGATCTTAGAATGATTTTGGTTGATCCGAAGAGAGTGGAACTATCAATCTATAATTCCATACCTCATTTACTTACAGAAGTAATTGTTGATGCCGAAAAAATTATTTCGGCTTTAAAATGGACGGTCAATGAGATGCAAGAGAGATACAAATTATTTGCTAAGGCAGGAGCACGAAACATTGAAGGATTTAATTTGATCAAAGGGGTAGAAAAAAAACCTTATATTATATTTGTTATCGATGAGTTGGCTGATTTGATGATATTCGCCCCCGGAGAATCGGAAGAATTGATCACGCGAATTGCGCAAATGGCCAGAGCGACCGGGATACATTTAATTTTGGCAACCCAAAGACCATCGGTCGACGTCATCACTGGCTTAATGAAAGCTAATATTCCAACCCGAATTGCCTTTAATGTTTCATCAATGATCGATTCCCGAGTCATTATCGATATGCCTGGAGCGGAAAAATTACTAGGACGGGGAGATATGTTGTTCTTACCACCGGATAAAGCTAAGCCAGTTCGTATCCAAGGACCTTATATAACCGAAAGTGAAGTTAATAATTTGGTTAACTTCCTTAAATCCCAAGCACCGGAAGTTCATTATACTCAAGAAGTAACCGAACAAGCGGTTAACATAAAAACCGCTGGTGGCGGATCTTATGCTGTTAATGGAGGCGAAAACGATACATATTTTAATCAAGCGATTGAAATTATAATGCAGCAGGATAAAGCGTCAGCGTCACTTCTCCAAAGACGGCTTTCAATCGGTTATGCAAGAGCAGCCAGACTTCTTGATCAGCTTGAGGCAGCAGGATACGTCGGACCAGCAGAGGGAGCAAAACCAAGGCCAGTTATAAGAAGGCTAAATACAAATCAGGAGTAAATTTGTAGGGTTGGACCCCTGTGTCCGACCTTTAAATTTTGGGACGACACGGGGGTCGTCCTCTACATCAAAATCAATTTATCTTCTTGACTTTATTATAAAATTCCTGTAAATTATCTTAATTATTATTTAAATTAATATAATTTTATGGATAATAAGCCTTTGAGGTCGTTTCTTGAGATTCCTTACGATGAATTGGAAGAAATGAATTTACAAGCAAAAAAGAAACGCAAAGACAAGGTTGACGAAAAAGTATTAAAAGAATTTTATTTAAACTATTTAAAAAAAGAAAAAAGACTAAAAGCAGTGACGGTCGGTTTTTCCGATTTGGAAGGCCGCTTCCATATGATCGACTACGATAAAAAATTCTTTCTTAATTCTTACGATAATATGACCTTTGATGGTTCATCAATCCGAGGTTTTTCCCGGCAAGCAGAATCAGACCTAAGACTGGGAATCGATTGGGGCGCTTTTTGGTGGTTGCCAAGCGATGTTTTTGGACCTGGTAAGGTTTTGATCATGGGAAAGATCAATGGACAAGATGGAAAACCTTATCCAATGGATTCAAGAGGGGTCCTCCGAATATATTTGGAACAATTACAAAAAAAATATCAATATAAAGTTTATGCAGCCAATGAAGTTGAGGGTTTTTTAGTAAAGGGAATCGACGCCGAGCAAACCTATAATGAAAAAATCGGATTTGAGTTAGTATCAATGGGTGGGTATTATCATTCTCTGCCAAAAGATATTTTAAGAGGTTTTATAGATCAGGCCGCCGAAGCTCAAAGAGCGATGGGTTTTGAAAACGAAAAAGACCATCCGGAAGTAGCTCCTTCCCAGTTTGAATTGAATTATTCTTATACGGACGCATTGATCGCCGCTGATCAGATTCAAATATACAAACTAATTTGCCGTCAAGTGGCCCGAAATATGGGTATGACAGCCACATTTTTACCCAAACCGGTGATGGGGATCAATGGAACCGGAATGCACACAAACATTTCCGTATACAAGGGAAGTAAAAATCTTTTTCACGACGTAAAGGGCAGAGGGCAGTTGTCTAAACTGGCTTGGAGTTTTATTGATAGAATTTTATCAAATGCCAATGATGTTTGTTTAATATTAAACAGCAGTGTTAACGCTTATCGTCGACTTGATCCACATTTTGAGGCTCCTAATGAAATAAAGGTCTCGGAAATCGATCGGGGAGCGATGATCAGAGTTCCGCTACACAATGAAAAGTCGGCGAGAATTGAAGTGCGCAGTGTAGGAACAGACGCAAATCCGTATCTGTTAATCTATTCATTAATTAGAACAGGCTTAGAGGGGGAAATAGAGAAGGTTGATAAGGATAAACGACCCCGTGCTAGATTTTTACCGGGCGATATAAATACGGCTATTAATTATTTCCGCCAAAGCGATTTGGTCGAGAAAATCCTGGGCACGGAAATGAAGAAAAAATTTATAGAACTCAAGCAAAAAGCAGCTGATAGATCGCCGGTAGAATTAGGTACTAAAGTAAAAAATTCTGAAGTCATCTACCATCATGAAGTCTATAACCAGATGCTTTGGAATGATTTTTGATTATTGTAAATATTTTTGGATATTTGCCTCATGTTCTTCGAGGGTGATGGAATAATGCATGACGCCGTTATTGTCCGTGATGTAATACCAATATGGTGTGTTTGGATCGGCGTTGATGACGGCTTTAATTGACGACAGGCTTGGATTGCAGATCGGCTCCGGTGGTAGTCCGGGGTGTTTGTAGGTATTAAATGGCGAATCAATTTTGAGATCGTCTTGAGTTAATTCTTTTTTCCACCAGGATTTTTCGTTAGGTTGATAGCCAAGAATATATTGTACCGTAGCATCAATCTGTAATGGCCAATCGGCCAAATATCTTTTCAAAATAATACCGGCAATTTTTTCCCGGGTTGACGACTGTCTCGCCTCTCGTTCAACAAGCGATGCCAAAATAATTATTTCTTTTTTTGTTAACCTTGAACTTTTGTTTGTATTTTTTAAGACTTCAATAAACTTATTATTACTTTTTATTATAGAATTAACCGTGTTGAATGTAGAATTTTTTGGAACCATATAAGTATCCGGGAAAATATAGCCTTCGTCAGTTTTTTGTGTAACTTCAATACTCGGAATATCTAATGTTTTCGAAATTATTTCTGCCATCTCTTCTTTTCTCATACCTTCAATTAATGTTATTGAAGTATCAGAAGTTCCATGGGTCAGATTATTAGCAACATCATTAGCGCTCATACTAGGAGAGAGTTGGAATTCTCCCGCCTGAATTTTTCTCTCAATTCCCAATTTTTTAACAATGATATAAAAAACAATTTTATTTCTGATAAAACCTTCGCTTTCGAGATTATTAACAATTACATCAAGTGGTTCACCTTGTTTGACGACAAATATTTTTACTGCAGAATTTGTTTTATTTACAGGAAGAGAACCCTCACGATAGAAAATGTAAGAGAAAGTAGTAGCTAATATTAGCAAAAACAATAATATATGTGATTTTTTCATATTTATTCTATTTTAAAAATTGGTAAATTCTTTAAAGTTGCTTCGGCTTCTTTCAGTAAATATTTATCATCTGAGTACAAGACAAAAATTGATTCATCTTTTACTACAGAATGATCTAATTTTTTTAATAAATAAATCCCAGCTTTTTTATCATTCGGTGCCCCTAAAATCTTTGCTACTGTATTCAAATTATGATTATTTATATCCTTAATTTTACCAGATTTGGGTGAATGAAAATCAAATTTATTTTTAGCTAAAGTCAATGAATCTGATGAAATTTTAGAGACTCCACCCTGTGCCTTTACAATTTCTTGAAATTTTTTTAGGGCAGTACCAGATTCAAGTATTTTTTTTGCTTCATCATCACCTTTTTTATTAATTTTTTGTTCTTTATAACAGAGATCTAGTAATTCACCCGCCAACCGTAAAGATTTTGCTTCAAGACGGAGAGGTCGATCGGTTTTTTGTTCCAAAACATACAAGACGTCACGGACTTCCAAGATTGGACCGATACCTCGTCCAGCCGGCTCAAGCGTTTCATTAACATCACAAATAACTTTAATTCCAAATTGTTTAGCTAAATTTTCAAATTTTTTTGCCACGTCTTCGCCTTCTGAAAAACGATGGATTTTAGCGGTCTTTCCGATCGGGATATCCAAAACCAAATGGGTTGTTCCAGCAGCGATTTTTTTAGCCATTACTGAAATAATAATTTTGTCAAACGATTCAAAGGAAAGCGGTTCTTCTACCCGGATAATAATATCGTCAGCCGGTGCAATACCCAATTTTCCATTCCAAGCAATACAACCTCCAACTTCATTAACTATTTTTTCAATTTCTTTTGGTGTAAATTCAACTTTGGCAATCGCTTCCATCACATCGGCAGTACCGGCAGGAGTCGTAATTGCTCGTGACGAAATTTTAGGGATTTTAAAACCGGCGGCGGCAATAATTGGGACGATGATCATCGTTGTTCTCGTCCCAGCAATTCCTCCAACCGAATGTTTATCAGCCACGATCCCTTTAAATTTGAGCTTATTACCGGTTTCAACCATAGCCTTAGTGAAATAAAAAAGTTCTTTTGGGCTATAACCTTCTTTAAAAGAAGAGGCGACAAAATATGTTGTTAAAACATCTGAAAGTTTATTATGGGAAATTTGATCCATGACAGAAAAAATTTCTCGGTAACTTAATTTCTTACCCAAAAGTTTCTTTTGGATTGATTCGATTGCCAATAATTTTTCTTTATCGTCATTCATATTGAATATAAATTTCGGTAAACTTCTTTTGATATTCCTTCAATTTTAAAACGAGCGATGTTAGTAAATAAATTTCTTTAAGATTAAATAACCAACTTAAGAATAAGTATAATACAAAATGAATTGAGGCAACGGTGGCAAGAAGAAAAAACACATTTATCGTCCGGCTGGTGTCAAATATCAGGCCATCTAGGAACTTCATCGTAAAATAGCTGATAAAAGCTGACAGGAAAGCAGAAAAAAACATTTTTCCAATCTCAACAAAAATACCTTTTAATCCAAGACCGTGAAGTCGTGAAGAAATAATAATGAATAGCAGGGAAGAATTTAGGATCATGCTGATAGAAAAAGATAGCGCTAATGACCAGACGGGCAAGTGAAAAATAAAGATGGACGATAAGCTTAATAAAGTATTAATAACTATTGAAAATATACTAATATAAAAAGGAGTTCGGCTATCGTGCATGCTATAAAAGCAACGAGTCAAGAAGTAATAAGATCCGTGAAAAGGTAATGATATTGAAAAATATGATAGTGTGACTGCGGTAGAAACGGTCGCATCCCAGTCAAACTTTTGGCCACCAAAAAACAAACGGACCAAGGGAGTTCTTGCAAAAATAAAAAAGAAAGCGATCGGAATGGTTAAATAAAATAAATTTAGCAGAGAATCAAAAATTATCTTTTTGAATTCCTCGATCTTTTTTTCTTGAAACATTTCTGTCATATAGGGCAGGGAAGCCTGTCCAAAAGCAATTCCAATCACAGATACCGGTAGTAACTGCAAATGCTGGGCCAAATAAAAAACGGTATAGGCACCTGAACCCAAGAATGTAGTCAGAGTCAGGTCGATGGTTGCATCAATTTGGGCAACGATGACAGTAAACGCTCTTGGGATAACCATTTTGGTAAACTCGATCAAGCCTTTAGTTTTTTTAAGAATAAATTGATATTTAAAGTCAGAATTAAAAAAAAGTGGAATTTGAACAACAAAAAGAAAAAAAGCCCCGATGACCACGCCCCAAATGGGAGCAAGCAGAAATAGTGTCGGATAAAGTAAAATTGTCGTTAAAATAATCGCCAGATTATAAATGATCGGAGCGAGAGCGGATAGAAAAAAAGTTTTATTAGCTTGGCCAATACCGGTTAAAAAATTACCTAGTACAAAAAAAGGTAGTTGGCCCAAAAGAAGCAGCCTTGAAAGGTTAATTATTTTTTCCATTTTAACCAGATCATAACCAGGGGTTAAGGCTGGAATTATTTTGTTAAGGAAAAGAGAGACAACAACGACGAAAACAGTTAAAAGTATAAAGATCAAGTTAATAATCGAAGAAATATTTTCAGAAAGTTCCTTTTTGTTGCTTCTATACTTGACGTAGATTGGAATAAAAGTGGATGTCAAGGCACCAGTGATCAAAACCTCAAAAATTATATCAGGGATTCGAAAAGAGGCAAAGAAAATATCCAATTCTTCTTTGTTAAAGTAGCCAGCGAGGATCCGGTACCGCAAAAAACCGGAAAGACTTGTCAAAACTATCATAAAAGACAGAAGTACAGCTGAAGAGAAAATGCTTTTTTGCTTGGCAAATATGAAGTCCTGAGTTTTTTTTAATAATCTTTCCACGGACAAATTATACCACTTAAAATACTCTTGACACAAGGCGGAAAATGGTGTCTAATTAATACATATGGTGTTTTTTGGTGAATATCAAATTAACTTCTCAGGCTCAGGCCGTTTGTTATTGCCAAAAAAAGTTCGGGAACTACTCAAAGGCAACGCTTTTATTCTAACAAAAGGATTTGGTAGTTGTTTGTCAGGATATGATAAGGACGACTGGGAAAAAAGAGCCACCGAGCTGTTAAATCCATCATTGTTACAACCGACTGACATGGATAATCGCCGTTATATTTTTTCATCTTTGGTTTATTTGGAAATCGATGAGCAAGGCCGATTTGTAGTTCCAAAAAATCTGTTGGAATATGGACAGTTAAAAGATAAGGCAGTAATTATAGGAGTCGGTGATCATTTTGAGATATGGGAGGCAAACAAGTGGGAAGAATATAAATTAAAAATTAAGAGTTAAGAATTATGCACACGCCGGTTTTATTAGAACAAGTAATCGAAGCTCTAGATATTAAAAAAGATGGTCTTTATATCGATGCCACGTTTGGTGAAGGTGGATATAGTGAAGCGATATTAAATAAAAGGGGGAAAGTATTAGCGGTAGACCTCGATGAAGATCAGTTAAAGGGTTCACGGGTTAACGAGTTAACGGGTTTAAAGTTTGTTCAAGGGAACTTTGGAAATATTGAGAAAATTGCCAAGGAAAATAATTTTTTTCCAGTTGATGGCGTTGTTTTTGATCTGGGTTTATCGATGAGACAGATCAGCCAGTCGGGTCGGGGATTTAGTTTTAAGAAATTAAGCGAACCTTTAGACATGAGAATGAGCATCAAAACAGAAATGACAGCAAAATATTTATTAAATCATCTATCGGAACAAGATCTTTTTGATGTTTTTGCCAGGAACTCTGAAGAAATAAATTCCCAAAAAATTGCTCGAGAGGTAATCATTAAACGCCAGTTCAAAAAATTGGAGACAGTTGGAGATTTAATATATTGCATTGATAAAGCAATTGGTGGGCAAGATAACAACGCTTATAAACGTATTTTTCAGGCTTTAAGGATCCAAGTTAACAATGAGTTTGAAAATTTGAAAAGCGGATTGATCGGGGCTGCAAAGATCATCAAAGATGACGGTAAAATAGCCGTGGTCACCTTTCATTCGCTTGAGGACAGGATCGTAAAAAACTTTTCCAAAACCGATGGAATTAAACTATTGAACAAAAAACCGGTTATGAATCGGAGAGGTAGAAGCTTTGAAAAGTCAGCAAAATTAAGACTATTAATTAAGGATAAAATATGAAAAATCTATTTTTAAGAACTACTGGCTTGATAATGGCGGGACTTGTAGTCGCCAATCTCTTTGTATTTATTTCTGGAATTGTTTTAAGTGATGAGATTAACAATTTTGAACAAAAAACGGAAAATCTTCACAAAATTAATTTAACTTTAGAAAAGGAAGCGGCTAAACTTAGTTCTATCAATTTTGCTCAAGCCCAAGCAAAGGAATTTGGATTTACCAATTCGACGGCACCTCAATACATCGATCAATTAAAGTATGCGTATCGTTAACTTGTCCCATGAAAATTAAATTTATTTTTCTTCTTTTTATCGCTTTTTACCTGACCATAATAGTTCGGCTTTTTTTTCTGCAAGTAATGACTTCGTCTAAAGAAAGTAATCCTTATTTAAAAACAAATAAGCTTTATCCGGTTCGGGGGAGAATATATGACCGAAAAAATCAAGCGTTGGTTTTAAATCAAAATAGCTATCAATTGTATGTTGAACCAAAAAAAGTCGATAACAAAGATTATCTTTTGGAATCAATAAGTAAAAGTTTAGAGGTTGACGAAGCGTCAATTTCAGCCAAACTTGACATGTCTAAATATTGGGTAGCGATAGCTGGAGGTTTGACCCAAGAACAAAAAGATAAACTCGATAAGTTAAATTTGAAAGGAATTGGGTTTGACTATCAAACAAAAAGATTCTATCCCGAGGCCTCTCTTTCGGCTCACATAATTGGTTTTTTGGGTAAAGATGATCAAGGCGAAGATGTTGGGCATTTGGGGTTGGAGGGTTTTTATGATCAAGATCTAAGAGGGCTGCCTGGCTTTGTGGAAACGGAAAGGGATATTCTTGGTAGGCCAATATTGATAGGTGTTCAACAACGGGTCGAGCCGGATGATGGTCGGGACCTCATTTTGACAATTGATAAGACGGTTCAGGAAATTAGCAAAAAAAGGTTACTTGAGGGAATGGAAAAATATCAAGCTAAAAAAGGCTGTGTAATTACCGCCGATCCCAAAACTATGGAAATTTTAGCCTTAGTCTGTCTTCCCGATTATGATCTGGAAAAATACTATCTATTTAACGAAAATTTTTATAGTGATCTAGCGATCTCCGACCTTTATGAACCGGGGAGCGTATTTAAACCACTGATCGTGGCTGCGGCTTTGGAAGAAAAGAAGATTAAACCAAATGACACATATAATGAAACTGGCCAAGTATCTGTTGGAGAATATAATATTAAAACTTGGAATGACAAATATGAAGGCAAAATTTCAATGACGAGAATTTTAGAAAAATCATCAAACGTCGGCATGGTATATATCGGAGAAAAATTAGGCAACAACAATATATTTAATTATCTTGAAAAATATGGGTTTGGACAAAATACAAACATTGACCTTGAGGGTGAAGCTAGTGGTTATTTGAAACCGGCAAACAGTTGGTACCCGATCGATTATGCAACGGTGACCTTTGGACAGGGAATCGCCGTTACTCCAATTCAGATGATTCGCGCCTTTGCGTCGATAATCAACGGTGGCTATTTAATAAAACCGCATATTGTCAAAAAAATTGTTTCTGAGGGAAAAGTTACGGAAATAAAACCTAAAATTGAGAGAAGAGTCGTTTCTCAAATGACATCAGATATCATTCGAAAAATGTTGGTATCAACGGTTGAAAACGCCGAAGCGAAGTGGGACAGACCGAAAGGATTTGCAATTGGAGGTAAAACCGGAACGGCCCAAGTACCGATCAAGGGAGTGTATGATGCGTCAAAGACGATCGCATCGTTTATTGGTTTTGCCCCGGCCAATAATCCAAAGTTTTTAACTTTTGTAGTTCTTTATGAACCAAAAACCTCGATCTGGGGATCAGAGACGGCTGCGCCACTATTTTTTAAAATCGCTAACGATCTGATTGTGTACTATAATATTAGCCCAAGTCAATAATTAAACTGTTAAAACCTAAAAAAACTATTAAATATTAAACTACTAAACGTTTAATGCTTAAGGTTTTAAAAGTTTTTTTAACCGTTTAAGTTTTAACTGTTTAACAGTTTTTTAAATTATTTATGCAAAAACTCAAAAATACATATCATTTACTTCAGGCTATAGTGGCAAATCTTTGGTATGGCTTTCCCAGCCGTAAGCTTAAGGTGATCGGGATTACTGGTACTGATGGCAAAACTACAACAACTCATTTAATTGTCCACATCTTAAAATTTGCTGGAAAAAAGGTTTCCTTTGTTTCTTCTGTTTTTGCATCCATCGGTGGAAAAGAATCTGACATTGGTTTTCATGTAACAACCCCGAGCTCGTTTGCATTACAAAAATTACTAAAACAATCGGTGGACAATGGTGATGAATATTTTGTTTTGGAAACAACCTCACACGCATTAGATCAAAATAGAGTTTGGGGAATAAATTACGAAATAGGTTTGATTACGAATATAACTCACGAACATTTAGATTACCATAAGAATTTTAAAGATTACGAAAAGACAAAATTAAAATTGCTAAAGATATCAAAGTTTGCTATAAAAAATGGTAATAACATCGAGAACATAGTTAAAAATATTCCGGACCTGACGACTTTTAATCAATATAACTATTCATCCGCTTATGCTGTTTGTAAACAGTTAGGATTATCAGACGAAACAATTTTGAAGGCAATGAAAACGTTTCACTTGCCAAAAGGAAGATTGGATCTGGTTTATGATAAAAAATTTAAAATAATTATAGATTTTGCCCACACTCCAAACGCTTTGCTGCAATTGTTACCAGCCGTGCGAAAGTTATATCTAAAAGGTAAAGGTCGCCTGATTCATGTTTTTGGTTCAGCGGGTCTTCGTGATTTTACTAAAAGACCTTTAATGGGCGAAGCCTCTGATAAGTTTTCCGATGTAATTTTTATTACAGAGGAAGACTATCGAATCGAAGATCCAAAAGAAATTAGTCAGCAAATTGCCTCAGGAATTAAAAACAAGGATTATCTGATTGTTCTTGATAGGCAAGACGCCATCAATAAAGCAATTAAGTTTGCAAAAGTCGGTGACGTCGTTGTTCTGACCGGCAAAGCCCACGAAAAGAGCCTGTGCCGGGGAAAGACAGAATATGAGTGGGACGAATACGAGGCAGTAGAGAAGGCATTAAAAACAGTTAAATATTAAACTGTTAAAACCTAAAAAAACTATTAAACTCTAAACTACTAAACGTTTAATGTTTAAGGTTTTAAAAGTTTTTTTAACCGTTTAAGTTTTAACCGTTTAACTGTTTTGTATGATTACATACGATCCTGATCTTAAAATTTTTTATTCTACTTTAATCAACGATGATAAATTTTTTGGTGGATTTGGAACGAAAGAATTAGGCGATGGACGTAATGTTGAAACCGCAATCAACTTTGCTCAAATAAATATTCCAAATTTTAAAACTATCGTTATTCCTGAGCAAATTCATTCGGTCAATGTTACAAAATTCAGTGCCAATATAATTGATAACGTTGAGAAGGTTCCAGAGACCGATGGAGTTATTACAAAAGACATAAATTCTGTTTTGACAATTATTACCGCTGATTGTTGCCCGATCATGTTTGTTGATAAAAAAGCTGGGGTCATCGGTATTTCCCATCAGGGTTGGAGGGGAAGTGTTAAGAGAATGGCCCAGAAAATGATCAATGAGATCATTCTTGCCGGAGGTAAAAAAGAGAATATTTTTGCCGCCATCGGACCTACGATCGGACAGTGTTGTTACGATGTTGATGATGAACGCTATTACGATTTTCGTGAGGAGTTTGATGGTTATGCTGATAAGATCTTTCATCGCCATCAGGGTAAACTTCATCTTAACCTGGCATTATTAAACTATCTTCAAATAAAAGAATTAGGGATCCTGGACAAAAATATCGACTTTTTTCCTTTCTGCACCAGCTGCGATAAAAAACGTTTCTTTTCTTTTCGAAGAGACAAAAAGGAAGACTACGGTGAAATGCTGAGTTTTATAGTCAAAAGTGTATAATTACTATGTATTATGCTAGAACAACCCAAAAACATATTTTTCTTAGGGATAAAGGGTGTGGCAATGGCAAATCTTGGCGTAATCCTGAAAAAGATGGGGAAAAACGTCACCGGTTGTGATGTCCAAGAAGAGTTTATCACCGATAAATTACTTCGAGAAAACGATATAAGCTGGATGATTGGATTTGATCCTCAAAAACTTCCTAAAAAAACAGACTTAATCGTATATTCGGCCGCCCACGGAGGTACAAATAATCCGCTCATAATTGAGGCGATCAAAAATAATATCAACACAATTTCTCAGGCAAAATTGTTAGGTGAGTTGATGGATCAATTTGAAAATAAAATTGCCGTTTGTGGATGCCACGGGAAAACTACCACATCATCATTATTGGCATACGCATTAAATAAACTAAAACAAAAACCAAGTTATCTGGTTGGAGTTCCCTTTTTCACTGGTTATCAAGGTGGTGACTTTCAGGGCAAAAAATATTTTGTCGTCGAAGCTGATGAATACGGAGTTAATCCGCCAGTTGATAAAACACCCAAATTTCATTTACTAAATCCAAACTATATCATTGCGACCAACATTGATTTTGACCACCCCGATGTTTATAAAGATATTGAAGAAACAAAGGAAGCATTTAAGAAGTTGTTTATAGGTCTGGATTCCCGCCTTCGCGGGAATGACAAAACAGCAAAAAAACTGATTTTGTGCGCAGATGATAAGAATTTAATTGAGGTTGCAAGAAGTTTACCAAAAGATAGCTATTTAACATATGGCGAGTCTGGAAAAGCCAATTATCAGATAATTAATTGTAAGATTAGCGAAGATGAATCCTCTTTTGAGATAATGAATGTTGGAAAATTCAAAATTTCGCTTTTTGGGAAACACAACATTTCAAACGCTACCGCAGTGATCGTTCAATTGCTTGAATTAGGATTTAAACCAGATGAAATCCAAAAAGCACTGATCGGTTTTAATGGAGCTGAACGTAGATTTGAACTTGTTTATAAAAAAAATAATATTTTTTTGTTCGACGATTATGCACATCACCCAACTGAGATTGCCGCGACGATCAAAGCAGCTAAAAACAGATTTTCAGACAGAAGAATAATTGTTATCTTCCAACCGCATACTTATTCGAGAACGAGTAATTTGCTAAAAGAATTCGGAGAAAGCTTATCACTTGCGGACATTAGCTTGATACTTCCAATATTCGCATCGGCAAGAGAAAATCCTAAGGACTTCAATGTTTCGTCAAAAGATATTGTTGTCAAAATTAAAGACAGTCTTAATAAAGACTGTCTTTATTCAGAATCGAAAGAACAGTTAATTAATCAGCTCGGCAAAATTCTTGAAGAAGGGGATGTTGTTTTTACGATGGGGGCAGGGGATGTGTACAAGTTAAAAGAAGAAATTATTCAGTTAATAAATTCGAAACAAATTGCTAATTACGAATTACGAATAGAGAAAAATAAGGATTTAGTGCAATTTAACACCTTAAGAACGTCGGCGGTTGCAGAGTATTTTTTAGAAGCTAGGACGAGAGAAGATTTGATTGAAGGAAAAAAGTTTGCATTTAAAAATAAATTACAATTATTAATTATTTCAGGAGGTTCAAATTTAGCTATCGTCAAGAACGAGATTAAAGGGTTAGTAATCAAAAATAGTTACAAAGAATTGAAGATACTCGAAGAAACTGATGCTAATGTTCTTTTGTCCGTTTCATCAGGTTATCCTGTCTCGCTGCTTGTTAATGAAACCATTAATAAAGGTTATCAAGGGTTTGAATATCATAAAGGTCTACCAGGAATGGTTGGCGGTGCCGTTTATATGAATTCGAAATGGACGAAGCCAGTTTCATATTTTGGTGACAACTTAGTTATGGGTTACTTGGTTAGCGAGTTAGGTGAAGTAAAACAGGTTAACAGAGATTATTTTATGTTTGACTATGACTATAGTATTTTGCAAAAGACGAAAGAAATTATTCTCGAGGCGGTCTTTAGATTGAAGAAAGTCGACCCACAAATTTTAAAAATACGATCAAGTGAGGCTTTTGAATATCGAAAGAAAACTCAGCCAATGGGAGAAAAGACATCGGGTTGTTTTTTTAGGAACATCGATGGGAAATCGGCTGGACAGATGATTGATCAAGCCGGACTGAAAGATTTTTCCATTGGTGATTTTTATGTTTCGCCGATTCACGCAAACTTTATTATTAACCGGGGGAAGGGAAAGAGCAAAGATTTAATTGAATTAGTTAGAATAATAAAGGAGAGAGTGAAGAAAAAGTTTGGAGTAAAATTGGAAGAAGAGGTAATTATTATTTAACATTTTTTATGCCAGACTCATATTTAATCAAAGGCGGTAAACCACTTAAAGGCGAGGTTGTGTTATCTGGTGCAAAAAATGTGGCCTTAAAAACAATTATCGCCGCTTTAATGTTTAAGGGCAATGTGGTTTTAAAAAATATTCCAAGGATTAACGATGTATTAGATCTGATTGAGCTGATCAAGTCCCTTGGCGCCAAAGCCGAATTCAAAGAAAAAAATACCTTAGTTATAAATGGAGATGGCTTAAAAAGTAATCGGGTTGATTTGATAAACGGGTCAAAGATCAGGGTATCGTTTATGCTTTTTGCTCCACTCTTAAATCGTTTTGGTGAATGTTTTGTCCCCAACCCAGGCGGATGCAGGATCGGTGCCCGCCCGATTGATCGAATTATAAATGGCCTTGTGGCACTCGGGATCAAAGTTGACTATGACACCGAAACCGGTTATTATCACGCAAAAATTATAAATAAACCTAAAGGCAAATACCGTTTTGAAAAACCAAGTCACACCGGAACAGAACTTTTGATGATGATCGGACTGATGACAGATGACAAAGTGGAAATTGATAATATTGCCAATGAACCAGAAATAGATGACCTTATTCTTTATTTAAGTTCGGCCGGAGCAAAAATTTCTGAAGAAAATAATAAAGTTATTATAAGCAAAAGTATTGAGTTGAAACAAAAAGAAGCCTTTACGATTATGTCAGATCGCAATGAATTGGTAACCTACGCCACTTTGGCAGTTGCCAGTGGAGGTGATATTGCGATCGGTCCAATCGACGAAAGCCTGATCACTTCATTTTTAGAAATTATGAAAGAGACGGGAGCTGGAGTTGAAAACATTTCAAATTATAAATATAGATTTTTTTATCAAGGTGAAATAAAGTCAGTTGATATCGAAACTTCTCCACATCCGGGTTTTATGACCGACTGGCAGCCAAGCTGGGCGATTCTCATGCTTATGGCCAATGGATCATCGGTGATCCATGAGAGGGTTTTTGAAAATAGATTTTCATATGTCGAGGAACTAAAAAAATTAGGCGCGAAAATTGACTTTGTTGATGTAGCCGTAGAAAACCCTGGGATTTTTTATCATTTTAATCACGAAAAAGATAAAAATTACCAACAAACAATAAAAATACAAGGTAAATCAGAACTTCATAACGCTATTTTAAATATCGCCGATCTTAGAGCTGGAGCCGCCTTAGCTTGTGCGGCCTTACTGGCGACCGGTGAATCTGTGGTTAATGGTGCGTCAATTCTCGAGCGAGGCTACGAAGACTTCGTTGGAAAAGTAAAAAAGTTGGGAGGAGAGATAAAAAAGGTTTAATTTGATAAAATATATACATGAGAAAACTTAAAAACATATTACTTTTGGCTGGAGGGGACAGTACGCGATTTTGGCCGCTGGAAAACAAAATATTTTTCAGTTTTTTGGGTAAACCGCTAATAATGCATCAAATTCAAGAATTATTAAAGTATGGTGAACTGGTGACCGTTGTTGCCAATAAATCAAACGCTACTACTATAAAACGGTTAGTTGATAATAGTGATATTAAATCTGTTCAGATCATTATCCAAAAAGAAGATTATTCCGGAATGGCCGGCGCAGTTTTTTCTACCAAGAATCATATCAAGGGTGAAGTCCTCATTGTCAATGGTAGCGATCTAATCGACTATTCGATAACTTCAAAACTACTTTTACTTATTGATGAAGAAAATAAACTGATAATGCTTGGTAAGAAATTCAATGAATATTTTCCCGGTGGATATTTTAAATTTGACGATAGTAAAAAGATCATTGAAATCGTCGAAAAACCGGACAAAGATAAAAGACCTTCGTCAATTGTAAAATTGGTTTTTGATTATTTTGCTGATATAAACGATTTACTTAAATATTTCAGTCAAGTAAAAACAGAGAATGACGACCTGTATGAACTTGTGATTAATAAATTATTCTCAAGCGATATAAAACGGGCATACCTAGTTTATGATTCTTATTGGTATGGTTTAAAATATCCTTGGCAGATTTTGGCGATGATGCAAAATTATTTAAAGTCAATCAAAGAAAGAAAAATCTCTTCTTCTGCAGAGATCTCCGAAAGAGCACTTATAGTCGGTCCAGTTGTTATTGGTGATAATGTAAGAATCGGAGACTTTTCTAAAGTAGTTGGGCCGACCTTTATTGGAGATAATACTATAGTGGGCGATTATTCAATGATTCGCGAAAGTCAAATTGGGGAAGACAGTTTAGTTGGTTCATTTTCGGAAGTAGTAAGATCATATATTGGAAATAATGTTTATCTGCATCGTAATTATATCGGCGATTCAGTTTTAGATAATGACGTTATGGTTGGAGCTCAAACGGTTACCGGCAATCTTAAATTTGATGGGGAAAAAGTTTTATCGACAGTCGGAGATAAAAGACTCGATTCAAACATGAATAAGCTAGGAGCAATAATCGGTCATCTTTCAAAAATTGGTGTTAACACAACAATTTTACCTGGGGTTAAAATCGGAAAAAAAACCTGGGTAGGACCGGGAGAAAAGGTAAAATATGATGTAGAAGATAAAACTTATTTGGCTGATGGAGAAGAGAAAGATAATATTAAAGTTTAACTAATGTTAAAAGCGTGATACTAAATTTTATTTCTCCGTGGGAACCCTCGGAAGAAAAATTTATATGAAAAAAATAACAGTAATCGGTGGAGGGACAGGGACTTTTGTCGTCCTTTCTGGTCTTAAAAAATATCCTTTGGATTTATCTGTTGTCGTGACGATGATGGATTCTGGTGGCTCAACAGGACGCTTGAGAGATCAATTGGGTATATTGCCTCCTGGAGATTTACGTCAATGTCTAGTAGCTCTTTCCGATGCTCCGTTACTTTGGAGAAAACTTTTTTTATATCGTTTTGAAAAAGGGGATCTGGAAGGTCATAATTTTGGCAATATTTTTTTAGCTGCTTTGGAAAAGGTCAGTAGTTCCTATGATGAAGCTATCGAAACAGTTTCCTATGTTTTGAAAACTAAGGGCAAGGTCATCCCCGTTACATTAAACAAACTCCATCTGGTCGCCGAATATGAAAATGGGAAAAAAATTACCGGTGAGGGTTTGATTGACGAAAATCATTCAGAAAAATCAAAAATAAAGACTGCGTTTTTGGAGCCAAACGGAAAAGCTAATCCAAAGGCGGTTAAGAGCATTGAAGAGTCCGAATATATTGTTATCGGTCCCGGTGATTTATATACCAGTATTATTCCGGTTCTTTTAGTAAATGACGTAAAAGAGGCGATGAAGAATAGCAAGGCAAAAATCGTTTATATCATGAATATGATGACAAAATCAGGACAAACCACCAACTATAAGGCGTCAGACCATGTCAAAGACCTTGTTAAGTACTTGGGAAGGGAACCGGACTTTGTTTTGATAAATAATGGAGAGATCACATCTGATATTTTATCGAGTTATGAGCGTTATAATGAAGTTAAGGTTGTTAATGATCTAAGTAAAAACTGTTATCAGGTGATAGAAAAAGATCTGGTTGATAAAAAAAAGGTAGAGAAAAATTCTTCTGACAATTTATATCGAAGTATTTTACGCCATGATTCGGAAAAGGTAGCAGAAACGTTAGTTGATATTTTCGATAAGGTCCGACCCTAAAGGGACGGACCTTTACATATATGTTTAAAAAACACACAATTTCGTTTAAAAATGCCTTTAACGGTTTGGTTTGGTCCCTCAAAACACAACCAAATTATCGGATACATTTATCGCTATCTATACTATCAATCGGTATGGGGTTATGGCTGAAAATTTCCTACACAGAATTTTTGATAATTATTTTTTTAATTACAGTTGGACTAGTAATAGAAACGATCAATACGGCCATTGAAGAGGCAACCGACGCAATTGACACAAAAATTAGAGAGGACATCAGAATTACAAAAGACGTTTCCGCTGCGGCAATGTTGATCTATGCGATCGGCGCAACGATAATTGCCTTGATGATATTTATACCTAAACTAATTTAATTTTTATTATGTCAACTTATCTTTTTGCTGTTTTTGCATCATTCATTTTAAATTTTATATTGATAGTTCCTTTTATTAACTTTCTCTATCATTTGAAATTTCAAAGACAACAACAAAAAACCAAAGATTTTTTAAATAAACCAACCCCAATTTTTGATCGTTTTAACCATCATAAATTTGGTACTCCGGTCGGAGGTGGCATTCTAGTTCTTTTGACGACAGTCTTTGTCTTCTTCTTTTTTATTTTTATGTATTCGATCTTTAAGAAAAACATTTTTAGCAATTACCCATCAGCTTCCTCTGAGATAATAATTATTATCTTTACTTTTTTATCGTTTGGAATCCTGGGTTTTCTTGATGATTTTAAAAAAATATTTTCCTGGAAGCAAAGTAGTTTTTTTGGGTTAAGAATCCGTCATAAATTTTTAATAGAGTTGGTTTTGTCATTAATAATTTCATATATGTTAGTTTTTAATCTAAAGATTAATATTGTGCATATACCGTTTTTTGGTGTTTTCGATATCTCTTACTTTTACATTCTATTTTCTACATTTGTGATCATGGCATTTGCCAATGCCGTTAATATCACAGACGGATTAGACGGATTGGCTAGCGGAATTTTACTCTTTACTTTAGTTGGTTTTTGGGTAATTTCCCGAGCGATCTTAGACGTTCCAACGTCTTTGTTTATTGCCGCTTGGATAGGCGGACTGATGGCTTTTTTGTACTTTAATATATATCCTGCCAGAATTTTTTTGGGAGATACCGGGTCCTTATCTTTTGGAGCCACATTTGCAGTCATTGGTTTAATTCTTGGAAAAGCTTTTGCTTTGCCGATAATTGGGGGAGTCTTTATTATCGAAATAGGATCATCCCTGATTCAAATTGTGGGAAAGAAATATTTAAAAAGAAAACTTTTACCAGTGGCTCCATTTCATTTATATCTCCAAAATAAGGGTTGGGAAGAGCCAAAGATCGTCATGCGCCTGTGGTTGATCTCAATTGTCTTTGTCATCTTCGGCCTGATGATTGCGTTTATGAAATAAATCTCACCACCTACATCAATAGAAACTCTATAATATACTAATGAGCTCACAATTAATTAAAAAATTAAAAAATAAATACTCAGGTAAAAAGGCACTTATGGTCGGCCTTGGACTTCAAGGTGGGGGAGTTGGAGTGGCGAAATTCCTTGCCGAACTGGGTGCAAAAGTGACTGTTACTGATAAAAAAACTGAAGCGCAATTATTTCAATCGATCAATCGATTGAATGGTTTAAGTATTGAATTTCATTTAGGAGAGCATAATATTGAGGACTTTCTAAATTCAGATTTTATTTTCAAAGGTCCTTCGGTGCCTTGGACAAGTGGTCCAGTTGTACAGGCCCAAAAAAAAGGAATTCCTATTGAAATGGAGATGTCGTTTGTCGTTGAAAACTACCCAGGTAAAGTAATTGGGATTACCGGCACGCGAGGAAAATCAACGACGACCCAATTAATATACAATCTTCTCAATGAATCTGGTTTTAAGGTAACCATTGGTGGGGGCTTACCTGGAATATCAACAATTGAATGTTTAAAAGAAGCTGATGAAAATAGTTGGTTGGTAGCCGAACTTTCCTCTTGGGCGCTTTCCGGATTTCATGCAAAAAAGATTAGCCCCCATATTTCCGTATTTACTAATTTTTATCCTGACCATCTGAATTATTACAAAAATTTAGAGGATTATTTTTATGATAAACAAGCAATTTTCCAATATCAAAAAAAAGAAGACATCTTTATTGCTAATGAAAGCTTAAAAGATTTAATTAGAAAAGCTTGGGACCGAAAATTTTTTGGCGGAAAACAACAAACCGCAAAAAATTTGGTCCCTGCGCTTTTTAGTAAAAACGACTTTCCTTATAAATTAACTTATCTTAAGGGTGATCATAATCTTGAAAATGCAGCCGCCGCTTTAAAAGTAGCCGAGATTTTAAAGATAGATAAAGATAAAGCTGTTGAAATAATTAAAAATTTTGGCGGATTGCCGTACAGATTACAGACAGTTGGAAAAAAGGGTAATATTATTTTTATTAACGACACGACTTCGACGACACCAATTGCAACCATTAAGGCAATCGATTCATTAAAGGATAAAAAAATTATTTTATTTTTAGGCGGGAATTCAAAGAATTTACCAAGTGAACAGTTAATTAATCAACTGTACAAGGTTGAAAAGATAGTTCTTTTGGCAGGAAGTTTTACAGATGAGATTTTACCTGTTTTAAAAGAAAAATATTCTGATAAATTAGTCGGTCCTTTTAATAATTTGGAAGAGGCGGTAAAGGAAGCTTATAAAGTTGCTCAAGCATTGGTCCCGACTAAGTCGGGAGAAATCGATTTACTCTTTTCACCCGGAGCCACTTCATTTGCAATGTTCAATAATGAATTTCATAGAGGAGAAGAATTTAATAGGATAGTAGAAAAATTGACCTAATTAACCTAATTGATCCCTGCCTGCCGGCAGGCAGGTAATTTCTAAATAATGACCAATTAACAAATTAAAATTTGGATATTGGAGCTTTATTAGGTCAATTAGAATAATTAGAAATTAGAAATTTAAAATGTTCAAAAAGCTATTTATCAGAAACAAGTTCTTTTTACCTCTAATAACCATCCCCTTAATTTTATCTCTAGTCGGGCTGGTGTTTATTTTTGAAGCGTCAGCCGTAAACAGTTCCCGCCAGTTTGGGGACAGCTTACATTATCTAAAATCTCAAGGTATTTGGATCTTTCTCGGCCTTTTTGTTATGATAATTTTTTCATTTATAGATTATAAAAAACTTTATTTGCTTTCTTTTATTTCGCTAATTTTTACAATAGTTCTTTTAGTGGTTGTTCTGATTCCGGGAGTAGGTTCAAAAATCGGTGGAGCAAGGCGCTGGATCGATTTTGGCTTTTTTAACTTACAGCCAACAGAATTGGCAAAATTTTCTATAATAATATATCTATCATCTTGGTTTTCAACAAAAGAAAAAAATAGATTTCTTCCATTTATTTCCTTAATTTGTTTTTTGGTTTTTCTGATAATCATGCAGCCTGATATGGGAACGGCTATAATAATTTTTTTAATTAGCTTAATAATTTATTATTTTTCCGGAGCCAGACTCATGGATTTTATCTTGATCTTTGGTGGCTCGATCGTTAGCTTATATTTTCTAATAAAATTCTCACCGTATCGTTTTAACCGGTTGTCCGCTTTTTTAAATCCTTCAATTGATCCTTTAGGAATTTCTTATCATATTAATCAAATTTTTATTTCTTTATCTTCCGGCGGATTTTTTGGTAGAGGATTTGGAGCTTCACGACAAAAGTATTTATTCTTACCCGAAGCGCACACAGACTCTATTTATGCAATTATTGGAGAAGAGTACGGTTTTATCGGTGGTTTGATATTGATCGGCTTCTATTTTGTTTTTGTTTATAAAATATATCATTTGATAAGGTTGGCTCCAGATAAACTTTCAAAATTAATATTGATTGGTATTTTTGCTTTTTTTAATCTCCAGTTTATTGTTAACTTGGCAGGGATGACAGGTCTTTTCCCAATCGTTGGAGTGCCGTTGCCATTTCTATCGTATGGAGGAAGTAACTTACTAATATCTTTTGCGCTGATTGGGATTATGATGAATATAGAGAAGAGAGTAAAGGTATAATATAAATATGAAATTATTAATCACCGGTGGCCATCTTTCTCCAGCTTTAGCATTAATTAATGAAATTGAAAAAACGAAAAAATCTGGAGTTGATATTGTTTTTGTTGGACGTAAATATCCACTCGATAAAGAAAGAACATTGTCTTTAGAATACAAGGAAATTAATAAAAAAAGTTTGACGTTTGTTTCTCTTGAAGCAGGCCGTTTAACACGAACCATATCAATGTCCTCATTTTTGAGTATTCTCAAAATTCCCTACGGTTTTATTCAATCGTTTTTCATTATCAATAAATACCGTCCAAATTTAGTCATGTCTTTCGGCGGTTATTTGGCGCTACCGATCGTTTTTTGGAGTTACGTATTCCGCATTCCGATTTTTACTCATGAGCAAACCATTAAGCCGGGTTTGGCGAATCGTTTGATCGGTTTTTTTTCCAAAAAAATATTTGTGGCCTTCGATGAAGTAAAAAATAATTTTCCTAAGGATAAGACATTTGTTTCAGGCAATCCTGTAAAAACGACGATTTTTGAAGTTATAAAAAAACCATTTGAGATCAAAAAGGATCGGCCGGTCATTTATATAACCGGAGGATCACTCGGATCGCATAGTGTTAATATCTTAATTAAAAAAATTATTGAGTCTTTGCTGGAAAAATTTATTGTTGTCCACCAGGTTGGAGAAACTAAGGAATATCACGATTTTGAGGATTTAATTTTAATGAAAAGCAGTCTTCCAATTGAAAAGCAAAAACGCTATTTTGTCGTCAAGCATTTGTTTGATGATGAAATCGGATATGTATACAATATTTCAGATTTAGTTATTGGAAGGTCGGGTGCCAATACGTTCTTTGAATTATTAGCCCTAAAAAAACCTGCCTTACTTATCCCTCTTCCCTGGTCGGCCGGAAGAGAACAACAGCACCACGCAGAAATCTTTGTTAAAGCCGGTTGTGGCGAGATTTTTCATCAGATCGAGTCAAGCCAAAAACTACTTCGTTTAATTAGTTTAATGATAAATAAAATAGAAGATTATCAAAATAACTTCAAAAATTTGTCTGAACGTTATAAAATAAATGTTTCAAAATATCTCATTGATGAAATTTTTAAAGAAGCTTAAATTTACACTATTTTTATCTTTAATTTGCCTTCTTTTTTTGGCTGCCTTTTTTTTTATTTACTATTTTTTTAGAGTCAATAAAATTGAATTAATTTCCGATAGAAAATTTACTTTAGCTAATGAAAGCGAATTGGTAGATAAAATCATATTCTTGATAAACGAAGAGGATATAGCAAAACAAATAGTCCAAGAAAATTTTTTGTTGGAAAAGGCGGTTGTTGAAAAAGTCTTGCCCTCAACACTCAAAGTAAATGTTTATTTTTATCAACCCATCGCTTCACTTATTGTAAACAAAGGTTATTTTGATCTCTCACCAGATGGACGTATTCTAATCAAAAAAAAAGAGGGAAAACCAATATTACCAATAATTAACTATTACCAAAAATTAAATAGTGGCTCGTTCCAAACAGGCGATTGGATTGACTATAATGACATAAAACAAACTCTATATTTTATTGAAAAACTAAAGCAGATAAATTTAACGCCATTGACTATTGATATCAAAGGACAAGATATGTTAGTATTTAATTTAAACGACAGTAAGCAATTTGTTTTCAGTATAGAAAAGGCAAAAGAAATACAAGATTATCAGTTAGAACTGATCATCAAACAATTTAAAATTGAGGGAAAAGAGTTTAAAAAGATCGATTTAAGGTTTGAAAAACCGGTAATAACTTTCTAATATGACAGACAACTTAATTTGCGGTATTGATATCGGCAGTTCGAAGATAGCAACAGTTGTGGGTATGGATTCGGTCGAAACTAATGAATTAAAAATAATTGGATTTAATACTACTCCAGCTCGGGGAGTGAGAAAAGGATTAGTAGTCGACATAAAAGAGGCAACTGATGCAGTTGAGGACAGTGTCGAAAAAGCAGAAAGAATGGCGGGTCATAAGATCAATAAAGCATTTATTGCCGTAGGAGGGCCCCACATTTCTTCTTTAAATTCTCACGGAATCGTCGCCGTTTCCAACCCTCAAGGCGAGATCAACGAAGAAGACGTTACCCGAGTGATTGAAGCTGCCAAGGCAATTTCACTTTCTTCGACCCGTAGGATTATTGAAGTTATTCCAAGGGATTATATCGTCGATGGTCAATCGGGAATAAAAAACCCGGTTGGGATGAGCGGTGTCCGATTGGAAGTAGAAACACATATTATCACTGCATCGACCACTAATTTAAAAAATCAAGAAAGAATTTTGAGTGATTTGGGCATTGAAAATGAGGGTTTTGTCTTTTCCGGGTTGGCGTCAGCTGAAGCAGTATTGACTAACACGGAAAAAGAGTTAGGAATAGTATTAGTTGATATTGGAGGAGGTAAAATAGATCTATCGATCTATGTTGATGGGGCCTTATCATATTCTTCGTCAATTCCGATCGGAGCCCGTCATATTTCCAATGATATCGCAGTTGGTTTACGGGTTTCTCTTGATTCAGCTGAAAAAATCAAGATCTTTTTAAGCAAAAGTTTGGGGAAGAATGAAACAGCCATAATCGAAAAGAAAAAAGCCCCACAGTTAAATTTAAAAGAACTGGATTTGCCCGAAGATCTAAATGAAGTTTCGCTAAAAACTTTAGTTGATGGAATAGTTGCTCCAAGACTTGAGGAAATTTTTAAATTAATTTTTGATGAAATAGAAAAGAGTGGGTTCGGTCAGCAAATTCCATCAGGATTAGTGATTACCGGTGGTGGAGCATTAACGATTGGAATGTTGGAAACGGGTAAGCGTGTGGTTGGATTGCCAATCAGGATTGGTTTCCCAGAAAAAATTTCCGGGTTAGTTGATGAAATATTAGATCCGCAATATGCAACAACTGTCGGCTTACTTTTATATGGTAAAAATAATAGTCTAATAGACAAAGATAACTTTAAAAATTTTGGTAAAATATTGAAAGACTTTAAGATCGGGAATTCGGTTAGTAGTTTAAAAAATTTTTTTAAGCAGTTTATACCATAATATGTTAATCAAGCCCAGAGCTGGACAGGCGGCCAGAATAAAAGTGATCGGAGTTGGTGGAGGCGGTGGAAATGCCCTATCATTTATGATCACCGAGGGTGGTATCAACGGTGTAGAGTTTATTGCCGTAAATACCGATGCTCAAGCTCTACTTAATAACAAGGCTACCGTGAAAATTCAGATTGGAGAAAATTTAACCAAGGGATTAGGCTCAGGTGGTGATCCGGAAGTCGGAAGACAAGCAGCCGAGGAATCAAAAGAAAGATTAAAAGAAGATTTAGCAGGTGCTGATATGATTTTTCTCGCTTGTGGTGAAGGTGGTGGAACCGGTACGGGAGCATCTCCAGTAATTGCAGAAATAGCTAAAGAAAGCGGGGCTTTAACGATTGCAGTTGTCACTAAACCATTTGAATTCGAAGGAAGTAAGCGAAAATTTTCCGCCGATGATGGCATCATGCGTCTTAAAGAAAAAGTTGATACTTTAATAGTTGTTCCGAACCAAAGAATTTTAAATATTATTGATAAAAAAACTCCGATTCTTGAAGCCTTCAAAAAAATTGATGCAGTTCTTCATCAGGGTGTAAAAGGAATTGCTGAGTTGATCACAACCCCGGGGTTGATCAATGTCGATTTTGCTGATATTCGTACCATCATGCAAGGGTCGGGAACAGCTTTAATGGGTGTTGGTGTTGGCAGCGGTGATAAACGAGCTATTGCGGCCATAAAGCAGGCAATCTCTTCACCCCTACTGGACATATCAATTGAGGGGGCAAAAGGGGTTCTCTTTAATGTTGTTGGAGGCCCGGACCTGACTATGACCGAAGTTGATGAAGCAGCCTCAATAATTGCCAAATCGGTTGATCCTGATGCAGATATAATTTTTGGTGCAGTAATCGATGAAAAAATGATGGATAGTATTAAGGTAACTATAATCGCCACGAAATTTGATGACAATCGTTTGAAGTTATTTCGCTTCAAAAAATCCGAAAATGTTGAACCAACTCCACAGAAGATAAGTGACATCGAAACTAAAAGAGAAGAAAAAAATGAACAAGAAAGTATTAATGACGAAGAGGAGTTTGTAGATGATGATTCTTCGGAATTTGACATTCCCGCGTTCTTACGTAAAAAATAAACTTTTGTACTATAATTATCCGATATGTTTAAACCTGTAAATCTGAACGAAAATTTTCCTGAAATGGAGAAAAAGTGGTTGAAACATTGGTATGAAAAGGGGATTGATAAAAAATACCGAGAAAAAAACTCTAAATCTGATAAATATTTTTCTTTCTTGGACGGTCCGATCACTGCAAATAATCCAATGGGGGTTCATCACGCTTGGGGAAGAACATACAAAGATCTTTGGCCTCGATTTTATAACTTGCTCGGTTATAAACAGAGGTTTCAAAACGGTTTCGACTGCCAAGGGCTTTGGGTTGAGGTCGAAGTGGAAAAAGAATTAGGACTTCATACAAAAAAAGATATTGAAAATTTGGTCCCTGGTGACCCAAAAGCTTCTATAGCAAAATTCGTTCAACTGTGTAAAGATCGAGTGATTAAATACTCTGGAATTCAAACAGAGCAGTCAAAAAGATTAGGGTATCTTGCCGATTGGGAACATTCATATTTCACGATGTCTGATGAGAACAACTACATGATTTGGAAATTCTTAAAAAAATGCTTTGATAACGGCTGGATCTACAAGGGTCATGAATCGGTTCCTTGGTGTCCTCGATGCGAAACAGCTATCTCTCAGCATGAAATGTTGACGGAAGACTATAAGGAACTTGTTCATCAATCGGTCTATTTTGAACTGCCTATCATCGGTCGCAAAGACGAGAACTTACTAGTTTGGACAACGACACCTTGGACGATTCCAGCCAATATTGCCGTTGCCGTTGAGGCAACTTTTGATTATTCTTTAGTCGAAGGAGCCACAGGGCAAAAATTTTGGTTAGCAAAAGAATTAGTTAAATCCGTTTTTAAAGAAAATTATAAAATTTTAAAAACGGTCAAAGGTAAAGAGTTGGTTGGATTAAAATATCAGGCTCCTTTTGATAATTTACCTAAAGTAAAGGAAGTGGCCGATGCTAATCCTGATAAGTTTCACATAGTTTTTGCCACAGACAAAATGATTTTACCGATCACTACAACCGAAGGAACTGGGATGGTACATACGGCTGTTTCGGCTGGAGTCGAGGATTTTAAGATGGGTAAAAAATTGGGTCTGCCAATGATCCCGGTAATTGAAGACAATGCCGATTATATGGAAGATCTGGGGTTTTTATCCGGTAAAAATGCCAAAAAACACCCGGAAATTATTTTAGATTTTTTAAAGAAAGAACTTAATCAAAATGGTGAATGTTGGGCTTTCGCGATCGTTGCCTATAAACACAGATATCCCGCCTGTTGGAGATGTAAGACAGAATTAGTTTGGAAAGTGGAGGACGAATGGTATATTGCGATGGATAAGACATCGCAGTTAAAAATTAATAATGAAGAGTTAAGAATTAATAAAACATTGCGAGAGCGGATGATCGATGTAACAAAAAAAATTAAGTGGATGCCGGAATTTGGGCTAGATCGGGAGTTGGATTGGTTAAAAAATATGCATGACTGGTTGATTTCAAAGAAAAATCGTTATTGGGGATTGGCTTTGCCGATTTATGAATGTGAGTGTGGCGAATTTGAAGTAATAGGTTCTAAAGAAGAATTAAAAAAACGGTCCGTGTCCGGATGGAACGAATTTGAAGGACACACACCTCACAAACCATTTATTGATGAAGTGAAAATAAAATGTCAAAAATGCGGGAAAGTAGTTTCACGAACTGCCGATGTTGGCAATCCTTGGCTTGATGCAGGCATTGTTCCATATTCAACTATTTCTAAGGACAACCAGAGTCAACCTTTATATTTGGAGAATAAAAAAGAATGGGAAAAATGGTTTCCTGTCAATTTTATTACGGAATCTTTTCCAGGTCAGTTTAAAAACTGGTTTTATGCTTTAATTGCGGAATCAACAGTACTTGAAAATGAACCTCCTTTTAAACGTGTGCTTGGATTTGGAACTCAACTTGGGGAGGATGGCCGACCAATGCATAAGAGCTGGGGAAACGCGATCGAATTTAGTGAGGGAGCGGACAAGATAGGGGTTGACGTGATGAGATGGATGTTTGCCCGTCACAATCCGGCAGACAATATGCTTTTTGGATATAAAAAGGCTGATGAAGTGCGCCGCCAATTTTATTTGATGTTATGGAATGTGTACAAATTTTTTGTTGAGTATTCAAACCTAGAAAAGATCGATATTAAATTTTTTATCGGAAAACATCAAACCGAAAAAAAATCAATATCTTCACTTTTACCTTCAAAAAATGTCCTTGATCAATGGATTTTATCCAGGTTTGCTTCCATTGTTGGATCAGCTGAAAAAAATTTAAAAGAATTTAGCGCAAAAGACGCAACGTTGGAAATTGAAAAATTTGTTTCAGACTTATCAACTTGGTTTATTCGACGAAGTCGGGATAGGGTTTGGGTTAATTCCGAAAATGAAACTGACAAGAATAATTTTTATGAAACTCTTTACTATGTTTTAGTCAACCTGTCGATTATCCTTTCGCCTTTTATGCCATTTGTGGCAGAAGAAATATATACGAATTTAACCGGTAGAGAAACGGTTAATCTTGAGAACTGGCCAAAGATAAATGAAAAATTAAAAATGAAAAATGAAAAATTAGAGGCGGAGATGGATATTGCTAGAAAAGTGGTTGAGGCGGGACAGGCGGAGAGAAAATTAACCGGGGTTAAGGTAAGAATTCCGCTCGCTAATTTAAATATAAAGACGGAAATAGACAGTAATTTGAAGTCAATATCGAACGAAGTTTGGGAGGTTGTTTTAAAGGAATTAAATATTAAAAATATAACTATCAATGACAAATTTCATTATCCGGAAAAAGAAGTAAAGGTAACTGAAGAACAGTTGGCTAAAGAAGGAAAATTAAGGAATTTAATTCGCGAAATTCAATCGGAGAGGAAACTAAAAGGTTTAAAGACAGATCAAAAAATTAATCTAACAATTCCTAAAGAATTTGAAATTGACAGCAATTTTATTGCTAAGCGGGTGTTGGCTAATAAGATTGATTTTGGTCCAAAAATTGAGATCGAGTAATCCTCGTGTCATTCCCGCGGAGGCGGGAATCCAGACAAGAAGCACTGGATCCCCGACTGGATCGGGGATGACAAATACAAAATAAAACAGATTATGAACATCTTCTCGCTAATTTTTCTTTCTGTTTTTGGCTTATTTAACTTATTTGGGCTTAGTCAAGATCTATTTGTTCGTCAGCTGGTTTTTTTAATTTTCGGTTTTATAATTTACTTCATTTTGAAATCTATCGGACCGCATTTTTTCAGGATAAATAGTAAATTTTTTTATTGGTTTTTTATAGTGGTGTTAATTGTGACATTCGTCGTTGGACTTGAAGTAAAAGGATCAAAGCGCTGGTTGAACTTCTATTTTTTCAACTTTCAGGGCTCCGAATTTTTTAAGGTTTTTTTTATTTTATTTTTAGCAGAGGTTTTAACTGTTAAAAACGTCTTGAGCAATTCATTCCTTAATCTCATTAAAGTGCTTTTATATTTTTTGATCCCTTTCATTATCATTTTTAAACAGCCTGATCTGGGAAACGCGATGGTTTATTTTTTTATTTTTTTTGCTCTTTTGATGTTTTCGAATTTTTCTAAAAAATATCTTGGGTATCTATTTGGAATAACGGCAATTTTTGCTCCGTTTGGTTGGTTTCTGATGAAGGATTATCAAAAAGCCAGAATTCTAAGTTTTGTCAGTCCTCATTTAGATGTCCAAGGGGCGGCTTACAACATGATCCAGTCGGTTATTACAATCGGGTCGGGAATGTTTTTTGGCCGTGGACTAGGTTTAGGGACACAGTCAAGATTATTTTTTCTTCCGGAAAATACAACCGATTTTGCCTTTGCTTCTTTGATAGAGCAATTCGGCTTTTTTGGTGGTTTTATTGTATTAATTTTTTTCACATCCATCATAATTTTTTTGGCCAAAAAAACCATTTATTTTTATTATCAGAAATCGGAAGAAGATCAGAAAAAATTTCTTTATTGTCTTGGAATGTTAACTTATTTTGTTTCCCAAACAATAATTAATATCGGGATGAATATGGGGATTATGCCGGTTGCTGGAATTACTTTACCATTTATTTCCTATGGAGGATCATCGGTAATTGCATTATTGATAGGTTTTGCCCTTGTTCCATAAATATTTTAATGTATAATTTATATCTATGGTTATGTATACAGTTGTCAAAACGGGCGGAAAACAATATCTCGTAAAAGACGGAATGGAAATAACGGTAGATTTGATGGATAGCAAAAAAGGTGAAAAAGTAGAGCTAGAATCCCTTCTGAAGTTTGATGATGAAGGAAAAACTTTTGAACTAGGACAGCCGTTTTTAAAAGAAAAAGTAAAAGCAGAGGTAATTGATAATGTTCTAGGAGAAAAGATTAGAATTGCGAGATTTAAGGCTAAATCAAGAGAGAGAAAAGTGAGAGGTTTTAGATCAAAATTGACAAAGTTAAAAATTATTAAAGTTTAATGGCACACACTAAGGCACAAAAAACAGTTAAAGGAAATCGTGACTCCAAGTCAAAAAGAATGGGAGTCAAGATGTTCGGAAGTCAAGAAGTCAATCCTGGTAATATAATTATTCGCCAAAGAGGCACAAAAGTTCATCCAGGACTTGGGACGATTTTGGGTAAAGATTTTACAATATCCGCAAAAATCAAAGGAAAAGTTGAGTTCTATAAAAAGCTTGGACAATCTTTCGTTCGAGTGGTGTAAAATTATTAAATGGTTGATGATATTTCTTCATTATTAAATCAAATTAAGATAGACAAGGATATATTTCAAAAATCCCGATTGCTAGAGTATGTAATTAAAGAAAAAAAATTACGGATAATTGACCTTGCCAATAAAATTGGATACAAATCTTCCTACATTTGCCACCTTCTTCGTCTTAAAAAAGTTCCCGATGTTGTCATCGATGGCTATTATTCTAAATCGATAAGCTCGAGTCATATTTTTATTCTTTCCCGCCTAAATGAAAAAAAACAGATGATCGATCTTTATGAAAAGATCCTCGTCGAGAATTATACTGTCAAGCAAACAGAAAGCGCCGTCAGGGATTATCTTTATCAAGTAAAAAGTGTCGGGAAATATATCAATAAAGAAAGTATCAAAAAATTAACTGAGAAGATCAAAGAAAAATATCCAGAACTAAATATTAAAATTATTCAAACACGGATTAGAGGTAGTGTCATTTTGGAAGTGAGAGGGGATTTGGACAAAAGCTCAAAGATTCTGAAACAAATTTTGGAAAAATTATCGGCGTAGTCTTCTGTTGATTAATTGAGCCTAGTCTGATATTTTAAGAATAATATGGCGCTAATTATTGTTGAATCCCCGACAAAAGCACGGACTTTTAATTATATTCTCAAGTCCAGCAAGGAGAATGAAAAAAATAACTACTTTGTTTTTGCCTCAATGGGTCATATAAGGGATTTGCCTAAAAGTAAAATTGCCATAGATTATGAACATGATTTTAAACCTGACCTGGAGCCAATTTTAAATAAAGAAAAAGTCATTACTCAGCTCAAGAAATTAGCCTTGGAAAACCAGGAAATAATCTTAGCTACTGATCAGGACCGCGAGGGTGAGGCCATTTCTTATCACATCGCCTACATCTTAGGTTATATTGACGAGAATTGGCCGTCAATAGGCTTTAAAAAGGGTCTGACCCTCAAGAGGATCGTGTTTCATGAAATTACTTCTAAGGCCTTGACGGAAGCACTTGCCAACCCGGAAACTTTGAGACTGGATTTGGTTAAAGCCCAGATGGCCCGAAGAATTTTAGATCGTATCGTTGGTTATGAACTGTCACCGCTTCTTTGGAAAAAAACCGGCAAAAATTGGTTATCGGCCGGCCGTGTCCAAACGGTCGCATTGAGACTGATCGTGGAAAGAGAAAAGGAAATAAAGGCCTTTAAATCAGAAGACTACTTTCAAATATTTGGAAATTTTGATCCAACAATTAAAGCAAAGTTAATTTCTAAAGACGAAGTTGCGTATGAACAAAAAACAACGATTAAATTATTTGCAGGAGATTATGTTTTTACTAAAACTTCTATTAATAAGGATAATATAGAACTGATTAAACAAGATTGTTTGGCTGATAAATATAAGGTTTCAGACGTCAAAGAATCAGTTGACTCTCGCTATCCTATGCCTCCGTATACCACATCACTTTTGCAACAAGACGCTTATTATAAACATGGATTTTCTTCAAAACAAACCATGCGTTTGGCTCAAGACCTGTACGAACGAGGTTTAATAACTTATCATCGAACCGACTCATTTAATTTATCGGCACGGTTTGTTTTTCCAGCAAAAGAATATATTGAAAAAAAATTTGGAAAAGAATATGCATTGGAAAAGCCTAGGGGTTTTCGAACCCGATCAAAATCGGCTCAAGAAGCTCATGAGGCAATTAGACCAACAAAATTATTGGAAGTAAAAGCGGCTTTTAAAAGTAAAAAGGAGTCAAAATTAACGACCAATCATCAAAAGCTTTACACACTGATCTTTAATCGAGCGATCGCCACTCAAATGAAAGAGGCGACTATAAAAACTGTTAAAACAAAAATTATTTCCAATAAAAATTATCTTTTTGAAAGCGAACAACAGCAAGTAATTTTTGACGGATTCTTAAAAGTTTTTGACCCATTTTATGTTTCAAATCATCAAACTGTCATCAAATTGGAAATAGGGAAAGATATACAAATAAAAACACTTGAGGAAAAAGCCTTGCTCAGCAAGGCGCCGCCACGATATAATGAGGCGTCGCTCATCAGAACTCTTGAAGAAAAGGGGATCGGCCGTCCTTCAACTTATGCAATGATTATTTCGCTTATTCAAATGAAAAACTATACAGAAAAAGACGGTCGTTATTTTGTTCCAACTTCAATCGGTACTTCTATTTGCGACTATCTTTCGAGCAGTTTTCCAACAATTTTTGATCTTTCTTATACCGCAAATTTGGAAGATGGCTTGGATAAAATAGCCAACAAGGAAGAGGACTACATCAAGCTGTTAAAAGATTTTTATACACCGTTTAAAAAAGAGCTGGATATCCAAAAAGGTGATGACTCGATGTTAAAGGTAGAGGACGACATCAAGGGGATATGTCCGGAAGATGGCGGAAATTTAATATCACGTTTTTCACGATTCGGAAAATTTATTGCCTGTGCTAATTATCCCAAATGCAAATATACTAAGTCGATCGTAAAAGTAGTAAAAAATAGAAAATGTCCACTTTGTCAGGGCGATGTTGTGGTAAAATTTACCAAGAGCAAAAAAAGATTTTATGGATGTGGAAATTACCCGAAATGTAAATGGAGCGCCTGGAGCCTGGCAATCGATAATACCAAGGTAGAAAATAATAAAACACAAATATCAAATAATAAATGAATAATAAATAACAAATATCTAAACGTTTTAATATTTGATATTTTTAATTCTATTGATATTTATTATTGATTATTTGTTATTAAAAAAATGAAGTACATATTTATTTCCGGTGGCGTGATCTCAGGAATTGGTAAGGGTATCACCGCCGCTTCAATTTCTCTTCTTCTCAAACAATCTGGTTACAAAGTGGCTGCTTTAAAGTTTGAAAACTATCTTAATTTGGATGCCGGAACGATCAATCCGATCGAGCACGGAGACCCGTTCTTATGTGAAGACGGCGCAGAAACAGATATGGACATTGGTACTTACGAAAAATTTTTGGACGAGGACATGGGTAAAGATAATTTTGTCACGGTCGGTGAAATTTATAAAACCGTGATAGATAGGGAAAGAAGATTTGAATATAAAGGTGAAGATGTTGAGGCGATCCCTCATATTACCAACGAAATCATTGACAGAATTAATTATTTAGGTAGGAAGAAAAAGGCTGATGTCGTTGTTATTGAGCTTGGGGGAACGGCCGGCGAATACCAAAACATTTTTTACTATGAAGCCTCCCGAATTTTGACTTTAAAAAATCCCGGCGATGTTATTCATGTTCACGTTTCCTTTGTCCCGACCCCATCTCATTTGGGTGAGCCAAAAACCAAACCGACGCAACTATCTGTTAGGACACTAAACTCAATGGGCATTCAACCAGATTTTATTGTTGCTAGGTCCGAAAAATTATTGGATAAAAGAAGAATAGAACGCTTTGCTTTATTTTGCAATGTCCAACCGGAAAATATAATTTCCAACCCAGATGTGCCTCACCCTTATGAAGTACCGTTGATATTGGAAAATCAAAAGTTGGCTGAAAAAATTGAGGCAAAATTGAGCCTAAAGGTAGTTAAACCAAACTTGTCAGATTGGGAAAAGCTAGTCAAGGAAATATATTCTAAGAAAGAAAAAGAGGTAAATATTGCTATAGTCGGTAAGTATTTCGGAACCGGGGATTATCAACTTCGGGATTCTTATGCCGCTTTATTTGATGCTTTGGACCATGCATCTTGGAAAGCGGGAGTCAGTTTGAAAATTCATTGGGTTAATACGGAAAAAATTGAGAAACAAGGTTTATCAATAATTGGTAAACCTGATGGTATTATTGTTCCAATCGGTTGGGGGGAAAGGGGAGTTGAAGGAATGATAACTGCCATTAAATTTGCTCGAACAGAAAAAATACCTTATCTGGGTTTATGTTACGGAATGCAACTGGGATCGATCGAATTTGCCCGAAACGTGGTTGGTTTGAAAGATGCTAATAGTACCGAGGTTGATCCAAAAACAAAAAATCCTATCATTCACGACATTCCTTTTGATCCAAAATATCAAAGAATCAAAGGTGATGGAACTAGCATGCGGTTGGGAGCTTTTGACTGTATCATCAAACCAGGAACCTTGATCTATGAGATCTACACCAAGTATAAAGCCTTTAAAAATAGTGAAAGACATATGATCTCGGAAAGACACCGTCATCGATTTGAATTCAACAACTCTTACCGAAAGGCACTCGAATCAAAAGGGTTGATCATATCTGGTGTCAGCCCTGATAATTTTTTTGTTGAAATGGTTGAGCTTTCTAAAAAGGACCATCCATTTTACGTTGGGACCCAAGGCCATCCCGAATATAAAAGTAGACCGTTGCACCCACACCCGATATTTGTTGAATTCTTGAAAGCAAGCCTTAAAATGTCAAATGACAAATGATAAATAACGATTGAATGACAAATTACAAATATTAAATGTTCTAAACATTTGTGATTTGTTATTTATAATTCAATTGATGTTTGTTATTTGATATTTGTTATTTAGAATTCATAATTTATCTGATATAATACTATCTTATGGCAAATTCATTTCTTTTCAAAGACACAAGATATAAAATTGGAGACACGGTTTCCATCGACTATAAACTTAAAGAAGGCGATAAAGAGAGAATCCAGGTTTTCAAAGGGATCATCGTCAAGGTAAAAGGGGATAGCGAGGCTAATCGAATGTTTACTGTCCGCAAAATATCAAAGGTTGGGATAGGAGTTGAAAAGGTAATTTCTTTACTTTCTCCGTATATTGCCAAAATGGAGCTCGTCAAAAAATCTTCATACCAGAAGGCTAAGCTTTATTTTATCCGTGATCTAACTGAACAAGAAGTAAGAACAAAACTATATCAGGTAAAAAAGAAGGTCGTCGTAAAGCACAAAAAGGTTCCGGCAAAAACTGCCGTTAAAAAAACCAATGAGCCTTTACCAAAAAAATCTCGGTAAAACCGGTGAAGATCTTGCATCTGACTTTTTAAAGTCTCACAGTTTTTCTATCCTTGAAAAAAACTTTCATTCGAAATTCGGTGAGATCGATATAATCGCTTCAAAAAACCATTGCCTCTACTTTGTTGAAGTAAAAACCCGATCAAGTCTTGACCATGGTCAACCATACGAAGCCGTTAATAAAAGAAAAATCTCTCACATTAAAAGGGTAGCTCAATATTATTTGTTGCAAAAAAAAATCGAAGACTATAAACTGAAAGTAGCAGTTTTTTCTATAGTGATTAAAAATGGAATTACCGACATGAAGTTTTGGGAAGATATAGAAAGTTAATAGTTTCTATTGAAAGGGGTGAAATAATAGATGATTGAATTAATAAATACGATCTTATTCGATTTTTTCAAGAATCTCGGCAATTACATGCCTAATTTGTTTGGAGGTTTGTTAATTCTGGTAGTCGGTTTGTTAATAGGGAGCATAGTCAAACAACTAATCATGACCGTGGTTACTTTTTCTAAAATTGATCTTTTATTCCACAAAACAAAATTGATAAAAAAGGAGGAAGTAAACATTTGGACAGAAGTGTTATCCGAAATACTCAAATGGATGTTGATCATCGTTTTCTTGGTCCCGGCTCTAGAAGTCTGGGGATTATCAAGAGCAACTGCCGTCGTTAACCAGATCCTTTTCTATCTACCAAACGTCGTGGTTGCCGTTGTGATCGCTTTTGTTGGTATTTTAGCCGCTAATCTAACAGCTGATTTGGTCCGTCACAGCGTCAAAACGATGGGATCGACCGCTAGCAATAGCTTAGCCGTCTTTACTCGTTGGGCGATCATGTTCTTTACGGTTTTAGTCGTTCTTAATCAGTTGGGAGTAGCCCAAGATCTGATAAGAATTCTATTTACCGGAATTGTAGCTATGTTGTCACTAGCAGGAGGCTTAGCCTTTGGACTAGGGGGCAAAGAAGCTGCTAAAGAGATGTTGGAAGAATTAAGGAATAAGCTTAAATAGTATTTAGTATTAAGTATCTAGTATTTAGAATAAATACCCTGTTAGGCGTTCAATCGTTTAACAGGGTCAGGGGTTAGATTAAAATAGTAAAGAATTTTTTTTTGTGGTAAAATTGCTTCAGGAGCGTTCGTCTAGTGGCCTAGGACATCACCTTTTCAGGGTGAATATCAAGGGTTCGAATCCCTTACGCTTCACCCGATTGCGACTTGTCGGGCGGCGCAGCAGCGCCGCCCACTGATCCGGAAGGTCACAATCGACTATTCTGTCTTTGAGCGTTAGGTTCGAGCCAGTCTTTTTTAGGAACTCTCTTTTTTGAAAAAGATTTATGTTGTCCGATGCGATTTTATTGGCTTCCAGTGCCGTATCAAAGAACTCTCTCATAGGTTCGAGCCACTTATTTGGTGATTGTTCAAGAGTATTAATCCTCTGCTCAATAGTCTTCTTCTCACTCATAAACTTTTCCTTTCTGTTAAGGTAATCTTCCCGACCAACAACATTGTCCAAGTAAGAGTCCAAAAGTTTGTTGAGCTTGTTATTGATATTGAGCAGATCTTTCTTAAACTCTTGAACAATCACCAACACTTCTGACCGCTGTTGGTGTTCGTCATTAGTTAGTTTATTCATAAACCATTGGTGGTCAGAAGTGGACAAAGAAACTTTTTGAATATGGTCGTTGAGTTGCGGAATGATGGCCGATTCGGGAATAAACCTTTGGCCGCACTTAAGCAACTTATTTTTCTTTGAGCACCTGTAATATATAAATCGTTGACCAATACCAGACGACTTGTAATACTTAAGGTGTTGTTCGGCCGAAATCATCATTCCGCACTCACCGCACTTGATAAGACCCGTGAAGGGAAAGTTAAGGGGCTCAGATGGGTGGGAACGACCACGATCTTCCATGACCTTTTGGACCATATCAAAAAGTTTCTTTGTAATAAGTGGCTCGTGGATTCCTTGATGAATTTCTTGCTTGTAGCGAAAATGTCCATAATAAAAGGGGTTTGAGAGGATAGAGGCAACTCGACTTTTATGAATAGCTATTCCTCCTCTTGAAACGATTCCTTTACTTTTGAGAAATAAACTTAAGCTCAAACAAGTCGAGTTGCCTTTCAAATACGTATCAAAAAGTTCCTTAACTATTAGAGAAACTTTGGGATCTATAATAATCTTTCTATTTACACGATCATTGAGATAACCCAATGGAGCAACTCCAGGAAATTCACCTCGTCTAACTTTTTGACGAAAACCCCTTTTAGTATTTTCGCTCAAGGAATCCACATAGTATTTGCTTTGACCAAAAGCAATTGATAACATGAAAAGTCCCTGCGGAGTGTTTTGAAACCAGAAAGTCAGAAACTTTAGATCAGTGAGTATATTCCGGTCTAACAAGTAAACAATACGTCCAGCGTCAACTGCGTTACGGGCTAATCTATCCGGGTGCCAAGCCAAGATACCTTGAGCTTCGCCCTTTTCGACCCGATCCAACATCTGGTTAAATATATCTCTCCCCGGAACTTTGGCAGTTTTACTCTCAATAAAGGTATCAACAACATTAAGGTTTTCTTTTTTGGCAAACTCGCGAAGCTCATCAATCTGGGCAGGGATAGATAGCAGTTGACGCACCTCGTCATCCGTCGACTTTCTGGCGTATACAAAGTAAGCAGGACTTTTCATGTTATCAAGATTTAAAAAAATGTCTAATCCTAAAATAATGGTACACCTCTAGAGAAGATTATCAATAACAAGATTGATTTAATTACCACAATAGTACGGACTAAGTCCAGACTAGGTAACGGATAGGTCGTTATTAGACATTTTTTTAAATAAAATCACCTTTTTTTATTGCTTTTGGTCAAACCCACCGCTTGGCGGGGGAAAAGAGATAAAATCGCATCCTCCCGCCTCAAGCGGGAGAATGTTTTAGTCAAAAAAGGAGAGGACAATATAAATCTTTTTGAAAAAAACTAAAAAAGAGGATTGCAGAATAGTCGATTGTGACCTTCCGGATCAGTGGGCGGCGCTGCTGCGCCGCCCGACAAGTCGCAATCGGGTGGGAATTTACAACTTAGTACGAACTCATTTTATCAAAAATTCTTAAGTCAAACAACCAGACTTTTTTTTAAACGGTTGTGACACTTCGCTTGGTCTTTTGCGACATGACGAGCCTTAAATATG
>JBAZVQ010000002.1:0-210788 GCA_041660785.1 Patescibacteria group bacterium | reverse complement strand
CCGTATTTGAGGCTCGTCATGTCGCAAAAACAAATGCGAAGTGTCGCAATCTGAAAAAAATTTGTCTATAATATTCTCATCATAAGTTCTTAATGAAGTGCGTTCGAGTTAAATTATATATACGCTCATTTACTTCAAATATCTTCCTATAAAAATGGTCAGCCAGAGGAAAATAAGAAGACAAAATACTGTTTCAGAGATGGCGTTGAAATAATTATAAAAAAGAAAGACATTAGCTGCGATTGACTCTACAAGGATTAAGACTTTAGAAAAATGAATAAAATTATCATCGTTGGTGAGCTTGGCTAATGTGTAGTGAGAAGAAATCCAAGAAAAAAAAGTGATTACAAAAATTATTAAATGAACCAAAGGATATTTATTGATAGGAAAAAAACCAAATAATCCAAAAGATAAAATAGCTATAAGTAAAGTTAAAGCTGGTAATGTTTTTAAGCGCAAGTTATAAAACTTAAAAACATAATAAGCAAAACTTAAGTCCAAAAAACTTTTTATAAAAAAAAGTGAGTTAAAAATTGAAAGATTTTTTTCATCCAAAAAATGGGCTAAGCTAGAAATCGTATAATCGGAAAAATTGTAGTTTGATGTTTTGACGCCCATGTAAAAAGTCGAAGATATAAAAAAGAGAATAGAAAGAATGGCGTTATATTTAAAAATTGTTAATCGATTTTTCGATTCATTCATAAACTCATTATAACTCCTGAAGAATCTTTGCGAAAGCCTCTTTATCTGAAGGATATGTAAGGGTTTTTTTTACTTCGTCTTCGGTTACAAATTTTGCTTGACTCATTTCCCAATCATGATCCTTCGGATCACCGGAAATATATTCCATTAAGAAATAATAAACCGTCTTCTTAATTAAATTATTTTTCCATTCATATTGGTAATTAGTAATTATTGGTTTATTGTTAATTATTTTTGCTTTTACCCCACCCTCTTCTTCGACCTCGCGAAGCGCGGCCGTTTCATTTGATTCATTTTTGATTTTATCACCAACAAACCCTTTCGGAAAAACCCAGCCCTTATGTTGGGAATGCTGACAGATAAGCCAAACAGTGGTTAGTGGCTGGTGACTAGTGACTAGTTTTTTAAAAACAATTCCGCCAGCGGAAGTTTGATTAATGATTGTCATATCCGATTGCATTCTTAATGTTTTTAAATCCGTCTTTTTCTAACAATTCTTCCAACTCCAAATTAATTTGCGATATCAACTGTGGTCCTTGATAGATCATTCCGGTAATTAATTGGATCAGTGAGGCACCCAACTTTATTTTTTTATATGCGTCCTGACCGTTGAAAACACCACCGCAACCGATAATAACTAATTTATTACCATATTTTTTGTAAGCTAGTTTGATTAGTTCATTGGATCTCGGTTCGCAGGGTTTACCAGAAAAGTTTCCCACTTTAAATTTATTAACTTCCTGTTTGTTAATCAGAGAATTTTTTCTGTCTTTAAGTAAGTTTCCAATAATCATGCCTTTAATCATTTTGTGTTTGATAACGACATTAAGAATGGCAGTAAACTCTCTATTTGAAGTTGAAATGGGCATCTTGACAAAGATTGGTTTCTTTAACCTTAATCGATTGATAGATTGAAGTAGTTGATTTAGATTTGCCGGTTTATAGAAATCAGTTATGGAATTTATTAAATTTGGACAGCTGATATTTAACTCATAGTAACTATTTTTTATTTTTGCATTTTCAAATATTTTAAAAGCACTGATCACATCTTTGACAGCATCGTTAGTGTTTCTAATTAAGTTACTGTTTGACATTCCGATACTAATTCCAATAGGAATTTTATAATCGAGACTTTGGATTTTAGTTACAACCGCCTTTACCCCTTTATTTTTAAAGCCCTTATAAACCATTAAAGATCTGGATTTTGGTAGTCTTCCCAAAGTGGGTTTTGGATTCCCACCATACGGCATATTTGTAATTGTTCCAATACTTTGAAATCCAAAACCTAGAGAGTAAAGAATTTGGGTTAGCTTTACTTCGTAATCAAACCCGGCTGCCAAACCAATTGGGCCAACAAAATTAACATTAACGATTTTTTGTTTTAGTTTTGGCGATCGATAGTTTAATTTCCAGTCAAAATAATTTTTGATAAAAGTTTTACCTAGCAATTCTCCCCGGGAAACCATTAAATTATGGATAAATTCCGGATCAAACAAAAACAAAATTGGCTTGACTATTTTTTGATAAATAAAAGCAATTAAATTGAGACGAAACGAAAATCTTTCTTTAATAAAGATCTTTGAAACTAGAAAATAAATCGTAAAACTGAAAAAAGCTGACAATGTGCAATAAAGACAGATGCTTTTTAGAATTCCCAACTGTATATACATAAAGTAAACAGAAAAGATCGCTCCGGCCATCGACTGAAGAATAATCCAATATGTAAATATTTTTTTCTTGTAAATATATAAAGAAATAAAGGCAATCAAAAGAAGAGAATATTGAACAACTCCAAAAGTAGCTAAGGGAACGCCAAACACAACTGAGTATGAGCTTCTCAAAACTTTGCCGCAGTCTGATGCAATTGGAAGAAGATGGTTAACGGTACAAGGGGGGATGACCTGACTGTAATGTTTGTAAGTCAAATATCCGGCATCTGCAATTCCAAACAGAATAAATAAAATGGGCAAAAAAAACTTTTTCATTGTTACATTATACCCTTATGGATCATCAGTGACAAGATACCCAGTCCTAAAAATATAATTGTTTGGAAGGGGATTTTTTTATTTGTTTCGCTTGTTTTAACGCCCAGAATTTGTCCAGGAGTTGGGGTGGGATACGTAGTTGGTTTAATCAATTTGTGTAGAGACGCAAAATTTTGCGTCTGTACATCGGTCGGAGTTAGCGTTAATGTTGGAGTGGGAGTTAAGGTTGGTAGCGGTGTTGAGGTTGGCACCGGTGTCGATGTCGGTGTTAGCGTGGGTGTGTTGGTTGGTATTGCAGTTGGTGTTGGAGTGTTGGTTGGAATCGGTGTGATAGACAGGGTTGGCGTTGGGGTAATTGCTAACGGGTCAAAAATTTTTAATATCCAACTTTTACCAGATAGACCAATGATGGCTTGGGCTGTCGTTGTTGAATTTGAAACTGATTTGTTTAGACCGTAATCAAAAGCCAAAAACCCACCATCATCTTTTGATTGCTGAGAAATTAACCAATCTTTAGTTTTGGCAGACGCTGTCGAATCGGTCATGCTTAAAGCGTTAAAAGCCATCAATACCCAACCGGTTGTATCGGTATCGCTCGAACCATAATATCCGTAACCGCCGTCGATATCTTGGTTTGTCAAAAGATAATTTTTTGCCTGGTCTATAACATCGTCAAGATTTGTATTAGTTAATCCATTTTTTTTTGCTGCAACAAGTGCTTGGATTGCCGCGCTGGTCATGTCCGCGGAAGTCGAGTACCAGACGCATCCCGGTGCGGAGTATCCAAACCCACCATCGGACAGATCTTGTTTGGAAACAAGGAAATCCAAAACATTTTGTTTTATTTGGGTATTTGAAGTAGAACCAGCGGCAACTTCGGCGAGGAGTCCGAAAATATCATCATTTAAAGAACAGATATCTCCAAATTGATTGTTATTATAAAAACTTTCAAGACGACTTACATAATTTATTCCTCCATAATTGGTCGGGTCACCGTTCGTTGCTACAATTGCCAAAATTCTTGTTTCCCAATCGGTCGCCGAAGACGGTTCGCTGGGAATATTACTAACTAAAAAATCTTTAAGCGAGACAGAGGGGTTTTTAATAGTGGATGGATCAATTCCATTTGCAGCAAAAGCAATTGCCGACCACTGGGAAGGTGCCGAAAATCCTGTGTTGATCCGACCGATTGCATCTTGTTTTGATCTTAAAAAATTCAATCCACTATCAACCACAGAATCGGCAAAAATAATTTTGGTGGCAACAAGACTTAAAAGAACTACAAACAACAATATAAAATATTTTTTCATATTAATTTCCTAAATAACTCCATTGGGTGTTATCTCCATTATTAACTTTTACGTAACTGCAACCTTGACTAGGGGATTGGCTGTTAACTTTATAACCCCACCAAACAGCATTTTCTTTGCCGATCCCGTTAATTTGATAAACGGCATTAGTGCCAAGATCATTGTTATATCTCATATTGAGACTTTGTATTTTTCCTTGCGAAAGCGCCTGACTTAAAACATCACATTGATTGGCTCCAACATTTACGTCGATCTCACCAACCGATGAACCGTTGATCGTTAGTGACACTTTTAAACCTTGCGGTGCAGATGTTGGGGGAATAATTGTAGGGGTCGGGTTTTCCGACCCTTTTGTAATTGATGTTGGAATAATTATTTGTGTGGGTAATATTTCCGTAGGGGTCGGGTTTTCCGACCCTTTTATAAATATTGTTGGCGTCAAAGTTTTTGTCAGAGAAATTATTTTTCTTGCAATTTGCTTGCCCTGAGTGTTATCGAAGGGTTTAATCGGATTTTTATTTGAATTATAATATGAAGCTCCTGCAAGAAGGAAAAAAACCACCGCTAGAATTTTAAAAATATTTCTTTTGAACATAGACCTTAGACTTTTCGCTCGAAAGTCAAAAAATTCGGTAAAAACAAAGGTAAGTTTTCTGGCTTTAACAGTTACGGCATAGCCACGGACTTGTCACCGTGATTTCCTTTTAAGTCTTGGTAGACCCCCTTGTTAATCAAACGTTTCCAAATATAATCCATCAATTTTTATTTGTCAATGAGAATTTAATATTTTAATATCAATCTTATAATTTGATATTATTTGAGCATGTCGGCAGAACTATTAATGAGAAGCGAAAGTGTATTAAGGCCAGGATTTCATGGTCCTCAAATTGAACTGGATTTTGTTGGTGGGGTTTATAGAACAATAAGAGATTTGGGTTATTTAGGACCCATAGCACTTATTGGTAGTAGAGCTAAAGGCGAATGGATAAGTGAAAATTCTTATTTTGATGCGACTAGACATATTAAAGGACTTAATCATGGTACGCGAATGTACTGGTATGAAAGATTGAATGAGCTTGCAAAAATACACAACTATTGTAGTGCTCAAATTCCCTTGCTGGCTGATGAAATACAAGATGCGCCTCAGGACATAATTGACTTAGTAAGATTTGAGAATCCGGCAGCTGACTGGGACTTAATGTTAAAAGTGAGAAAACGACCATCAGGAGTCGAAGAATGCTATTTCTCCGATGAATTAGGTCTAATTGTTGATGTATCAGTTGAAGGTGAAGGGTTTGGGTTTAGGAAAAAATAGCGAGAGAGCTTGTACTGTTGTACAGTGTTCGTCCCGCCAGAGCGGTGGGGGCGAGATTTGAACTCGCGATAGCATTTCTGCCATACAGGTTTTCGAAACCTGCGCATTCAACCGCTCTGCCACCCCACCGCTTAGGCGGGATTCAAGCACATCATATTTTACCAAAGCAGATTGTTAAACGGTGACATTTGAGGTAAAATATTGAAATTCAGGTGCGTTGGCGAAGTGGTAACGCGACTGTCTGCAAAACAGTTATTGCGCCAGTTCGATTCTGGCACGCACCTCAGGTTTAGGAAGATGGGCAGGACGGTAATGCGCGAGTCTTGAAAACTCGTGAGCGCAAGCTCTAACAGGTTCGACCCCTGTATCTTCCGCCATGATTTTTAGGAAAAAGGTCTTTGGGTCTAATAATAGAAAGATCGTTTTTATCTTAACCGGTTGGAAAACCAAAATTTGGCACTTTGGCTTTGTTGCTAATATTCTCAAGAGGAACGGTTTTCAAAGCATTGTCTACGAATACGATAAAAAGATTCTATCTTCGAATACAAAAGAAACTGTTAAATATCTAAACGAAGTAAAGCTAGACGTCATCAATACAATAAATATTTTAAAGAAACGGGGGATAAAGGATTTTAATTTGTTTGGGACTAGTCTGGGGACAATGCTGTCATTGATGGTCTCAGACGAAATTAAAGATATTAAAAAAATAATATTAAATTTAACCGGAGCCGATTTGGCTGAGATAGTTTGGAGTTGGGATAAGGTTAGCGATACAATGATAAAAAGAAATTTAATCAAGCAAAAAATTAATTTAAATAAGCTAAAGCAGCTTTGGTATGATTTGGCGCCAATAAATAACCTCAAAATGATTGGCAATCAAAAACTATTGATATATTTATCAGAAACAGATGAAATAATTCCATATTTACAGGGAACAAAACTAACCAACAAATTACAACAAATGAATATTAATTTTAAACTTTTTACTAATAACCGCTCTAACCATTTTTTTAGTGGCTTGATCAATTTATTAAATTACAAAAAATATTTAAATTTTTTATTAAATTAATTTTATGTTTCAAAGTCCAACTCATGGAGAAGTTGATCTGGAGAAATTAAGACTTATTGTCTCGGCATATATGGCTGAAGACAAAAATGCCAAGTATGAGATCATCGTTGGGACCGATTCACAGAAAATGGAGAAGGGGGGATACGATTTTGTTTCCGCTCTTGTCATTCATCGAATGGGAGCAGGAGGAATATATTTTTGGAAAAGGGAGATCTTTAATAAAAAAATCTCATTGAAAGAAAGGATCTATCGGGAAGCGACGATGTCACTGCAAACTTCAGAGAATTTTGTCGAACTATTTAAAACCAATGGGATCTCCCGATATGACATTCAAATCCATGTCGATATTGGTCCAAATGGGGAGACTAGAACGATGATCAACGAGATAAGTGGAATGATTAGAGGGAGTGGGTATGAGGTAAAAATAAAACCGTATTCTTATGGAGCTTCAAAAGTAGCAGACAGATATACCTAAAAACAATAACAAATGTCAAATAACAAACATCAATTGAATTTTAAAAAATAAATAATAAATGTTTAAAACATCAAATATTTGTAATTTGTTATTCAATTGTTATTTATTATTTGTCATTTGACATTTAGTTACAAGTATTCTCTGACATTAGTCTCGTTTATCGTGAAGCTCGTTCCTTCACCTTTAACGATTTTGTAGGCGACCCTTCGGGCAATGCCTTCAATGGTCCGCTCCAAACTTCTGATACCGGAATCGAATCCCAACGGTCTGGTAATCTTTAACCAAACAGAATCTTCAATCTTTATATTTTCAGGAGTCAAACCTACCTCTTTGATATAACGAGGGAAGACATAGTTCTTAGCAATAGCAATCTTTTCTTCATCAGTATAGGATGGCATTTGTACCACTTCAAGCCTGTCCATCACCGCGGTTGAAATATTATTAGTATTATTAGCAGTCGCAATAAAAAGGACTTGGGATAGATCAAAAGGATAATCAATAAAATAGTCAGTAAAGTTATTATTTTGTTCCGGGTCTAAAAGTTCGATCAAAACCCCCATGATCGCCGCCCGTGATTCCGGAGTAATCCTGTCGAGTTCATCAAGCAAAATGACCGGGTTTTTAGTTCCGGCTCTTCTTAAAGCCCGGATGATCATCCCTGGTTCGGCTTCAGGTGAAGTCTTTGATTGTCCGCGGAGGTCAAGGGCTGAGGAAAGGCCTCCAAATGGGATCCTCATAAATTTTCTTCCCAAACTTTCCGCAACCGATTTGGCAAAAGTAGTTTTTCCGGTACCGGCCAAACCGATAAAAAATAAATTAGGAGCATGATGAGTTTCAGGAACGATCCCTTTTTTCTGTAAGATCAAAACTGAAATATATTCAATAATCCGTTGTTTTACTTTTTCCAAGCCAAAATGGTTTGTTTCTAAAACCTTTTTTGCATGATCCACATCCAGAATATCATCAGTTTTTTTATTCCAAGGAAGATGAACAATCCAATCAATATATTTGGCGGTGATATCGAGCTGGGAAAGATTACCACCGTGTTTTAAGGTTAAATATATCCTCTCAATTTGTTCGGCCGCCTTATCATGGAGATTAGCAGGCAGATCGGCCGACTGCAAAAGAGTCTTTAATTTTTCTATTTCTGACAGGCTATTAGTTTCATCCATATTGTTAGCAGACTAATTGATCATTTGATAAAATCCCCTTGACAACGCAAATTTTTTTGAGTATATTTCATCATATAAAAATTATAAGTTAATTACAAATCCCGATTCAATCGGGATAAGTTACCTATTTTTTAATATGTCAAAAACACAAGGTAATATTAAACCTCTTTTTGATTACGTATTGATTCGTCCAGTAGAGGGTGAATCAAAAACCGCTTCAGGAATCGTCCTCCCGGACTCAGTTGAAAAGAAATCACAGGTCGGTGAAGTGATGGCTGTTGGTCCAGGAAGTGATTGTTGTGGTGGTGATTGTTGCGGTGAAGAGGATAAGAAAAATGGTCCGATGGTAGTTAAGGTCGGTCAAAAGGTTCTTTATAAAAAATGGGGAGGGAATGAAGTAAAAGTTGGAAATGCAGAATGGTTGTTACTTGAACAGAAAGATGTGATGGCGATTGTTGAATAAAATTAAAAATTATAAAAAATAAATATGGCAAAACAAATAATCTATGGAGCTGAAGCTCGTAAAAAACTTCTTGACGGTGTTGATAAATTATGTAAGGCAGTCGCAACGACTTTAGGTCCTAAGGGACGTAACGTTGGATTAGAAAGAAAATGGGGTGGACCAAGTGTCATCCACGACGGAGTCTCAGTCGCTAAGGAGATCGAACTTGAGGATACATTTGAAAACATGGGAGCGCAGTTGGTTAAAGAAGCCGCTTCAAAAACGGCTGATATTGCCGGAGATGGAACAACGACCGCCACAATTCTTGCAAGCACGATCGTTTCTCAAGGAATAAAAATGATCACTGCCGGATCCAATCCAATGGTGATGAGAGCAGGATTAATGAAAGGCTCTGCTTACGTTGTTGCTGAGTTAAAAAAAATGGCCAAAACGATTACATTAAAGGATGCGGCCAATGTTGCAACCATTTCTGCAGGGGATGCTGAACTTGGAAATCTTATTGCCGAAGCTTTGAAAAAAGTTGGCGGTAAAGATGGAGTTGTTACTGTTGAAGAAGGAAAAAGTTTGGAAACAACCTTTGATCATAAAGAAGGAATGCAATTTGATCGGGGTTTTGCTTCTCCTTATTTTGCCACCGATTCAGATAAGATGGTTGCCGAGATCGAAGATGCCTATATTTTGATCACCGATAAAAAGATCACCGCCGTTTCTGACCTGTTACCGTTCTTGGAAAAGTTTGTAAAAGTTTCCAAGAATTTAGTGATCATTGCTGAAGAGATCGAAGGCGAAGCTCTAGCAACTCTCGTTGTCAACAAACTTCGTGGGACATTCAACGCCTTGGTCGTTAAGGCTCCAGGATTTGGAGATAGACGAAAAGAGATGTTGGAAGACATCGCTATTCTAACGGGCGGGACCGTCATCTCAGAAGATCTAGGCAAAAAGTTAGAGAACATCGAAGTAGCCGACTGTGGTAGGGCTGAAAAAGTAAAGTCGGATAAAGAAAACACTTCAATCATTGGTGGAAAAGGTGATAAAAAATTAATCGCTGGTAGAGTTGAAAAAATCAGAAGAGAGCTAAAAGAATCAACTTCTGATTTTGATCGGGAAAAATTTCAGGAAAGATTAGCTAAGCTTTCTGGAGGAGTGGCCGTCATCAACGTCGGAGCTGCCACGGAAGTTGAGTTAAAAGATAAAAAAGAAAGAGTTATCGACGCCGTTGCCGCAACCAAAGCTGCTCTTGAAGAGGGAATAGTTCCAGGTGGAGCCGTCGCTCTTCTTGATATCAGTCAAAAAATGGATTCGAAAGAACTGGAAAAATCAGGAGCCAGTCGCGATGAAGTGATCGGTTTTGAACTGGTTAAAAGTGCTATTGAATCACCATTTACAAAATTAATGGAAAATGGAGGATTAAACCCAGGGGAATTAATTGCAAAAGCTCGTTCTGCCAGTGCCAAAGGACAAGGTTTTGATATTTTGAAAACCGAGTCAACAGCTACTGCTGAAACGATCGATATGATTAAAGCCGGAATAATCGACCCATTAAAAGTGGTTAGGACAGCTGTTGAAAACGCAGTCTCCGTCGCCACGATGGTGTTAACCACCGAAGCATTGGTGGCCGATCTACCAGAAAAGAATCCTCCAGCTGCGCCTATGGGCGGTGGTGGAATGGGTATGCCGGGGATGGGTGGATATTAAGTTAAGAATTAAGAGTGAAAAATTAAGAATTAAAAATTCTTTAAAAAGGCCCTGCGAAAGTGGGGCTTTTTTATGTTGATTAGACAAGCTAAAGAGATATTTGTATAATCTACATTCTAAATGTCAGAACAATTACTTAATAAACAGCATAGAATATCTCACAGAGTTAATGTGCATAACAAGATATGCACTTCGTCACCCAAAAAATTTTTTAATACGATCAATTAAAAATTATAAAGAAGCAAAAACAAATATATCTGAAGGTGGGATGGCTGTAAGCACGGCTTTATTCGGGGCATCTCTCGCAATGCCTCCTTTAATAACATCTCTAACATTTGTAACACACGAAATTTCAAAAAATATTCCTACAAATATGGTCAATCTTATAGCGATTGGTGTAGTCGGTTTAACAAGTTTGTTTAATATCCCTTTGGAATCGAGAGCTCTACGTGATAAAGGTTTCAGTAATAGTATTCCTGCTTCAACTCTTTATCTCCTTACAAAAATGGAAAATTTTACTGCTATTTTCATGAATTTTTATCACTTAGGATTACTTTCGGGTATGAATGGGGTGTCTATGCAAGTATTAAATACTTTAATTGGAAATCAAGGTAAATATTTTTCTGAGGGCGTGATAACTACAGCTATTGTTCTATCAATATGGAATAGTTTAACTCTAACGCCAATTATTCGGGGTACAATAGATCCTTTTGTAAATTCAATAAATAAAATTAGTTCCAAAATAAAAAGTAAAGCTCTAAGCATAATTAGACCAAAATATAAAAGCTAAATTAAAAAATTAAATGCAATGAGAGCTTTATAAACATAATTTATAAATTAATTTTTTCTAGTTTTCCCGATAATTTTCCCTCAAAGAAAATATTGATGGTTTTTTCTGTTTGAGGAGTAATGTCAGTAAAGAAAAAGCGACGAGTAGGATGAGAGTTGTTACCTATTAAATTATTCGTTTTTAAAACTTTAATTAATTGAAGTGTCGCTGGTTTTGTGGAATCAATTATTTTTATATTATTACCGATAATTTCTTGGATTAGTTTTTTTATCATAGGGTAATGAGTACACCCAAGTATCAAGGTATCTATATTTTTATCATCAAAAAAATTTAAATATTCCTCAGCAACTATTTTAGTTTCGAGATGAGTAGAAAATCCTTCTTCAATCAATGGAACTAAAAGGGGGCAGGCTTGAGAAAAAATAACAGTTTTGTCACTAAGATTTTTAATTTCCGTCTCATAACTACGACTGTTTATAGTTGCCCTGGTGCCGATGACTCCAATTGTTTTTGACTTTAATTTGTTAACGACTTCATCAACGGTTGATTTTATAACGCCAATCACCGGAACCGGGGAATTTTTTTGCAATTCCGGGAGACAAGTGGCCGATATCGTATTACAGGCAACAACGATCGCTTTGACGTTTTTATTAATAAGAAATTTTACTAATTCCTTGGCAAATTTAGTGATCGTTTCTTTATCTCGGACACCATATGGAACGCGAGCGGTATCTCCTAAATAAATAATATTTTCACTTGGTAAAGATTTAATTATTTCTTTGGCAACGGTCAGTCCGCCAATACCTGAGTCACAAATTCCAATCGGTTGGTTATTCATATTTGTTTTTCTATTCCAACTAACAGTTTGTTGATTCCATAATCAGTGGTCACAGAAATAAACTGAGGTGAATAAGCAGCATAGATCTTATCGATCTTCTTTAGCAATTCTTCGCCGTTTCCTTCAAAAGCATCAATCTTATTAAAAACATAAATTATTTTTTTAGAATGAACTTTAAGTTCTCTTAAAATGCTATTAACAATGCTAATTTTCTGATCCATTTCCGGATCCTTAATGTCAATTACATGCAAAATGATATCGGCGTTAATTGATTCAAGGAGCGTTGATTTAAATGAGTCGATAAGCGAAGGTGGTAAATCTTTAATAAAACCAATTGTGTCAGAGATCGTTACCTCTTTTTTGAGTGTAGGAAGATATAGTTTTCCAGTGACACTATCCAAAGTTACAAACAGAGCATTTTCAACAACTTTATTTCTTTTGGTTAAATAGTTAAACAAAGAAGTTTTTCCAGCATTGGTATACCCGACGATTGAAATGCTTTGAATGTTGTTAAATTTTCTTCGTTCAATTTGGAGTTGATGTTGAAGAGCTAATCTATTTAGTTCATCTTTTTTTAATCTTATTTGAGTTCTAAAATGCCGTTTCATTATCTCAATGTTTGTTTCACCCTGACCTTTTGTGTTTGTCCCGCCTCCACCTTGACGGGAAAAATAGTTTTCACCCAGTCCATAAATTCGAGGGCCCATGTGATGCATTCGGGCCAGTTCGATCTGGAGTTTTGCTTCGGCGGTGTGAGCGTGTTTATCAAATATATTCAATATCAGGTCAAACCGATCCCAGACTTGGATTTCAGGATGATCGTTCCATAGATATTGGGTGAGATTAAATAAAACACTGGGATTGACGATGGCATTAACAACCACAATATCAATCTTTTGTTTATTGACGATGCTAACCAATTCTTCAACTTTACCCTTTCCAATGAAAGTTGCTTTGTCAGGACGAGTTCGATGCTGGATAACGTCAACCACATCAATCCCGTGGTACGTTGAAACGAGAGATTTTATTTCCTCGAGATTTCTCGTTGCCTCATCTATTTTTTGGTATGGATTGACTACATCAACAATGACAACCCTTTTTAGTCTTGACATGATAATGAATTATACTACTTGCAGACTGTCTAATGTCTTTTGGTCGTATGTTTTTGCCGGTCGGTCAGGTCTATCTGGTTTTCAACTTCACTGGTAATATTTTTCATGACGTCGGCAATGCTCCTTTTTTGGCTTTCTGCGATAATGATCTTGCCAGATCTAAGTGTCAGATGAAGTTTGACAATAAAGGTTTTATTTGAATAACCGGCGGAATCCTTGGGCATTTCAAAGTCGATCATGATACTGCGGATCCCAAGACGTTTTCCATATCTTTTGATCAACTTATCAAGAAGTATATTAAGTGTTCCGGTATGGAATAAGCCTAAGCTATTATGTGGTCTTCTCCAGATCACCGGAATTTCAAGTTGTTCATTTTCCATAGGCTTTTTGTACCTCAAGTATATCATTATCTTCAAATTTGTTTTCCGTGTCAATAATAAACATTTTTTGATAAAATTGAGAGGTATTAAAATACCAGAGGTACCCAAGTGGCCAACGGGGGCAGACTGTAAATCTGCTGGGTTTTCCCTTCGAAGGTTCGAATCCTTCCCTCTGGACCATGAAGTAGATCGCTTCGCGATCACTTCATGGCTGTGAAGTGAACTTTGTTCTACTTCACAGCTGTGTAATGACTCTAAACAATCAGAAAAGAGTCAAAAAACATCATTATTAAAGATTCATGAAAAAGCTTCAATATTGCGTTTACGTTTTATACTCTTTGAAAGACAATAATTTTTACACTGGCTATACAACTAATCTTCATGAAAGATTAACTTCTCATATTTCTGGAAATTCACAGGCAACCGAATTTAGAAGACCTTTTACTTTATTATTCTGTGAATATTATCTATCGAAACATGACGCAACAAGGCGAGAAAAATATTTTAAAACAACGGTTGGAAAAAAAGTCCTCCGGTTAATGCTTAAAAATTCGCTAATTGAGGCGAAGGATAATTTTAGCGGATAACCTGTCCTCCGAAGCTTTATGCGTAGGAGGGAATCCCCGGTATCCGAAGTTTCAACGTAGGATACCTTCCCTCTGGACAAAACTTTCTAAAAAATATAGGCGTATACTTAAATCAATATGATCGACTCCACAAACATCTATTCCGCTCCTCCCTTATCTCCTCAACAGAAAGAGAGCAATAAAATAAGCTACTGGTTGAGCAAATTATTTTATCAGGAAAAAGAAAGAAATAAAGAAATACTTAATAATATTTCCGAAAATAAATCAGCTATAAATAAGGAAAAACAAATCTCTAACATTAATGAGGTTAAAAAAGTTGAGGCAGATAAACACGTCATCTCAGATATGGTTCAAAATTCGAATGAAATATTAATGAGCATAACGTCTGCTGGTTTTCCTTTTGATTTTTTCCCAACGACTATAAACGTAGAAGCATCCAGAGTGACAATAATCACCCGACAGTTATTTTCTTCACAGGTGCATAGTGTCGACATTAAAGATATCTCGAGTGTATTTATAGAAACTGGTATTCTTTTTGCCGCAATAACACTCATCTCAAAAATTTTTTCTCAAAAAGAATTAGTAATTGATAGATTGTGGAAAAAAGAGGCCATTTTATTACGTAGAGTTATTGAAGGACTTAGAATGTTTGAAAAAGAAGAGATAAATATTACAAAATTTTCAAAAGAAGAATTATTAAGTAAACTTGAAGAATTAAGTACAACAAAGATAGTTTTATAAAGTCATATGCTTCAAACAAATATTTCACAAATAACCGTCGATGAAGTTCAAAAAGCGATCAATGAAAAAATAGACGTTGTCATCCTTGATGTAAGGACCCCAGCAGAATATAGTAGGGGAAAGATAGAAGGTAGTATAAATATCCCTGTCGATGACATTGCCAGTCAGATAACAACAGCAATTCCTAACAAAAATAAAACTGTATATGTTTATTGTTTAAGCGGATCAAGGAGTGACGTTGCCGTTGAGATCATGATCCAACTTGGCTATACCAATGTATTTAGTATGACCAGCGGACTTCTTATGTGGCGATCAAAGAAATATCCGATGGTCGCATGACCTTTATAGTTCCAAAAGCATATCAATAACCGGTTTATTAAATCCTATCACTATTTGGTCATCGATCCATAACTGAGGAACTCCCATTTGACCGGATTTTTCTACCATAGCTCGTGCCTGATTTTGATCTTGAGATACATCAATATCTTCAAAAGACACCTTTTTATCTTTTAAATAATCTTTTGCCATGTGACAATACGGACAAGTTGGGGTTGAAAAGACTTTCACTGTTTTCATATGATTTTTTGATAATTTTTAATTAATAAACTTATAACATCTTTCTGCTTTTTTAATGATTTAATCCAACTGGCCAAATATATTTTCCCTTCTTTTGTAATTATATAACTATATTTTTTTGGTCCAATTTCACTTTTTATTGATATCCGACTAACGTACCCTTGTTTTTTTAAACGAGATAAACAACGATACAGATTTCCAATATTAACTTTACAAATACAGTCCTTCTTTAAATTTTTTTGTATTTCGTAACCGTAACTTGGCTTTTTTAATAGCAAGTACAAAATTCCTGGTTCAAAAAAATTTTCTACAATCACTTGCGAACAATTATTTCTCATGTAATTAATATAACTATATGTAAGTTTAATATAGAGTAGTATTTTTGTCAAGACTAATTTTGATCTCTCATCGTCCCTTTTCGTTGTCCTTGACCATGTGTAAACCCTGAATCAACATCAGTAAAAACTCGGACCCCAATTGCCTTAAAACTTTCGTTTTCCCAATTCCCAACTGATCTAATTAGGTCTCCAACTTTAGGTTGGCCGTATGGAAAGTGGGTATTTGAACTAACAATTATTCGTATTTGACTTATTGTATCAGTCTTAATTATTATTAAATTTTTTTGTATTTGAACAACTGTTCCCGATATTGAATTTTGATTATTTGTCATGCCTGCACCAAACATTCGACCATTTTGACGATATATTCTTTTACCAAAATTTTGTCTACTTGAAGACCATCCAAAAACTAATACAACTAAAAATATTATTGAAAGAATAACTATAAACGGTTTTTTGTATGAAGCATCAAATTTACGAAATAAAATCGTTAAAGATGTAAAAAGTATTATAAAGACGATTACCAAAAGATAGGGGAACGATTTAATAAACGATAATATTCCTAATCTTCCATAACCCCCAAATAACAAATCATTATTAATATTGGTCCAATAAAATAGTAGGCCAGCCACAAGAACAAGTGAAATCAAAATTAACACTATACCACTATCAATGCTAAGTTTTTCAACCCAAATTGAAAGTTGCGACCTCATAATCACCTGACCTTTTTTTATTTTATTCGTGATTGTATCAGCGATCGTTTTTTTCATGACATATTTTTTTAACTTGTAATTTACCTCGATGTATTAGTATTCCAACGTTACCAATAGGTATGCGTAAAATATCACTTATTTCTTCGTAGGTTTTTTCCTCATAATAAAAAAGAACTAATGGTTCTTTATATTTTATTCCTAATTTTTCTACACAATTTTTTAACTGTTTCTTTATTTGTTCGTTATCTATTTCTTCTTCAATATTATCTTTATGTCCTATATCAAACCAGTCGGGCATAGAAATAAATTTTTGGATAAATCCACTACCAATAAGATTAACGCTTTCATTATGAGTAATTCGATATATCCAACTTGAAAACTTTAAGTTTTTATTAAAAGTCGGTAAATTTTTATAAGCTTTTAAAAAAACATTTTGCAAAATATCATCAACCTCGTTTTTTCTATTAGTAATTGTGAATATATATCTTCTTAATTTTATTTCATATCTTTTTATAAGATGATAAAATAATTCTTTTTTTCCAGATACAATAACTTTGACAAGTTCTTCGTCGGTAATTTTTTTATAATCCGGCATAGTTTAATTCTAACCCCGCCTTTTTTAAGACGGGGTTGATATATTCTTAATTATCTATTTCGACCCATTCCCATTCCATATCCGTTACCGTTTTGAAGTCCTAAACCTAATTCTGTTCTGATTTTATCAGCTTCATCAGTTTTTCCTTCTTCTATCAGTTCGTGAATTTGGGCAAAACGGGCAAAGTTATCTTTATTGACAACTTGGGTGACTCGACCTCGACCGCTCATTAAATTTTTCCAAGCATTGTAGTCATTTGACTCAAATGCTTTTTCCATAGCGTCGTGTCTTTCTTCTGTATAGTTTGGTCCTTTTACAGTAGGGTCCCCTCGGTAGGCGTCGGCAGCTTTTGGCAAAGCAAATAATCCACCGATAACCAAGGCTGTCAAACCCAAAGTTAATATAGTTTTTTTCATATTTTTTCCTCCTTTCATACAAGTTAATACAAAGAGGATGTAGAAATATTACAAAATTGTATTAAATATCCACCCCATAATCATAATTCCAACGATAGTGATACCAAAAAATGTAGCTAAAAGTTGCCATTTCATTACCTTTTTTAAGATCATCGATTCAGGAAAAGAAATAGTGACGATAGCTGTCATAAAAGCTAAGGCAGTCCCCAGCGGTACTCCTTTTTTAACTAAAGCTTCCATGACCGGAATCACACTGACAGAATTTGCGTAAAGTGGGGCGCCGAGAAGTGTAGCTATGGGTACAGCCCACCATGATTTATTTGACAGATACTTTGTAACCAGTGATGCAGGAACAAATCCATGAATAAACGCTCCAATACTAACTCCCAAGACTACGTAAGGGAAAACATTTTTTGTAATATTCATTCCGTCGTTCCAGAAGTATTTCAACAATTCTTTAAAAGGTAATGAAGTCCCGCCATTTTCCTGTTCAACTTGTTTACGTGACTTAAACTTTAGAAGTTCTGGTTTGACGTATTTTTCCATTCCAAGTTTCTGGATTAGAAATCCTCCAAGCATGGCAATAATTATTCCAACCACATTATAAATTATTGTTACTTTCATCCCAAACATTGCCGGAAAAAGATAAAGAGAAGATTCATTTATGAGTGGAGAGGCAATGAGAAATGCAAAGGTGACACCTAATGGAATTCCTGCTCCAACAAAACCAATGAATAAAGGAATGGATGAACAGGAGCAGAAAGGAGTGATAACCCCAAGGAGAGCCGCAAATAAATAATCCAGGCCAAACCATCTTCTTTTGGTTAGAATATCCCGTACTTTCTCCATGGGAAAGTAGTAGCGGGTAAAAGCCATAAAATAATTGATAAAAATAAGAAGTAATCCTATTTTTATCGTGTCATAGATAAAAAAGTTAATAGTATCACCTAAATATGAATGAGGAATAAAATGAAACCATTTATACACAACCAAATCGGCAAATATTCGAATAGGATAAAAAATATCCATGTTATTTTGCTCGTTTAATTAATTTCTTGATTTTTTCGATATCAGAAATAAATCCAGTCATAATCGGTTCACCGTTTACCGAGAGAACTGGCGATTGCATGATTCCCATTTCAATAATTGCTTGTGTACCTTCTGTGCCCGTTATATATTCCACTTTTTCATTCATTCCCAGCTCATTTATGGCTTTTTGGGTAATCTCGAATAGTTTCTTACACGTTGAGCAACCGCTTCCCAATACTTGAATTTTCATATTTTAAATAATGAATTAATAGTATGAGCCCCTTTTTTTGTCAGAGAATAATAAACACGAAGACCTTTTTTTTCATCAATTATTATGCCGGCTTTTTTAAGATCACTTAAATGATGTGATATAAGGCTTTGAGAAAGATTTACGTGTTCCATCATTTCACAGACACAATGTTTTCCCTTTCGCAATATACAAAGTAGTTTTAATCGGCTTTCTTCAGAAACAACCCGAAGCAGAGATGAAAGCGAAGAAACTTGTTTCGATTCATCACTCTTTGTCGAGCAACAATTATATGAATTCATATTCATATAGTTTAGCAATATCCAGAATGATTATCAAGTAAATATTCTTTGGCCAAATCATTTTTTCTGTAGTTTTTTAGTAATTAAAATCTATACTTATTAAGTATGAGCCAAAAAGGGTATAGGTTTATTATTTCGTTTTTAATTCTTTTCTCTTCCTTGTTATTTATCAATAAAACATTGGCAAATAATTTACCGGATCGAAATCATTCCAGTTTGAGTGTTAGTTCATCAGTGCCAGCAGATGGGCAAACCACGGCAATCGTGACCGTGACCCTCAAGGATAGTTCTGGTAATCCGATCGTCGGTGATTCTGTAACGCTTTCTGATCCAAACAACAGCGGAGCCACCATCACATCAATATCTGCAACAACGGATAGTAGCGGTCACGCACTTTTTTCAATCAAATCAACAAAGGATCAAACTGATAGTTTAAATGTTACCGATACCACTTCAAATACCACCTTCTCCAGTTTGGGACAAATTACTTTTACAAAGTCTTCAACTATAACACCAACAGGTTGTCAGGATCCTACACCGGGAAACGCTCCAAAACTTGAATCAGCAATTGGAAATGGAATAAACCAAATAAAACTAACATGGAAAGCCGCAACAAATCCGGTCACCCGTTATCTCGTCTCATACGGCGTATCGTCAGGAAAATATATTTATGGAAATCCAAACGTTGGTGGTCAGGGGACAACTACTTATACGGTTGGTTCATTATCACAAAATACAAAATATTATTTTGTGGTTCAAGCCGCTAATGGATGCTCTTCAGGGAGTGTATCTAACGAAGTTTCCTCGACAACCAGTCTACCCATACCAACACAGAAGCCTTCAATCACAATTACTGGTAATCAAAAAAATGTTATATCTACAATTGTTCCCACTAAAATCAATGTTAGGCCTAGTGATAGTCCTACTCCGTCAATCGATATCAAACCTACGACGATACTGCCAATTCCTGCTCAAATACCCAGGCCTGGAATTTCAAACGCAAAGATATTATATTTTGTAGCTAGTTTTATAGTGATAATAATCACTGGAGTTTTTATCAGAAGAATATTTTAGTTCATTTTTTTATTTCATGACCTCCAAATTGATTCCGTAGGGCCGAGAGAATTTGTCCGGTATAATCGGGATTTTTTTGAGAATCAATTCTAAATTGTAAAGCATCTTCAATAATTTTTGTTTTAACCTTTAATTGCTTGGCTGTCTTTATTGTCCATTCACCTTCACCGGTATAATTCACCGAACCAGCCACATCATTCAAATTTTCTCCATATATATCAAATGCTTGCTTCAACCAATTGATCAATTTCGATTCAATTACACTTCCATGGTTATAAACGTCGCTTACTCGTGACAAGTCTAAATGATAAGCGGATTTTTTTAATACGGCAAATCCTTCGGCAATCGCCTGCATCATCCCGTATTCGATCCCGTTATGAACCATTTTAACGAAGTGTCCGGCACCATGTCCCTGGAAAAATTGATAGCCGTTGAATAATGCTAAATCATTAAACAATTGCTCATATTGTTTAAAATCTTTTTTTTGTCCTCCGATCATGATCGATGAACCGTTACGTGCTCCGCTTGGCCCACCGGAGACACCACAATCGATAAATTTAATCCCCAAATCATTAAGCTTTTTTGCACGTGATATCGAATCCTTATAAAAAGAATTTCCGCCGTCAATTATCACATCATTTTTATCCAATATCTTAGCTACTCCACTTTCTCCAAACAATAAATCATCAATTGTTTTTCCTGCTGGTAATGACAGCCATATCAATCGAGGTTTTGTCAAATTGGAAACGAGATCTTTTAAAGAACTGGCACCGATCAAGCCTTCTGCCTTCATTTGGTTTATGACATCTTGACTACGGTTGTATCCAACCACTTTCCATTTTTTGTCAATTAATCTCCGGGCGATATTTCCACCCATTTTTCCCAAACCTATTACGCCAATCTCTTTACTGATTTTTGCGAGTTGAATTTTAAAATCGGTGCTTTGATCAATAAACTGTGAATCGAGCATAGGCTCATCTGTATCTGGCACATATGATTTTAAAGGTACTTGATTTTTGTTCCAAGCTGTAATGATCGGGTCGATAAATTTCCACATTTCCACCACTTCATCACTCCTGACAAACAAAGTTTGGTCCCCCTCGATCGCATCTAAAAGTAGTTTTTCATACTCTTCAACATATTGGACCCGTTCTTTATTTTCACGATAAAAATATTTAAATTTACTTCCTTTAATTTCAAACAACAGTCCGGGTTTTTTTGAGAGAAGGTCGATAAACACTCCTTCTTCCGGTTCAAATTGAAAAACAACTCGATTTTTAGAACTATGGTCAGACCCGGGAGGACACAAACAAGGACTCGGATGTCTAAAGGTGATAATGATCTCTTTTTGCGCTTGTTTTAATCGTTTTCCGCTTTCTAAAATAAATGGGACGCCGGTCCATCGGGGATTATTTAAAAAAGCCCGAATTTTAAAGAAAGTTTCTGTACTTGAATTTATTTTGACTCCCTTGATCCGATCGTATCCATTATATTGAGATCGATAGGTGTATTTATTTATTTCGGTAATATCTGGAATTTTTAGAGTTTTTAAAATTTCCGCGCGTTTAGTTCTAATCGCATTAAAATTAAAACTGCCCGGATGTTCCATCGTGATAAGCGCCAGCATTTGGAGGAGATGATTTTGTCCAACGTCCCGCAAAGTACCCAAGCCGTCGTAAAAAACACCCCGTTTTTCTACCCCTAAAGTTTCCCAAACCCGAATTCGTACTTTTTCAATATATTTATTACTCCACGAGTTCTCAAACAGAGCATTAGAAAAACGAAAGCTTAAAATATTTTGCAACATTTCCTTAGCCAAATAGTGGTCGATCCTAAATATTTGCTCTTCTTTGAAAAGACCACTTAATAATTTTTCCAGCTTAATTGCCGTTTCAGTATCTTTTCCAAATGGTTTTTCGATTAGCACTCTTGTAAACCCTTCTTCGGGAGAGCAGGGAAGTGTCAAATTTGAAGATTTAAGATTATTTAAAATATTTTCATAATATTGAGGAGGTGCGGCGATATAAAAAAGTTTGTTTGCACAAACTTTCCATTCGTTATCAAGATAGCCTAACTTGATCGCCAATTTTTTGTAATCCTCTTCTTTTTCAAATGTTCCCTGGTTGTATGACCATAAATCTAAAAAAGAATCGATTAATTCCGGTTTTTCATTTTTATCGTGATGATGCTCATAAAGAATTTTTCGTAACAAAGCTCGGAACTGTTCATCGGATAATTCCCGTCGAGAAAACCCAATTATATGAAACATTTTGGGAGTCTTATTTTTTTCGTAAAGGTTAAGAAGGGCAGGAACAATTTTTTTACGCATCAGATCTCCGGTTGCCCCAAGAATGATCAAAATTGTCGGTATATTATTTTTGTGATTCATAAACTGTAATCGATTATATACTAGCAAATATTAAGAACAGATTAATCACCTGACTTCATATTATATAACTTATACCATTTTAGTACTAATTAATACTATATTCTAGTTAACTCAGAATCTACTTGAATAAATACGAGAATTTTTTGTGAGTCAATAAATTAAAAAGGAAACAAAAAAAATAACAACCGGTAGTGTATATAAATAAAAATATAAAAGGAAATGAAGTGTTGAAATTTTTTATAATTGTTGGAAATATCCCCAGTAGCGCTTCAAAAAATATTATATGACATAGATAAACTCCAAATGAATAGGTTCCAAATGTACGGATTATTTTATTGATTTGATGTGAAAAATTAACTTGACCAATTAATAAAATTAAAGATAAAACATAAATTGTTCCCAAAAATAATTTTAATCCCGAGTAATTATAGCCCCAGGGTTGAGGAAAATTAAATAAACTTAACAACAATATTGTTATAATTGCTGGTCCAAATATAAAAACCTTTTTTTTATTTTGATTTATTAAACTGGCAAATAACATTCCTAATGAAGCATATTTTATTAATTCAACAATCTGACCATAACTTTTTCTGATTTCGTCACCCATTGGATTAAAGAAGCGAGTATTTAAACCGGTATATTCAAGAAAAAAAGCAACGATGATAATTGCAAAATGCAAAAGAGGTCTTAGCTTGATTGGAACATAAGTAATAAGCCAAAAAAACAATGTGAGAAAAATCAATATGTTTAAATAATATAAAGGTGTATCGACAACTTTACCAGTAAAAAGTTGGAGAATAACGTTCTTAATATTTATTAAATTTGGTTTTAGAATAAAACCAATTACCGACCAAAAAATAAGTGGAAGGATTAATCGTTTTATTCTTTGCAAAATAATTGAAAAAGATAATTTAATTTGTGAAAAATATTTATGCATAAGAAAAAATGAGAGGGTTACAAATAGTGGGACGGCGTAGTATCCGTAAGATTCCAAAAAGTTGATAGGTCCATGAGAAATAACTCGAATATGAATGTTAACAACTAAAAAAGTAAGAATTATTTTTAATAAATCAAAGGTATGGTTTCGAGATCTCTGATCGGTATTTTTTTTAATCATCACTTTATTATAGTAAAATACTAAATATGAAAAGCAAAGTTGCTATTATTTTAACAGCAATTTTTTTGTTAGTGATTTTCTTTACTCAATTTAAATTAATAAATCGTCCTGTCACTGATAACGACGAAGGAATTTATTTGACATCGTTTCTTCTTTTAGATAATGGTAATCCTGCTTATAAAAAAACATATTTTTCCCAGCCACCTGGTTTTTTATTGTCAGTTTATCCAGGATTTATTATATTTGGAAAAACCTTGCCGGCAGCTCGATTGATGGTTGGTCTTTGGTCTTTGATCGGCTTATTGGTAATTATTTGGATTGGATATGAATTAAAAAATATCTGGCTTGCGTTGTTGGCAATCAGCGTGTTATTTATTATTCCTTCATATTTTAATCAAACCTTAACATTTCAGTCAGACGTGCTTGTGACAACTTTTTCATTGATAAGTTTGGCCGCTTTAATAAGATTTAGAAAAAATCTTTACTTACCTTGGTTCATTGTTTCGACGATATTTTTGAACTTGGCCTTTTGGACCAAATTTGACATAACCTTTTTTCCATCTTTTATTTTGGCGTTGTTTTTAATATTTAAAGAGAAGAAAATCTCTGTCAAGAATATTATTAATTTATTTCTTGCATTTATTTTAGTAAGTCTTGGGATTATTTTTCTTTTTATTTTTCCATTCGGGGTAAAAGAAGTTTTTTATAATTCAATTTTGCTGAGATTTCAAGCAGCGGCAAGTTCATCAACTTCATTTTTATTATTTGATTATCTAAAGAGAGATACTATCTTGTTAGGAATAATTTTAGGAAGTTTAATTTTGAGTTTTTATAAAAAAAATATTTATAATTATTTTCATAAAGTTATTTTACTTTGGGTAATTTTTACTTTAATATTATTTATTTTTTACCGGCCATTATTTCCTCATCATCTAGTAATGTTGGCAGTTCCGATAGTTTTATTGTTCTCGTTATTGATAGATAGTTGTTTTACTAATAAAAAAATACTCAGGTCTTTAGTTTTGACCATATTGATTATTTCTTTAAGTAATCGTATTTATTTAACAATTAAAACTTCTTCTAAGCTTATCAATGATCAGCAACAAAAAGCAGTAGAGATCATTAAAAAATATACTAACACTAATGACATTGTTATTAGTGACGAAGAAATCTTAAACGGGCTATCTAGCCGACTGCCACCTCCGGAACTCTCAGATATTTCTCAAGTGAGGATCCGGTCGAACAATCTAACTTCGGAAAATTTTATTAAAATAATTAATACTTATAAACCAAAATTAATTGTTCCTTGGAACGGGAGGTTAGAATCTATAAAAAATTTTAATGAAGTTCTCGGAAATTACAAAATTCTAAGTATAATTTCTGATTCTAAGATAATTTATATCCGTTTAGACAAGTAGTTTACTTAAAAACAACCGTAATCTCACCTTTATATTCTCGGTCTATCAATTCCTCAATTGGACCGCGAATTATTTCTTCAAATTTTTTGGTCATTTCCCGGCAAATAACTACGTCAACATTAAACCTCAATGTACTAATACATCTGAGAGTTTCTTTAATCCGTAAGGGCGATTCATAAAAAACAAAAACCATGTCAGGAAAAATAGTTTTTATTTGTTTTAATCTCTCGATCAATTGCATAATTTGACTTTCTTTTTTTGGAAAAAAACCAAAAAACATATGTTGCTGAGGATTAAATCCCGAATAAACTAAAGCAGTTGTAATCGCCGAAGGACCTGGAATGACCATTATTGGAAGATTACGCTGAACGCAACTTTTGACAAGTAAATAGCCGGGGTCGGAGACAAGGGGAGTGCCGGCTTCAGAGATAAGGGAGATATTTTTTTCATCTTTTAATAGATCGATGATCTCGGGTAATTTTTGAAATTCTTTTTCTTTGTAATAAGACCACACGGTTGAACATACTACAGGTAAATCAAAACGTTTTTTGATTGCGTCAAGTAAAGTTTGAGCAGAGCGGGTATCTTCGGCTAAAATAATATCTGAAGCGGCTAATGTTTTTGCTTGACGAATGGATAGGTCATCAAGATTGCCAATCGGGGTAGCAACAATATTGAGCATAATAGCTTAAACAGTTAAACGGTTAAAACTTAAACGGTTAAAAAAACTATTAAAACTTAAATATTAAACAATTCTTGGTTTAATAGTTTAATGTTCTTGGTTTAATAGTTTAATGTTTAAAAGTTTTTTTTAGGTTTTAACAGTTTAATACTTAACTGTTTATGCTTTAGTATTTAATTTTCTTTTAAGTATCTCAATAAATATCGGAATAAGGGAAATTATTATTACTCCGAAGATGACCAAGGAAAAGTTTTTCTTAACAAACTCGATATTACCAAAAAAATATCCAGCAAAAGTTGCGATAGCAACCCACGTTATTCCACCGATGACGTTGTAAGAAAAAAATTGCTGATATTTCATTCTTCCAACACCGGCTACAAAGGGCGCAAAAGTTCTGATAAATGGCATGAAGCGGGCCATGATTATTGTCTTGCCACCGTGTTTATTAAAAAATTTCTGAGTTTCTTCGATATGACTTTCATCAATGGGAATTTTGGGGTGGGCAACAATTTTTTTTCCGAAAAAATATCCAATCCAATAATTAGCCGTATCGCCAAGAATTGCGGCAATTACCATTAAAAAAAATAACATCCATATATTCAAAGATCCTAAAGCGGCAAAAGCTCCGGCGGCAAAAAGAAGGGAATCACCAGGTAAAAAAGGGGTAAAAACTAAGCCTGTTTCCATAAAGATAATTAAAAATAGAATTACGTAAGTGACCAAACCGTAGGTGGAAATAATACTTCCCAAATGCACGTCAATGTGAATAATAAAGTCAATTAAGAATTTAATAATGTCCATGACTATCATTATATCATTATCTCCTTGTCATTCCCGCGAAGGCGGGAATCCAGAAATATATTTTTTCAACTTGACAAAAAAATAAAGATGTTTATAATGGCATAAATCGTACATATAACATATGTCAAACCTAGTAAATAATTTCATAAATTATTTATACTTGAAAGAACGGTCGAGGGTAGAAACAAGTCGAATTGTTTCTGAAGTTACTTACAGCACTGTTCTTGAACTATACTCCGAAAAATATTCTGATGAATCTTCTGCACAAAAATTAGAAAAAGATTTGACGGAATTATTTAATCAAAATGTTTCCAAGGACAAAATATATGAAAAATTAGGAATCTCTCCAGTAATGATGAGAAAAAGATTAGAAAAAAATATCGTTAGATATATTAAATTTAATCAATAAATTATGCCGGAAATTTTTAAAACCAGGCGGCCGAGAGCTTTAAATGAAGCGATAGAAATTGCTCCAAGAGATTTAACTGATAGAAAAGAGCTTACCAGTATCTCTGATCGAACTATTCAGCGAATGCTTAAAGTAAATTTAAATCCAGGTTCTGTGATCAAAGAATTATTTCCTCTGAGATTTGATGAGATGTACGAGGCTACTACAGGTTTACTTAAGGACCGGGCAGAAAAAGAAAGCTTTAATCGATATTTAGTTAGTACTGCAACAACTTTTGCAGCCAATCTGATGCTGAATACGTTTTCTGAACAGGCAAAAGAAACGAGAGAGCAAACACTTGAGAGATTGAAGCTTCAAACAGAACAATTCCATATGTATCAATATTTGTCAGCCCACTTTTTACTACAAGAGTTAAGAATTAATAAACCTAAAAGCAAATCTAAAAGTCGTTCCGAAATTGAAGAGAAAATAATAAATAAACTCAGACATGAAGTAGGAAGGTATACCATTGAAGAAGTTTCAAAATCTGTTTCTGAACATTTTATTGGTAAACCAGCAACTAGTAAGGCTTTAACAATGCTTATGAAAGGTGTCGTGCAAGAAGATGAAAAAACAGACAAATTTATACAAGAAGCCGTTAAGAAAGGAAGAGAAGGATTTAGTAAAAATCCAAAAATACGGTTTATGACTAATGTTTTTAATGAAGTCGGTAAGTTTTGTGCTAAAAAAGGAATTGAAAACCCTTTGTTAAATCTAACTTTAGGTGATGTATCGGGACTCGGTATGCCAGACGAAGTGGCAGAGGCTTTAGCCTTAAATCCAATTGGTCCAAAAGGATTACTTTTAGCAGCTCGAGCAAAAATGTACGAACAATTGGCTTATTTGAATGGCAAACCTACTGACCCCCATGGATACGATCCAAATGCCTTAGGTTGGCAAGGACTTAGAAACAGATTCATTGATTATGGTCGAGAAATGGGTTTGTATAAGGATAATAATCCAGCAACAGAGTCAATTATTGGCGCTGGAGGCGCTCAAGCACTTTATAAAACATATAAAATTTTAGATAAATATTTTGAAGGAACCAAACAAAAAGAAAATGGTCCAATCGAAGCATATTTTGCCAATCCAGCTTTTAGAATGGTAGGGGCAAAAGCGAGTGAGGCTGGGTTAAAATTAATTGAAAAACCAACAACCGCAGAAAACAATTTTTTACCTGATTTAGATGAGGTTGATGCTTATTTTACTGCTAATCCTCAATGCAAGGTTTTTATTTTTGTCCCAATCAGCAACCCAAGCACCCATATTGCTCAAAAAGAATATGTAAAGGAATTATTAATAAGATTAAAAAAACATGATGCAGTATTAGTCAATGATATGGCATATTTAGGTACTGGTGACTTAAAAGCAAATAAAGAATTAACAAAAGTTTTAAATACTTATAAGAAGAGAGTTGATGTTTATTCAATGTCAAAAATATTTGGAAGACCGGGAATAAGATGTGGTTGCGCAGTTACAACAGATGAAAGTATAAAGGAATATTTTGTTCCGGGTGGTCAAGAAAACCAATTAGCAGAACCATATCCAGTGCAGGATGAAGCTATGGCGTTGTGGGATTTAGTCGGACAGGAAGATAGAAATTTATTAAATGACCAATACAAAAAGCAACAAATAAGAGTTATTAATATGTTACGAAAAATAGATGAAGAAAGACAAAAAGCTGGAAAAATCACACTTTTTGATTGGAAAAAAAGAATTTTTGCAGAGGCGGGACTTTATGCTTATCTTCCATTAAACACGAAAAAAGGTGTTGATGGTTTTACGATCATTGAAGAAGCCCACTTAGTCGGGACTCCCGATGGGGCATTTTATAAACCTGGATTACCTGATAATGGCTATATAAGATTTGCCTTAGGATTAGAAGAAATACTAGACTAATAATTCCTTCAAATTTCTGCTACAATTATTGGTTGCATTTATGTTTAAACTCAAATCATCATTTTCTCCCACCGGGGATCAGCCGCAGGCGATTGAAAAATTAATCGCAGGTATCAAGATGGGCCGAAAGGACCAGGTATTACTAGGTGTAACTGGATCGGGAAAAACTTTTACATTGGCTAATGTCATTCAACAAATGCAGATGCCAACCCTAATCATCTCCCATAATAAAACTTTAGCCGGTCAACTTTATCAGGAGTTTCGGGATTTCTTTCCGGAAAATGCCGTCTCTTACTTTGTTTCTTACTACGATTACTATCAACCGGAAGCCTATATGCCGTCCTCCGATACCTATATTGAAAAAGAAGCTCAAATAAACGAACTGATCGACAAGTTACGATTAAAAGCTACCACAAATATCTTAACCAGGAAAGATGTTGTTGTTGTTGCCTCCGTTTCCTGTATTTACAACATCGGTTCGCCGGTCGAATACGGTCGTTTTATCTTGGAAGTTAATATTGGACAAAAGATCGAGATAAAAAGCATCGCCCACCGTTTGATTGAACTCCAGTATTCTAGAAGTGAGTTTGATTTTAAGCGGGGAACGTTCAGGATCAGGGGAGACAGAATAGATATCTATCCGGCCTACGAAGATATCGGCTACCGCGTAATATTAGACAGTAGTGTTGTTAAAAAAATCGAAAAGTTTGAACCCATATCTGGCAAACTAATCACTAGCCACTATCCACTAGTCACTCTAGTTATTTATCCTGCTAAACATTATCTTATGGACCCGGCAGTTTTCAAAAATGCTGAGCAACAGATAAGAGATGATCTAAAAAAAGAGGCAGATGATCTAAAAAAGAAAAATAAATTGGTTGAAATGCAAAGACTGGTTCGTAAAGTTAATTATGACCTGGAAATGATAAAAGAAGTCGGTTATGTTAACGGTATCGAAAATTATTCCCGTTATTTTGATGGGAGGGCACCAGGCGGTGCCCCCTATTCATTGATAAATTATTTTAATCAGCAATACGGAAAAGATTGGTTACTTTTTATTGATGAGTCTCACATGACGGTCCCGCAAATCCGTGGGATGTTTAATGGTGACTATTCCCGTAAAAAAACTTTGATCGATTATGGTTTTAGGTTGAAAGCCTCTTTCGATAACCGGCCTCTCAAATTTGAAGAATTTTATCCGATGGCTTCGAAGATAGTTTATGTTTCGGCTACACCGAATGAATGGGAAGTAGAAAAATCTAAAAAAGACGGCATTGTTGAACAGTTAATCAGGCCAACAGGGATTATTGATCCGGAAATAATTATTAAACCAGCTACAAATGAAGTACAAGATCTGATCTTAGAAATTGAGAAAAGGGTTAAAATTAAGCAAAAAGTTTTGGTAACCACTTTAACCAAAAAAATGGCTGAAGATTTGTCCACCTATCTGAAAGAGAAAAAAATTAATGCCGCCTATCTTCACAGTGACGTTAAAACTCTGGAAAGATCAAATATCTTGGAAAATTTAAGAAAGGGAAATTTTGATGTTTTGATCGGAGTCAATTTATTAAGAGAGGGGCTAGATTTACCTGAAGTAACATTGGTGGCGATCTTGGATGCAGATAAAGAAGGATTTTTAAGATCGAGGACTTCACTGATCCAAACGATGGGAAGAGCCGCCAGAAATATTACTGGTCAGGTAATCATTTACGCCGATATAATGACCAAGTCAATAAACGCCGCAGTTGGAGAGATCAACAGAAGAAGAAAGTATCAGGTAGAATATAACACCAAACACAAAATTACCCCAAAGACGATTTATAAACCGATCAGGGAAAAAATCGTTGATCAGGATGAAAAAAGTCTTTTTTATGATCGGGACTTTGACGCAAAATATCTAGATGATATGAATTTGGAAAGTCTAACCCCGTTTGATAAAAAAAAGTTGGTTAAGAAAATGGAGAGAGAGATGAAGAACCAAGCCGAGAATTTAAACTTTGAGTTGGCGATTAAGATAAGGGAGAAAGTCAAAGAAATAAACAGTTAAACGGTTAAAACTTAAACGGTTAAAAAAACTTTTAAAACTTTAAGTATTAAACGTTTAGTAGTTTAAGGTTTAATGGTTTTTTTAGGTTTTAACAGTTTAATACTTAACTTTTTTTAAATATGGATCACATCAAAATACGCGGTGCTCGACAGCATAATCTAAAGAATATTGATGTCGATATTCCTAAAAATAAATTCGTGGTTGTTACCGGGATTTCCGGTTCGGGAAAGTCTTCCTTGGCTTTTGACACGATCTATGCCGAGGGGCAACGACGGTATGTTGAATCGTTATCCGCTTATGCCCGCCAATTTTTGGGGATAATGGATAAGCCGGACGTTGACCTGATCGAGGGTTTATCCCCATCGATCTCTATCGATCAAAAAACAACCTCTCACAATCCTCGGTCAACCGTGGGGACGATCACGGAAATTTACGATTATTTGCGGTTACTTTTTGCCAAAGTTGGCCACCCTCATTGTCCAAACTGTGGTCGTGAGATCAGTAAAATGTCAGTCGATGAAATAGTTTCCCGGGTAATAAAAGAAATCGAAGATAAGGTTCTTACCGACAAAACAAAACCTCATAAATTTTTTATCTTATCTCCAATTGTTCGTAATAAGAAAGGTGAATTTAAAGATCTTTTTGATAATCTTCGCTCCAAAGGTTTAAATCAAATCATCGTTGATGAAAAAAATTTTAGTCTTGATGACGAAATTGATCTGATCAAAACCAATAAACATAAGATTGAAGCGGTTATGGATACGATCTCTTTTGGTCATAAGGAAATAAAAAATAACGAGCTTATAAAGAATTTAAGATCGCGATTGGTTAGTGTGATTGAACAATCATTAAAGCTTTCCGATGGATTGGTCATAGTTAAAACAGATAAAAAAGAACATCTTTATTCAGAAAAATTTTCATGTCCAATTTGCAACATATCATTGCCAGAAATAGAGCCAAGAATGTTTTCCTTTAATTCACCACTGGGTGCCTGTGAAAATTGTCGAGGGATCGGAACAATTTTTGCCGTGGATCGCAACTTAATTTTAAACAAAAATCTTTCTATTCTCGAAGGTGGGATTCTTCCCTTCAATAAATTATTTTTCCATGAAACTTGGTATGTCCGTTTGATTAAACAGGTTTGCGAGGAAGAAAGGATCGATATGAACAAACCTATTAGTCAATTATCAGATAAACAAATAGACACGTTATTAAAGGGAACCAATAAGATTTATCGGGTTGAGGGCGTTAATCGTTTTGGTCGAGCAACAACCATAACTGAAAAATTTTTCGGGATAATTAATGAATTGGAACGCCGGTATATTGAAACAATAGGTGACTACTCAGCAATGGAAATACAAAAATATATGCGGGAAGAAACCTGCCCAAAATGTTTAGGACAGCGTTTAAAACCGGAGATTCTTTCGATCACGATCGACAAAAAAAATATTACTCAAATTTCTGACCAATCGATCGATAATTTGACAGGTTATTTTCAACAAAAATTGGATGCAATTTTATCAGTCTATGAAAAACAAATTGCCAAACCGATAATTAAAGAAATTTTAACCAGAATTAATTTTTTAAATAGTGTTGGTTTGTCGTATCTAACGATCAGTAGGCGAGCAGGCACACTATCTGGTGGAGAACTGCAAAGAATTCGCCTAGCCTCACAGATCGGGAGCGGATTAACAGGTGTTCTTTATGTCCTTGATGAACCATCGATCGGTCTTCATCCCAAGGACGTTGCGTCACTTATCACAACATTGAAAAACCTTCGGGATTTGGGCAATAGTTTAATTGTCGTGGAGCATGATCGTGAGACAATGGAATCGGCTGATTACTTGGTTGAGTTGGGGGAAAAAGCCGGTAAAAACGGAGGAAAAATTATTTTTAGCGGTAATCTCGAAGAGATGAGAAAATCCAAGTCTTCATTAACCGGCCAATATTTGACCGGGGAAAAATCCATAAAGATAAAGGGCGGAAAAATCCCTCCACTACATACAAATCATGGAGAATTAATCTTTTCCGGAATCACGCATAACAACTTAAAAAATATCAATATCAAAATTCCTTTAGGTAATTTGATCGGGGTAACAGGAGTTTCCGGTTCCGGAAAATCATCATTGGTGACAGAGACGATTTACCCGGCCTTAAAATATTATCTTGATGGTTATTTCCATGATAAGATCGGTGAATTTAAAAAAATTGAAGGTTATCAATATCTTGATCGGGTTCATATGGTTGACCAGTCACCAATAGGTCGAACGCCAAGGAGTAATCCGGCAACCTACATTGGTTTTTTTGACGAGATTAGAGAGATCTTTGCTTCCACCATTGATGCTCGAGAACGAGGTTACGAAAAAGGCCGATTCTCTTTCAATATTAAAGGTGGTCGATGTGAAAAGTGTCAGGGCGCCGGAGTATTGAAGATTGAAATGCAGTTTTTAGCTGATGTTTATGTTGTTTGCGATGTCTGTCAGGGCAATCGTTACAACAAAGAAACCCTTGAAGTTAAATATAAGGATAAAAATATTTATGAAATATTAAAGATGACGGTCGATGAAGCATTAATATTTTTTAACAGTTATTTTAAAGTATATTCTAAATTAAGTTTTTTACAGAAGACAGGATTAGGTTATTTGGAACTTGGACAACCCGCACCGACCCTATCGGGTGGTGAAGCTCAAAGATTAAAATTAGCCAATGAACTATCAAGACGTGATACCGGGAGAACCGTTTATATACTAGACGAGCCAACGACCGGTTTGCATTTTTATGATATCGAAAAACTACTTCATACGATTACCGAATTGGTTGAACGGGGGAACACGGTTATCGTCATCGAACATAATCTGGATATTATCAAAAGTTGCCAGTACGTAATCGATCTTGGGCCCGATGGTGGAGATAAAGGTGGTAAGGTAATATATCAAGGTGAACTTGATGGTATTCTTAAGGTAAAATCTTCTTATACAGGTCAGTATTTGAGCAAAGAAAATGACAAATAAAAAATCAAAATGAAAAATGAAAAATTAAAAATCAAAAAGATTCTTGAATTAATTCTTTTTAAATTTTTATATGTCGTTTTAATTTTTAATATTTTATTTTTGATATTGCCGAAGGTTTATGCTGCTGACTTCAAGTCTGATTACCAGGTTGAATATAATCTTTCTCAATCACAAAATAATTTAAATTCTCACGTAAATTTTAAGATAAAGATAGTTAATTTAAAAACTGAAGTTTTTGTCAGTAAATTCGCCATAAGTTTTCCGGAATCTTTTTCGATCAATAATCTTAAAGCTTCTGATGATAACGGATTTATTACACCAAAAATAACTACCGATGGAGAAAAAACTAAAATAGAATTGGAATTTTCAAATCCGGCTGTTGGTAAGGATACAGTTAATACATTTTTTCTAGACTTTGACCAATCAAACTTATTTAAAGTTAATGGAAAAGTTTGGGAAGTGGTTTTGCCGGTGATAGAAAATACCCAAGACGAATCTTACACTGTAACGGTCAATTTACCGGAAACAACTAATAAAAAAATTTCTATTTCAAAACCAAAGCCCGATTCTGTTTCAGGTAACAAAATAATTTGGAATAATCCAAAAACAAAAACAATTTATGCTGTTTTTGGAGGGAGTCAAGTTTATAAATCAGAATTAACGTATCACTTGAAAAATGACCAGATATATCCGATCTTTACCGAAATTGCTTTTCCACCTGAAACAGTAAATCAAAAAATATTTTTACAATCCATTAACCCGCCTCCGGAATCCGTTCGTTTAGATGAGGATGGTAATTATTTAGGAAAATATTTTCTGAAGCCGCTAGAAACAAAAACGATCGTTTATAAAAGCTTAATTGAAATTTTTTCTGAAACAAGGGATGAAGTTAACTCATATCTTCGAACGTTGATCAGTCAACAAAAAAATTATTTGCTCACAGCCAAAAAATATTGGCAGCTCAGTAAAATTGATTCATTCAAAAATATTAATAGTCCTGAAGAAATATATAATTTTGTAGTTAGAAATCTCAAATATAACTATAATAAGATCAATTCAGACAACAAGCGGTTGGGTGCAGATGTTGTTATGTCAAGTCCCGATCAGGCGGTGTGTCTTGAGTTTTCTGACCTTTTTGTGAGCCTTTCGAGGGAAAAAGGAATTTATAGTCGGGAGATAGAAGGGTACGGTTTTTCTCTAGATCCAAAACTTCAACCAATATCATTGTCATCCGATATTCTCCATGCTTGGCCGGAATATTTTGATCCAACATCTCAAAATTGGATCGCTGTTGATCCAACTTGGGAAAATACATCGGGGATTAATTATTTTTCTTCTTTCGATCTAAACCACATTGCTTTCGTTATCCATGGTAAAAATCCTGATTATCCGCTTGCTGCCGGAATGTATAAAATAGAAAATTCCCGGGATGTTTTAATAAACCCGGTCGTTGATTCGCCCACAGAAAAAAAAGAAATTGTCATCGAGGGAATAGATTTTCCGACGACAATTTCTGACAAAAAATCTTATCAAGGAAAATTTGTTATTAAAAATAATGGAAGCAGTTACCTTTGGCAAATTCCGGTTAATTTAGAAGGAAAAAATATCATCCTTACGAAGGATAAATTTGTTATTCCAGTTTTGGCACCTTTAGAAAAAAGAACCATCATTTTTAGTTATTCCGCCAGGGATAAAAATATAAGAGTTGACGGAGCCATTATAGTTAATATTTTGCAAAAACAACTATTGGAACAAAAAATCAACATCATACCGTCAATTTATACTTTATTGATAAAAATTTTTGCAGTACTTTTGGGTTTGTCAGTTTTATTCATAATTTATCGATTGTTCACAAAAAATAAAATGTCATGATCACTAAGAATCGAATAGATAATCTGCCAAACACGATTGGAATCTACCTCTTTAAAAATAACGAAACTATCAATTATATTGGTAAGTCGGTCAATATTAAGGCGAGAGTAATATCACATTTGGAAAATGCCAAATTAGATAATAAAGAACGATTAATTATTGATAATTCAAATATAATTGAAACGATAATAGCCGAGTCAGAGTTTAAAGCTTTAATTTTGGAAGCGGAATTGATAAGAAAATATCAGCCGAAATATAATTCAATTTGGAAAGATGACAAAAGCCCTCTTTATATAAAAATAACAGTCAAAGATGAATTTCCAAAAATCTTTATCACGCGAAAAGAATCAGACAATAAAAGCCTATATTTTGGACCGTTTTCGTCTGTAAGAATGGTGGAGAAAATTATCTACGATATAAGAAGGATCATCCCATTTTGTACTCAGAAAAAGATTAGTAAAACCGCCTGTTTTTATTCTAAGATTGGCTTATGTAACCCATGTCCAAACGAAATAAAAAATGACGATCAAAAAAAACAATATAAAAAAAATATAAGACAGGTTATTTCTATTTTGAAAGGGAACGTTTTAACAATAATTAATGGTTTGAACAAACAATTAAACGCGTTAATAAAAAACAAGCAATATGAACAAGCAATTATTATTCGTAATAAAATATTTCGCTTTGACCGCTTGTTAAATCTAAAGGATGATTCGGAATTTTCTCTAAATAACAGTGAAAAAAATTTGGAAGAAATGCTTTCTATTTTAAAAGATTATTTTCCCCAATTAATAAAATTGGAAAGAATTGAAACGTACGATATCAGTAATCTAGGATTGAAGCAGGCGGTTGGCTCAATGGTGGTGATGAAAAATAGTCAAATAGACAAAAAAGAATATCGTCGTTTTAAAATTAAGGGAGTTGGTTTAAAATCAGATTTTGACAGGTTAAAAGAAATTGTGGGTAGAAGGTTGAGCCAAAAATGGCCCGTGCCAGATCTGATCGTTATCGATGGGGGTCGACCTCAAATTAAAGCCATATTAAAGATTTTTCAAAATAACAAAGTAAATATCCCGCTGATTGGAATAGCCAAAAATCCAGATAGGGTAATTGTTGGGGTAGAGGGTTATCCAAATTTATTTTTAAAAAATGACAGCAAAGTCTTAAATATTATCAGATTACTACGTGACGAATCACATCGCTTTGCCCGCAAATATCATCTGTTTTTAAGAAGTAAGGACTTTTTGCTATAATGATGTTGTTGAAAAAGCTCGATACCGTATTTTTTAGTCCGCCACACCCCACGGGGCCCCTGGCGATTAACTAAAAAATAGGTATCTTCGCTTTTATAAAACTTTGGGAAAAGCGGGATACTTAATTTTTTTCGACTTGGGAGTCCCCGAAAAGGGAAGGGTTCCCACGGAGAAATAAAATTCAGTGGCGCGCTTTAACATAAGAAAATCATATGAAAAAAATAATAAGAATGGTAATCTTTTCAGGGGTGGCGATATTTATTACGGCCCTTTGGAATAAGGGTTTTGTGATAAAACCGGATTGGGTGATATATTTAAAGGCCGCCTTACTGATCGCCGCCGTTTATTACCTGGTTCTCCCTATCAGTAAATTAATTTTGCTGCCGTTGAATATTATTTCATTAGGTTTAGTTTCAGTGATATTTAATTCAGTCGTCCTGTTTTTTTTATTCAATCAATTTAATTTGATAACGGTCAATGCGTGGACTTTTTCCGGATTCAAAATCTCATCTTTTATAAATATTTTCATTGCTTCTTTTTCGATTTCAACCATTATTAATTTATTAGAAAAAATAGTATGAAGAATTTTCTTTTGATTCTCAATATCATCTTCAGTGTTTTGATAGTTGTGTTTATATTGATCCAAGGAAGAGGAGCTGGATTGGGAAGCGCTTGGGGTGGAGGGGGAGAGATGTTTCAGACCAGACGCGGTATGGAAAAGATAATCCTGTGGTTAACGACAATTTTTATAATTATCTTTTTGGTGGTTTCTTTAATCAATCTTTTTGTTAAATGAATAAGAAAGCCTTTCGATATTATTACTGGTTATTTTTGGAGTTTGTCAAAAAATACTCCCGGTTGATTTTGATGAGTTTTTTTATCGGATTTATCAGTCTGATTGGGTTTTTATCTATTTCTCCATATTTAAGAATAATTTTTAATAAACAAGAGGTGATTGGGCTGGTCGGAACATACGATTTTACCAATCTGCCAGATGAAATAATGACAAAGGTCTCCAATGGTTTGGTCACCATCAATGAAAAAGGAGAGATTATTCCTGTTTTGGCAAATTCTTGGGAAATCAAGGACGGTGGCAAGCAATATAGATTTTATTTGAAAAATAATCTCCTTTGGAATGATGATAAAAAATTTACTGCGTCAGATATAAATTATCAATTTAATGATGTAAAAATAAAGGTAGTTGATAAAAATGTACTGGATTTTTTCCTTAACAAACCTCTTGGTATTTTTCCGACCTATTTAAATAAGCCTTTAATAAGGGCTCCTTTAATAGGAATTGCCGGTTTTTATAAACTTGGCAAATATAAGATCCTCAACGGTGCTTTGGTCGACCTAACCCTTGTGCCGAATACAAAAGATCAGATTACAATTAAATATAAATTTTATAATAATGAATCAGATTTGGTAACAGCTTATAAAATAGGAGAGATCAATAAAATGACTTTAACAAAAAAATCTGTTGCTGATACTTTTATAAACTGGAAAAATAGTCGAATAATAAAATCGGTTGATTACAGTAGACTTTTAACTTTATTTTTTAATAATAAGGAAAAATTTTTTGCCAATAAAGATATGAAAGACGCTTTTTCTATGATGATTGATTATCAAAAAATGGCTGACTTTGGGGAAATTGCCCGTGGACCTGTTCCCCCCATATCCTGGGCGTACAATTCTAATCTAAAAACAAATATATACGATATAGACACCGCAACAAAAATAGTTAAAAAAGAAGTCGCTGCATCAGAATCAGCTCAACTAAACTTATTAACATCATATGATTATTACGACGCGGCAGATAGCATTGCAGGAGAAATAAAAAAAACCGGATTAAAGGTAGACATTAATATGATCACCTATGATCGGCCTGATAAATTTGACCTATTATTGGTTTTTTGGAAAGTTCCCCAAGATCCTGACCAATATTATTTTTGGCACTCAACTCAAAACGAAGGCAATATAGGGAATTATTCCAATGTAAAGATAGATAAACTATTAGAGGAAGCTAGGTCGACATATAAAGTCGAAGAAAGGGATAAGATCTATCAAGAATTTCAAAAAGCAATTCAAGACGACCCACCGGCTTTGTTCTTATACTATCCTTACGTTTACACAATTCAGAGAAAGTAATTGTGTCGGGGAGAGGACTTGAACCTCCACAGTCTTGCGACCACAAGCACCTCAAGCTTGCGCGTATACCATTTCGCCACCCCGACAAAACCAAAGAAATTATATCATTTAAATTAAAATAATTTATTTAAAAAAAATGTTACACCCTAACATTAGGGTGTAATAATTATTTTGAGAGAGACTTAATTTCTTTAACAAAAATTTCAATTCCTCTATCCAAAACACTTCTTTCGATTGTTAGGGGAGGCATAAGTTGGAAACTAAAATCATCTGAATAAGCGAGATGTAAACCTTGTTCTCTCATTTTTAAAATCAGCTGACTCATTTTAGTTTTGTCATTTACATTTTTTCTTAAACGAACCCCAACTTCCATCCCGACTCCATTAACATCTTCAACAAGTAAATTATTTTTTAATTCTGATTGCAAGGTTGCGACCAAATAGTCGCCATCTTCTTTTGCTTTTTCCCAAACTTTATCTCGTTTATGAATCTCTAAGGTTTTTAAAGCCGCTGCCACATTCAAAGGCATCCAGCCAAAAGTTGATTGGGGATTAGATTTAATATAAGTTTTTTCGCTAATTTCTTTTGTTGTTACAGTCGCAGCAATCGCGGCACCGTTTCCCATCGCTTTAGCAAAAACAATAATATCTGGTGTTATATTTTCATGATTGATACCAAACAATTTACCGGTTCTTGAAAATCCAGTTCCTACTTCATCGATAATTAATAGAACTCCATATTTTTTTGTTAATCTTCTTATTTCAGTCAGAAAACCTTTTGGTGCAACAAAAGTTGAACCCCAACCACTAATTATGCCCGGTTCAGTAACAAATGCTGCAATATCATTATTATTTTTTAAAACCTCTTCAAGATTTTTACTAAATTGATTCAGAATTTTTGCTTCATTTTTATCCTTGTATTTGACTTTTGGATAAGTTAAATGAATATGATTTTTAAAATCTAAAAAAATCGATTTGGCAATTGGATATTCAGGAGCATAACCCAACTGAAGCGTTTGATATAAAGATCCATGAAAGGTATCTCTAAATGACAGAATTTTTGGTTTACCTGTGTAAGCCCTGGCAGTTTTTATTGCCATGATATTTGCAGTAACTCCTGTTGCTTCGCGGGTGATTACTTCAAGCCCTTTAGGCAAAGAATCAGTTAGTGCTTTGGCATATTCTTTTTGAACCGGATCTTCAGTCCACATCGAAGAATAAATATTCTTATTGGCTTGATCAACAATTACTTTTTTAATTTCTTCATTATTCCAACCTAGATTAGTGACGTTCCAACCAGAAGTAAAGTCAATTAATTTTTTTCCTAAATCGTCCCAGACAAAACTACCTTCGGCTTTTGATAGTCTAAATTGAAAATCTAAAAATTGATTATAAATTATTCTATTTTTGATCATATGTTCAATTGAAATAACAACATTTAAATTCTATCATAAGTTATGTGTCCAGCTTGTATATTAACGATAGGGGGAGGATTATTGATCGCAAAAAAACTGGGAATCAATGATGTTTTGGCAATCGGTTTGTTAACAGTTATTTTTTCTTTGTTAACAGATTTTACTTTAAGGAAGATTAATCGCGGAAAAGTTTTTTCCCCCTATCAAAGAATATTAGTTTCGATCGTGATTTTAATCATCACTATAATAGTATTTAAACTATTGTAGTAATTTACTACATTATAACAATATAATGTAGTGAGGATATAATTATGAAATTAAGCAAAACAATTAAAGGGTTTGTGAGTTATGTTAAAAATGATTTACTTAAACAAATAAATAAATTTATCGTTAAAATGTTCGAGTGTTGCAAGGATTGAGATTAATGTAATATGATAATATGACCTTGACTGATCTGTCTTACTATTTCCGAAAATTTTTGCCATATTTTATTTTATCCTGTATAGTTTTTTTAATATTTTTCTATTCCATCAAATTAACTTTTATTTATCTGGATTCAAACAAAACGGTCACAACATATCTTAATCCGATTTTTGGTCAAGTTAGTTCTCCGGAGATCCCAAGATCTTCATCTAGTGCAGGGCTACAATTTACCCTAGATACGATTGAGGGCGTCCCAGTGACAGCCACTGATACTGCTAAAGTTTATTTTTTACCACAGTTTAATCCTCGTTTTGGTTATAGTGAAAAGATATATTTGATTGCAAAAAGCTTCGGGTTTGATACCGAAATGGTCAAACATCAATTGGTTGGTAAAATTGCCACCTTCACCGATTCAGAGAAAACCTTAACGATCGATATTTCCAATTTTAATTTTAAATTTGATAGAAAAGTTGATAACGGACTATTTTCTTCTCCACAGTTGACGATTCCAACCAAAACAGTAATCGAAAATAAGGCAGTAGATTTTCTAAAAAAAATTGGCCGTTATCCTGATGAATTAGGAAAGGGAACCACCAACTTGATTTATTTAAAATATAATCCGATCAATCAAAATTTTGTTAATGTTGAAAAAAGTTCTCAAGCCCAATTGGTTGAAGTTGATTTTTATCGGCCAAACATAGACAACATTGACATTGTGACTCCTAAATTTTTTAATAGTCAAAATTATGTCGTCATGCTTTTTCAAGGAACAGACTTCCAAATTATTAAAAGTCAGGTGGCTTTTTTTGAAAAGTCCGAGGAGCAGGTTGGCACATATAGATTAAAAACCGGAGAGGAAGCATGGTCAGAATTAAATAATGGCTCCGGCCTTGTTGTTGCCGGAACTTTGGGGCAAAAAAATATCGTCATAAAAAGTATGAAGCTTGGATATTTTGACCCTGATATCTATCAAAATTATCTTCAGCCGGTCTACGTATTTTTAGGAGAAGGGGACTTTGTCGGATATGTACCGGCAGTTAAGAATTAAACAGTTTAATATTTAACAGTTTGAAAACCAATGTTATCATCAATCCACTTAATGATATTTTTAGTGTCATTAAACCTATCCAAGCTTTTTAAGATCACGATGACAAACTGATGACTGTTTTTTTTGTAAAAAGAAACCAGATTTTCTCCGGCATTTTCAGTGTAGCCGGTCTTTAACCCACCCAAACCCTGGATTTCTCCTAATAATTTATTAACACTTTCCAATCTGTGAAAATATTTGAAGTCAACATCAGAAATAGTAATTTCTTTAGTCGAAACGATTTTGGATAAATATGGATTTTTAAGTAATTCGCGGGCTGCCAACGCTAGATCAAAGGCGGTTGTATATTGAGCCCCCGAATCTAAACCGTTTGGGTTGACAAAATGACTGTTTTTCATTCCTAAAGCTTGAGCTTTTTCGTTCATCAAATTAATAAATTTGTCATATCCGTAGTTATCAGCGAGCACATAGGCGGCATCATTGCCTGAATAGACCAACATTCCGTAAAGGACATTTTCAACTGTGATTTTTTCTCCGACTACAAGCCCCATCACCTGGCCGTCGCCAATCGTCCTTTTAACGGTAATTATCTGATCGGGTTTGTAAATATCATAGACAACTAAAGCCGTTAATACCTTGGTTGTGGATGCAGGAAAGAGCTTAAGATTTTCATTTCGCGAAAAGATCGGGGTAAAAGAAGGCAGGTCAACTAAATATATGCCTTCAGCGGTAATTTCTGGATAATAAGGTAATTTCAAATAAGGAATTGGGTTAATCTTAAGTTCCGTTGAAGGTATAGGTTTATTGATCAGCTCCCGATTGTAAGCAAAAATGTGAAAGTAATAAGAATCACCGGGGTAAAAGAGAAAGAGGAGGGTAAAAAAAGTAAAAAATAAAAGATGTTTTAGTTTCATAACACGTTAACTCGTTAACGCGTTAACGGGTTTATAACTTTAATTCCTAATTCCTTCAACTTTTCTTCCTTCACAACCGATGGCGCTTTCATGATGGCAGTTCTGCCACCCGAGGTCATTGGCATGGCGATCACTTCACGGATAGAGGTTTCCCCGGTAATACAAGTAAGTAGTCTATCTATCCCCGGTGCAATGCCACCATGGGGTGGTGCACCGTACCCAAGGGCTTCGATCATGTGTCCAAATTTGAGATTGATTTCGTCTTCGGTCAACCCCATTATTTCAAAGACCGCCTTTAATCCTTCAGGGGTGTGATTTCGGATACTGCCGCCACCAACTTCGTATCCATTACAAACTAAATCGTATTGAGTAGTTAAAATATTTCCAATATTTTTTCTCTCAAGAAGATCTTTCATAAACTCAGGTTTTGGAGCGGAAAATGGATTGTGGGTAAAGGTCCAGCCGCCTTCATTTGTTTTTTCAAAGAATGGAAAATCAACTACCCAGGCAAAAGCTTGAATATTATTTTTCTTTTCTTCTTCAGTTCTTAGATCAAACTTATCGGCACCAAATTTTTTGATAGCTTCAGCATAGGTAAAAATAGGAAAGGGTTTCTGCTTGATCGGTACTTTTAATTTTTCGTAGACTTCTATAAAAAGATCTTCGGTCAATTTCATCACGTCTTCCCGTTCAACGAAGCTCATCTCCAAGTCTAGTTGGGTAAATTCTCCATAAGCTCGGTCGGCCCTCGGATCTTCATCACGGAAACAACGGGCGATCTGAAAATATTTTTCCACCCCACCGACCATCAATAACTGTTTATACTGTTGTGGCGATTGTGGGAGAGCATAAAATTTTCCTAGTTGAAGCCGGGAGGGGACAATAAAGTCACGGGCCCCTTCCGGAGTCGTTTCACTTAAGATTGGGGTTTCAATTTCCAGAAATTCTTTGCTAAATAGATGTTGGCGAATGAGATCGATAAACTTTGACCTTAAGGCTAGATTTTTATACATTCTGGGCCGTCTGATATCAAGATAGCGATATTTAAGCCTGACCTCTTCGTCAATATCATGTCCATCAGTATTAACGGGGATTGGAAGCGTCTTGGTTTTATTCAAGATCCTTAATTCTTTAGCTTCTATTTCAACAGAACCGGTTTTAATTTTAGCATTGACCATTTTGTCGGGTCGTTTTTTAACCAAACCTTTGATGTATACTACGTCTTCCTCGGAAAGAGTTTTGAATTCTTCGCCACCAACCACCTGGATTGTTCCCGTCCTATCTCTTAGATCAATGAAGACGATTTTTTTATGGTCACGTTTAGTATCGACCCAGCCATAAAGCTCTACCTCTTTTCCGATAAACTCAGTTGTTTTAGCAATATCTAATTTTTTCATAACAATAACGTATATGTTACATTCTTTTACCACTCTTGACAACAACAAATATTTCGTTATACTTATTATCCTATAATCATGAAAAACACATCTTATCAACTCATTACCAGGTGGAACCTCTTTATCGAGGTTAACGCGCGGTGTGGGTGAAAAGATTAAATTGTAAATTACCCACCCCGCAGAAATGCGGGGTTTTTAGTTTTTATCAACATATGGAATTTAAAATTAGTAAAATTCAGAAACTAAACAGAAGAGATTTTTTGAGAGGAGCAGTATTTTTGACAGCCACAACACTACTGACAGCTTGTTTTCCAAATAATGGTCAACGTGAAGCGGGTCGTAATTATCTTCTACCAACTGTTGACCTGAGTGAAAATTTTTTTCAAGATAAAGAAACTCCACCTCTATTCAGTCCATATTTAGCTGTTTTTATTCCACTTTCATCGGTGGCAGAATATAATGTTGCTTTTAATAATCAATTAACAGTAACAAATGATAAATACTTTATTGGTGCCCAAATGTTTGGTGGTCAAAATGAATTTTATTTTGAATGGTTAGCTCGACAAGACGTCTCAAATGTAACTGAGGTAGTTGCTAATATGTTGGCTAATGGTGATCCTGATTTTACCACTCCTGATAAATGGCTTCAGTTATTTTCAAGTAAATCTAACATTGAACATCAGAGGTTAATGCAGGTCATTGGTGAACAGGGTATAGGAAAAGACATTACGATGTCTGGATATTTTCCAGATGTATCGCAAAGATCGTCGTCAAATATATTAAAACAAGTATTAGTTGTTCGCTTTGAAAATAAACAATATGTAATTAAAATTCATAATTCCGACGAAGCAATAAATGAAATGGGTGCGCTGGTTAAACTTCAGCAAAAAAATCCAAAAATTAGGGTTTCAGATGTTACGTCGTTTAAGTTAAACAAGCAACCGACTAATAGATTGGCTTTTACCATTAGTACTTTATCAGAACAACCTGATGGTTTCCCTGCACCTACCTTATTAGACGTTTTTAATGACGGTCAGCAGCTAAACCTGGTTCAACAACAGCAATTGAAAGAAATTTATCAAACAAGTTTAATAAATATTACAGATCCAAGTGACATTATAAAATTTCATGCTGATACAATGCAACCTTATAATATAGTAATCGATACGGATGGTAATTTAGTAGTCGTCGATGCATTCTCATTTCCCAGGAGAGTTCAGATTTTGAATAGTGATCAAACTATTAGGACTTCAAATCAGGCAATAAACAGTTCTTTATTAAAAATGAAGGACGTTATGAGACGAGCAGGTATTCCAGACGAGGAGGTATTCGTAATTGAACAAAACATTTTAAATGCAATGAATGCCGACTTAAGTTTAGAGGTGCGACCATTGGCTCAAGCAACAATTAATGTGGTAGACGAAGCCACAGGCCAAGTCCATTTGGTAAATGCGACAAACAATATGGATAAGTCTATTTTGCTACCGCAAAGGATTCCCTTAGGAGTTTGGGAAAAGATTTTTGTTGGAATAAATATTGCAACGGCTGTTTTAGCAGGTTTAAGTATTGGGGTAGAAATAGCTCAAAGACTAGTGTCTACGGATGATCTTTATGAAGCTCAAATGATGGCAGCAATTGACACAGGAGACTCAACTGGTAATCATGCACGTCGAAATTTACCTTATGAAGTTTATGAACAAATAGCCGACGGGACACAAAGTCATGAACAGTATTTTAGAGGCCACATAACTTTTAAGAAGAATATAGGAGACCTAGAAGCACAAATTATAAAACATCACTGGCTGAGGAGTATGAGAGAAGGGCTAAATCTTCCCCAAGGATCATCAGCACTTCAAGTTCGACTGCAACATAGTAGCGGACTGACAGAAAATACTGAACTATACGAGGATTTTGATAGTGATCTTATTGGAAACAATAGATTAATAATTAGCACTAAAAGTCCATTAATTTCCAAAAATAATAATAAATTGTCTCTAACCCTTGTAGCAAAATCATATGAAAAACTATCCATAGACCCGCAATTTAGAGAATATTTACAATCAACATTTGATAATCTTGATCAGATTTTATCTGATGAAATAAACTTTTATTGGGGTAAGGGGGAAAAATGGCATGTATTAGACAAACTAAAAGATTTGAATGAAGCAGGGTATATTTCTTTCTGGACTATTACTGATGAAGGATATATTATTTATGGTATGCAGACGGGTGATAATATCGAAATGCGGTATTTGTCATATGAGGACCAATCAGCGCCAATGTATAAAGGTAGTACTGATAATAAATTACATTATTTAAATCGCGCATTAAAAATATCTGAATTAGCAGAATTATAAATATTATTTATATTATGGCTGAAAAAAGTAGCGTAATGAAAAGCGTAACAGGAATAACAATTGATGTATTATATAGTTTTCCAATTATTGATGATAATACACCTTTGGATGTTATAAATGCTTTGGCACTCAAATTGACAAGCGGAATTACGATAGATCAATATAAACTAAAAAGTTTTTTAGCACATCGAGGAAAACCTTTAGCTCATGAGGTAGTGGAAATATTATCTGCAAAACCTATAAGTAGTTTAAGAGCTAATTTACTTGGTTTAAAAGTAATGAGTTTAATAACTCGCAATAGGCTTTTTAATAAATTGACAAAGGTATAGGTCCAGGATGGAAATATTATTTATTAAATGAGGTAATTTATTTTCCCTTGGATAGTTTTTTTGTTGTTCCATTCGTTTATCTCCAAACTATAAACAACTTTAATTTTATCTCCTCGAGAAAGGTCTTTGAATTTGTCGGCTTGGTTGAAGGCAAGGAGTTCGAGTCCATCGACAAATATTTTCAAATGTTTTTGGGTTTTGCCTAGGAGTTGGGCGCCTGTTAAAATTCCTTCACTGTAGAAAGTTGGTTTGGGATTGCCAATACCGAAAGGTTCCAAAGCTTCCAGTGATTTGACCAATTCCAAATTGATCTTTGAAATGGGAATTTTCAGATCGGCTTCAATCTTTCTTTCCAAGTCTTTTTCACTGATTAATTTTTTTGCTAATTTTTGGGCGTTTTTCACAAAACCATCAAGTTGTTTTTTATCTAAAGTAAAACCTGCCGCTTGTTTGTGACCACCAACGTCGATAAGATCTTTTTTAAGGGAGCGCAGGAACTCGGTGACGTGAAAGCTGGGGATTGAGCGTGCCGAACCTTTATATCCAGTACCAGTTTTTGTCAGGACTAAAGTCGGCCGATAAAATTCTTCAGCGATCTTTGAAGCAATTAGGCCGATTATCCCTTCGTGCCAATGCTCGGAGACGAGAATAATAATTCTAGGGATTTTATCAGGGTCAGACCTTAAAAGGACTGACCCTTTAGCCTCAGCGACCGATTTTTCCACCAATTCTTGTCTTTCAACATTTACATTGCCGATCTTATTAGCAAGAGATTGGGCCTTTTTTTCGTCATTAGTACAAAGCAAGCGCAGTGCATCGATTGCATGTTCCAATCTTCCGATCGCATTTATTCTTGGTGCAATCATAAACCCGACCTCGTAAGGAGTGATTTTTTTGTCTTCGATATTAGCTTGTTTAAGAATATGTTTTATCCCAAAACGTTTTATTTTAGGAAAAGCAGCCAGTCCATATTTGACAACAGACCTCGATGGACCAGTGAGAGGGACGAGGTCAGCGATCGTGCCGATTGCGGCAAGAGCAAGGTAATCTAATTCAAAGTGACTAGTGATTAGTGACTGGTGACTAGTTTGTTTTTTGAATGAATTAAAAACCTCTTTTGCAAAAAAATAGGCGACACCGGAACCGGAGAGGGCAGGGATGTGAAAGATTGCTTCGGCCTTTTTAGGAATAGTATCACCTTTCAAATGATGATCGGTAATAATTATCTTTATGCCAAGTTTGTTTGCGTATTTAATTTCCTCGATTTTGGTTATACCGTGATCAACACTAATGATCAATGCCGGATCAAATTCCTTTTTGACATTATCGATTCCGGTTTTTGAAAAACCATAGCCCTCAAGCTTTCGGTGGGGGACGTAAGGCATAACCTTAAAACCTAAAAGATGTAAGGTTTCCCAAAGGATTGCTCCACCGGTAATTCCGTCGGCATCATAGTCGGTATAAATGACGATCATCTGATTTTTTTCTTTGATCTCTTCGAGAATCTTTATAACTTTGGCAAAAGATTTTATATATGGACCGAAATCGGTGAGAGTTAAAAGAAGAGGTGAAGATGGATTGAGAAATTCGTCAAGGTTTTTAATATGGCGGGATTTGAGGATGAGGTCGAGAATTTCTTTATTATCGAGTTTATCTTCAGATTTTATTTCGTTTTTATATGTTATTTTCATAAACGGTTAAATATTAAACTGTTAAAACCTAAAAAAACTTTTAAACCTGCCTGCCGGCAGGCAGGCATTAAACTACTAAACGTTTAATACCTAAAGTTTTAAAAGTTTTTTTAACCGTTTAAGTTTTAACCGTTTAACTGTTTATGAGTTATTCAATAAGCTTCTCTTCCTTCTCCACCGCCATCAAGTTCGTCGACTCTAATTTTTGTCCCAATGAAGAAAATGTTTTAGATACTTGCGAGCTTTGGTTATAGGCGTTGGTTACATGTTTATTTAAAACAGACAAGGCCTCATCGGTCTTTTGATAATCTTTTTTGATTGCCTGTAGGATCTTCAAAATTTCTTTTGCCTTGGTTTCAATTTTTTCACCTTCAAATGAGATTAAGATTGCTTTTATGTAAGCGTAAAAGCTCATGGGGGAAACAGGAAGAACCCGATTGGCCCCGGCATAATCAAACACTGATTCGTTATTGATCAATTCATAATAGACACTTTCAGATGGGACGTACATCAGAGCATAGTCGACTGTCTTTTCTTCAGCCAGTATATATTTTCTAGCAATATCATCTACATGTTTTTTGACATCACGTTCAAAGTCTTTTTTTATAGTAGCGATCTCATCTTTATTCGTCGCTCTAGCAATCTTTTTGAAGGTATCAATCGGAAATTTAGAATCAATCGGGATCAATCCTTGGGAAGTTATCAAAACCGCGTCAACGATCGAACCGGTTTTAAAATGGTACTGTAGTTTATAGGAAGATTTTGGAAAATTTTGAGCCAACAGTTCTTTTAAGACATGTTCGCCAATGTTACCGCGTAATTTTGGAGAAGTTAGATATTCTTGTAATTCTTTCATCGAACGGCCAATTTCTGAAAATTCACCAATCGTTTTTTGAACGGATGCAAATATCTCCAAATTCTTTGATAGTTTTTGATCTACAGAGAGGTTTGAAGTTTTAAGCCATTCTACAACATCGGATGAAAGAGTCGTTTTTTCTTCAAGTTTATTGAGCCAAATACGAATAATAAAAAGAGCAACCAAGAAAAAAATTATAACTAAAACTAAAGTAAGGGACATGAAGTCATTATATCAAACCGCCACCTTTGAAGATCTTTGGCTTAAGCCATTCTTGACTGGTTTGGGGTTTTTCGGTAGCCGAATCGACTTCAACTGATTCAATCGGACCGGCTTTAGGAGCTTCCATATTTCGACTTGGCATTGAATTAATCACTTGAGGTTGCGGTCTCATTGGTTGAGGCATCATCGGTGCTGATTGAAAATTCATAGCAGAAGGATTATTAACAGGAATAGGTTTTTTGAAAGCTTTTTTAACCGCGCCAGCTCTAAGCAACGCGGCAATATGTTCGAATGTATCAGCATTGGTCGAATAACTAGTGAAATTATTGGTTGAAGCAGCCGCTCCCGCATAAAGATTGGTAGCAATATCTTTGTCAATTTCTACACCCAATGTTTGCAAGACAGATAAGATAAGTTCAGAAATAGATGAAATGGTTTTGTTGACATAATTAACTGTACCGAAATAGGCGTTAGTAAGATGACGGTCAATGTTGACGATATCTTTTCCATTAAATTGATTTTGATTATCGGTATAAATTGTTCCCAAGCTATTTAAAGTCGGAGAATCAATGACAAAAATAACATCAACAAGTCCTCCAGTATAAGAAAAGTTAACTTGATTGGGATTTAATTTTTGGTGCCCTGCTCGGGGAGTAACCACTAGGTTAAAAGAATTGCCCTGGATATTATAATCAACCTTATCAATCGCCCCATCTGTGTACGGGAATGAGACCATTAAGCTATCGCCTCCGGCGCCAATCATATTTTGAATTTTATCTGAAGCAGTTAAATCTGATTGAACACTCTGGCTACAAGCAATAGATACGGTTTTACCCATTTTACTTAAAGCCAAATAAAACGAAGTTGAGGCCGCAATGGCATCGATCGACGGATTTGGGGGAATAACTATAACCGCTGAACGGCATTTGGTAGTTATTTCCTGGATGCGAGCTACAGTGTTTTGGTTGTTATCCATATTTCTTATAGGATAGATTTTACCACATCACCAACCAAAAAGTCAAGTGGAGGGCCAAAAATCATTCCAGCTTCCTGACCTTTTTTTACTTCATTAACTGTTTTTGCACGGACCTTTAAAGAAACGAGTTTAGTCTTTCCTATAGGTTTATTTTTTCTAAAGACCTCAATTTCATCGCCAAGGTTGATTTTACCTTTAATAACGGTGACCCCAAAAATTTTTTCTCCTTCAATAATGAAGTTTGCTAAAATTTGAGCCTCTCCTTTTAGATTTTTTTCTTTTTCTTCTTTTTCCTTTATTAAATTGGCGACCTCATTGAGCTCATCTAAAAGCTCATAAATAATTTGATAACTTTTGATAATCACTTTTTCTTGTTTAGCCAAACTTTCTGCCTCATGACTGGTTTTCACGGTAAATCCAATGATGATCGATTTAGTCGCTTTGGCTAAAAAAATATCCGATTTGTTGATCTCTCCAACTGCAAGTAAAACAATGTTTAAGTTAGTATTGTTTTTTAGAGAATTTTTTATGGCCTCAACACTACCTTGAGAATCGGCTTTGATAATAGCCGGAAGTTTTTTTTCAACAACTTCAACTTTGAGGACGTCCTCGAGAGTTAGAGCGTGTTGTTCAGTGACTAGTGGCTGGTGGCTAGTGTCTAGTTGTTTATTAGTATCAATTTGTTGCTTTATCATTGCTCCAACTTCAGGCATTTCATTAAAACCCGTCATTTCAAAAGGATTGGAAGGGACCACTTGATTAACATTTTTCCCAAGATCATCAATAAGCGATTTAACTTTTATTTTTTGGTCATTGACATAAACAGTATCAGCTATTTTTATAATTCCATCCTTAATAATCGCGCTGGCAACGATTCCCCGGCGGTCTTTTTTTGTTTCGATAATATACGCGATTACTGGGTTTTTTTCATCATAGGTCAGTTTCAAATCAGAAGCGATAAAAAGAATTGTTTCCAAAAGCTCATTTATACCTTTACCAGTTTTGGCAGAAACTAAAGCGACCGGGACGTCTCCACCTTTACCTTCAGTTAACACCTCGTATTTTAAAAGATCGTTTTTTACTTTGTCTGGATTAGTTTCCGGTAGGTCAATCTTGTTAATGACCACAATAAATGGAATACCAGCGGCCTTGATGTGAGAGATTGATTCCTCGGTTTGAGGCATGACAGAATCTTTTCCGTCGATCAAAAGTAAAGCGATGTCGGCAACGTTGGCTCCTCTAGCCCTTAATTTAGTAAAGGCTTCGTGTCCTGGAGTGTCAATAAAAGTTATTTTGTTGGTTTTATAATCCTTGAATTCTGTTGTAATTTCGTAAGCACCAATCTTTTGAGTAATTCCGCCAAACTCCCGGTCGGTTATGTTACTTTTTCGAATATAATCCAGTAGGGTAGTTTTTCCGTGATCAACATGGCCGAGGATGGCAACGATTGGGGGACGAGATTTCATAATTTATAGTAAATTTAAAATTACGCCTTTGGTTTTTCTTCAGTAATTTTATTTTCAGGAGCGACTTCGGGAGTTATAGGTGTAGCATTCGAAACTTCGGCTTTTACGTCCGGCACTTCAGCTCTAGTCTGAACAATATCGATCTCAAATTCAGTCAATCGTGAAGCCAAGTTAACATTGATTCCACCTTTTCCGATAGCAAGTGGGGCCTCTTTTTCTTCAACAGTAACCTTAGCTCTTTTTCCTGTCTTGTCTATCTCGACCGATGTGATCTTAGCTGGCGATAAAGCAGCGATCAAGAATAATTTTTCATCCTTATTCCATTGAATGATATCAATTTTTTCACCACCACCCAATTCATCAATAACAGTTTGAACCCGAACGCCTTTTTGGCCGACACAAGCTCCAACCGGATCAACACCAGACTGCGTCGAGGTAACGGCTATTTTAGCCCGTTCACCTGGTTCTCTGACTATTTTTTTAATTTCAATTGTGCCATTGGCAATTTCTGGAACCTCACGTTTGAATAGCTCCTCAATTAATTTTGGGCTGGAATGGGAGACAATAATTCTTGGGTTATCAAATTTATCGTTAGAAATCTCTTTGAGGTAGACAATCAAATTGTCATTTACTTGATATTTGTAATTATTCATCTGCTCTTCTTTCGGAAGTATAGCTTCAGCTTTACCAATGTCTACCGACGCGCTATAGCCATCATATCTAATGATGCGACCCTTAACGACAGTTCCTACCTGAGATTGATAGTGTGAGGCAACCGTTTTTTTCTCGGCTTCCCGAATTTTTTGCAATATCACCTGTTTGGCAGTTTGAGCAGCAATACGACCAAAACCTGGGGGAGTGATGTCTTTATCATCTTTAAATATTTTAGCCTCTCCGGTATCTTTATTGACAACTACTTTGATTTCCTCTTCATCTTTTGAATATTCTTTTTTGTAAGCAGCAACAATTGCTTGTTCAATTGACAGCACAACATCATCGGCGGAAATGCCCCTTTCGGTGGCAACCTGATTCAAAGCTAGAGAAAATTCACTTTTAATAATTGTCATATATTAATTCAAAAAAATTTTATTTTTTAACTTCTTTTTCACCTTCAGTTTTTTCCTTGCCCGCAGGAGCTTTTACAGCGGAGGCGGGTTTCTTTTCGCCACCTTCAGTCGTTGCTTCTTCACCTTCTTTGGCAGCTTCGGTAATTATCTCAGGAGCTGCAACAGCCGTTTCTGGGACAATACTTTCTTCTTTATGGGCGATGACTGTGACGATAACTTTTTCAGCTGGAGTTTTTATCTCGTACTTATCGGATTTTTTAAGATCAGAAACCTTGATTTCCTGACCGATTTCTTTGATAACTTCAATATTAACCTCAATATGAGAAGGCATTTCTTCTGGCAAAGCTTCAACCAATAGAGTCTCTGATTGAAGGAGAAGAACACCGGCTTTCTGAGAAACTGCCTCAGAAATACCAATTTCTTTAACCGGAACATTAGCTTCAATTTTCTTCGAAAGATCTATCTTTCTAAAATCAACATGAAGTAGGGAACTTGATAACGGATGTCTTTGAATGGTTTTTATCAAAACCGGAACATTCTCTTTGCCTAGCGTTATGTAAACAACGCCGGTTTCACCAACTAATTTATATGTTTTGACAAGATCCTTGTAAACAACCGAGATCGACTGAGATTTATAATCAGGACCAAAAATATTGGCTGGAACCAAACCTTGTTTTCGCACTTTGTTTAACTTTTTACCAAAAACGGTTCTAGAATCAGCTTTTAAAGTAACTTTTCCCGATGAACTTACAGATTTTTTCATATATTTAAGTAAATTTATTAATTATTATCAAAGACAAAACGTTAATTCTTTGTTAACTCAATGAAAAATATTTTGTCTGTTAATAAGTTCGTATTATAGACGATTTGATTATCTTTAACAATAGGAGAAAAATTTTGATTGAGGATAGAAATGCTTTTATTCAATTCAATTTCCAATATTAAGTCGGAGTTTTTAGCCCCAATCTGTTTCTGGACAACTAATTGATAGATATTGTTACCTTGTTTCAACGGGTCATTTAGTTGATAACCGATTTTAATATCAGCTATTTTGCCCGGAGCCAATTCAAAGAGAAAACCCACCAATTTATAATGTTCCTCATCAATTTGATCAATATTTTCAACTTCGACTCCGTCTTTCGTAATTTGATTTAGGGTGGAATTTTTTGGTAATAGAATTTGAAAATAATTTCGATAATAGCCGGTGGGAAAAATTTCCGCCGGAGAATCATTTTTATATTGGAGAGAGAGAAGGTGTGAAATTTGGCCCTGTGAATTGATCTTGATTTTTAGATTTACAAATCGATTAATAAAAAAATTAGCTTTGTTTGCACCCAGATTGGCATCGTAGGGAAAAACGTAATCGGTGATGCAGTTTGCCGATATAGTGCACTTCGGGTTGATTACCCGCCCAGACCAAAATGACGAATCGAAAAGGGATTGAAAATTTTGATCCTCAAAATAAACAACTGCTTGTTTTTCATCGAAAGATTTTTTTATTTGGTATAAAAGAGTTTTGATATCGGCTGTATTAATATTATTTTGTATTTGTCTAACTAGAGAAGATAAAAAAGTTTTTTTTTGGATAGATCCGGGGAAAAACTTCTTTTCAACACGAAGTTGAGTTTTTAAATAAAAGTTTTTTGCATTTATATATTCATTATAGTCGGGGATATATAGTTCGTTAAAGGCGGATAGAATATTTTCGATAGATGTAGTTGTGATTAAAATACCGCCAGAAAATCCTGTCATTTTCATTTCTTTTTCCAGAAAAAATAAAGCCTTTTGATAATTCGTAAAAAAGTCAGGAGAAAAATTAGAATCTCTCAAAAACCAATGAGGGACGTTTAAGTATTGTGCGATTGGTTTGGGAGGGTCTAAGTGGACTGTCAGTTGGCCATCAGCATCGTAAACATCGTATATTGTTATATCGCCTATGCTGTAGTTACCGATTTCAAAAATACCGAATGATCCTAAAAAGCCACCACCAGGACGTAACTCCATGTTGTTAGCAAAAAAAATCACGTATTTACTTAATTTTTCCTGTGAGATGGTTTTTTGAAAATAAATTATTATTTTTTGCGCTTTTTCTATATTATCTGCCTGTTCTATTAGCTGTTTTTTTATTTTGTCAAAAAAATCATTTTTTATTGGTATTTTTTGGGCTACAATATTTAGCTCTTCCTGAATGTTGTCAAGGTCCGTTTTCATTTTTTCTATCCGCAAATTCATAATATTTTTCTCTTCAACGGTTTTTTGCTGATGAAAAATCATACCCTCAAAACCTCTAAAGTTATCCAATAGTGATTGTGATTGTTTAATAATGGAAAGACTCTTCTCATTAATATCGATTAGATTATCTGGTAAAATTGCGATCCCAAATAACATGTAGGTAGGTCTGACGATCAAATATAATTTTTTCGAAATATTATTGGCGAATATCGAATAATTGGTATTTTTCAGGGAGTTTTTTTTAAGATCCAAGTAATTTTTATAATTGAAAAAAAAGGATAAAAGAAGAAAAGGAATAAAAGCTACGTGGATGATAACAACAGAAAAAATTGCCAACAAGATTAAATTTTTTTTGGTAACAAATTTTTTATAACCAGATGTTAAATTTGGTAAGGGGTTAAATTTATTTTTTATTATTTGGGATAAATTTAAATTAAGAATAGCTTCCTCACTTTTTGAAATGGAGAACCAAAGGATCTTGTCTATCTCATTTTTTTCGAGATGTTGACCACTGACAGTAATAATTTTTAGGTTTTTGGGGAATGTTTTTGAATCGGTTAAGTTATTTTTCTTTCCAAAAAATATGTGGATAAAAATGCCACCTTTATTTTTATTAACCTTATCCAAAGAGACTGTTTCATTAATGATAAATATATATTGAAAAGTTTTAACACTTTTAGAAATAAATGGAGAGCTGAAATGATTAATCGAAACTCTTTTTAACTCATTTTTTAAGAGAGAAATAAACGAATATTCTTTTTTTGATACGATTAGAGCGTTTTGTTTTTCCTCAACGATCTCAGTACTTAGCTTCATACATCTATTGTATAATTTATGATATGAAAAATAAGGCTATTATTATTCGATATGAAGACTTGGATGGCAAAAAACAAAGCTTTAAAAATAAAAAAACCGTATTGGTCGGAGGGTGTTTTGATTTAATTCATTTCGGACATTTAAAGTTTTTGGAAGCAGCCAAAGAACAGGGTGATTATTTAATTATTGCCCTAGAATCAGATGAATTTATAAAAACCCACAAAAGAAAATTACAGGTTCATCACCAGCATGAGAGGGCGGAAATTTTGGCGAACCTTAATATGGTCAATTTGATAATTCTTTTACCTGTCTTTAAAACAAACAATGACTATTTTGAGTTGGTAAAAAAAATTTCACCAAGTATAATCGCGGTGACAGAAGGGGACAAACAGTTAGAAAACAAAAAGAAACAGGCGGGTTTGATTGGGGCAGAAGTTAAAGAAGTTGTTACCAATCTAAAGAATTTCTCAACCAGAAATATTGCGAAAGCATTTGACCTGTGACTTGATTGTCATTCCCGCGAAGGCGGGAATCCAGAATATTATGAAACTAACTCTTAAGATAGAACTTTCAGATGAAACTAAAAATCAAATCGTTAATCAATTGGCAGATTTTAGAAAACTGTATCCTCAGTTTCAGTGGGAGAAGATCGAGAACTACAACATCTTGGTCCATTCTTTTGGAGAGTTTTCTGATAAAAAATCAACAATAGAAAAAATCGAGACGGCTTTGTTTGACAAGAATTTATTTTATTTATATGTTTTTGAAGTGGCATTAACTATTGGCAATAACATTGTTTTATATCTGGATTTCAGAAGAGAAAAAGAAATAGAAAGAATTAGTGAGAGTATCAAGGGGCTTACTTCGACGATGGAAAGTTTAGAAAAATATGTTCCTAGATTAACACTTGCAAAATATAAGATTCCTTCAAAACAACAGTACTTCGTTATCAAGAAACGCCTATCGAATTTAGAGATGGATATTTCTTTTAAAGTAAATAAATTAAGTTTGTTCGAGGGAGAGAAGAGGATCAAAGTTTTCAAACTGCTTTAAACCTTAAAAAAGAACCCCGCCTTGCGGCGGGGTATAGATATCCTATTTAAATAAAATATTATGCAGTGCCAATTCGGTACATTCCGGTTCCACAATCTGGGCACTTTCCTTTCATTGCTGGTTTACCATTTTTCATGGTGACTTTTTCCGGATTAGCAACTTCCTTTTTAGCTCTACATTTTACACAGTACATTGATGCCATAGTTTATTTCACCTCCTTCCAATACTAATTATAAAATTAATATGCAAAAACTAGTAAAATAACTTTTTCACTTAATCCAATGAACAAAATACAAGCCAACCTCGATCCCAACAATAACCAATATTAAGAGTAAACTTTTTTTCAAATCAGAAAAAAAATATTGAGGTGGTTCATTAATTTCAGTTTTTATTTTATTTTCAACAACAGGAATCCGTTCTTTTATTTCGACTTTTGCTTGGACCGGGGAAGCAACAGTCTGTCTATTTTCCAGCAAACGAAGTTTTTTGTGATACTGAGCTAATAGCTTTTCTTTCTTGGTCTTCTTAGGCATACGGTAATAATATAGAGAGTCGAATCTCAAATGTCAAATCTCAAATAAATTATCGTTGACAGTTTTTGTACAAAAATATAGAATGTGTTAGATGATAATTTATCTGTTGATATCTATAATTTTTGTTTGGCTGGTTGTACTAACGAGGTTGATTTTAAAGACTAAAGAGCATTATAACAATTTAATATCTAGTACAAGAAAACACAAGATCGATGAAATTTTAGATGAACTTTTGATTATCGATAAAAAGAACGAACAAGAGCTTGAAATTGTTAAAAATGAATTACGTCAAGAAATAAAAGCCTCAGCTCTTCATGTTCAAAAAGTTGGCTTGGTCAGGTTTAGTCCTTTTGAAAAAGCCGGTGGAGAAAAAAGTTTTGTCATCACGTTTCTAAATTATGAAAATAGTGGTATAGTTATTAATTTCATGCATACTCGTGATGGTCTGAGAGTATACAGTAAAAAGATCAAAAACGGAAAAGGTGAAGAATTTGAGTTGTCAGAGGAAGAGAAGAAGGCAATTATTATTTCAAACTAATTATGATCAATAAAAAAATAGCTTTTGCGGTCGTGTTTATTATGTTTATAATTTCAGCCGTAACTACATATTCATTCTTTTCAGCTGAAAAAGGAATCTCTTTTTTATCGCCAATTACTTATAAAGCTCCTACATCGGAAAACGGAACCACTGAGTCAGCTATCAATTCCGAACCAAAAACAGAAGAATGTCCTTTGAATGGCCAAATGCTATCTAAGACAGAGAGAACGATTTGGGAAGGACAACGACCATTGGGAGTAATGATAGAAAATCATAAAGAAGCACGGCCACAGTCAGGTTTATCTTCAGCGGATATTGTCTATGAGGCGGTTGCCGAAGGTGGAATTACCAGATTTTTGGCAATATTTTATTGTCAAAACGCGTCTTATGTAGGTCCGGTCCGTTCAGCCCGAATATATTTCCTAAGATTTCTTGAAGGCTACGGTCAGTACCCACTTTATGCTCATGTTGGTGGAGCTAATACTGATGGGCCAGCAGACGCTTTGGGTTATATCAGTGAACTGGGCTGGTCATCTTATAATGACTTAAATCAATTTTCAGTTCCCTTTCCGTATTTTTGGCGGGATTATGAAAGGTTAAAAAATGTGGCGACCGAACATACCGTCTATACTTCAACAAAAAAACTTTGGCAATATGCAAAAGATAAAAGAGAGCTGACTAATGTTGATGATAAGGGTGTGAGATGGGATAAAGGTTTTTTGGCATGGAAGTTTGAGGACGACGCAAAGTTAGCTGATCGTGGTAAAGTGGCCAAGATCGACTTCGGGTTTTGGGATAATCTTGCCAGTGACTTTAGTGTTGTCTGGAATTATGATAGCAAAACAAATAGTTATAAAAGAACAAATGGGGGGGTACCTCATATCGATAAAAATACCGGAAAACAATTGGAAGCAAAAAATATTGCAATCGTTTTTGCAAAAGAATCGCCGGCCAATGATGGTTATGATGGTGGTCACTTACTGTATAAAAATGTCGGAAGCGGGGAGATGTTGTTTTTTAAGAATGGGCAGGTTGTTAAAGGAACTTGGAGTCGCGAAACTGAAGAAGATCAGATTAAATTCTTTGATACCAATGGTAAAGAAATATCTATAGTTAGAGGACAGGTATTTATTGAAATGTTACCGATTGGAAATAAGGTTAACTATTAAAATACGAATACCACGAATGAAGTAATGCAAATGATACGAATTATGCAAATATTCGTATAATTCGCAGCATTCGTATAAATTCGTAGATTCGTATTATATTTATGTTACAGCATATAATTCCATCAAAGGCGAGAAGAAAGATTCTTGAGCTGTTTTTTCATCATCCCAGCGAAAATTTTTATCTTCGTCGAGTTGTTAGGGAAATTAATGAAGAAGTTAATGCTGTTAAGCGGGAACTGGATATTTTGACAGAAGAAAAACTGCTTTTACGAGAACGTCGCCTCAATAAAGTCTATTTTTCTTTAAATAAAAGCTACCAACTGTACGATGAATTTTTAAGAATTTTTGCAAAAACAAACAAACTAGCTACATCAATTCATAGTAATTTATCAAAGATCGGAAAGATAAAATTTGTGGCCGTTTCGACAAAATATCCAAAAAATCTAATCATAAAAGATGATGAGATCTACTTGCTTTTAGTTGGAATAATCGTTGTCGTTGAAATAGAGTCAATAATTCGTGAAGTTGAAAAAGAGTTTGGGCGTCCGATAAATTATTCAACAATGACCGAAAGCGAGTTTATTTTTAGGAAAAAAAATAACGATCCGTTTATCTGGAGATTTTTAAAGCAACCTAAAATTATGTTGGTTGGTGTTGAAGAAGAACTTTTAAAATGAAAATATTCAAATCAATTATTATTACTCTTGTTTTTTTGGGCCTAATTTGGGTAGATCTTCCGGAAAATGTTAAAGTAAAATTTAAAATACCAAGTCAAATTAGTTTTAGTGTTTTTGGGATTAATGTCAAAAAAGATTTTACGACAAAATTAGGATTGGATTTAAAAGGCGGAAGTAGCCTGATCTTTGAAGCCGATACTTCAAAAATTAAAGCAACTGACCTAAACGATGCTCTAAATTCGGCTCGCGACGTCATCGAACGAAGAATCAATTTTTTTGGTGTGACCGAACCTCAAATCCAAACTATAAAAACAGGGAATAAGTACCGATTAAGCGTTGATCTTCCGGGAATCAATAACTACGAAGAGGCAATAAAATTAATTGGTCAAACGGCCCAACTAACTTTTAGGGAACTTCCTACAGACAAAATTGCTACCACAACTCCGGTTTTTTTACAGCTGACGAAAGAAACAGGATTAACAGGAATTCATATTCAAAAATCTACGGTTGAATTTGATAGTCAAACAGGTAAGCCTCAAGTAGGATTAAAATTTGATCAAAAAGGTGCGGAACTATTTGCCGCGATCACAAAAAGAAATATCGGAAAACCAGTTGGAATATTCTTAGATAATATACCTCTAACAACACCAACCGTGTCCAATGAAATTCCTGATGGGAGTGCTGTAATAACCGGAAACTTTACCTCCGATGAAGTAAAAAAATTAACGATAGCCATTAATTCCGGAGCCTTGCCGTTGCCGATCAAATTGGTTGAGCAGAAAAACATCGGTCCTACGCTGGGAGAGATTGAAGTTAAAAAAAGTGTCTACGCTGGGGTCATAGGTTTAACTGCAGTTCTGCTTTTTATGATCGTTTATTACGGCAGGTTGGGTTTGATAGCATCTCTGGCTTTAATAATTTACGGATTAATCTCTCTATTCATATTTAAAGCAATTCCGTTGGTTTTGACCTTGCCGGGCGTAGCTGGATTTATTTTGTCAATTGGAATGGCGGTCGATTCAAACATTTTAATCTTTGAAAGAATTAAAGAAGAGCAACGAAAGGGAAAAAGCTTTGATATTGCTGTACGATTAGGATTTGGGCGGGCAATTGACGCAATTAAGGACGCCAATGTGACAACGCTAACAGTAGCTTTTATACTTTTTAATCCTTTAAACTGGGAGTTCCTGCCCCAGTTTGGAATGGTAAGGGGATTCGCGTTAACTTTGGCAATTGGAGTAGCAACGAGCTTGTTTACGGGGGTGGTGATAACAAAACGGTTAATAAATATGTTTTATAAGGTTAAATAATTATGATAAATTTTTTCAAATATCGCTGGCTTTACTTTTTAATATCAACTATAGTCATTGGGGCGGGTTTGTTTTCCATTGTAAAGTGGGGCTTTCGATACTCGATAGATTTTACCGGAGGGAGTAATTTTGAATTTCAAATGAACAAAGTAGTTGATAAAAGCAAGATACAAGAAGTAATGAATTTAAATAAAATACCAGTGGTCAGTCTAACGCTTCAAGATAAAAATATTTTGTTAAGAACAAAGGTGTTAGACCAGAATAAAGAGTCATTACTGAAAAAAGATTTGGAAGCAAAATTAAAGGTTAAGATCACAGTCTTGCGCTCGGAAACGGTTGGACCGTTATTGGGAAAAGAGGCCATTAATAAAACCTTGATCGCCTCAGTACTGGCGATAATCGGGATACTGATCTACATGAGTTTTGCTTTTAAAGGTTTTAATTTTGCTTTTTCAGCCGTTTTGGCAATGTTCCATGATCTATTGGTGGTCGTAGGCACCTATTCATTATTAGGTCATTTTTTTGGAGCAGAAGTTGACACTATGTTTGTAACCGCTGTCTTAACCACGATGTCTTTTTCAGTACACGACACGATCATTATTTTTGATAAGATCAGAGAATATCATAAAGAACAAACAGCACTAGAAATGGTAACAGCTGCAAATCAAGCGCTGACCGAAACGATGGTTAGATCACTAAATAATTCGATGACGATAGTTTTCATGTTGTTGGCGCTGACGATGATGGGTGGATCGACAATTAGATTTTTTATCCTTACCCTACTCATTGGAACGATCACGGGTACATATTCTTCTCCATTCGTCGCCACTCCAATTTTGGTTTGGCTAGAAAAAATAAAAAAACATTAAAAATTTTAAACATAAAATATGGATGACAAGAAATCGGTGAAAGGTTCGGAAACATGTCCAAAATGCGGTTCGCCATTAGGCGAAGTTTTTGAGACAAAGTCAGGTAAAAAGTTACAACGTTGTTCAAAGGGATCTTGGAATCCAGAAACACACACAATCGACGGCTGTACGTACGTAAAATGGCTGGAAGTTGAGCCGGTTGCCTTAGACGAAAAATGTCCAAAGTGCGGGGCGCCTTTAGTTTTGGCAGTTACGCGAATGGGTAAAAAAATGAAGAAATGTTCGACAGCAACATGGGACCCGGCCACAAAGACAGCCGGTGGGTGTGATTATATTGAATGGATAAAAGGGACCACGGAAAAGTTGGAAGAAGATTGTCCAAAGTGTGGGGCAAAACTCGTTCTTTTCACAACAGCCAGTGGTAAAAAACTAAAAAAATGTTCAACAGCAACTTGGGATCCGGCGACTAAAACGCCCGGCGGTTGTGACTATGTTGAATGGTTGAAATCGTAGTTTCTTTTTTTGATAATGATCAATCAAAACTTTGTTTATCTTGGAGCGGTCATTTTTTTTGTTGGAAGTATTAAGTATATCGTTGAGACGATTCAGGGAAAAATCCAGCCAAACAAGGTGACATGGTTTCTTTGGGCATTAGCACCTTTAATTGCTTTTGCTGCTCAAATTAAACAAGGTGTTGGTCTGCAATCTTTACTTACCTTTATGGTAGGATTTATGCCAATTATCATTTTTTTAGCATCTTTTGTTAATAAAAAATCTTTTTGGAAGATTGAAAAGTTGGATTTAGTATGCGGTAGCTTGTCAATTTTTGGTTTAGTTGCTTGGCAGATAACCAAAGTTGGCAACATAGCAATCATTTTCAGTATAATAGCCGATTTTTTAGCAGGTTGGCCAACGACAGTTAAATCTTATAATCATCCTGAAACAGAAAATTATTGGATTTATTTAGGTAATGCTGTTTTTGCATTAATTACACTTCTAACTATTAAGTTGTGGACTTTTGAAACGTATTCGTTTTCTTTATACATGTTTATTATTACATTGACTACTTTCATAATTTTAAAATTTAAAATAAAGAGATTTATTAAATGACAATAAAAAAGTACTCCCTCGGGGAATTGCAGGCGAATTGTTATTTCTTAATAGAAGATAGTAATTGTTTGATAATTGACCCGGCTGATGATGCCTCGTTTATTCTTGAGGAACTGCAAAGACAACAATTAAATTTGGTTGGGATGTTAGCGACTCATGGGCACTTTGATCATATTGGAGCGGTGGGGGAGATTCAATTATCTTTCAATGTTCCTTTATATATTTTTAAAGAAGATAAATTTTTAGTGGAGAGATTGAATGAAACGGCAAAGTATTTTTTAGGATTTGACCCTCATTTTATTAAACCAACGATAATTAAATTCTTGGCGAAAACAAATTTTCGGATTTCGGATTTCGGATTTCGAATTTTAAACACATCAGGTCATACTCCTGGAAGTTGTTGCGTTTATTTTAAAGAAGAAAATGTACTTTTCACCGGAGATACTTTATTTAAAGAGGGAATCGGTCGGACAGATTTATCTTACAGCAGTAAAGATGATCTAAAAAAATCTTTGAAAAAAATATTTAAATTACCTAAAGAGACAATTATTTATTCCGGTCACGGGGAAGAAACAATATTGGAAGATGAAAAGAATACACTACAATTAATTAATCAATTGTAGTGACTTGATCTAAGAGAGCTTGCTTTTCATTCTTCAATTTTCCATCGACAACCTGATCAAAAAGTTTTTTCAGTACTTCACCGACTCTTGGGCCTGGCTTTATCTTTAAAATTTTCATAACATCTTTTCCGTCGATCTTTAAATCTTTTATAGAAAATGGTTGTTTCTGAACTTCTTCAAGTCTTTTTTTAAATAGTTCGGTTCGCCATGATGTTGCTGTTGCTCCAGATCCAATACGGTCACCAGTCCTCAAATCCAACATATCTTGAAGATAATCTTTTGTAACTCCCCGAATAAATCTGCGGACAGCTTTATCTGTCTGAGTTTCTGAAACTGTAAACTGATGTTCGGCTACAAGAGTTACTAGTTTATCTTTTTGTTTATTTGAGAGTTTAAACCGGTCCGCAATAGCTTTTGCTTGTTTTTTACCGACGACTTCGTGGTTGTAAAAAGTAATCAGATCGGTTTTTTCATCCTTATGAAAAGTTTTCGCTTTACCAATATCGTGAATCAAAGTGGCGAACCTGGTGATCGGGTCCGAGGAAGGGCAACTCTTTAGAGCCATAATTAAATGGGTACCAACATCATAGACATGATGGCGTTTGGGACTTTTTTGGGGAATGGTAAAACAAATATCTACCTCCGGTAAAATAAACGAAAGAAGTCCTGTGCTTTTTAAGAATAAAATTCCCTCGGCTGGATGGTCACCACTTAAAGTATTTAAAAACTCATCCCTGATTCTTTCAGCGGAAATTTTAGTAATCAACGAAGCGTTTTTTTGAATAGAGATTCTTGTATTGTCTTCGATAAGAAATCCTAATTGAGAAGTAAAACGAACAGCCCTCAGAAGTCTGAGGGCATCTTCTTTAAAGCGGATATCAGGATCCCCAACGGACTTTATTAGTTTGTTAACAAGATCTTTTTGTCCTCCATACGGATCAACAATGTTCTTTCCATCGTAGGCGATCGAATTGATCGTAAAATCTCGTCGTGACAGATCTTCTTCAACGGTTTTTGCCCATTCTATTTTTTCCGGATGACGTGAATCTGAGTAATCAGATTCTTTTCTAAATGGAGTAATTTCAAAAATAATTTTATCTTTGGGGATACTCACCGTACCATAAATATTATTGTAAAAAGCGTCAGGAAATAATTTTTGGATTTGTTCGGGCGTCGCATCTGTTGTAAAATCCCAGTTATCAACGGTTTTATTCAAAAGCGCGTCACGAACCGCCCCGCCAACAATATATACTTGGTATTTATTTTTTTTAAATATATTTAGTAACTCTATTACTTCTTTTGGTAGAGGAATCATGTAGAAATTATATACCAACCAAGGATTTTAAAATATCGAGATTTTTTTTGTCAGGGCCGTTACCATCAAAACCGGGCGTTTCGATAATAAATGGGTAGTTCTTTGTTTTTGGATGATTTAATAAAACCTTAAATTCATCAACATTCATTTTTCCTTGACCAATATTGTCATGGCGGTCATGTCCTGAGTCAAATTCGTCGCGACTGTCGTTAAAATGCCATAATTCAATAATATTATTTATTTCGAGTTTAGTGAGTTTAGCGAGAAAAATATTTAATTCTTTTATTGTGTCGAATTTATATCCGTTGGAAAATAGGTGACAAGTGTCAAAGCAAATTCTAACTCGAGGATCATTTACATCCTTAATGATTTGAGAGATTTCTTCGAGCGTTTGTCCGATCTTTCTATTTCCAGCGTTTTCTATAATAAATAAAGAATCTTTTGGTGTTTTTTCCAGTATTTCTTTTATGTTTTTAATTAATACTTCATACTTTATACTAGATACTTCGTTTTTGTAAGAACCAAGATGAATTATCGAACCCTTTACTCCAAGTTTTGGCGCTAGATTCATTTCAGAAATTAAGGACATCTTTGACATGTGGCCAATCCGGCTATCATCAGCAAGATTAATCAGATAAGTTGCGTGAAAATAAATTGGATCGATATTAAGTTGAGATTTGAGACTAAGAAACTGAGAGATTTCCGAATCATTAGGTTTGGCAAAGTTCCATCCCCGGGGAGAGGAGGAAAAAATCTGCAGACAATTACCACCTATATTTTTTATCCGTTTTAAAGCCTCTGAATATCCGCCGGAAATTGATTGATGGGCGCCAAGCTTAAGCATAATCAAAATTATACCAAATTTGCCTATTGACATTTTAGCAGAGCTTATGTAGTATTGCTAATACCTATGGAAGATTTGACACAAAGACAGATCGACATTTTGAAAGTGATCATTCACGAATATACAGAAACCGGTGCTGCTGTCGGAAGTGAGATTTTGGAGAAAAAATATAAGCTTGGAGTTTCACCAGCCACCATCCGTAACGAAATGGTTGAATTAGCCAAAAAAGGTTATTTGAAAAAAAATCATTTTTCGTCCGGCCGAGTTCCATCAGCCAAAGGTTTCAGGTTTTATATAAAACACCTGATGAAACAAAAAGAAATGTCGACGACGGATGAAGTTTCCTATAAAAATAGCGTTTGGGATGAGCGAAAAGAAGCTCACCGATTATTGTCTCAAGCGACTAAAGTCTTGTCACAAAAAACCGGTTTATTATCGCTTGTAACAACTAATTTGGGAGATGTGTATTACTCGGGAATGGCCAATTTACTAAATGAGCCAGAATTTTTAGACCTGAATCTTTCCCGATCTTTATTTGGAAGATTGGATGAGGTAACTTTTTGGGAAAAAATTCTAAATAACATGTTTTCGCTTGAAGATGAAATATACTATATGTTAGGGGAAGAAGATTTTCACGATCCAGCCTTTGATTGTTGCGCAAGCGTATTTGGAGAATTTGAAGGAACAAAAATTAAAGGGATTATCGGCGTGATCGGTCCAAAAAGAATGTCATATGAAGCTGTCATTCCACAAATCAGATATTTTTCAGGATTGTTAAGTGAAATCGTGAAAGAACAAGCGCTGTAAAAAATTAAAAATTAAAAGTTAATAATTAAAAATTATGGACAAAAAACAAAAAATAGATACAAAGAAAGTTGAAAAAAATCCTGAAATTGAGAAGTTAAATCAAGAAATTGTTTTGTTAAAGCAACAAATTGACGAATTTAAAAATAAATATTTACGAGCAATAGCCGATTATCAGAATCTTGAAAAAAGAATGAGTGAGGAGAGGTTTGAATTAATGAAAATGGCTAATAAAAATTTATTAATAAAGATTCTGCCATTTTTAGACAATTTGGAAAAAGCCGAAGTGTTTGTAAAAGACCAAGGATTAAAAATTTCTAAAGATCATTTTATACAGATCTTAAAAGAAACTGGAATGGAAGAGCTTGATGTTCTAAATAAAGATTTTGATCCTGTTTTTGCCGAGGCGATCGATATCGTTCCGGGAAAAGAAGATAATAAAGTTATCGAAGTTTTAAGAAAAGGTTATAAGTTTGAAGATAAAATTATTAGAGTGGCACAGGTAAAGGTGTCAAAAAAATTATAAATTTATAAAATTTTAAAAAAATATGGCTAAAATAATCGGGATTGATCTAGGAACTACGAATTCATGCGTGGCGGTAATGGAGGGAGGAAAACCAAAAGTTATTTTCTCTCAAGAAGGTAGGAATACAATTCCATCAGTTGTTGATCCAGTCAAAAGGATCGTTGGAGACGTGGCCAAACGTCAAATGGTTGTTAATCCAAAGAATACGATCTTTTCTATTAAAAGATTAATGGGTAGAAGATTTTCCGACGAGTCAGTTAAGATCGATGCAAAATGGTTGCCATATAAAATCGTTCAAGGTCGGGACCAAATGGCCGACGTTGAAATTGCCGGAAAGACCTATACTCCACAAGAAATTTCAGCAATGATCTTGCAAAAAATTAAAGTAGATGCTGAAGCACACTTGGGAGAGAAGGTTGACAAAGCCGTCATCACCGTACCAGCATATTTTGACGATGCTCAACGACAGGCAACTAAACAGGCCGGAGAAATCGCCGGATTGGAAGTGGTCAGGATAATCAATGAACCAACCGCAGCTGCTTTAGCATACGGACTTGATAAACAGCACAGTCATACAATCGCCGTTTACGATTTAGGCGGAGGAACATTTGATATCACCGTTCTCGAATTGGGAGAGGGAGTCTTTGAGGTAAAAGCCACCAATGGAGATACTCACTTGGGTGGAGATGATTTTGATAAAGTAATTTTGGATTATATTGCTGATGAGTTTAAAAAAGATAACGGGGTGGACTTGAGAAAAGACCCCCAGGCCCTACAAAGATTGCGAGACGCGGCTGAAAAAGCCAAGATTGAGCTTTCAACCTCTAAAGAGGCGGAAGTTAATCTTCCGTTCATCACAGTCAAAGATGGTCAACCATCACACCTCGTCTTGAAGATCGGAAGAGATAAGCTTGAGTCCCTCGTTGGTAATCTGATTGAAAAAACTTTTGGACCAGTGAAAGCTGTTCTCAAAGATGCCAAAGTTGAAGTCTCAAAGATTGATGAAGTGGTTTTAGTTGGCGGAATGACAAGAATGCCAAAGGTTATTGAAAAGGTAAAAGAATTTTTTGGCAAGGAACCAAACCGTTCAGTCAATCCAGATGAAGTAGTAGCTCTTGGAGCGGCAATCCAGGGAGGGGTTTTGACTGGAGAAACAAAAGACGTTGTATTGCTTGATGTAACTCCGTTAACACTAGGACTGGAAACATTGGGAGGCGTAATGACACCACTAATTCAGAAAAATACCACGGTACCAAACACAAAGGCTGAAGTATTTTCAACCGCCGGTGATAACCAAACCCAGGTAGAAATTCATATTATGCAGGGCGAAAGACCACTGGCTCGGGATAATAAATCCTTGGGTAGATTTACTCTAGACGGAATTCCTCCAGCACCACGTGGTGTTCCCCAAATCGAAGTCTCTTTTGATCTGGACGCCAATGGTATTTTGACGGTGACGGCAAAAGACAAGGCCACCGGTAAATCCCAGGCGATCAAGATTACCGGATCAACCGGTTTGACAAAGGATGAAATTGAAAAGATGCGAGAAGAGGCCGAAAAAAATGCCGATAAAGATAAAGAGGAAAAAGAAAAGATCGAGGTCAGAAATAAAGCTGATAACATGATCTATGTATCGGAAAAGTCTTTGCGGGATGCCGGAGATAAGGTTGATAAGACAGTCAAAGAAAATGTCGAGAAAAAGATCAAAGAGCTGAAAGAAAAGATAGAAAAAGGCACAAAAGATGAGATAGAATCAAAGACAAAAGATCTTTCCGACGAACTTTCAAAGATTGGTCAGGCTGCTTACGCAAAGCAGGAAGCAAAGCCTGGAACTCAAGCCGGACCACAAGGAGAACCGTCAAAGGAAGAAACTAAAACGGAAGAGAAAAAGGACGAGAAAGATAAGAAAGTTGAAGAAGGAGAGGTCGTTAACTAAATTAACCTAACTAACCTAATTCCTGCCGGCAGGCAGGTCTAATTGACCTAAAAAATGATCAATAACCCAATTTTTAAATTGGGTTTTGGTCGTTAGTGCTTAATTAGATCAATTAGTTTAATTAGTAATTAGGAATTTTTTTTATGAGTGATTATTATCAAACCCTCGGTGTTGCAAAAGGTGCCTCGGAACAGGAAATAAAAACGGCTTATCGTCGGGCGGCCCTCAAATGGCATCCGGATAGAAACAAAACTTCTGAAGCGGCTGGTAAATTTAAGGACGTGACAAAAGCATATGAAGTTTTGTCAGACCCAAAGAAGAGAGAGATGTACGACCAGTATGGAGAAAGTGCTTTTAATCGGGGTGGTCCAGGTGCAGGTCAATCATCTCAATCAAATCCCTTTGAAGGTGGGTTTGGCGGATTTTCAAGTCGGGGATTTGAGAACGTGGACTTTGGCGGATTTTCCGACCCCTTTGAAATATTTGAGCAGTTTTTTGGATTTCAATCACCATTTTCACGAGGGGGTAGAAGAAGACAGCAACGTGATGTTTACGAAATTACTTTAACTTTTGAAGAGGCGGTCAACGGAGTGAAAAAAACTATGATCGTCAAAGGTGAAGAAAAGTCATTTCAAATCCCGGCTGGAGTTGATAATAATATGGCAATCAGATTTTCCGACTTTGATCTACAGGTGAAAGTTAAACCTCATCCATATTTTACCCGCAAAGGTCAGGATATTTATTTTGAAAAAGACATTTCATATTCACTGGCAGTTCTTGGCGGAGAAATTGAAGTGCCCACTATTCATGGCACTATCAGATTAAAGATCAGACCCGGCACGCAATCGGGGTCAACCATCAAGCTTCATGACCAGGGCGTTCCATACCCCCAATCAAACCGCAAAGGTGATCAGTACGTCGTTTATAAAATCAACACCCCATCACGGGTATCAGGTAGAGCAAAGGAACTATTAAGGGAGTTGGAAGAAGAAATGGAATGAAAATTCAAACAGCTGTCAAAAATTTAGATAACTACAAGATCTATCTCCAAGTTGAAAAAGCGGTTAATGAATTTTTAGAAAAGAATAATTACTTGAAAGTTGATCTACCTGTTCTTTCTCCGGCACTTATCCCAGAATCTTACTTGGAAGTATTTGAAACGGAGTTTAAATTTTTGGGTAAAAAGGAAAAACTTTATTTGACCCCGTCACCGGAATTATTCTTAAAACGATTATTAGCTTTCGGTGTTGGCGATTGTTACTATTTGGGAAAATCTTTTCGTAATGCCGACCCACCTGCTAGTCTTCATTCATATGAATTTGCGATGTTAGAGTTTTATAAAATGAATGCTAACTACATGGATATTGCCGAAGAGGTATTAAAAATATTAAGATATATTAATAAGAAAGTAAAAAATAAATTTGTTTCGTTTAAAAAATGGGAAAAAATATCGATCACTGAAGCATTCGCAAAATATTCTCATATTAGTGAGAAAGAATTATTTGATCATAAATTATTTACTAAAAAAGCTCAACAAAAAGGATACAAAACAAAAAAATTTTCTTATGAAAACCTATGGTCTCAGATATATTCTCAAGAAATCGAACCCCATTTAGGTAAGAATGGTTTTCCGACATTGATCTATGATTATCCCAAAGAATTTGCCGCATTAGCGAAATTAAATACCGATGGAAGGACAACACAGCGCTTTGAATTTTATATTAATGGAATAGAATTAGGAGATTGTTATACGGAGTTGACTGATTGGAAGGAGCAAGAATTACGATTTAAAAGTGAAGGCAAGGTCATTCATCCAATTGACAAAGGGTATATAGAGGCATTAAAATATGGACTTCGGGATTGCAGTGGAATTGCAATCGGGCTTGAAAGATTAGCGATGATTTTTGCGAATGTTAAGTCTATCGACGAATTAAAATTAATTAACATTGTTTAAATTATGCGAGTAAATGCAGGAAATTTAAAAAAGGGGGAGTTTGTCACTTTTCAGGGGGCAATTTGCCAAGTGCAAAAAGCTGATTTTTATTCACCTGGAAAAGGTTCCGCATTGATGAAGGCGAGATTAAAAAATTTAATAACTGCGAAAAACGTTGAATATGCTTATAAATCCAATGAAGATGTTGATGTATTGGATGTTACTTCGGTTGACATGCAGTATATATATAAAGATAATGAAAATTTGTATTTTATGGATGAAAGAACTTTTAACCAGTCTTCGTTACCGATATCCTTAGTCGGTGACATCTCAAGATTTTTTAAAGAAGGCGAAAAAATGTTTGTTTATATGTACAACGATAAACCATTAACCGTCCGCCCACCAAGCAGTGTTAGACTGAAAATAATTGAAGCTGATGATGCGGCCAAAGGAGACACTGTTTCCGGTGCCAAAAAACCTGTCACGGTCGAAACGGGGGCAACGGTCATGGTCCCAATATTCGTTAAAATCGGAGAAACGATTAGTATTAATCCGGAGACAGGAGAGTATACGGGGAGAGTATAATATAGCTATGTTATCAGTTGGATCTATTCTTAAAAAAGAAAGAGAGAAAAAGGGTCTACTTTTAATTGATGTCGAAAAACAAATCAAGGTAAGAGAAAAATATTTAAAAGCAATAGAAGACGAAAATTGGGATTATTTCTCATCCAAAATTTATATCACAGGAATTCTTAAAAATTATTCTCGAGTATTAAATCTAGATCATAAAAAAGTTCTGGCGTTTTTTAGAAGGGACTATGAAAAAAAAGAGGAAGTAAAATTTAAAAAGAAAATCTCCAGTTCTTATTTAACTTCGGAAACAAAAAAATTTTTAAAGTTTGGATTGATAATTTTAACTTTATTTTTTATATTATATTTTGTTTTTCAACTAAAAACGTATTTTTCGCCACCAAGCTTTGTACTTTTGACACCAAAAGCGATAAATTTCACCATTGAAAAAAATATTAAGATCACCGGTAAAACAGATAAGGATACTAGTGTCACCATCGCTGGTGAAAGAGTCTATTTGAATAAAGACGGTATTTTTACCTACGATTATTCTCTTAACGAGGGAGAGAATAAAATGACAATAAATTTAGTTGGAGCTAATGGGAAAAAAGCTACGTTTGAAAAAACTTTTTTTAAGAAAACACCGTAAACAACATTGCTATGTATGATATAGTGAGAATATGGTGCTACCTAAATGGGCTACAACAGTGACTCCTTTTTCTAAAGTCTTAGCATTGGTTATTTTTATTACATTTCCAATTATTTCGTTTTGTATAGGTGCCAAATATCAATATATAGCTGATCAAGAAAATAAAAAAGTAATTCTTTTAGACAAAATTAATAAACCAATAATTTCAATTTCACCGAGTACTAAACCATCCTCAAAAGATAAATATGGTTGGCAAACTTATTCAAATAATTCTATTCCAAACAGTCAATATTCAATTTCATTTCCTGTTGGTCAGGAAGGTTGGGTATTAAGTCAATCAACCAAAATTTCCCCTCATGGTTATGACGTTAATAATCCAAACAATAATATTAGTGACGAATTAATTTTAGAAAAAAATACAGCTAAAATAAAAATAACTAGGTTCGCTACCGGTGGTTTTCCAGTATGTCTTTATTTGGATAGCGATAAAACAAAGAAGTATATGAGTCAAATTGATTTTAATAATCATATTGAATTTATAATTGGATCAAGAGTAGCTCGACGGGCGAAATACAAATTTCAATCTAAAACACAAGGAAAAGATGCTTATATGATTTGTCAAAAAGAAAAAAATTCTCAATTATTTGTAAATATTACTCAATTCGGTTTTATCTCTTACGAAGTACCTTCAAGTATAAGTAACAAAGAATTGGATGAGATGGACACGATAATAAAGTCATTAAAAGTAATTGATTAGGTACGTAAAAACTTTAGTCAACTAAAGAAGGATGTTTTAATGACTATATTTGCTTGGCAAAGTCTTTGACAGTTTTAATTAATTTTGAAGAATAAATTTTTTTAAATCCCAAGCGTTTCGACTCTTCGATTATTTTTTCTTCCATAAAAGAAGATCTGATTTCTCCAAGAAGTCCGACTTCGCCGACGAAAAGAGAATTAGCCGGTAGAGCGATATTTTTGAATGAGGAAATGAGCGAGGCAATAAAACCTAGGTCAGCAGCGGTTGATTTTATGGAAACGCCGCCAACGACATTGACAAAAACATCAAAGTGATCAAGGGGGAGATTCAAATTTTTTCTTATGACCGCCAGTAATAATTGGACTTTATTAAAATCCAGTCCTTTAACAACTCGACGAGGATTCATGAGCGAGGTTGGGACACAAAGAGTTTGAATCTCAAAAAAGAAAGGCCGTTTGCCTTCCGCAACTCCAACGATTGCTTTTCCAGGTTCAAGTTTTTTGTCAGTCTCAAGAAATATAAGTGGGTTTTTTACTTCGGTTAAACCTTTTTGCTTCATTTCAAATATACCGATCTCGTCTGTTGACCCAAAACGGTTTTTTGAGGCTCGAAGTAGTCTGAAATTTGAAATCTTTTCACCTTCAATTTCAAGAACACAGTCAACAAAATGCTCAAGAGTCTTTGGCCCAGCTACATCGCCGTCTTTATTGATGTGACCGATTAACAAAACAGGAAGATTCGATTGTTTAGCAAAATTAACAATTTTTTTAGTTACTTCTTTAAGTTGAGAAACACCAGCAACGGGTCCTTCAACGTCTTTTGAATAGATGGTTTGGACAGAATCAATAATGACAATCTCAATTTCATCTTTTATTTCTTCTAAACTTTGAATTATGCTTTCAATTTGTAGATCAGAAGAAAAAGATAGGTTGTTAAGGTTGACGGAAAGTCGTTCGGCCCGATTCTTTACTTGTTCGGCTGATTCTTCTCCGGAAATATAAAGAACTTTAAGTTTTTGAAAAGCTTGGAGGACAAGCGTCGATTTTCCAATTCCCGGTTGGCCGGTAAGCAAAATAACTTCTCCAGGGACTACTCCACCACCAAGAACACGATCAAATTCAAAGATACCGGTTGAGAGTCGCGACTTAGTTGAAGTTTTAATTTTTGATAGGGATGTAATAGTAATTTTTTTGACGGCCTCACCCTTCTTGCCCGACGAAGCTTTGGCGAATTCGGGTTTCTCTTTAAGAGTATTCCATTTTCCACAGTCAGGGCATTTGCCGATCCAAGAACCGGAGCCAAAACCACAATTTGAGCAGATATAAAACATTATAAAATTTCTAATTACTAATTTCTAATTAACCTAAAAAATTTCCAATGACCAAATTAATTTTTGTGATTTGGTACTTGGGATTTTTTTAGAAATTAGATCAATTAGGTTAATTAGGTCAATTTACATTTTCTCCACCGTCTTAATTCCCAACAAATACAATCCTTCTTTAATTACTTTCCCAACCGCAGTCGTCAAAATTAATCTAAACTGTTTCGACTTTTCCTCCGATTCCAAGATCTTATTTTTTTGATAAAAATAATTATATTTTTGAGCTAATTCATATAAATAGTTGGCGATCAAATTAGGAGCTAATTGAATAGCCGCTTGTCCAACAATTTCGGGAAATTGATTTAGTAAACGTAAAACGTTGGATTCATCGTTGTTGATTGTTATTTGGTTCACGGGTTCACGGGTTAACGGGTTATATTCTGCTTTATTTAGAACTGATTGGCAACGGACGTATGTATAGATTAAATACGGAGCGGAGTTACCATCAACTGCGATTGACTCGTCGATATCAAAATGAATAATTGTTTGGGTGCCGTTTTTTAGAAAAGAATATTTAACTGCTGCAACTGCGAGAGTTTCGGTTGTTTCTTCATTGCATTTAAATTTTTCAACAATTTTTTTCTTAACTTCGTCTATAAGCCAATTGGCTTCTATAATATTGCCTTCACGTGAAGACATCTTTCCGGCCTTAAGTTTTACCCATTCATAAATAAGATGATATTGTTTTCCTTTGTATTTTTTTTCATTAAGAAGTTCCTCAACTTTAAATGTAACTTTGAAAAAACTGGTTTGCTCAGGTGTGACAACATGAATGGCCTTATCTAGTTCTCCAAAATCAGAAAATTCTTTTTCAGCAAGGGCAGGTTCTTTCCCTTCATAAGTTGGGAGGCCAAGCGAGTTTATAAAAACACGGGTGTCAATTCCATATTTTTTGCCATTGAAAATTATTGCTCCCTGACTTTTTTCTAGGATACCTTTTTTTACGGCGTCTTTGACTATCTCAACTCCCCGTTCATAAAATTCACTTTCAAAATAACAACGGTCGAAATGACTGTAAAATCTTTTGTAGTTTTTTTCAAAATATTCTAGGCTCCATTGGCGAGTTTCTGTCCAAAGCGGCATAATCTCTGGATCCCGTTCGTAAATCATCTTATTAATCTTTAAGATTTCTTCTTTGGCTTTTAGGTCGTCTTCATAGGCTTTCGTTCCGACGCTATACATTTTTCCTATGAATTCAATTTTTTTTTGTAAACTTTTCAAATTTCGAATTTCGAATTTCGAATTTCTAATGCCGTATAGGCATTTAGCGATATGCATACCGACGTCGCCTTCATAATTTGAGCGGATAACTTTATTTCCAACTGCTTCAAGAATCCTTACAACCGATTCTCCCGTTGAAATATTTCTTAGGTGTCCAATATGAAAAAGTTTATGAGTATTAGGATGAGCAAATTCCACCATGATTTTTTTATTTTTTCCGAAATGGTGCTTGGGAAAAGTAAATCCATTCTTCAATGAATCTGTCAGTTGACTAGTTAACTGATCTTTCGAAATCCAAAAATTAACGAAGCCTGGTTTTACAATATCAATTTTTTCTACATCATCTGTTTTTGGAAAATTATTTTTTATTTCTTCAGCAATTAATAATGGATTTTTTTTCAACTGCTTGGTTAATTTGAGGGCTATTGAAGTAGAGTAATCACCAAAATCAGAGTTGGCCGGTTTTTCCAGCACGGGAACAACGTCTTTAATGTTGATTTTTTCCAAAGCCACAAGTAAATTTTTTATTATTTCGTCTTTAATCATGTTAATATCATATCAGAAATTACGTTAACGTCGAGCATAAAACCTGGGGCGGGGAGAACCCCGCCCCTACGATTTGTTATTTCTTTTGGTTTGCCAATTTCATTTGTAATGTGTAAATTTCCGTAAAACCGGCACTGGCGTTAACGTTAAAACCATAACCTTCATTATTATTGAAAGATGTATGGTCGAGACCATGCTTCGATTTCATTGCCACCGGTTTAGCACTTCCTTTATAGAGTTTGACTGTTACTTCACCTGTAACCTTTTCATTGACTTGATCATTAAAAGCGTTTATAGCCTTCATCACCGGGTCATACCACATTGCCGCATAACAAAGATAAGCCCATTTTGTATCCGTGATTTCCTTAAGTTCGTTAAGCATTCTGGTTGAAACATATTTTTCCAGGTGTTTATGGGCCTTGATTATCACGTCAGCGGCTGGCAACTCGTAAATTCCGCCATTTTTGAGTCCGACCAGACGATCTTCAAACATATGAACGACACCGACCCCATGTGCACCGGCAATTTTATTTAGTTTTTCAATAAGTTTAGCCAGCGACATTTTTTCACCGTTTAAAGCAGTCGGAATTCCTTTTTCAAAATATAAAGTAACAAATTCTTCTTTGTCCGGTGCATTTTTAGCCAATGTATAAGTCGTCAAAAATTTTTCTACCGGGGCGATTAAATTTGGATCTTCTATTTCTCCACCTTCCCAAGTCATTCCCCACATATTATCATCGACACTGTAGGGGAAATTAATACTTGCCGGAACAGGAATTTTGTATTTTTGGGCGTATTTAATTTCTTCATTTCGATCCATAGCCCACTCTCTCACCGGAGCAATAATTTTTATTCCCGGATTGAAAGATAGAATATATCCCTCCAAACGGACTTGATCATTTCCTTTTCCCGTACAACCGTGAGCAATCGCATCAGCCTTTTCAGATAAAGCAATGTCGACGACTTTTTTAGCGAGGACAGCCCGTCCCATCGGTGTTGATAAATGATAGTCACCTTGGTATGAAGCGTTAGCTTTGATTCCTTTAGTCAAAAATTCATTGGCAAATTCATCTTTGGCGTCGAAAACAATCGCTTTGACAGCTCCAAATTTTAAAGCCTTTTTTTTGACTGCATCCAAATCATCTTTTTGCTGGCCAATATCTAAAGTCAAAGTAATAACCTGGGCTTTATATTCATCTTGAATCCATTTGAGCATAACCGACGTATCAAGACCACCTGAATATAGCAATAATACTTTTTTAACTTTTCCAATTTGCGCTTCGTAAGACGCAACTTTTATATACGATGTTTTGTTTTTCATAATAAAAAATAAAATTAATAATAAATATTCAAATAATAATTTTGGCTCGCCTGAGTTTCATATTTATCATATTTTTATTTGATTAAAGAACTAATAATTTTTTCATGTTTTTGTTTTATTTTTTGCCAAAAGGCTTTTTGTTTATTTAATTTTTGAACAATAGAACTTAGTTTTAAATTACCGGTTCCTCCGGAGTGATCTGACAACTTGAGAAAAGACACAGGTTCAGGTGATTTTATTTGGCCTAAATTATTTTTAATTTGTGAATACGCTTTTCGGAATGGAACCCCTTTTTCAACTAATTTATATGTATAGTGGGTGGCATATACCTCAGGGGAACAACTCTTTTTTAAATTTTCTATATTTGGCTCAAACGAATTTAAAGTTAAATTCAAAACTTTATTAGTTTGCATTACAATTGCAAATGAACTAATTAAAGAATGTTTAGTTTGACCAAAATCAGCGTTATAGCCCGATGGCAAACCAGCCGTCATTGATGATAACAACTGTTGGTTAGCAATAACGATATGAGTTTTAGCTCGAACATATTCCATAAGGTCAAGATTTTTTTTCTGAGGCATAATACTCGAGCCGGTACAGATCGATTCATCGACCGAAAAAAAATTAAACTCGTTGGTTGTAAAAAGAAGCAAATCTTGAGAAAACCGGGAAGAGCATAACATTATTTGGACTAAGAATTGCAAAATTGACAACTGAATTGTTGGTCGGGAAATTTGGCAGTATAGGGAATTATTCTGTACTTTGGAAAAACCAAGTAGTTCTGCGGTTAATTCTCGATTGATCGGTAAGGATACTCCATAAGCGGCGCCAGACCCGAGCGGGGATTGGTCATTTAGTTTATATACAGATTTAAAGGTTTCAAGTTGATCAGATAATTGTTCGGCAAAACTACTAGCCCACATTCCAACCGATGAAGGCATAGCTTTTTGCATATGAGTATAACCTGGCATGGGTGTAAATTCATATTTTTTTGCAAACTCGACAAACACTACAATTAATTGATTAATTGTAGTGATAAGTTCAAGTAACTTATCCTTACTATAAAGTCGTAAATCAACCAAGATTTGATCATTTCGGCTGCGGCCGGAATGAATTTTTTGACCTAAAGACCCAAGTTTTTCGGTTAGATAATTTTCAATTTTGGTATGAACATCTTCGTCGTCAGGGTAAATTTTAAATCCGCCTTTTTTATACAAAACAATTATTTCGTTTAAACAATTTTTTAGTTTAGGATACTCATTTTTATTTAATATTCCAATTTTTTCTAACATTTTTGCGTGAGCAATTGAACCGTAGACGTCATAAAGGACTAAAGAATTATCAAGCTCAATTCCTTCCTTGAAACAATATTTGTCAACAAGTTTGTTAGATTTTATGTTTTTGTTTTTCCAAAGTTTTTTCATATTTATTATTTAAATTAATAATTTTGGCCAAAAAAAATCCCCGGGTCTTATCCGGGGTTGGTAATAACTTTTTACTCTTTAGGCCATAAAAATACTACCCTCCCCAAAGAGTCGCCTTGAAGACGAAATGGTTACGAATAGTACTTTTAACATGAAAATATTGTATCATACTTTATGTGGTTTTGGTATGCAATAGGGTCAGCTCTAACTTCAGCTGTATCCATAATACTTAATAAAAAAGCGTTAAAAAACATTAACTCTTCTCTCGTATCTTGGGCTTTATTTGCTTTTCCAATCCCGTTTTTAATTTATCCCGCGTTTAAAGATGGTTGGCCAGAAGTAAATACGTTATTTTGGTTGGCAGTAATAGCTTCAGTACTAACTTTTACATACGCGAAAACGGTAGCTTTAAAATCATTAAAAGGTAGTCTAATGTCTGAAGTTGTTCCCTTAGCTTTTTTTAGCGTTTTTTTTCAGTATATTTTTGGATTAATATTTTTTTCTGAATCTATAAAAATAATTCCAATAATCGGTCTAATTCTGACGGTTGTTGGTGGGTACACTTTGAAAGTAGAAGAGGCAAGGGAAGATTTTTTTAAACCTTTCAAACTATTATTTACGAACAAAAACTCATTAATGTATTTAATAGCAATGATGATGATGGCGATAACTACAATATTTGATAAAACAGGTTTGATTAATATGAAATCAACCAATCAATCATTTTTACTTTTGGTTGAAAGCACAATGTCAGCAATAATTATTGGAATTTATATGACAAAAAAAAATGCGAAATGGCTGAATGATTTAAGAGTAAATTTTTGGCCTCTTTTATTAAATGGTATGATCTACCTTTTATTATCTTTATTTTGGCTGTATGGAATTACAACTGGAGCATTAGCTTTAGTTTCAGGTGTAAAAAAGCTAGAAATATTATTTGTTCTCGTGGTCGGTTGGCTATTTTTGGGTGATAAACCAAAAAGGGGTGTTTGGTTAGGTTGTTTGATAATGCTTCTTGGAGTTTTTTTTATTAAGCTCGGGTAACAACTTTGATGTATCGATACATCGAAGTAATAATAATGAGTATTGAATTGTTCTTTCAATTCTCCTAAAATGAATGCATGACGAACATGAAAGGAAAGTTATCGTTGCTTTTGATTTTAGTATTACTGTTTGTTGCTTTTGTTGCAGTCAGATTTTTTATTTTGGACAAGCAAAACGAATACGGAAAGATGAAAATAATTTCTTCTCCAACTGCCAGTATATTTTTAAATAGTACCTTTATCGGTAAAACGCCGTATGAGGATAAGTATAAAGTTGGAGAATACATTTTAAAATTAATTCCAGAAACGACTGCCAGTGATACCGCTTCATGGAACGGAAAAATTGTTGTTTACAAAAATGCCCTAACTTATATCAATCGGGAATTAGGGTCTTCAGACATCGCCTCAGCTGGTGAAATATTTACCACTATCAAGATGACCAAAAAACCGCAAAATGCCGATTCAGGAGAAATTTATGTTGAGACGGAACCACAGGGTGCGATCGTTACTTTGGACAGCGATGAAAAAGGAGTCGCTCCGGCCGTGATGGAGAATGTATTAAGAGGCGATCATGAGCTCTCTGTTTTTATGCCGGGTTTTTTCAGAAGGACGCAAAAGGTCAATGTCGATTCGGGCTATCGTGTCAATGCTGCATTCAAGTTGGCAATCGATCAGAGTTCTTCTTTTGCCAAAGAGCCGGATGATAAAACAAAAAGTGCGAGTGATAGTGGTAAAACGGACAAAATATATGTGACAATAAACAATAATCCTCAAGGATGGTTGAGAGTAAGGATGGATGCGTCTGTCGATGCCACCGAGGAAGCAAAAATAAAAACCGGCGGGAAATATGAATTTATGGAAGAAAAACCGAGCTGGTTTAAAATAAAATTCAATGATGACAACGAGGGTTTAGTTTCCGGCACATTTGCTGATGGGTGGGTGTCGAGTGAATATTCTTCGAAAGAATAATCATTTCTTCTTCCAAATAAATTTGTTATATAGAATATAAGAATAGGGGAGAATGATGAGGGCGATAATCAGTACTTTATAAATGATCCATGATCCAATGTTGGTAACTCCAAAAAGATGAATAGTTTTGTCTCCGATAAATCTTAAAGCCAAGCTTAATCCGACCCCTTGAATAATGATCGAACCGGAAGAGACAAAATTAAAAGTTATAAATTTGATCAAGTAGGCAAAAAAACCGCCGATAATTTTTTTATCCTTAAAGCTCCAGAAATTATTAAGCAAAAAATTAGATAGTATTGCCACTTCGGCACTTAACATGTTTGAAGTTGTTTTTGCAATACGGAAATTATTGATAAATAGATAGGCTAAAGAAAAATCAACGGCAAAACCAATAAAACCAACAATTACAAACTTTATGAAAGAAGAGTTTTTGAAAACGTATAAAAATGTTTGGAAACTATACTGAAAGGCATTAATTTTTGAGATTCCGGTCGTTCTTTCTTTAAAGTGGATTGGTATTTCACCGAGCACGGCATTGTTTTTTATAGCAAAATCCAAAAAAGCAACTTGAAAAACATATCCAGAATAATTTTTTAAATGATCATAAGCATTCTTTACCAGCCAGAACTTAATTGCTCGATAACCGTTTGTCCATTCGGTCACTTTCAATTTCATGAATCCAAATTTAACAACGGAATTAGCGCCTATTGATAAAATCTTCCGGTGCAAACCCCAATTTTCCGGAATAGAACCTCCCTGAGAATACCTTGTCCCAACAACAAAATCTGCTCCTTGCTCGATCTTTTTAATAAAATCCGGTATTTTGTCAGGATCATGTTGACCATCCGCATCAATTTGGATGACTAAATAAGGATTAATTTTTTCTTCACAATATTTGAAGCCTTTTAGGTAAGCTTTACCAAGACCTTCCTTTTCTGTTTCAAGTAAATGGAGATTGACGAATTTTTTTTGCAATTTTTTCACTGTTTCTACCGTTCCATCTTCAGACCGGCTATCAACGATCAATAGATGAACTTCCCAGTTAGGTAATTTGCTTGACTGATTAAAAACCTTATTAACTAGATTTTCAATTTCACCTTTTTCGTTATGGGTTGGGGCAACGACAACAACTTTTTTCATATTTTTTTAAAATACTCGATAGTTTTTTTTAGTCCTTCTTCGAGTCCTACTTTTGGTTCCCAATTCAACAATTTTTTGGCCTTGTTAATATCGGGGCAACGTTTTTTAGGATCGTCTTGCCCAATAGTTTCAAAAACAATTTCTGACTTAGATTCAGTTAACTTTTTTATTATATCAGCAATTTCCAAAATAGTCTTTTCGTTAGGATTACCAATATTAATAATCTCACCAGAGAGATCTTGAGTAGTAGCTAAAGAATATAATCCTTCAACCATATCTGAAACGTAACATAGGGAACGAGTTTGTGAGCCATTTCCATAAACCGTTAACGGTTGACCATTGATTGCCTGGTTAACGAAATTAGAAACGACTCGGCCATCGTCTTTTTTCATGAAAGGGCCATAGGTATTAAAAATGCGGGCAATTCTGATATCTTTTTTATATTTTCTAAAGTAAGCCATCATCAGTGCTTCGGCAAATCTTTTCCCTTCATCATAACAAGAGCGAAGACCGACCGGGTTGACGTGTCCAAAATAACTCTCTTTTTGTGGATGCTCCAACGGGTCTCCATAAACCTCTGATGTTGATGAAAAAACAAATGTATTGCTGTTACTTTTTACAAAAAAATCCAAAAGATTAATGAGACCCAAACTATTGGTTTTAAGAATCTCTATAGACAAATTTACGAAATCTTTTGGAGAAGCGGGGGAGGCGAGATCATAGATAATGTCAAAACTTTGAAGGGAAGAAAAATCAAAATTAGTGATATTGGCCTCGATTATTTTTAGATCTTTATTACTTATTTCTGATTCCAAATTTCGTTTATTTCCGGTGACAAAATTATCGATGACGGTAACCTGATCATTTTTTGCGAGATGAAATTTGGTTAAATGGGAGCCAATAAAACCAGCGCCACCAGTTATAAGTATTTTCATAATTAATTTTTCCGGTGCTTTTATATTCTTCCGATAGAATAATATTTAAAACCTAATTTTTTTAGATCTGACGGGTCATAGATATTTCTTCCATCAAAAATCGTTGGGTCAGACATAAGTTTTTTTACTTTGTTTAGGTCGATCTGCTTAAATTCATTCCACTCCGTAATAATTATCAAGGAATCAACTTTATTGACCGCTTGGTAAGGGTCTTTACTGTAATTAATTTTATCGGCAAATATTTTTTTAATATTTTCGGTCGCTTCTTGATCATAAACATTTATTTGAAAATCTTGTTCCAATAACTTTTTAATAATAAAAACAGAAGGTGCAAATCTTATATCATCGGTATTAGGCTTAAAACTTAAACCCCAGATTGCGACCTTTTTTCCTGGTGAATGCTTAACTATTTTTTCTAAGAAATTTTCCTGAGCTTTTGTATTAATATTTTCAATTGCAGTAAGCAGCTGGGTATCAACAAATTGTTTTTTTCCGATATCCAAAAATGCCTTGACATCTTTAGGTAGGCAAGATCCTCCATATCCTAGGCCGGGGTTCAAAAATTTTCTACCAATCCTCTCGTCTATTCCGACTCCGGTAAGGACTTCATCGACATTAGCTCCGGTCTTTTCGCAATAAAACGAAATCAGGTTAGCAAAAGATATTTTATTAGCCAGAAAGACATTGGATGCATATTTTATCATTTCCGCCGATGCCAAATTCGTGATCACTCTTTTTCCGTTGATAGGTTTATGGAGTTCAACAAGTTTTTCAATAGCTTTTTTATTATCAGATCCTATTACTACTCGATCGGAATTTATGGTGTCGGATATTCCCGTGCCTTCTCTTAAAAATTCCGGACAAGAAGCAACGGCAAAATCTACCTGTTTTGATTTATGTTTATTTATAATAACTTCTATTTTATTATTTGTACCAACAGGAACTGTACTTTTGCATGACACGACGGTAAACTTACTCTTAAGGTTTTTACCTATGTTTCTCGCTACTTCAATAACAGCCGTCAAGTCAGCTTCGCCGGTCTCTTTAGGGGGAGTGCCAACAGTAATAAAGACTATTTCCGATTCGGAAATGGCCTCCTCGTAGTCTGTCGTGAAAGAAATTCGTTTTGATTGAATATTTTTCTGTAATAATTCCTTCAGACCCGGTTCATAGATTATCGGGTCACCACTTTTCAATCGGGCAATTTTTTCTTTCGTGTGGCCAATCACAAAAACTTGATTTCCAAAATCGGCAAAAACGCACGCAGTGACAAGGCCAACGTATCCATGACCAATGATAGTTATCGTCATAAGGTTATATTCTACAACTGTTTTTTTATTTCTTCCAGCCCTTGTTCAAAAGTCTTCATTTTCCAAAAATTATTTTTTTTACTTTTAATATCGGCAAATTGTGGCAACTTGGCCTTGCCCTTAACGTATTCTTCATAAGTAGTTTTTTCGATTAAAGTTTTGTCTAAATTAAAAATTTCGGCAACTTTTATTGCTGCGTCGTAGGGCGAAATTGATTGACCACCCACGAGGTGATAAATTTCGGGTTTATAATTGTTAAATAAATACTTAAGTCCATTAGCAATATCATCAATAAAAGTTGGCGTCATAAGAGAGTTGGTAATCATTAATAATGGCTTGTTGTTTTCTAAGTAGGATTTAAAAGTTCTGAAAAAATCTTTTTTTAATTCAAAGTTAGCGCGATATGGATAGGCGATCCGAACGATCATAGCTTGATCTTTGACTATTTTTTCGCCATCGTATTTTGATTGAGCGTAAACTCCCTGAGGATTTGGGCTGGAATCTTCATTATAAGGGGGATTGGTTCCATCAAACACAAAGTCCGTTGAAATATAAACGAATTTTTTTTGTTTTTGAGCGACCACCTCAAAAACATTTTTTGTCCCTTCAACATTAATTTTAAAAGCAAGATCTTTTGCAGTTTCTGCTCCAGGGACATTAGTATAAGCAGCCAAATGAAAAAATATATCAAAATCCAAATTTTTCAAAGCGTTATCTACCTGCCCCTTATCAGTTATGTCCATCGAATTTTGAGGTAGAGGAATAAACTCAAAATCATTTTTAAGTAGTTCAATAATTCTTGAACCAACCAATCCGTCGGCACCGGTGAGAGCGATTTTAATCATTTAATCCTCCTCCACCACTTCTGATTATTTTTATACCAATCAATGGTTAAAGCTAAATATTCATAAAACCCGTGTTCCGGTTTCCAGCCTAATTCTTTATTAATTCTTGACCAGTCGATCGCATATCGACGATCATGTCCGGGGCGATCCTTAACAAACTCAATTTCAGTTTCATCTTTCCCCATGATCTTTAAAATCTTTTTAATAATATCTATATTGGCAATATCCTCAGTTAATCCACCGATCAAATATGTTTCGCCGGTTTTTCCCTTTTGTAAAATTTGATCAATGGCTCGAACATGATCTTCTACATAAAGCCAATCACGAACATAAAGTCCATCACCATAAACTGGTACTTTTTTCCCTTCAATTATATTGGTGATCGCTAGAGGCATTAATTTTTCCGGAAATTGATAGGGGCCAAAATTATTTGAACAATTGGATATGGTAATGGGAAGTTGATAAGTGTCAAAATAAGCCCGGACCAAGTGATCCGAGGACGCTTTTGAGGCGGAATAAGGACTGTGAGGGTTATATGAGGTATTGTCATTAAATTTTTCCTTTGAATTTAGTTCAAGTGCCCCAAAAACTTCATCGGTTGACACGTGATGAAATTTTTTTACTTTATTTTTTAATGCAGCTTCAAGCAATACATAAGTGCCCTCGATATTAGTTTTTATGAATGGAGCTGGATCCATGATCGAGCGGTCAACGTGGGATTCGGCGGCAAAGTGAACTATAGTATCAATTTGAGAATTATTTATTAACGAATTAACGGATTGCGAATTACAGATATCGTCTTGAACGAAAACATAATTAGGATTTTTTTCAATCGATTTTAAATTTTCAAGATTTCCGGCATAGGTAAGTTTGTCAAGATTGACGACCTTGTCTTCAGGGTGATTCTTTAACCAATAAAGTATAAAATTACTTCCGATAAATCCGGCTCCTCCTGTGACTAATAGTTTCATTGTTAAAATTATATCATCAAATCATAATTAATTCAGAAAGCCTTTTTGTTATAATACATTTCAAAATATGAAACGGCTGATTAAAAAAATCTTCAAAAAGCAGTATCAACCTTTAAATATCGTTGAAATTTCAAAAAAAAGATTGGTCGGAAATTATAAATATTTATCTTCTTTAAATCGCAAGATCAAGATAGCCCCGGTTTTGAAAAGCAACGCTTACGGTCATGGAATAGTTGAGGTGGGAACAATACTGGATATATTAAAACCGGTGTTTTTTTGCGTTGACAGTATTTTTGAAGCCTATCAATTATTTGATGCAAAAATTCAGACCCCACTTTTGATCACGGGTTATGTCGATCCAAATAATCTCCAATTTAAAAAACTACCTTTTTCATATTCTATTTTTGGTATTGAACAGCTCCGCGGAATTTTAAAATATCAACCTCAGGCAAAAGTGCATCTGTTTATTGATACCGGTATGCATCGGGAGGGGCTAAGGGTTGATGAGCTGGAGAAATTTTTGGCGCAATTAAATGATAAAGAAAAAAGTAGTATTGAGGGGCTAATGTCTCATTTGGCATTGGCGGAAGATCCAAAATATACCGATACAAAAATTCAAATAAATCAATTTAAGTTAGCAATTAAGCTGTTAAACAAACATTCAATTTATCCAAAATGGACCCATTTCGGTAATTCTTCCGGTTTGTTAAATAACAAAAAATTAGGTTTATCATTCACCAATGTATCAAGAACAGGACTTTCTTTATATGGCATAAGTTCAGTTAGTAGTAAGGGGTTAAAGCCAGTGTTACAATTCAAAACCCATATCGTTCTCATTAAAAAAATTAAAAAAGGGGAAAAGGTTGGTTACGATTTTACTTATCAGGCAAAAAAAGATGGGATAATCGCCATCTTGCCAATGGGATATAACGATGGCGTCGAAAGAAAACTTTCCAACAAGGGGGTCGTTTTAATAAAAAAAACCACTTGTCCTATTATTGGTCGGATCAGTATGAATTTAACGACGATCGACGTGACCGAAGTTAAAGACATAAAAGTTGGTGACGAAGTGACGGTTTTTTCAAATAACGAAGATAAAAATAATGTTGTTAATTCGGCCAACATAGCAGACACGATCCCTTACGTCATCTTAGTTCACTTGGAAAGAAGCACAAAAAGAAAGGTCATTTAATTCTTTTCTTCAAATGAGGTTTGTTGATTAAATCGTCTAAAATCTTCCAGCGTTTATCTTTGACGGGATGGGGAACATCATCCTTATAGATCTTGACGGCGATCGCCATCGGACGAGAAGAATAAACGGAGACGAAAGCCCAATTAAAGCCGACCTTTTTGCAAAGTTTAAGAGTGTTTTCAAATTCTTCTTCCGTTTCACCGCAAAATCCGACGATGATATCGGTTGTGAATTTAATACCTGGTATCTTTTTTTTAATCTTTGATATTAGGGTAAGATATTCGTCTGCCGTGTACCAACGATTCATCCTTTTTAACATGTTATCATCGCCGGATTGAACGGGAAGGTGAATAGTCCGAGTGATATTTTTATTTCTGGCAATGACATCGATCAACTCGTCACTAAAGTCCCAGGGATTGCTGGATGAAAAGTTGACCGTTTCAAAACCAAGCTTGGCCACTTCCTCGAGTAGGTAGGGGAATAATGTTGGGATCCGATATTTGCCTAGGTGTTTAACGTAAATTGGTTTTTGCGATTGTTTTAAAAAAGGTATCTTCGCTTTCTCAGATACTAAGTCGGATCCATAAGAGTTAACATTTTGACCAAGCAAAGTTACATTTTTGTAACCTTTCTTTTTTAAAATTAAACATTCTTTGATAATATCTTCGAAGGGCATGCTTTTTTCCCGTCCGCGGGTGTAGGGGACGACACAAAAAGTACAAAAGTTATTACACCCGTTGGAGATAGGCACATAAGCAATTTTTTTGTCGAGCATCAGTGGCGTGGCGTCGAGCCCTACTTCCTCAATCGGTAAAAATTCGTCAACTCCGGGCAATCTTTGTTTTAGTAATTTTAAGAATTTTCCGGTTTTATCTTTCACTGCCATTCCGGACATACAACCGGTAACAACAATTTTCAATTTAGGATTTTCAATTTTCAATTTACGGAGGTTGTTGACCAGTCCATAAACGCGATTTTCGGCAGACTCCCTGATCATACAAGTATTAATTACAATATGATCAGTTTTTTCGTAAGACCCAGCCGGCTTCATTCCTTGATCTTCAAGATAGGATGCGATCCGGGCTGAGTCGGCATGATTTTGTTGACAACCGAAAGTCTTGATGTAATACTTCATAAAATTACTAATTTCTAATTATTCTAATTGACCTAAATAATTTCCAATGTCCAATTAGAACTTGGTCATTAATTAGAAATTAGATCAATTAGGTTAATTAGGTCAATTTTTGCTTCTTCATCTGTCCAATAATATATATGAAGGCTAATAACAACATTGCTATAGTTCCAAAAGCAATTAATTTTTCAATACCCTCCAAAAACATACTGGCTAGCCCTAGAATCAAAGAAATCAGCCAATAAAACCAAGCGATTCTTCTTTTTCCCCAGCCGATTTCAAGAAGTCGGTGGTGAAAATGACCCCAATCGGCTCGAAAAGGCGATTGACCTTTTTTCAGACGTCTGATCATGGTGTAAACAGCATCAATCAGTGGGATCGACAAAATTAGTACTGCAGTCCCGACTTTTCCGAAAGAAAGGATAGATAAAATTCCCAATAAAAAACCTGCTAAGGCGCCTCCACCATAACCCGGCATGATCTTTTGCGGATAATAATTAAAAGGAAGGAAACCCAAATAAGCACCAGCAACGATAAAACTCAAGATCGTTACCGACTGAGCTGAAATATCATGCCCTGTAAATCGCTGCGATAATAATCCTAAAAATATTGCCGTGATGGCAACAAAGCCGGGGAGCTGGCCATCGATCCCCTTGCTCCAGTTGATCATGTTGGTTGACCAAGTGAGCCAGATGATAGCTAATAAATCGGCAACCACCCAGATATAATGGACCCCAAAAAAATTAAGGGGTATCTGCCAAAAATCAAGTCTAATCACTCCTCCAAAAGGATTGGAGATGTAGGGGATTCCTAGCCCAAATGCAATCACTAAAGCGGAAATAAGAATGTTGGCAACAAACCTTAGATATGGCGAAAGATCGTAGGCATCATCAAGTAATCCAAGAATGATCAGAAAAAAACTAGCGATCAATATCCCGATTATAATTTTACTGAGGGGTAAGAAAATAAGTGATGTAAAAAGAATTGATAAATAAATAGGTAGTCCACCGGCCCGGGGGATAATACCAACGTGAGTATGAGCAGGGTGCTGTCTTATTTTAGCGTCGGTGACTAAGTGCAATTTTTTTGCCAGCACAATTGTTGGAATAGTAAGTAGATATGAAACTATAGCTGCGGCAAAAAGTATAAAAAAATTCATTGTTAAGAAACTGTAAAAATAATTTTGATAAAAATTAAAGTAAAACCGGCAATAAGAAAAAGATTAAAGTAATAGAAAATACTTTTAAGTAAAGTATTTTCACGGAAATATTTATTAAAAATATATCGATTAGTAAAAAACAGCAAATTCAAAAAAATAGGTAAAATAAATATCATCAATGAATCGGCCAACTGTCCCTCTCCCCAAAGTTGGGAATAGTAAAGCGGGATTTGAGGTGGTAGTCGTGAGTACCTTAATAAAAAAGTGACGAACATCAAGGCATCCGCTCCCAATAACAATTTGATCATGCCCATATTATACTTTAGCCCCAATATTTTTACTGTTGAAATAAAAAAAACATTTGATTATCATGGTACGTAAAATGACATAAACAACTTTAACCAGCTTCGATTTTAATAATTATTAATTTTATTTTAATAAAATGAAAGACATAAAAATTTACAATCTGGTTAAAAAGGAAGAAAAGAGACAGAAAGAAGGGATTGAATTAATTCCATCAGAAAATTACGCGTCTTCGGAAGTTAGAAAAGTTTTATCTTCATACTTTGTTAATAAATATTCTGAAGGTTATCCAAAAAAACGTTACTACGGCGGCAACGAAAATGTTGACGATCTAGAAATACTGACCCAGGAAAGGGCTAAAAAACTTTTTGGGGTACCATTTGCCAATGTTCAATCGTATTCAGGGTCACCAGCCAACTTGGCGGTTTATCTGGCTACTTGTAAACCTGGAGACGCCATTATGGGGCAGGCCCTGATCGCCGGAGGCCATTTAACTCACGGTCACATGGTCTCGGCAACCGGTATTTTTTATAAACCATTTCAGTATTCATTGAGAAAAGATAACGTTTATAAAAATGATGATCTGTTTGATTATGCTGAGATCAGACGATTGGCAAAAGAACACAAACCAAAATTGATTTGGGTAGGAGCAACAGCATATCCGCTTAAATTTAATTATAAAAAATTTGCTGAGATCGCCGATGAAGTTGGCGCATATTTGGCGGCCGATATTGCCCACGTTGCCGGACTAATCGCCGGAGGCGCCCATCCTTCCCCGGTTCCTTATGTTCACATTGTAACAACCACAACCCACAAAACCTTAAGGGGGCCAAGAGGGGCAATGATCATGGTCACCAACAAAGGTTTAAAGAAAGATCCGGAGCTGGGAGATAAGATAAATAAAGCCGTATTTCCAGGTCTTCAGGGAGGACCGCACGATAATACAACAGCCGGTATTTCCGTAGCTCTTTTTGAAGCATCTCAACCATCTTTTAAAAAGTATGCAGCCCAGATCGTCAAAAATTCAAAAGCACTGGCAAAGACCTTGATGGACGGTGGTTTGAGATTGGTTGGTGGTGGTAGTGAAAATCATTTATTGCTAGTCAATTTAACTTCCGTCCTTGGATCCGGATCGGGTGTTTTTGCTCAAAAAGCACTAGATTGGGTCGGTTTAACTTTAAATAAGAACACCGTTCCTGATGAAACCTCATCACCCTTTTATCCGTCAGGAGTAAGGCTTGGGACACCTGCTTCAACCAGTCGGGGAATGAAGGAGAAGGAAATGAAGTTCATTGGCGGCGTGATATTGGAAGTGATCGATCTGTTGAAGGCATACCATTTGCCTGAAAAAAAAGAGGACAGAAAAGATTACATCGCCAAGTTTGAACGAGAGATGAGAACGAACAAAAAAATGAAGGAAATTCATTTAAGAGTCAAAAAGCTCGCTCTCCGATTTCCAATACCGTAAAAAATTGAAATAATTTATTAAATATTTTACGGAATAAAGCGAATGTCGAGAGTAGAGTCAAGAGCTAAAGCGATTCTTTCAAGAAGAGAAATTGACGGTTTGACGGCTCCAGTTTCGAGTCGCGATATTACTGGTTGTTTGGTATGAGCTCTTTTTGCCAATTCCGTTTGAGTTATATTTTTTCTTAAACGAAATTCGATTAAACTTCGTGCTAATTGATATTCATGTTCGGTCCTTTTGGCAATACGAGAAAATTGCTTATTTTTTAAAAGCTTTTTTTCAAAATCTGGCCACTTAGTAAGACTATCAATTTTTCTTTTCATAATCTATTTATAACAAATTAGTTATATTTGTCAAGAGAGATTAAATAAATTCTTTAGTTCTTTTCAAAGCAATTTTTAATTCTTTAATTGGAATTTTTTGGGTTTTCTTAACAAAGACATGAATAATTAAAAAGACTTGTTGATTATATTGAATAAATAAAAATCTAATTTGTTTTCCTCCAGTGATTCTTAGTTCATAAATACTAGGATTATGATAAATTTTTTTCAACCATTTAGTTTTTAGCAATTCAAGTCCATAATCTTCAAATATTTTTATACCTGTTCTTATTTTATTTTTAAGATTATTTTCACAATTTAAGATATAATCTGTGATTATATCTTTTCCTGATGAGGTCTTATAGAAAATAAGTTGATATTTAACTGTCTGTATCATCAAAGAATTTATAAAACAAACATAATCCGCTGTCAACCGCTTATAACCTACAAAACTATCATTTTAGATTGTCAAATTGGTATTTATTTATCGAAAGACCAACTTGTGATAAGATTGATTTTATGAAGAAAAAAATTAGGGTTCTTTTTATCCATCATTCGACCGGTGGGTTGCTGATTTTCTTTGGGCAAATAAGAAAACTACTAAAAGAAAAAGCGCCAAATATTGAGTTTTGGGATCATGGATATGATCTATATTCGCCGAGATTTTTGGCGCCGATCCTTGGACCGGTAACTTTTCGAACTGGGTTGTCAGATGGAAGTGGAAAGATGATAGGAAAAGATTTTAATATTACTATTAGTAATAATTCACCTAAAGAATACGCTGAAATTTTTTCAAGAAATCCAGAAGATCCTACTTTAAAAAACATTCTTTCGTTTGATGTGGTTATTTTTAAGAATTGTTTTCCAACCTCTAAGATCGAAACTCAAGCAAAATTGGAGAAATATAAGGAATCTTATTTAAAGATCATAAAAAGTATTTCAAATTATAAAAACATGTTCATCATCTTTACTCAACCTCCTTTAAGGCGAGAAATGACAAAACCAGAATGGGCAAATAATGCCAGGGAATTAGCTAATTTTATACACGAAGAAGTTAAAAAATATCTAAACATTTCTTCTTTTGATTTTTTTGATCTTTTGTCAAATAAAGAAGGTGATAACGCCAATATGTTAAAAAGAGAATATTGCAATATTATTCCATTCGATTCTCACCCAAACATGAGAGCGAACAGGGAAGTAGGGAAAAAATTTATTGGTCTTGATTTTTAAAAAATATTAGGTACCATTAATTATGGCAAAAATTGTTAAGAAGCAAGAAATTAAAGAAGAAAGATCTTCAAACGTAGTTGTCAAACTTCCTAAAAGAATGTTTCAATATGCACTTATCGTTCTGGTTGTCGTCGGGCTGATCTATTTTGGAACGAAGATGTTCTTTGCTGCTTCTGTCAATGGTCAATTGATAAATCGTCTGACTGTTATCAAAGAATTGGAAAAACAAGGCGGTCAGAAAACCCTCGATACTATTATTCTTAAAACCTTGATCGGTCAAGAAGCAAAAAAAAGAAAATTGAGTGTTTCCGCGGCGGATGTCAGCGCGGAAATTTCCAAAATTGAAAAAAACGTTACTTCCCAAGGAACCACACTCGACGCTTTGTTGCAACAGCAGGGGATGACAAAAAGTGATTTGGAAGATGAGATCAGAATCCAACTATTAGTTACAAAAATGGTTGATAACAATATTACCGTCACAGATAAAGAAGTAACCGATTACCTAGAAAGTCAAAAACAACAGACCTCATTAAGCTCGGCCCAACCTGCTCCAGAATTGACAAAAGATCAAGCTGTCGCCGCCATCAAACAACAAAAACTTCAGGCGGAAATTCAGAAATTTGTCGCTGACCTTAAAGCTAAGGCAAAGATAAACTACTTCGTAAAATATTAAGCTACCGCTTAAGGTTTTTTTAAACGTTTAGGTTTTAACTGTTTAACCGTTTAACATTTGGTAAAATATAGACACGAACTAGTTAGTATTTTGATATGGGAGATGGTCTAATGGTAGGACAACGGACTCTGAATCCGTTTATCCTGGTTCGAGTCCAGGTCTCCCAACCAATAACAGAGGAAAGCATTTATCATCACAACTTAAACTAATATGCAAAGAATCGCTGTTAAACCAGGCAATCAGGGGACACTCACACTTAAGCCCGGTATTAAAGAATTACATGTATATAATGTGATTTTAGCAGCACCTACACGACAGGAAATAGGTGAAGGTCGTTCTCGGTCTGAATTATCAGGAGATCCCATTCCACTAAATAATGGAGCTCATGTTTGGTTAGAAAAATCAGAAGTTGAATCATATTCACTTAAATCAAGAGGTGTTAGTGAAGGTGGAATGGAGATACATACAATTGATAAAAGGTATTATGTCGGTCCAGAAGAAATAGGAAATATAGATTGTTTGCTTCAGCCAGGTAAAAAAAAGAAATAATTAGGTTTTTTAATCAGACCCACTAAATCTAAACATATGAAACTTATTCTTCCCAAAAAAATTTCTTGGCTAATATTAATTTTCTTCTTTACTTTTGATGCTGTAGTTTCGTATATTGCCGTCACCCGAATGCATGGGATAGAGGCGGATCTGATGATCGCTTTTGCTGTCGAAAAATATCCACCGCTTTATTTTGTTACTATTCCTGGGTTAATAATAATTATGTATTTTATTGCCCTCGGATTGACAAAATTAGCAATGAAATTTTTTAACAAAAAGCGTTTGAAAAGAGAAATCATCGAACAAATTATTTTAACAGCTCTTGTCATCTACTGGTCCGTCGCCAATTCTTACATGAATCTTTCCTTTATTCTCGGCCACCGCCTGACAATACCTGGTTGGTATAAACTATCACTGCTTGGTTTTGTATTGGCGATAATTTATTTTGCTTATACGGTGTCACGCTTCAAAGTCGCTAACCGAAAGTAATTACCTTTTAGTGGCTATTTACTTTTTACATTTGGTAGAATGTGGCGATTCGTTTTTATTTATTATTAACTTTTAATTTAAAATTGTTCGATCTTGCTCATCAGTGATTAAATAGAATTAATAGACTTAAATACTTTTTTTATAACTGTTTAGACTTGGTTTTTACGCCTTCAAAAAGTTGCTATTGACAAATAAAAAGTATTTTAGTATATTCTAACTAATATGGATGATGCACAAAAACCCCAAATTACCAAAAAGAGAATAAGAAGCAACGCTTATCCTGCCATTGGACTTGAAGAAGCAATCCAGTCGGTTGATGAATTACGAAAAAACCTCGGACAGGGGCCGTATAGCAGACTATCTGCCGCCCAAGCGCTTGGGTATAAAAGCGTTTCAGGAGCGTCCGCTACAAAAATTGCAGCTTTAGTTCACTTCGGCTTGCTTATTAGAATAATTGATACTTATCGACAAAGCCCACTTTCAGATAGAATTCTCATACCGACGGGTGATAAAGACAAACAAGAAGCGGTTATTGAATCTTTAAAAACACCTAAGCTCTATAGCAAATTAATAAATGATTTGCAAGGAAAGTCGTTACCCTCAATGCTACCAAACATGCTCTATCATAGCTTCAAAATAAACGAAAGAGTCACTAAAGAAGTCGCCAATAATTTTATTAATTCCATTGAGTTTGTCGGCATTTTGAAGAATGGGGTGATAAATGATATTAAAAATGAAATAAATACCCAATCTCAAACTACAATAAAAACACCATCGCAAATACCATCCCGACCGGTTTTTGTAGGACAAAAAATAAATGAAACTGGAGGGGGGATGTCCATTCCTCTTAATTCAGGAATTATAGTTTATTTTCCCGACCGATTAGTTAGAAAAGTAGCAAATGGGATATTTGCTGACACTTTAAAAACTCTGGAGAATCTGGGAGAAGGAGAAGACCTAAATGGAAAATCGACAAGTAATGCTGCCGACACATCCGTGGAGCACAATTAAACCCTACATTAAATCGATAGGTGAAGGAGAAGCTATCGGCAGATATGATTTAGGAGATGAATATGAATTTTTATGCGATTTAGGAATAATAGATTCAATTAGAACTGGAGAATTAACAGACATGGGCAACAGTTATTTTGAAGAAGCTTTTATACGCTCCAATTCTATTGGGGAAGAAAAAATTTTACAAAGACTTCTTATTAATTATCCTCCGACACAAGCGATTCAACAGTATTTATGGGGAGTAAAGAATATAACTACGGATCAAGTTTTAACTGTTCTCAAAGCTACAGGGCTCTGGATATTTGAAGAAAAACGATTATTAACACATCTTCTTGATCTTCTTAATCTAGGAAGAATTATTAAGTACGACAGGAGAAATAAAAAAATAGAAATTCTTATAAGTCCCGATACCCAAGGAGTTCCTTCAAGTGTGTTTATCGATCCAACTAAGCCGTACGGAAATATTTATTGGATCAAGCGTCTTTTGGCAGAGTGTAAGGGGTTTATTTATTGGATCGATAAACACTTTATGAAAGAAGCTTTTGATTGGATTTATGCAGTAGCCGATGCTAATCATATAAAAGAAATAAAAATTTTATCATTAAACTTAGGAGACCATAATTTAAACAGTCAAGCAAAGGATAGTTATAAAAGACTAAAAAAAGAGCTATCTCAAAAAGGAATACAGCTTATTTGGTCTACAATTGATAGTAAATTAATTAAAGACTTACATGATAGATGGATCCTTGATGAAAAAGGAGCCGCTTGGAATCTTCCTAATGTCAATGCAATTTCAGCCGGTCAAAGATCAGAAATTAATCGTTCGGAAAACTATGATGAAATAATTAAAGCGTTCAAGCAGTATTGGAATCTATCTAAGGAGGTGATTATATGAAGGTCTTATCCAGATTTTGTAAGATATGCGCAAAAGTTGTAAGTTGGATCGTAGGAGAACCGGTTATGCAAAAAAAGGAGATGTATTTTATAACTTGTGAAAAAGGTCATATAAGTAAAATGTTTATATCGAAAAATTTAATGGATGTTTTAAACAAGGAGAAATAATCAATAATAATCGTTAAGATAATAAGGATGAATCTGTCTTACACGGCCAGCTCAACAGAATTTATTTCTTCTCTTCATTCGCCACGTGACCGCGGAATTGGGAGTTGTAGAGATCGGCGTAGAAGCCGTTCTTTTTTAATAGTTCGTTGTGAGTTCCTTTCTCTATGATCGTCCCGTGATCCATGACAAGAATGAGATCAGCTTCACGGATCGTTGAAAGTCGGTGGGCGATCACGAAATTAGTTCTCCCTTTCATTAACTTACTCATCGCTTCCTGAATTAATAGTTCGGTTCTTGTATCAACAGAACTGGTCGCCTCATCAAGTATCAGGATTTCCGGATCAGCTAAGAAAGCCCTAGCGATCGTCAGTAATTGCTTCTGACCTTGGGAAATATTGGTCGCCTCTTCATTCAATACCATTTTATAACCATCAGGCAAGGTTCTGATAAAATGATCGGCGAAGGCGGCCTTTGAAGCTTCAACGATCTGTTCTTCAGTGGCATCCTCGCGACCGTAAGCGATATTATCACGGAGGGTTCCGTGGAAAAGCCAAGTATCCTGGAGGACCATGCCAAACATTTTTCGCAGATCACCCCGTTTCAATTTGGTAATATCGATTCCATCGATCAGAATTTTTCCACTTTTTACTTCATAAAAACGCATTAACAAGTTGACTAAAGTTGTTTTTCCAGCACCGGTCGGTCCAACGATCGCGATCATCTGACCCGGTTTAACATCAATATTCATATCTTGAATAAGGATCTTCTCATCACTATAGCCGAATTTTACATGTTCAAATTCAACGGCACCAAGTTTTGATTTAATAATCGCCGGTTTAGCGACTTCCGGTACCTGTTCTGGCTCATCCAGCAATTCAAAGACCCGTTCGGCTGAAGCAATCGCCGACTGGATAACGTTGGCGATGTTGGCAAGCATCGTGATCGGCTGGGTAAACTGGGAAGAATATTGAATAAAAGCTTGGACATCGCCGATCGAGATCGCATTTCCCGTCGCCATAATTCCACCGACGACCGCGACCAAGACATAACCCAAATTACCGACGAACCTCATCAATGGCATGATAATTCCTGAAACATATTGGGCCTTCCATCCGGCGTCATACAGATTATTATTTAGATCATCAAACTGAGCGATCGCTTTGTGTTCGTGGCCAAAGGCTTTTACGATCTTATGGCCGGAATACATTTCTTCAACGTGACCGTTCAAATCACCGAGCGATTTTTGCTGCTTTCGGAAAAAATTCTGTGATTGTTTGGCGATTCCGGTGACAACAAAGATGCTTAACGGGAGGGTCAAAAGAACGATCAAGGTCAATATCCAACTGATCGACAACATCATGATCAGGACTCCAACCAGACTGACAACCGAAGTGATCAGTTGAGTCACACTCTGTTGCAGAGTTGAGCTGATGTTATCAACATCGTTGACGGCCCGGCTCAAGATCTCTCCATGGGTCCGACCATCAAAATATTTAAGAGGTAGTTTGGAAAGTTTTTCATCAACTTCTTTCCGTATTTTATAGATGGTTCTTTGGGCGACACCTGCCATTAAAAATTGTTGAACAAAAATGAAGATCGCGCTGAGGATATATAAACCCAGCAAGATTAAAATTATGTGGCCGATATATCCAAATTCAACTCCGGGAACGGGGGCAGTATGTAACGGTAATGATGGATTTTGGAGCAAGGCCTTTTTGATCTCAATATTTTTCGCCTGAACCAAGAAACTGGCGATCAAATTATTAAAAAGTTTGGTGGTTGCCAGACCTAAGATCTTCGGTCCAACGATGTTGAAGATCGAACCTAAGACGGCCGCTCCAACCACAACTGACAACAACGCCTTTTCCGGTATAAAGTATCGAAGCAGACGATCAAGGGTTCCTTTAAAGTTCTTGGCCTTTTCAACCGGACGCCCCATCGCTCCCCAACCGCCCCGATTCATCGGTCCACCCGGTAAATTATCTTTGTCTGGTTTTGTTTTTGGTTTATTGTCCATATTTTTTATCCTTCCTGTTCAATTTCCGCTGACGATAACTGTGAGGAAACGATGTCGCGATAAACTTCACAACTTTTCATAAGATCATGATGTTTGCCGATCCCAACTGTTCGTCCATCATCGATGACAATGATCTGGTCGGCATCAATGACCGTACTAACCCGTTGGGCAACTATGATTACGGTTGCCTCTTTTGTTTCGTTCTTTAGAGCAGTTCGTAAATTAGCATCGGTTTTAAAATCAAGGGCGGAAAAAGTATCGTCAAAAACATAAATTTCCGGTTTACGAATGAGTGCTCTAGCTATTGATAGTCGCTGCATTTGGCCTCCTGATACGTTGGTCCCGCCTTGGGCGATCAGGGAATTAAAGCCCTCTTTCATCTTTGAAATAAAATCACTGGCCTGAGAGACTTCGGTTGCATGTTTTATTTCACGATCGGTCGCATCTTCTTTGCCGTAACGAAGATTATCTTTAATAGTTCCCGCAAAAAGAATCGCCTTTTGTGGGACAAAGCCGATCTTTGATCGTAGGTCGGCTTGGGACATCTCACGGGTCTCAATGCCATCAACGAGAATCTGACCACTTTCGACATCATAAAAACGCGGAATTAAATTAACGAGGGTAGATTTGCCAGATCCAGTGCCGCCGATGATCGCCGTCACTTGGCCTGGGTGGGCACTAAAAGAAATATCAGAAAGAGCCGGTTTTTCAGCTCCGTGATAGCTAAAAGTAACATCCTTAAATTCAACAAATCCACGTTTCTTACCGGTTTTTTTTACTTTTTTAGGATCTTTTATTTCTGGCTCCATCGCCATAATCTCATTAATTCTTTTCGCAGAGGCTTCGGCTCTCGGGATCATGATAAACATCATTGCCAAAAATAATAAGGCCAGCAGAATTTGGACTGTGTATTGTAAAAAGGCAAACATCGCTCCGATCTGTAAAGTCCCACCGGCGACTCTTTGGCTACCAAACCAGATGATCGCAACGCTGGAAATATTGATCAAAAACATCATTACCGGCATCATGATCGACATTAGTTGATTAACCGAAATCGCAATCGTTGTCACATCCTTATTGGCAACATCAAAACGTTCTTCTTCATGCTTGATCCTGTTGAAGGCCCGAACCACCCGGACGCCGGTCAAATTTTCATCCAGTATTAAATTTAATTTATCTAACTTCACCTGCATAACTCCAAACAGGGGAATGGCTTTAAAAAGAAGGAAGAGAATTACTATCAGTAAGACCGGAACGATCGCCACAATGATCCAAGACAGACCGACATCTTGATTTAAGGCGAGGATAATCCCGACGACCAGAGTGATCGGGGCGGTAATGAACATATTCAAGATCTGGACCATAACTTGTTGGATTTGATTGGTATCGTTGGTGGTTCGAGTAATCAGCGATGCGGTACTGACGGTATCAAATTCGTGCAGGGAAAAATTCTGGACCTTATGAAAGAGCGCCTCGCGTAGTTTGGTCGCCATACCGGCGGCCACTTGGGAAGAAAAATAGATACCGATCACAGCGCTTATAGCGCCCCCAATTGCCACGATCACCATGACACCACCGGTCCTCCAAATATAGGGAGTATCAAATTTAGCGATCCCGTTATTAACGATGTCAGACATCAAATTAGGCAGGTATAAATTGGAAGCGGCCTGCAATACAGCAAGGACGAAGATAATAATCAACAGTACGCTGTATGTTTTTAAATATTTTAAAAGTTTAAACATAATAAATAGACTCAAAGATTATACGTGAGTACAGATTGGCATGCAATCCAAGACACAGTGATTGTGTGGATGATATAATAGAAATATGAAAATCAAGTCGCTTAGAGCTCAAGAAATTTTAGATAGTCGTGGCAATCCAACCATTGAATGCGTCACCACCTTGGAAGACGGCTCAACGGGTTGGGCGGCCATTCCCTCGGGAGCGTCAACAGGAAAATATGAAGCGGTCGAACTTCGCGACGGAGATTCTAAACGATTTGGAGGCCAGGGAGTATTGAAAGCGGTTGAAAATGTTAACACAATAATTCAATCGGCTGTTAAAGGATTTGACGCTGAAGATCAAAAAAAATTAGATCAGACGATGATTGCGCTTGATGGGACAGAAAATAAAGCAAAATTAGGCGCTAACGCAATCCTTTCAATTTCATTAAGCGTTGCCAGGGCCGAAGCGGTGAGTGAAAAAAAACCGCTCTACGTTTATCTGTCTAAATTTAATCCTGACTTTAAAGGGACTTATACAATGCCCTTAACAATGATGAATGTTTTAAACGGAGGAAAACATGGTAACTGGGCTTCTGATATCCAAGAATATATGATCTTCCCAACCGGCGCCAAAAGTATCCAAGAGTCAGTAAGAATGGGAGCGGAAGTCTATCAATCTTTAAAATCAATCCTTAAGTCAAAAGGTTACGCAATTGCGGTTGGCGATGAAGGCGGATATGCCCCCCAATTTAAATCCAATGAAGAGCCGTTCCAGATCTTGATGGAGGCGATCCAAAAGGCAGGTTACACTCCAGGAGTTGATATTTCTTTAGGAATCGATGGCGCCGCTTCGGAATTTTACAAAGACGGTAAATATCAATTAAAAAAAGAAGGATCGGTTTTATCTACTGATGAATTGGTTGAGTTCTATTTGAATATGTGGAAAAAATACCCGATCGTTTCTATGGAAGATATCTTTGATCAGGATGACTGGGATGGGTTTAAAAAACTGTATTTAAAAACAGAGGGCAAAATGCAGGTGATGGGCGACGATCTTTTTGTAACAAACATCAAAAGACTGCAAAAGGGGATTGATGAAAAAACCTGCAATTCAATCCTTATTAAATTAAATCAAATCGGGACTTTAACAGAGACGGTCGATGCAATTTTGATGTCTCGAAAAGCTGGAATGACAGCCATTGTTTCTCACAGGTCAGCCGAGACCGAGGATGCCTTTATGGCGGATTTTGTCGTGGCGATGGGAACGGGACAGATAAAAACCGGAGCTCCGGCTCGGGGAGAGAGAACCGCCAAATACAATCAGCTAATGAGAATTGAAAGAGAACTTGGAGATAAAGCCCAATTTGCCAAATTTCCATTTAATCCAATAAATAAGTAAGAGCCTTAGAATTACGTTTGAGAATATTCCGTGATTTTTTTCTTTCTCTGATCAACTGATAAAGTACTGGTTATTCCTGGTCCGTTAATACAACCACCTTCGCAAAAGAGAATATCAAGTAAACGTATCTTGGGGTTATTTTGAAATTCCATCAACGCCGATTCACAGTTTTTCCAACCGGAGACTACTCTGATCTCTTCCTCTTTCAAAATATTTCTGACGCCACTGGAATTGGTCAATCCTCCGTCGGTAGGATAGAGACGGGTGGATTTTTCGGACAGGTCAAATTCATTTGTAGTGACTAGTGGTTGGTGATTAGTGACTAGTAGGTTAAATACTTCTTCTAATTCCTTATATGTTATAACAAGAATGTTTAATTCTGGATGATCTTGAGAGGATTCAAGTTTTTTGACAACACAAGGGCCAATAAAAACCGATTGAAACCCTGGAAATTTTTCCTTGACAATTTTTGTTGTAGCGACCATCGGGGAGTCAACATCAGTAGCCAAATAAGGTAAGAATTCTCGATGTTTAGTCTTGATAAATCTGACAAAACTAGCACAAGGACTGGTAATAAATCTGGCACGTGGGTGAGACCCAATAAATTCAACTAACTGACGATTGGTTTCCTTGGCACCAACTGACACCTCAACTACTTTTTCAAAGCCCAAACTTTTTAGTTTGTTAACAATTTCCTTAGGATCATACATGATCGGAAAAGAAGGTGCCAACATAGCAACGAGTTTAGATTTATTCTTAAGTAAATCAATTAGCTTTTCAGTATCTGTCATATCTTTAACAGTTTAATACTTAACTGTTTATTTATTCCTAAAAATACCAACCCTCCCAATATTCCTGTTGCTAATTGAAACGCCCCCATCGCCGTTAAGAATATTTCCGGGACGAGTTTAAATTTAAAATAAATTAATGCGGTAAGATAAAGAATAACCGTTTTGAAAATGATACTAAGAATTATAGATATAGATAGCGGATATTTTTCTTTCAAAAAAATAATTGACTTAATTAAAATAAAATTTCCTATCCAAATAAACGGCAGAAAATAAACTAAGAAAGGAGTAAATTTGCCAAAAACCAATCCATTCAAAACTGCGGCAACGCTCGGTAGGGCGGCGATAATCAAATAATTTTTTTTATCAACGAATTTTGTTCCTAAGATCAACAAACAGTTAACCAGTGTGCCGGTTAAAAGTTGCGGACCACTGATCAAAAATGGAATTAAAAAAGCCAAGCTAATGATAATATTTTGATAGGCCGTCAGTGATGTAGTGCTTATCAGCTTCGTTTCAGTTTTCATGGGTATATAATCATTATATGCAAGCATTTGATTTTTCGCTACCGGATCAGGAAGGAAAAGTTCATAAGTTGTCTGATTATCGAGGACAGTTTGTTGTTTTATATTTTTATCCAAAAGACGACACCCCAGGTTGCACAGTTGAAGCTTGCAGTTTTCGTGACAGTCAGGAAGTATTTAGAAAAAATGGGATCGTTGTTTTGGGAGTATCTAAGGATACCGTCCTTTCTCATAAAAAATTTGCTCAAAAGCATAATCTACGATTTACGATTTTTTCCGATGTTGAAAAAAAAGTCATTAAAAAATATGGTGCATTCGGAACAAAAAAGTTTTTAGGAAAAACATTTGAGGGGGTATTAAGAAAGACCTATTTGATTGACAAAGACGGCAATATCGTCAAAACTTATGATAAGGTTAATCCGTTAACTCATGCAGAAGAAATTCTCAAAGACAAAGAAAGTCTCAGTACAATGCCTGAATAGTATATTTACCATCGGATTTTAATATAAACGCCTTTTGCGGGTAGAATGGCAGATTCGTGGCAACTTTTTCTTCAGGAATAAGAACTTTTCCGTTATATGCCGGTATATCTTTGTAGCTTTTGCCATAAATATAAACCTTATTATTACTGAGATAATATTGAGCGGTAAAATAATCCAAGTCATCGACATATATAAGATCGTTTTTATTTGCAATCACCTGTATTTCCCTCAGAGTTTTTTTCAAGTCAGTTTTTTTCCGGAACTCTATTTGTAATTTTTGATAGTTAAAAGTTAAGATCATCAATATCACAATCAATATAGATCTCGAATAAATCTTTAGCCTTTCCAAAATATAAACCAACAACAACAGAAAGCCAACGCTTGCGAAGATCAGATAACGGGGAAAATATAAGGGCTTAATAAATGAGATCAAACCAACCGCGGCAGGAATTCCTATCCCCCAGATAAAAAGTAACTGAGAATCATGCCGGTCCTTTTTTAAAAATTTTTTGAAATACAAATAAATTCCTAAGGCAATAATTACCAATAAAATAACCGATAGATATATTAAATTTTTCTGTAACTTTAACGCCATGTTTATTGGATAAAATGCCGATTCATTCCCGGTATAAATAATTGCCAATATTCCTGGTATGTCCTTCAAATGCGGTTTGGTGATCCAAAAACCGCTTGATAGTTTATTTTGAAATAGGAAGAAAGCCATCCAAGGAGAAAAAATAATTAACGATAAATAAATAACTTTTTTTTTGATATACCCAACATTTATTTTATTGATAATCAAAAACAGTAATTGACTAAAAACAACCAGGAGCATAAAGTAATGGGTAAAAAGTCCGGCAATTGTTGCAAACAGATAAAGTCGATCATTTTTTTTATAAAAAGCAAAATAAGAAAGAGCGGCAAAAAAGGCAAACATAGAATACATTCGGGCCTCAAAAGCATAATATAGAAGCAAAGGATTGGCAATAAACAGGATTAAATAAAAAAATGCTTTTTTTTGCTTCATTTTAAAAACTTCGTTCAAAAATAAAAAGGCTATATAAATAGTTCCCCAAAAAAAGACCAAAGATAAACTTCTCAAAGCTATTTCAGAACTTCCGAAGATCTTCATCCAATAATGAAGTAAAAAATAATAGAGGGGAGGATTAAAATCCTTAGCGGTTAAAAAAAGAATTTCTATAATATTTTTTTTAGCCATGAAATATGAAAAAGCCTCATCACGCCAAAAAGATTGGGTAAGGAAGAGGAGGGGGGTTTTGGTGAACAAAAAATTTAACATAATTAAACTTTCTCCGTTACCTTATATTTTAGCTTTTTTCCAAGAAGAATTCTAGTATGAGCGTCAAGCGCAGGGAGGGAAGAAAAGAAAAAAGATACCACTGGTAACAAATACCACTGGACCACAAGCAAAGGCAGGCTTGAAGCTTTTGTCTTCATATTAACTTTTTGTCTAAGTTTAATGTCTAAATAAATATACAAAATTAACATACCCGATGACAAGGTCAAAATTAAAGCAGAAAGTTTAGGTAACAACAGTCCAAGAACCGTTCTTTTAAAAGAAGGATTAATTAATGGTGGTATTGAAGCGCTAATTGTTAAAATAAAAAATGATACAGGCCAAAAAAGATGTGTTTCTACAATAAAAGCAACCTTTTTTAATTTTTGAAATAGATTGATGTGCGGTGTTTGGAAAAATCTTTTTAAAACGTAGCCGACATCACTGACTCCCCAGGCCCAACGCTTTTCCTGTTCATAGCGGTTAGCTAAAGTTTTCATCGTTCCTCCTGAAAACACGGCGTCGCCATTAACAATCGTAAAAAGCGGAATGGTTTTAACTTTTTCACCAAAAGTAAAAAATGCTTGAAAAAATACATGCCAATCTTCGGGAATAATATCAATATCCCAGAAATTTATTTTTTTAAGAAGCCAAAGATTGGTTGAATAGGTCGAAACTTGAATTAAATTTTCTTTTTGCGATAAAAACGCCAATCTCAAGATCGAAGAAAGAGTTGCCTGCATTCTCACAAAAAATGGCAGTTGCCAGAAATTATTGTAAAGTAACACCGGTGCCCAGTAAAAATGAAATAACCTGTCTTTATCCCTTAAATATTCAAAACTCAGGTAAGAAAAATAATTTGTAGGAAGTTTGCTGTCGGCATCACAGATCGTAAACAAAACATTTTTTCGGTCAAAATTATTGTTGATAACATAGTCGTCAACGATCTTGGCAGCATATGTTTGGTTACTAGCTTTACCTGGTTCTTCGTTAATAATCAAAGGGTGATAGCAAGAAATAATTTCTTTAAAATATTTTTTATATTTTTTTGTAATAATCTGGCTTTTATCATTGGCTTCCTCTTCACGTTTCTCAAAAGCAAGGATGAGATAGAGACTTTTTTTATTTGGATAGTCACTCTTGATCAATTCCTGAATAGTTTCTTCCAGCTTATGAAGATGTTCTTTATAGTTTGGAATGATAATAAAATGCTTTAAATCCTTATAATTTTTAAAGGTTTTTACTTTTTTGTCGTATTTTATCTGACTGTGGAAAAGAATTTCGTTGTAGGAAACTACGCAGGAATAAGCGGTGGACATTGATTTGGAAAAAAAATAAAGATCAAAAGCAATGATAAAATAGGCGACCAATGCCGGATGAAAAGGTGAGAGCCATAGGGGAAGGGTGATCAAAAACCATGAACCCAAAGGAACGATTATTTCCATCAATCTTTGAAAAAATCTTGTCTGGATAAGTCTTTCGGCCATAGGACAATTATACACCAGTCGTCATTGCCAGGCTTCGCAGATAATTTTAAACGGACAGAAGTCGCAGTGCATACCGGGATTGGCCGGAAATATATTTTGTCTGATCTCTCCAACCATATCAATTATCCTCGTCTTCGTTTCGATCAGATCTTCTTCGGTTTTTTTAAGAGTGATCTTTTCCGGTATTTGTAAATAATAAAAAGTCAAATTTATTTCCGTCAATTTTTTACTAAATAGATTTTTATCTTGGGCTGCCAAAGTATAGATCGTCAGCTGCATGTTTTTGGCTAATTCTTTTTCGCTTGGTTTTTTACCAGTTTTGTAGTCGATAATTTCAATTTCATTTTTACCTGCCGAATCGATCCGGTCGATCTTTCCTGTCAGAAAGATATCATCAGCAATTTTTATTTTGAATGATTTTTCTAAACCGATAATTTTTAACGAAGAAAAGTGATATTTGTCAAAATAATTATTGAGGATCTTTTCTCCCTCTTTCCTCATCCGATTCTCGTGGGCGCTCGACGCATAACCAATTGGAACCCAGTTTTTTTTATATATTTCCAAAAGTCTTTTTTTGCCTAATTTTTTATTAAGAAGAAATTCACTATAAAAGCTTTGTAACGTCTTATGGATCGTTGTCCCAAAAGATTCGGCGGCGGTGGCCGAAGTTGGAATTTTCAGAACATATTGATATTTATATTGGAGAGGACAGGTTTTGAAAGAATTTAATTGAGAGAAGGAAAAATTATTTGAAATGGTGTAGGGGTCGGTCGTGACCGACCCTTGTTTTTTTTGTTTAAAATCAAATATTGATAGTTGTGATTTTTCCTCTTTTTTAATACTGGACTGTTTGTTGACCAATTCTTCTCCTAGAGTTTCCATCACAAATCTGGATATTTTTCTCGCCCTTTTTCCTTCACCGTAGAATCTTGATGATGATAAAAATACCTGATCTTTAGCTCGGGTTATTCCCACATAAAAAAGACGTCTTTCCTCCTCGATATGATAATCTCCAGTCGGCAAAATTTCCTTGATCAATTTTTCTGGAATACTGATGGTTTCTTTTTTGTGACGGGTGGGAAATCGCTCTTCCGTCAAGTTGACCAAGAAAACAACCGGAAACTCAAGTCCTTTGGCAGAATGGACCGTTAAAATACTTACGGCATTAATTGAGGCGATGTCCGTTTTTGCAACTATCGGGGATTCTCCCATCTCAATGCTCATGTCAATAAAATCGACCACAGCAAAAACCGAGGCGTCTTCGTGTTCTGATTCGAACATTTTTAACTTGTTAAAAAAATTGGAAATATTGATAGCAATTTTTTCTTGGGACTCAGTTTTATAGTTGGTTAATGTCAAAAGCAATCCGGAATCTTCTAAGAAATAATAAAGGATTTGACCGGCTGTGTTTGTTTTCAATAATCCCAGATGTTTATTTATCATCTTGTAGATTACTGCCAATTTATCTTTGGTTTCTGCTTGTAATAGAGGTAAATATTTTTTATATATTTCAAACTCGCTTCGATGTATCGATACATCGAAGTATGATAGATATATCTCCATAGCTTGGAAAAGCGATTGGTTGATTTTTCTAGAAAAAGTCAGGAGTAAAGAGACGTCTTTTTTATCGATACTATATATATTCATATACAGCAACCGGAATAGGGAAGGGGAATCTTCCAGATTGTAAAGGACCTTAAGATAGGCGATCAGATCTTTAACCTCAGGTTGTTTGTAAAGCGCCCCCGGTCCTAAAAATTGAAAGGGAATTCCAGCGCGAGAAAGAGAGCTGACAAACGATTCGGAATGGTTATTGGCCCGAACTAAAATAGCGAAATCGGAAAATTTATATTTATCTTTCAACTCAAGAATTTTTTTAGCAATATGCCCCGATTCCTCCTCGCCTCGCTCGGCCAGATAAAAATTTAGAGCCTTTTTATTATCTGGTTTATTGGCGATCAAATTCTTTGAAATACCTAATTTAAATTCCAATGTATCGGGATCATTGTTCTTGATCAATTTATACGCGGCATCAAGAATTGTTTGATTGGAACGGTAATTATTCTTTAAAGTAATTTGTTTAGCTTTTTTGTAATCCTTAATAAAATTAATTATGTTAGAAACAGATGCACCGCGGAATTTGTAGATCGCCTGCGAATCATCGCCAACAACGGTCAGCCGGGGATTATTTTTGCTTGGACTGAGAAGTTTGATCAACTGATACTGGGAGATATTGGTATCTTGGAATTCATCTATCAATACGAATAGATATTGTTTTTGATATTGTTTCAAAATATTTGGCCGTTTTTTGAATAAACGAAGTGAATAGTAAACCAGATCGGCAAAATCCATCAATCCTTCTTTGAGTTTAAGTTTCTGGTAGCCTTGATAGGCTAATGCAAGTTCAGTATATTTTGCTTTTTCAACCTCATCCTCGTCGTAAGTTTTTGCCCACTTTAAGTAATCGTCAGGAGAGATGTCTTCATCCCGGAGACGGGAAAAATGTTGAAGGAGAGCCTCTAAGAATTTGTTGGGATTTCCCAAGGGCCGATAATACTTAAGTTTAAAAAGAAAAATATTTTTTTTCAAAAAAATAATCGTTTCTGCTTCAGTCATCAGTCTATAGCTAGGAGATAATCCGATTTGAAAACCGTTTTCTTTCAAAATTTGGTCGGCAAAAGCGTGGAAGGTCGAGATATTCATTTGAAAGTAACCGTAGGGCATGGCCTTGTCAATACGCTCTTCCATTTCAGAGGCGGCTTTTTCAGTGAAAGTAAGGGCCAAGATTTGCTCCGGCTTGGCTAATTTTTTTTTGACAAAGTATTTTATTTTTTCAACAATGACCGAAGTTTTTCCCGTTCCCGCCCCGGCAATGATTAGTAGAGGGCCTTTGTTATATTTCACCGCCTGTTGTTGTTCTTTATTTAAAACGTACTCACTCATGTCAAACATTCTATCAAAATACAAATAATCATTGTATCCCCCTTGACATTTTCCCTCTCAAACCGTAAGATAAATTCTAAAGCTTGAAAAGCCTTCTTGTTTTTTTAAATTTTTTCGTTATAATAAGTAAGGCTTTGTTATTTTTATTATTAATTTATTTTATATAAATATATGGCAGACGGTGTTTTCACGAGGAATAAACCTCATTTAAATATTGGTACGATTGGACACGTTGATCATGGAAAGACAACCTTAACTTCAGCAATTCATTATTATCTATCAAAAACAGGTAAAGCCAAATTCTTAAAATACGAAGATATTGATAAAGCTCCAGAAGAAAAAGCACGTGGAGTCACCATTAATCTTCACCACTCAGAATATGAAACAGACAAAAGGCACTATGCTCATATTGATGCCCCAGGACATGCAGATTATATTAAAAACATGATCACCGGTGCCGCTCAAATGGATGGAGCTATCCTAGTTGTTTCCGCTCCTGATGGTCCAATGCCTCAAACTCGAGAACACATTTTGTTAGCTCGACAGGTAAACGTTCCAGCTATTATTGTTTTCTTAAACAAGTGTGATATGGTCGCTGATAAAGAAATCTTAGATCTAGTGGAAATGGAAGTCAGAGATCTTTTAACCAAATATAAATTTCCAGGTGATACTATTCCTATTATTCGAGGATCTGCTACTAAAGCATTAGCCGATGACCCAGAAGGAATAAAAGCAATTGAACTTCTTATGAAGACAGTTGATGAATACATTCCCGATCCAGTCAGACCGGTTGATAAACCGTTCTTGATGCCGATTGAAGACGTCTTTACAATTTCTGGTCGTGGAACTGTCGTCACAGGACGCGTCGAAAGAGGAATTGCTAAAGTGAATGAAGAAATGGAAATTGTCGGAATCAAGGAAACAAAAAAAACAGTTATCACTGGAGTTGAAATGTTCAAGAAAACCTTAGATGAAGCTCGAGCCGGTGACAATGTTGGATTATTGTTGAGAGGTATCGAAAAAGAAGATGTTATCAGAGGTCAAGTAATTGCCAAACCGGGTTCAATTAAACCTCATACAGAATTTGAGGCAGAGATTTATATCCTAACTAAAGATGAAGGTGGAAGACACACACCATTCTTTAAAGGATACCGACCACAGTTTTATATCAAAACCACCGATATTACCGGAGAAGTGGAATTGCCAGCCGGAGTCGAAATGGTTATGCCAGGAGACAATGTCAAGATTAAAGGTAAATTGATCTATCCAGTTGCTATGGAAGAAGGGTTGAAATTTGCTGTCCGCGAAGGTGGGCACACAGTCGGAGCTGGAGTCGTTACAAAGATAATCAAATAATTGTAAATAAAATTAACGTAGGGGACGTAGAAATATGTTCCCTACAATTTTTCGCACTTTAATATGCCGAAAGGAAGAATTAGAATCAGGCTTAAGTCATATGACCATCGTTTAATTGATGAGACGTGTCAAAAAATAGTCGATACGACTATTAGGACAGGTGCAAATGTGGTTGGACCAATTCCCTTGCCTACAAAAAATGAAATGTTTGTCGTGAATAAAGCTTCATTTATTGATAAAGATGCTCGGGAACATTTTGGTTTGAAAACTCATAAGAGAATGATCGACATATTAAATCCTACTAATCAAACCATCGATTCTTTGATGCATCTAGAACTTCCTGCCGGTGTTGAGGTTGAAGTAAAAATGTAATAAATACTGCTTGAAGATTTTAAATGATTATTATATAATGCAAGTTACATGTTAATTATCCTTTTGTTCGGGAACTAAGGATTTTTATTTTCGGATTGGAATATTAGCCCCAATCTGGGGCGTTTTTTTTGGAATAATATTATGCCAGCATTTGTTTTAGGAAAGAAATCGATTTCGTCCCAACAATTTGATAAAAGCGGAGATAGGATTCCGACTACTTTCATTGATACAGCTTCTTGTCATTTGGTTAGTGTAGCCACCCCTGATAAACGTGGATATTTTTCCATTAAGCTCGGGTTCGGTCAAACCAAAAATATTAAAAAACCAGTAAAAGGTGAATTGGAAAAAGCGGGGATAAAGACCCCGCTCCGTTTTTTAAGGGAGTTTAGACTGGAAGATTACAAAGAAAAAGTTAAGTTGATTGAAGAAGGAGAGAAGAAGGGTGTTTTGATTGGAGAAGTAAAGATCTTTCCAGGAGATGTTATCAACCCAACCCTTTTAATAAAAAGTGGTGATTTGATAACCGTTTCTGGGACTTCAAAAGGAAAGGGATTTCAGGGAGGAATGAAACGTCATGGTTTTAAAGGTAGATCTCAGACCCACGGAGCTTCCCACGATGAAAGAGCTCCAGGATCGATCGGTATGACGACCACTCCAGGAAGAGTTTTCAAAGGAAAAAGAATGGCCGGTCGAATGGGATCAGATAGAGTGACGATCAAAAATATTGAAGTGCTTGAAGTAAAAGAAAATGGAATATTAATTAAGGGTTTGGTCGCCGGTGCTAAAGGCGGATTATTGGAAATTAGAGGCTAAAAATATGGCAATTACAAAAAAAACTGAATTAAAAACTAAAACGGCGGTTGCAAAAAAGGTTAATTTATCTTTGTCCGTTTATAGCATTGAAGGCAAAGAGTTAAAAACTATTGAGCTTCCAAAAGAAGTTTTTGCCGTGGCCGAAAATAAAAGCTTATTAGCTCAAGCGGTAAGGGTCTATTTAATAAATCAAAGACAAGGAAACGTTAAAGTTAAAACACGAGGAGAGGTCGTCGGTTCAACTAGAAAAATTTATAGACAAAAAGGAACCGGAAAAGCTCGACACGGTGCGATCAAAGCTCCTATTTTTGTCGGTGGAGGAGTTGCCCATGGTCCAAAACAAAAGGACTACAATTTGAAGTTTAATAAAAAAGAAAAAAAGATCGCCTTATATGGAGCTTTATCGGCAAAATTGAAAGAAAAGAAAATAATAGGCTTAGATGAGAAAGCATTGACAATGAAACCAAAAACTAAAATAGTCGTTGATTTTCTTAAAAACTTGAAGTTAAACGGTAAAAACAATCTCATGGTCTTGAAGAAAATGGAAAAAAACAATTTAGTTTTGGCGATGAGAAATATCACCAATATATCATTTGTCGATGTAAGTTCGCTAAATCCTTATTTAGTTTTGAAAAGTAATAATTTGATCTTTGTCGAAAACGCCTTAGAAGTTTTTAATAGTAAACCAAAAAATGATAATAAATAAAATATTAATTAAACCGGTTCTCACCGAAAAAGCGACCAATTTGGTCCAAAGTAATGTCTATATGTTTGAGGTTGATAAAGATGCCAATAAACATCAGGTCAAACAGGTTTTAGAAAAACTTTATAAAGTAAAAACAGGAGCCGTAAAGATGATGATAAGAAAAGGAAAAGAAAAAAAAGTTGGAAAAAAAGGGTTATTAAAGAAATCAGCTAGCAGAAAAATCGCTTTTGTTAAATTGGTCGAAGGTAAAATTGATCTATTTCCACAAAAATAATTATGAATAAAAAAACGTTATCTAAAAAAGTCGCGCCGGTCAAAAGCTTGATGCAGATCCTAAAAAAGAGATCGGGCCGCGATAATAGTGGTCAAATATCAGTCCGACATCAAGGTGGAAGGCAAAAAAGATTTTATCGTGTCATTGATTTTAAAAGAGATAAGCGTGATATGGAAGCGGAAGTCATTAGGATCGAAAGGGACCCAAATAGAAATGCTTTTATCGCTTTGGTTAAGTATACAGATAATGAACTGAGATATATTCTTTATCCAAACAAGCTTAAAGTCGGCGATAAAATTATTGCCAGTGAAAACGCCGAGATAAAGATAGGTAATGCGTTGGCTTTAAAAAATATTCCAATCGGGACCTTGGTTCATAACGTCGAACTTTATATTGGAAAAGGTGGCCAGATGATCAAAAGTGCCGGAGCGGCCGCCTCAGTCATCGCCAAAGAAGATAAATATATTCACCTTAAATTACCGTCTGGGGCCGTTCAGAGATTTTTTAAAGACTGTTGGGCAACGGTAGGTCAAATAGGGAATATAAGCTTTAAAGATGAGATAATAGGAAGTGCCGGAAGAAAAAGATTAATGGGTATTAGGCCAACAGTTCGAGGTACGGCACAAAATCCTCGTAGTCATCCACACGGCGGAGGAGAAGGAAGATCAGGAGAGGGAATGCATCCAAAAACTCCTTGGGGCAAACCAGCTCGAGGAAAAAGAACCAGAAATAAACATAAGTGGAGTAGATCATTAGTTGTTAAAAGACGTAGACGATAATTATGGAAACTAAAGCCTATTTTGTCAATTTGCCAGTTTCGCCGAAGAAGGCCCGTTTTTATTTGCCGGCAATAAAAAAATTGAGCCCTGTAGACAGCTTGGAATTTTTGATGTATGAAAGAACCGATGCGGCAGTTATTTTATACAAAGCAATTAAATCAGCCATAAGTAGCGCTCGACAGATATTGAAAGTAGAAGATAATCTGTTAAACTTTAAACTTCTATCCGTTGAACAAGGCCAAAAATTAAAACGATATCGACCAGGATCAAGAGGAAATGCTAAGCCAATCAATAGAAGAATGAGCCACATTAAGATTATTCTTGAAGCAAAAGTAGCAAAAAAAACTGAACCAAAAGTTGAAGTAAAAAAATTAGAAGTTAAAAAAACCACCTCTGCTAAAGCTAAGGTGGTCAAGGTAAAAAAGTAAATGGGACAAAAAGTTCATCCAAGGGGTTTAAGACTTGGAATAGTATACAATTGGAACTCTAGATGGTTCTTTTCAAACAAAAGATCATTCAAAGATTCTTTGATATCAGATTTGAAAATAAGAAAAATTTTAATGAATAAGTTGGCTTTTTCTTCGGTCACTCAAATTGATATTGAAAGAGCAATAAATAGAATCACTTTAATTATTTATGCGGTCAAGGTTGGAATGATAATTGGTCGGGGTGGAAAAGGGTTGGAAGAAATAAAGCAGTTCGTTCTTGATAATCTCAGAAAAGGCGAAAAGGTTAAAGAATTAAAGATAGATATTAAGATCGAACCGGTAAAGAAACCGTTCTTGAATTCTTATTATGTCGCCCAGCTCGTTGCGGAAAAGTTGGTAAAAAGTTTTCCACATCGTTCAACCGTCCACAATGCCATGAATAAGGTGATGGAAGCCGGCGCAAAGGGAGTCAAGATTCAATTAGGCGGAAGAGTCGGTGGAGCCGAAATTTCCAGACGCGAAAAATATTTCTTAGGATCAGTTCCGACATCAACGATTAGAGAAGATGTAGATCTGGCAAGATATCCAGCTCTAACAAGATCAGGATATGTAGGAGTTAAGGTTTGGATTTGTAAATAATATGCTTGCACCGAAAAGACAAAAATATCGAAAACAGTTTAGAGGCACGTTTCGCAAGATAGCCGTTAAAGGTGATCGATTGAACTTTGGCTTTTATGGTTTGAAAGCGATGAAGAGTGCTTGGATAAAAGATCGAGAAATCGAAGCTGTCAGAGTTATTTTTGCCCGAGGAACAAGAAAAAGCGGAAAATATTGGTTTAGAATATTTCCTGATAAACCTTTTACTAAAAAGCCGCCAGAAGTGACCATGGGTTCGGGAAAAGGCGATGTTGCATATTTTGTTGCCAGTGTTACGCCAGGAAGAATTTTATTTGAAATAGACGGATTATCAAAAGAAGAATCAATTAAGGTGTTAACCGATGCCGCTGCTAAAATATCGGTAAAAACAAAAATTGTCAGCAAAGAAATATGAGAAAAATCACTAAAACATATAGCGAGAAAACCAGTAAAGAACTAGAAAAAGAAGCCGGTTTGATCAGAGAGGAAATTGCCAAAGCACAGTTATCTTTTAAGAGCAATCCTCCAAAAGATACAAATAGCCTAGTGAAAAAAAGAAAACAATTAGCAGTTTTATTAACAGTATTGTCAGAAAAAAAAGCAGTATGAAAAAAACATTGATTGGAAAAATAGTCTCGACAAAAATGATTAAAACAGTGGTGGTTGTGGTCGAAAGAAAGTTTAGACACCCAGTCTATCATAAGGTTATTATTCGACACAAAAAATATAAAGTACATAATGAAAAACTTGAATTACAATTGGGCGATCTAGTCAAGATTGAAGAAACAAAACCAATCTCAAAAGACAAACACTTTATTGTTATTGAAAAATTAAACAAGTAAAAATATGTTGCAATTAAGAACAATGTTGAATGTGGCTGACAACTCAGGAGCCAAAAAGGTCTCTATGATCGGTATGGCCAAAAAAGGTAATAGGAAATTTGCCTATTTGGGAGAGGTAATAAACATTACCGTCAAAGAAGCTCAACCTTTTGGCTTGGTAAAACAGGGAGAAGTTCATTCGGCCGTTATCGTTAGGACAGCCAAAGAGGTTAGACGAAAAGACGGAAGCTATATAAGATTTGATGATAACGCCTGTGTAATATTGGCCAGTAAAGAAGTAAAAGATCCAAAAGGAACAAGAATTTTTGGTCCTATCGGAAAAGAAGTTAAAGAAAACGGTTTTTCAAAAATTGCCAGTTTAGCAGAAGAAATATATTAATATGAAAATCAAAAAAGGCGACAAAATAAAGATCACAATCGGTAAAGATAAGGGTAAGGGTGGAGTGGTCGAAAAAGTATATAAAAATTCTAATAAAGTATTGGTAACAGGAATGAATCTTTACAAAAGACACGTAAAGAAAAATGAAAAAATGCCTCAGGGCGGAATCGTTGAAATTCCAAGACCAATGGATGTTTCGAAACTAAATCTTGTCTGTCCAAAATGTGGAAAAGTGGCTAGAGTAGGATTTTTAATCGAGAAAGATAAAAAATTTAGAATTTGTAAGAAATGCAAAAGCAAGATATAAATATGGCAACATTTAAAGATTTTTATAATTTGGAAGTAGCACCAAAACTCACAAAAGAGTTAGGTGTAAAGAATGTGATGGCTGTTCCTAAGATAATAAAAATCGCCATCAACGTTGGTGCCGGTGAGGCGGTCACTAATAAAAATGTCATTGAAAAAATTCAAGAACAGATATCAACTATCGCTGGACAAAAGGCAATGATCACAAAAGCAAGAACATCTGTTTCAGCCTTTAAGATCCGAAAAGGATTGGCAATTGGCGTTAAAGTGACCTTAAGAGGAAAAAGAATGTATCATTTTTTGGAAAAATTGATTAAAATAGTGGTTCCTCGGTTGAAAGACTTCCGAGGTGTTACTGAAAGCAACATAGATCAGAATGGCAATCTTAATCTTGGTTTTCCGGAACAGATAATATTTCCTGAAATAGATTTTGACAAAATTGATAAGATTAGAGGTTTGCAAGTAACCGTTGTCACCAACGCTAAAAATAAAGAAAAAGGCAAAAAATTGTTCGAAATGTTAGGAATTCCATTTAAGAAATAATTATGGCAAAAACATCTGATGTTGTTAAATTTTTGAAAAAACAAAAATTTCAAGTAAGGTTTCACAACCGATGTTCTATCTGTGGTAGATCAAGAGGGTACATGCGAAGATTTGGATTATGTAGAATTTGTTTTAGAGAAAAAGCATTACAGGGAGATATTCCCGGAGTTAAAAAAATTTCACTATGAGCAGATCTAGAAAAAAAGGACCGTATATTGACGACAGATTACTAAAAAAGGTTCTGAAACAAAAAGAGACAAATGATAATACAGCTATCAAGACATGGGCAAGAGCCTGTCAAATCCCACCGGATTTCGTCGGACACAAGTTTGGGATTCACAATGGAAGAAAATTTATAGAAGTTTCAGTAACGGAAAACATGGTTGGACATCGATTAGGTGAATTTTCACTGACTCGAACATTTAGAAGCCATGGAAAAGTTACTAAAAAAGTTGTTGAAGCAACATAAAAATATGGAAAATTCAATCATAGATTTGATCATCAGGGTAAAAAACGGATATATGGCAAAAAAAGAAACGATAGAGTCGCCGTATTCAAAATATAAGGCAGCTATCTTGAAAAAGCTTTTAGATCTAAAGTTTATCGAAAGCTATACCATCGAAGGTGAAATCAAGAAAAATATTGTAATCAATTTAAAGTATGAAGAAGGTAAACCGGCAATTGAAGATGTAAAAATTTATTCAAAACCGGGAATGAGATTATATATATCGTACAAAAATTTAAAACCGGTCTTAAGCGGTTTTGGATACTCGGTTCTTTCGACATCCAAAGGGATCATGACGGATAAAGAAGCAAAAAAAGCGAAGATGGGTGGAGAATTATTATTTAGTTTCTGGTAATTTTATGTCTAAAATCGGCGAAAAATCAATTATTATATCAGGCGCGGTCAATTTAACTATCGACGGGAATAAAGTCAATGTTAAAGGTCCCCAAGGCGAGATATCTTTTGATGTCCCTATGGAATTGGCATTGGTACGGAGTGAAAATAATTTGACCATTGAAAGAAAAAATAATGACAAGAAAGTTAGATCCATGCATGGTTTGTATCGACAGTTGATCGGGAATGCAATGGTTGGAGTTGAAAAACCTTGGGAGAAAAAATTAGAGGTCGTTGGAACCGGTTATACTGTAAAATTACAGGGTGAAGATCTGGTTTTCAAAATAGGATATTCCCATTTGGTAACTTTTAAAAAGCAACCAGGGATAAAATATCAGGTCGAAGGAAACAATAAGGTAACCGTTATCGGTCACGACAAACAATTAGTTGGTCAGGTCGCCTACCAGATAAAGATGATCAGAAAACCTGATGTGTACAAAGGAAAAGGAATAAGATATTTGGGAGAAAAGTTAAGAATTAAACCTGGTAAAAAAGCCAAAGCCGCCGGAGCCGCAGCATAATCAAAAATATGACAAAAATAAATTTTGATCGCAAATTAAGAAGGAAAAGAAGGATTAGTTCAAATATCCATGGCACAAGCGATAGACCTAGGATATCAGTCTTTCGTTCCAGTCGATATATCTATGCACAGGCCGTAGACGATGTGGCTCGAAAAACCATTTTATCATTCACCAATACTGATCTAAAAAAGGAAACAGATTTTAAAAAGGGTAAAAAAAGTGACGATTCAAAAAAAATAGGGGTCGGGCTAGCAAAAAGACTTATTGAAAAAAAAATATTAAACGGTGTGTTTGATCGAGGGTCATACGCTTACAACGGTAGAGTAAAAGCGGTTGCCGAAGGATTGCGTGAAGGCGGATTAAAAATTTAATTGCTAAAATAAAATGTTCAATCAATATAGACAAGAAGATAAAGAGTTTCAAGAAAAGGTCGTTAAGATTAGAAGGGTTTCTAAAAAAACGACCGGTGGAAATTATGTGACTTTTTCTGCACTAGTTGTTGTTGGTAATAGAAAAGGTAAAGTTGGTATTGGATTAGGAAGATCACTTGAAGTTCCTCCAGCAATTCAAAAGGCGATTAGTTACGCAAAAAAGCATATGATCACGGTTCCCATGAGAAATAAAACTATTCCTCATGAAGTGAGAGTAAAATTTAGAGCTGCCAGAATATTATTAAAACCGGCCCCAGAAGGAACAGGTTTAAAAGTAGGAAGTGTTACTCGCGTGATTTTAGATCTAGCCGGAGTTGAAAATGCCTCAGGGAAAATCATTGGTTCAAGAAATCAAATTGTTAATACTTATGCCATCATGAAGGCTTTGAGCATGTTGCGCACAAAATTTTAAATATGGATAATTTCTTATCTCATTTACCACAAGTAAATATTAAAAAGAAAAAACGATTAGGTCGAGGGTTGGGTAGTGGCAAAGGCTCCAAATCAGGACGGGGAACAACCAGACATCAGAAAGCTCGGGAAAGCGTTCCTCTACATTTTGAAGGCGGACAGGGAAGAATTGTTAAAAAGTTTCCACTTTTGCGAGGAAAAGGAAAAAACAATTCCATTAAAGCAAAAGCTTTTATAATAAATTTAGAAGATCTAAATAAGTTGGCTGATAATTCGGTCGTAAGCAGAGAAACATTGATAAAAGAAAATATCATCACCAATGGTAAAGAAAATCTACCGATAAAGATCTTAGCTAATGGTCAGTTGAAAAAAAAGTTAATTGTCAAACTGCCTGTTTCTAAAAAAGTTAAGGAAGCTGTCGAAAAACTCGGCGGTCAGGTTGAACCGAAAAAATGATTAAAAAAATAATCGAAAAAATCAATATCCTTCTTAAGGACCCCGAATTAAAAAGAAAGCTTTTGTTTACTTTATTTATTTTTTTAGCCTTCAGATTTTTTGCCTTTTTACCGGTACCCGCAATTAATCTAGTCAAACTTCGAGCCCTGTTTTCACAAAATCAGTTTCTTTCACTGCTTGATATATTTTCCGGAGGAACGTTAATAAATTTTTCCGTTATGGCATTAGGTTTGAACCCGTATATCAATGCTTCGATAGTTTTGCAAATGTTAACCATGATGATTCCTCACCTCGAGAATTTATCTAAAGAAGGAGAATACGGAAGAGCAAAAATAAATCAATATACCCGAATTCTAACAGTGCCATTAACAATTGTTCAAGCGATCGGTATATTTATGCTTCTCAAAAATCAAAAGGTAATTGGAGTTTTAAGTCCGATCGAATTTTTTTCGTTTATAGTGACCATGGTTGCCGGTACTTTTATTTTAGTTTGGTTCGGAGAGTTGATCTCTGAGTTTGGGCTCGGAAACGGAATATCACTCTTAATTTTTGTCGGCATAGTCGGTAGGCTACATGTCTTGTTAGGGCAGACTGCAACAGTATTTAACCAAGAAATTATTTTTAATATAATTATCTTTTTAGTACTTTCACTGTTTGTTATTGCCGCGATTGTCTTTATCAACGAAGCGACGAGAAGGATACCAGTATTGTATGCAAAGAGGATTAAGGGAAATCGAATGTATCAAGGAGCCACTAACTTTTTACCTTTGAAGCTTAATCAGGCTGGAGTCATCCCAATAATATTTGCCGTTTCATTTGTCCTATTTCCTCAGTTGATCGGTAACTTTTTGAAGTATGTAAAGAACCCAGCTCTAGCAGGTATCGGTAACTTTCTTTCCACGGTTTTTTCTCCCACTGGTTTCTTCTACAACTTTTTCTATTTCTTTCTTGTGGTTGGTTTCACTTATTTTTATACGATCATCGTTTTTAATCCGCAAAAGATATCTGAAGAAATTCAAAAACAGGGCGGTTTCATTCCTGGAATTCGCCCCGGTTCTGCCACAAAAGAATATTTGCAAAGGATTTTGTATAGGATCACGACCGTTGGAGCGATATTTTTAGGTATTATTGCTGTTATGCCGGTCTTGGTTTCAAAGCTCACCGGTATGACGAACTTGGTAATTGGTGGAACCGGTATTTTGATCGTCGTTTCCGTTATCCTTGAAACATTTAAAACAGTCGAATCTCAATTAGTGATGAGAAATTATGATAGATTTGTGAAGTAGGGAACAGATGTTATAAATTTAAAAAATATTATGGCTAAAAAAGGCTCAAGAATCGATGTTGGTTTAGTATGCGAAGTATGTCAATCCGTGAATTACGTGGTTGAAAAAAATAAGGTTAATACGACCGGAAGCTTAAAGCTGAATAAATTTTGTAAAAAGTGTCGAAAACATACCGCCCACAAAGAAACAAAAAAATTAGATTAAAATCATATGAAGCTAGTCCTTATTGGTATTCAGGGATCGGGTAAATCAACTCAAGGTAATTTATTATCAAAACAGTTGAAGATCCCATATCTTTCGACCGGCCATATCTTCAGGGAGATTGCTAAAGAAAAGACGCAGTTAGGACGCTACATAAAAGAAACGGTTAATGCGGGACTTCTTGTTCCCGATGTCAAAACGATCGAGATCGTTAATACTTATTTATCTCGTCCAGAATACAAAAAGGGGTACATTCTAGATGGATTTCCAAGGACCTTGGATCAGGTGAAAGAGTTTCAGAATAATGTTGATAAGGTGATATATCTTGATATTTCTCAAAAAGAGGCGATCTGGAGGTTATTTCACCGTGACGACAATACAAGAAGCGACGAAACATTGCCCGCCTTAAAAAAAAGAATTAGTTTGTTTTATAAATTTACAGAACCGGTGATAGAGTATTATCGAAAGGAAAACAAACTGATTGAATTGGACGGGACGATGAAGATAGAAGAGGTCAATGAAGGGATCCTCAAAGGTTTGGGCAAACAATTAATAAAAAATCAAGTAACCAATTGGAAAAGAAAACAAAAAACCATAATTGCCATTGTTGGTCTGCCAGGCAGTGGAAAGACGGACGCGGCTGCTTTTTTTATTAAAAAGAACTTGGTTGTTATTCCTTTTGGAAAAACTGTCAACGATTATATTGATAAAAAAAACCTGCCTCACAGCGAAAAAGTTCATAAAAAGGTTCGGGAAGAATTAAGAAAAAAATACGGAAATGAAGCTATGGCGGTTTTGAATATAGAAAAGATCAAGGAATCTTCAAAAAATAATTCGATAGTAGTTGTTGAAGGAATGCGTTCTTGGGAAGAGTATCTTTATATAAAAAAAGAACTTCCTAGTATTAAATTAGTAATCGTTTGTATTTATTCTGAAAAACACTTGAGATATAAAAGAATTTCAAAAAGAAATAATTTGTCCGAACATTATGGTGAAGAAAGGGATATAAACGAAATAGTTGGGATCAATATGGGCCCGACGATCGCTTATGCCGATTTTGTTATTAAGAATAATTATTCACGGGAAGAATTTCATGACAAACTTGAATTAACTTATAGAACAATTTATTTTTCATAAATGGTAACTCTGAAAACAGATAAAGAAATTGCAATAATGGCCGAGGGGGGGAGAAGATTGAGATTGGTGGTTAAAGATTTGGTGCCTTTAATAAAAGAAGGGGTTACTACTAAAGAAATAGATGATAAAGCAGAAGAATTAATAAAGAAACAAGGTGGTAAATCCTCGTTTAAAACGGTATCAGGATATAAGTTTAGCACATGCACACCCATCAACGAACAAATCGTACATACGAAGCCAAGTGGTCGCGTTTTAAAAAAAGGGGATGCCTTAACTTTGGACATAGGAATGTTATTTCAGGGTTGGCATACTGACTATGCAATTACCAGAGTGGTTGGAGGGCAGAGCAAAGACGAAAAAATTAATAAGTTTTTAAAAATTGGAGAGGAAACCTTATATCTTGCGATTAAAAAAGCAAAAATAGGGGGGAGGCTTGGATCAATATCCGAAGTAATAGAAAGAGAGATTGTAGACCACGGGTATTTTATAATAAAAGAACTAACCGGGCACGGGATTGGAAGAAAATTACATGAAGATCCCTATGTCTTTGGTTTTGTCGACCGACCGATCAACAAATCAACCTTAATCAAGAAGGGGTTGGTGATCGCAATTGAGATAATTTACGCAATGGGGACAGATGTCATGGTTTATGAAGAAGATAATTGGTCAATCATCACTCAAGATCGGAGCATGTCAGCCTGCTTTGAGCACACAATCGCAGTTACAGAACAGGGTCCAATAATTTTGACATGAATATATAATTATTTTATGTTAAAATATAGACTTTATGAAGGATGATGTGATTACGGTCGAGGGAGAGGTGGTTGAAAACCTTCCTAACACCTTGTTCAAGGTAAAGCTTTTGAACTCAGAAAAAGTGATTTTGTGTTATCTGTCAGGAAAGATGAGAAAGAATTATATTAAAATTCTTCCTGGCGACAAGGTCAAGCTGGAAATGACACATTATGATTTAAATAGGGGAAGAATTGTTTACAGAAAATAAATATGAAAATTCACTCATCAGTAAAAAAAATTTGTCCAAAGTGTAAAATAGTTAAAAGAAAAGGTAATTTATATGTTGTTTGTTCGAACGTTAAACATAAACAAAAACAAGGATAAAAAATTATGGCGAGAATGATGGGAGTTACATTACCGGATGAAAAACGAATTGATTATGCCCTAACGATTCTTTATGGGATCGGCTGGACCAATGTCAAAGCTGTTTTATTACAGACAGGGGTGGATGCCAGTAAAAAAGTTAAAGAAGTCTCAGAAGAAGATTTTAAGAAGATCCTTGAAGTCATTGAAAAAAACTATAAAGTTGAGGGATATTTAAGAGAGTCTATTAATGAGAATATTAAAAGATTGAGAGAGATAGGAAGCTATAAAGGGATTAGGCATGTACGTGGTTTGCCGGTTAACGGTCAAAGGACAAAATCTAATGCCAGGACCAAACGAGGAAAGAGAAAGACGGTTGGAGCATTAAAGAAAGAAATGTGGGCAAAGCTAGAACAAAATAAGACAGCCGAAGCAGTTAAAACTAAAGCGGCTAAATAAAATTATTTAATATGATAAAAAAACAAGCAAAAAAAAGTGTTCTTAAAGGTAAAATTTACATCACTTCTACTTTTAATAACACTTTGGTTACCATTACCGATGAAAAAGGCAATCCGTTGGTTGTTGGGTCTTGTGGAATGCATGGGTTTTCCGGTACGAGAAAATCAACCCCTTATGCTGCGACAGTTACCACAGAAAATGCCATAAAAAAAGCTGAAGAAAAATTTGATTTTCAAGTAGCCGACGTCTTGGTCAAAGGTATTGGTCCAGGAAGAGAAGCATCACTGCGAGCCATCAAGGCATCGAGGATCGATGTCAATAGAATTATAGATATTACCCCGGTTCCTCACAATGGAGTGAGACCTCCAAAAATTAGAAGGGTTTAATAAAAAAATATGAGATACACAGGTCCAAAAAATAGAATTTCAAGAAGAGAGGGAGTCGATCTAGAACTGAAAACAGTTGGTTCTAAATCTCATGCCCGTTTATTGAAGAAATTAAATGTACCTCCTGGTCAACATGGAATTCGAAAAAGAAAAAAAGTGTCAGAAAGAGGTACTCAGCTAAGAGAAAAACAAAAATTAAGATACATGTTTGGAATTACGGAAAAACAATTAAAGAATTATTTTAAAAAGGCAAGTTTGAAAAAAGGAAATACGGCATCTTACCTTTCTCATTCTTTGGAAAGCCGGCTTGATAATATAATTTTTCATTTGGGTTTTGCTCCAACTCGAGCAGCTGCCCGTCAACTGATCACACATGGGCATATTATTGTCAACAAAAAAAGATTGTCAATTCCTTCCTACTTGGTTAGAGTTGGAGAAGAGATAAGTTTTGTTGATGAAAAGACGACGAAAATTCCATACATCGAAACTTGTTTGAATAATAAAGATGTCATTCTACCCTCTTGGTTGGAAAGAAAAGCCATTATCGGAAAATTGATAAAAGAACCAACCCAAGAAGTAATTGAAAAGTTGATAAATCTGAGATTAATCATTGAATATTATTCTCGATAATTAATAGTTCCCGACTCAGTCGGATTACAAAAAATATGTTTAGTCCAATTTTTTTCACCCAGAAAACCGAAGAGGGTAATTACGGAAAGTTTGTTATTGAACCATTGCCACAAGGTTTTGGTCAAAGTATGGGTCATGCCCTAAGAAGAACTCTTCTTTCTTCTTTAAAAGGTGTCGCTGTTACCAATATAAAGTTTGAGGGAGCTCCTCATCTTTTTTCAGTAATTCCTGGAGTCAAAGAATCTATCTTAGAAATAATGTTGAATTTGAAACAGCTTAAATTTGATGTCAAAGACGGAGGTCCTTACAAGGTTAGTTTCGAAGGTAAAGGTTCCAAGAAAATATATGCTAAAGATCTGGAAGGCGAAGTCAAACCAATCAACGGAGATTTTTATATAGCCGAAATGACAAGTGATAAAGCAAAACTTTCTTTTGAAGCCATCGTTGAAGTTGGAGTTGGCTATTCAACGGTTGACGATCGTGAAGAGAAAAAGACCGGATATATTCCCGTTGACGCTTTTTTCTCACCTATCAAAAAAGTTAACGTCAAAGTCGAAGAGGCCAGAATTGGTAGAAAAGACAATTCAGACAGATTGATCATTGAAGTAGAAACCGACGGAAGCATAAAACCTGAAGACGCAATCAAAGAAGCCTCAAAACTGATGAGAGAATATTTTGATTATTTGCTTTCAGGTAAAGATGCTCCAGAATTAAAGAAACAGATCAGTGTTGCTGATGAAAAAAAAGAAGCCATTGATAAAAAGCTATTTGATATCATCATTGATGAATTGAATTTGCCTTCAAGAGTGATCAATGCCCTGCTTCGAGAAAAAATTGAAACAGTCGCTGATCTTGTTAAAACAGGAAAAGAAAAATTAACCGGAATGAAAGGGGTTGGAAAGAAATCAATTGAATTGATTGAAGAAGAATTAAAGAAAATGGAAATTAGTTTGAGCTAAATCAATATGAGACATCGAGTAAAAAAAATAAAATTTAGTAATGGAATTGATGCCAATCGGGCTATGACTAGAAAATTGGCGTTGAATTTCTTTTTAAAAGGAAAGTTGTCAACGACTTTATCGAGAGCAAAAGCGATAAAGCCTGTTATCGAAAGATTGGTAGAAAAGATGAAAATCAGGACCGAGGCAAACGTCAATTATTTGAAAGAAAAACTCGATGATGAGAGAATTTTAGAGATCGCATACCGAGATATTGGCCCGGTGGTCGCAAAGATAAATGGCGGTTATATAAGAATAATTAAATTAGGACAAAGGGAATCCGATGGGGCCGAAGCGGCTCGTATCGAATGGGTCTATCCAATTATTAAACAGAAATAAATATGAATAAATTAACCCAATCAACAAAACCAACCAAAGAGAAACAGATCGACAGAAAATGGCATTTAATTGATGCCTCAGGAAAGGTTTTGGGACGTTTAACTCCACAGATTGTTAAACTTGTTCAAGGCAAGCACAAGACCAGTTATGTTCCTAATATGGATATAGGTGACTATGTTGTTGTCATTAACGCTTCTCAGGTCGTAATTACCGGAAAAAAAGCCTTGTCTAAAGAGTATACTAACTACTCTGGTTATCCAGGTGGTTTAAGAAAAATCAATTTTGCCGATTTGCTCAAGAAAGATCCTAGAGAAGTTATTAAAAGAGCCGTGTCGGGAATGTTGGCCAAAAATAAATTTCGTAGTGATAGGTTAAATAGGGTTAATGTATTCCCATATGCCGAACACGGTTTTAAAAATAAATTTATAAATAAATAATTATGGTAAAAAAAGTTAAAGATATTAGTTATTACGAAGCGGTCGGGCGCAGGAAACAATCGGTAGCTCGAGTGCGACTTTATTTGATAAAAAAAAGTGCGGAAGTAGTGGTTGGCAAATTGAAAATAAAAGCTGGAGAAATTTTTATAAATGGCAAATTTATTGATGAGACATCATTCAAAACTTATAAGAAAATGTTTTTGTCCTTTCCGCTGACATTAACGAAAAATGAAAAACGATTTGCCGTTTCGATAATTGTAAAAGGTGGCGGAACCACTGGTCAATTGGACGCAATGGTTCACGGAATAGCCCGAGCTCTTCTGGTTGTTGATAAAGAGGCTTACAGACCATTACTAAAGTCTAATGGACTGTTAACAAGAGATCCGAGAAAGAAAGAAACAAGAAAAGTTGGTACAGGCGGAAAAGCAAGAAGAATGAAACAGTCACCGAAACGATAATTTACCATTTATTTATGATCCCTCTTTCTGTTATCGTTGTTTCTTTCAATACAAGAGAGACAACAAGAAAATGCCTTCTTTCATTAAAAAGTAACCTTATAAAATACCCGATTGATTATGAAATTGTGGTGGTCGACAATAATTCAACTGATGGAACCATTGAATTTCTTTTAGATCTGGAAAAACAATGGGATAATCTTCATGTTTTTTTGAGTAAGAAAAATCTAGGGTACGGGAAAGGTAATAATTTTGGCTTAGAAAAATGTAAAGGTAAATATATCTTATATCTCAACTCCGACACAATTGTCTCAGAGGTAGATTTTCGAGACCTTATTAAACTAATGGAGATGCAAAAAAACTTAGGGGCCTTGACGGTCAAAGTGGTTCTTTCAACCGGTGAAATTGATCCAGCCTCACATCGAGGTTTCCCGACTTTATGGCGGTCATTTACATATTTCTCCGGATTAGAAAAATTATTTTCTAATATCCCAGTGTTAAACAAATTATTTGGTGGATATCATTTGATTAATTTAAATTTAAAAACTATTCACGAAATCGACGTGCCCACGGGCGCCTTTCTATTTACCAAACGACAGATCATTGATAAAATTGGGGGATTTGACAAGGATTATTTTGCCTACGGAGAAGATATTGAAATGGCCTTCAAAATAAAGGAACTGGGGTACAAAATTATTTATTATCCCTTATGGCAGGTTTTACATTTAAAGTCTGTATCCGGTTTAAAGAAAAAAAATACTGAAATTCAAAAAAGAACCAATGATCATTTTTATGATTCCATGAAAATTTTTTATAGCAAGCATTACGCAAAAGATCATAATCGGCTTACGAATAAATTAGTTTATTTGGCAATTGACTTTAAAAAAAATCTAACTAAATAAATGAAAAAAATAGGAATTGACGCCAGATTATATTCTCAAACGGGAGTTGGTACTTACTTAAAAAACCTGATATATTATTTGGAAAAAAAACAATTAGAAAATGAGCTATTTTATATTTATTTATTGCCTGGTGATTATGACAGCGTTTCTTTCAAAAACAAAAATATTATAAAAAGAAAAGTCAATTATAGTTGGCATTCGGTTGGTGAACAATTGGGCTTTGCAATAAAACTTTATCAGGACAATTTAGACCTCATGCATTTTACTTATTTCAGCTACCCGGTCTTATATTGGAGGAAATTTGTCGCCACTGTTCATGATACGACACCTTTATTGTTTAAAACGGGAAAGGCTTCCACAAAAAATCAGTTAATCTACAATATTAAACATTTGTTTTTTAGAATTATCCTTCGTTGTCAGGTGCGCCGGGCGGTAAAGATCATTACTCCTACTGAAACGGTTAAAAAGCAACTGAAAGATATTTACGGAAACAAAATATCAGATAAAATATCACCGATCTATGAAGGGGTTAATTATCAAATAATAGAAGCAAAAGAAAACAAAAACCTTAACAAAAAATTTAGTAACTTTTTTATTTACGTTGGAAATTTCTACCCCCATAAAAATGTTGAAAAATTAATCGAGGCTTTTAAAAAAATAAATAAAAAATATAAGTTAATACTTATTGGTCCTAAAGATTTTTTCACAGCAAGAATACTTCGATGTATCGATACATCAAATCAAAATAAAAATATTTTATTATTAACTAATTCTTCACTAGCTGACTTGGTATTTTTTTATAAAAACGCTTTAGCCCTGATTCATCCTTCACTCTCTGAAGGATTCGGCCTACCATTAATTGAAACGACTTACTTCAATACGCCAGTCATTGCTTCGAATATCAAGGTATTTCAGGAATTATTAGGTAATGATTATTTATCTTTTAATCCAAAAGACACAAATGATATTGCTAAAAAAATAAAAAATTTTATCAAAAAAAAACCTGAGTATGATTATAAAAATATTATTAATAAATTTTCTTTTGAAAATATGACCAACAAGACTTTAAAAATATATAAGGAGGTTTTATATGGAAATTGATCAACAGTCAATTTTAAAATATTTAGCTCTCTTCGGATTAATCGCAACGATTTTGCTTTTGGTCAGCTTCCAATTCATTTTTGCCATTATTGTTTTGATTGTTGCAATTACTTCATGGTTATTGTCTAAGAAAGAATCTTCTGTTTGATTAATTTTTTAAGTTTGTTTGTCATGGAGATTTTAGTCTGGATTCCCGCCTACGCGGGAATGACACAGGGATAGTTTATTTACATTTTATTCTAAAGAAGTAATATTCGTTAGTTTCACTGCCTAAGGCTTCAATTTTATGTTGAGTATTAGCAGGTATAGTAATAATATCTCCTATTTTGTAATCGACCACTTCATCATTGCAAGAAAATTTACCTTGACCTTTTAAAACAATGAAAACCTCATCAACATCCTGGTGTAAATGCCAGTCAAATATTTTCCCAACTTCCAGAAATCCTTTGGTCAATGCCTCAAAGTATGGAGAAGTTAGCTTGTCAGGTGTTACCAATAACTGTCTTGAACCTGAACCACCGTGAGCAACTTCAACAGGAATATCATTGATATTTTGTTTTGTAAACTTCATTAGTAAAATAATATCACAAGGGAGATTGTTATAATATAGACTATGGTCAATCAGAAGAAAATAGCCATTGTTTATGACTGGATTGATAAGTGGGGTGGAGTAGAAAGAGTCCTTTTGGATTTACACAAAATGTTTCCGGAGGCAACTTTTTATACCTCATATTTTGATAAAGAAAAAGCTGATTGGGCAAAAGATTTAAAAATTAAAACTTCTTTCCTGCAGAACTTTCCCAATTTCATTAAAAAAAGCAGAATTTTGTCTTTCATATTTTATCCCTTCGCTTTTGAATCATTTAATTTTTCTGAATATGATCTGGTTATTTCAGTGACATCCTCATTTGCTAAATCTATTATTACTCAACCCGGGACAAAACATATCTGTTATTTATTAACACCAACAAGATATCTTTGGAGTCATGAAACAGAATATTTTAGAAACAAATTAGTTAGAAACTTGATTATTGGTTATCTGGAAATGATAAAAAAATGGGATTTTGTTGCCGCTCAAAGACCCGATAAAATCATTTCAATATCTGAAGCCGTTAAAAATCGCTGTAAAAAATATTATAAAAGAGGGTCTGAGGTTGTGTATCCGGGATTTGATTTTAATTACTGGGGCAAAATAAAGTTAAAAGTTAAGAGTGAAAAGTTAAGAGTGGAATTAAAAATTAAAAATTATTTTTTAATTGTGTCCAGGTTAGAACCATACAAAAAAATTGATTTGGCTATTAAAGTTTTTAATAAATTAAAAGAAAACTTAGTAATAGTCGGAGAGGGGAGTCAGGAAAATAAATTAAAACAAATAGCAGGTAAAAATATAACATTTTTATCAAAAATATCAGATGTCGAGCTAGGGGGTCTTTATTCAAAAGCGCAGGCCTTGATCATGCCACAGGAAGAAGATTTTGGGCTAGTATCTCTGGAGGCACAGTTTTTCGGCTGCTCGGTTATTTTATTTAAAAAAGGTGGGGCGATAGAAACAGTTGAAGATAATAAAACCGGGATATTTTTTTCCTCTCAAAACATGCAAAGTTTAAGGAGAGCGATTGAAAGATTTGATGAAATTAAGTACAATTTGAGAAAGAATGCTCAAAATCTTGGATTGATAAATACAAAAAGATTTAGCAGAGAAAAATTTGTAGATAATCTCAAAAAAAAATTATGAAAGCAATAATATTTGCAGGCGGCTCTGGTATTAGGCTTTGGCCTTTATCAAGGCGAAAATCCCCAAAACAATTTGAAAAAATAATTGGAAATAAATCCACGCTGCAACTGGCAGTAGATAGATTACTACCTGATTTTAAGTATTCTGATATCTATATTTCTACTAATTTTCTTTATGCGGATATTGTTAGAAAACAACTCCCAGATATTCCAGAATCAAATTTTCTTTTTGAACCCGAAAAAAAAGACGTAGCTCCGGCGATTGCCCTGGCTATGGGAATTCTATCAAAACTAGATCCGGAAGAACCGGTGGCTATTCTTTGGAGTGATCATTTGGTTAAGCAAGTTTCACTTTTCAAAAAAATATTAAAAATTGCCGGGGCGGAAATAAAAAAAGATCCCAATAAAATAATTTTTATCGCCAATAAACCACGATTTCCCAGCACAAACCTAGGATATATTCATGTTGGAGAACAAATAAAAAAAGAGGAAGAAATCAATTTATATAAATTTGAGGGTTTAAAATACAAACCAAATGTCGAAACGGCTGAGAAATTTTTGAAATCTGAAAAATACGGTTGGAATTTGGGATATTTTGTAACAAGCTCGAATTTTATATATAAATATTTTCAAAGATTAGCGCCAAATATTTATAATAATACCGAATCAATATTAAAGAATTTTGGAAAAGAAAACTATCAATCAATTTTAAAACAAAAATACGGGCAAGTTGAAAGTATTAATTTTGATAATGCAATTCTAGAGAATTTAGATAAAAACGACGCCTTTGTTATCTTCGAAGATATTGGATGGAGCGATGTGGGCAGTTGGGAGGCATTAAAAGAAGCCCTACAATTAAAAACAGAAGAAAATGTTATTAACGGAAAAGTATATTTGGACAATGTTTCCGACTCATTGATCTATAATTACGACGAAAAGAAAATAATCGTCGCCGTTGATTTAGAGGAACTTATAATTATAAATACCCCTGACGCAATGTTGATTACGAAAAAAAATTCTATGGGAAAAGTTAAAAAAATTGTTGAGAGTTTTCCGGGCACGGAACACGAAAATCTTACCTAAATATTATGACCAGTTTTTTAAAAAATAAAGCATATCAAAAAGGATTAAAAAGAATTGTAGATGTGGTTGGCGCAATTTTTTTATTAGTATTGTTTTCACCAATTGCCTTAGTAATATCGTTGTTGATAATAATAGATTCAAAAGGTCCAATCCTAGCTGATGTTCCAGAACGGATTGGAGAGAAAGGCAAGAAATTTAAAATGTACAAATTTAGATCGATGATCAACAATGCCCACTACTTACTTAGAACTGATCCTAGTTTTAAAGAATTGTTTGACGAATATAAAAGAAGCAGTTACAAACTATTAAAAGACCCTCGGGTGACCAAGGTCGGAAAGTTTATAAGACGACATTCTATTGATGAGATTCCACAATTACTAAATGTCTTGAAAGGAGAAATGAGCATCGTTGGACCAAGAGCGTATTATCCTGACGAGTTGGAAAACCAATTAAGTAAGTATCCTCATACAAAAAAATTGGTCAATCAGGTTTTGTCCGTCAAACCCGGGGTAACCGGCCTTTGGCAGGTAACCGGCCGATCGGAAATCAATTTTGACAAAAGGATTATGATAGATGCCGATTATGTAAAACATATGTCTTTGTGGAATGATCTAAAGATTATGTTTTTAACCCCGGTTGTTATGGTAAACGGAAAGGGAGCAGTGTAAAATAATTGTAGGGGTTTGATTAATCAAACCCGTACATAAAAGTTATAAAATTTTTAAAGTAAAATAAAGTATGAGAAGGAAAAAAAATAAAAACGGATTAATACTTTTAGTATTAATATTAATTTTAGGATACTTTTTTATATACAGGCCGATCGCCAATATAAAAGCCAAAGCTAATATTGTCATTGCATCCAGTAAGGAAATGAAAGCTATTTTTGCTAAAAACGACATTGAACTATTAAAGACAAAATTAGAAGATTTTTCAAACAAATATCAAAATCTTGAAAAAGCAGCCAATTCAATTTATTGGGCCTCTTTTATTCCATATGTGTCTGATTTAAAAAACGGGTTAACAGGAGGACACTATCTTTTAAACGCCGGACGGGAAGCAATTACGGCGATTGAACCATATGCTGATTTAATCGGTTTCAAAAAAGGTGAAAAATCATTCAATGAAAAATCATCAGAAGATAGATTACAGACGGCGGTTATGACCTTAGATAAGGTTGTTCAGAAAGTAGATCCAATTGCAAACGATATAGATATGGCGGGAAAAAGTATCGCAAAGATAAATCCAAATCGTTATCCAAAAAAGTTTGGTAAATTAGTTTTAAGAGAGAATATCGTAAATTTAAAAGATCAATTTGAGGGGATGACAGAACTATTTGTTAATGCCAAACCATTGATAAAAAAACTGCCTGAAATTCTCGGTAGTAAAGAAGAAAAAACTTATCTAATCCTTTATCAAAACGATAAAGAGTTACGAGCAACCGGAGGGTTCTTAACCTTCTATGCCGTTTTTAAGATCAGAAATGGCAAGATCAGCATTTATAGATCAGATGACATTTATTCATTGGACGCATCTATATCTGATCATCCAAAAGCACCTCCAGAAATATTGACCTATCATAAGGGTGTCAGTCAATTCTATATCCGTGATAGTAATCTTTCTCCGGATTTTGTTCAGTCGATAAAACTTTTTGAAAGTCTTTATAAAAAAAGCGGAGCAAGGGTTGAGTATGACGGAATTATTGCATTAGACTCAAAAATATTGGTCGACATGCTGACAATATTTGGTGACGTTGATGTCAGCGGAATCAGATTTAGCGCAAAGATGGATAAAAGATGTGATTGTCCTGAAGCTATTTACACTCTTTTTGATTTAGTCGACAGACCCGTCGGGTATTTGAAAGAAAACAGGAAGGGAATATTAGGAGACTTGATGTATAAACTGTTCTACAACGCAATCGGCTTTTCACCTTCAAAATATTGGGGCACTTTAATGCAGACAATGTTCAAAAACCTTGATGAAAAACACATTCAGGTTAACTTAAAAGATACTGGTGCACAAAAATCCTTGGAGCAACTGAATTTTGCCGGAAGGATAAGAGATTTTAAGGGAGATTATTTGCATATCAGCAATGTCAATTTTGCCGGAGCTAAGTCGAACATGTTTGTTTCAGAGAGTATTGACTCAAAAACAAAGGGCTCAGACCGAGAAGTAGTTGTCACTTTTAGGAATCCATATCCAGCATCGGATTGTAATTTAGAAAGGGGCGGTTTATGTCTGAACGCCATACTTAGAAACTGGATAAGATTTTATGTTCCTCAAGGTTCAAAATTAGTAAGCCTTAATGGATCGTCAAAAAAGGTTCAAACTTATGATGAATTAGGTAAAACTGTTTTTGAAGGCTTTTTGCAAGTACCTACCCAAGGTCAGGCGATTGTAACAGTCAAATATACTTTGCCTACTAGTGTTGATACTAATAATTACTCACTGCTGGTTCAAAAACAAGCGGGAATTGAAGAGCAGAAATTAAAGGTGAGTCTAAACGGTAGGTCTTTGTTTGATGGGATGCTGAGAACAGATAAAGTGATAAATAAATAAAATTTGTTATTATAAAGTAATGGCCAATAAAACTAAAGTAGAAAATAAAGTTAGATTACTGATCATGTTATTATTATCAGTCCTGTTATTTGTATTTGCCGTAATTTTTAGTCAGAAAAATATAGTTTTCAACAGTAATAGCAAAGCCAGGGAAGTGGAAATATGCGGAACAAGCGTTTGTCAACGTGGTTACTTTTGCTTTAATAATAAATGTATAAAAGACAATCAACCTACTGAACATAGAGCTGGACGTACGAACACACCCGTACCGGAACCAACGTTAGCAGGACAATTTTGTAATAGTAATACTGAGTGTCAAAACATTAAAATAAAGGGTGGTTATATGTGTAATAAAGAAATTAATAGGTGTATATATTATGGTAACCAAAACAATAAAACTATTTACTGTGATAGAAGCGAAGGTCCTGATGTGTGTAAAAACAAAGTTGAACAAGGCGGAGATAAGCTTTTTTGTATGAGGGTTAATAATAAATCCAATGCTGGTTTCTGTGTGATAAAGTAATTTGTCTTTCATTTTATTCATTTTGTATTAAAATAGATTCCAAGATATGCAAATAAATTTTAAAACCGAAGCTATTGTTTTGAAAAAAAAAGATCTGTTAAATCGGGATGTTTTAATAAGCTTGTTTACACAAGACCTCGGTCGGTTGACCGTATTTGCCAAAGGCGTTAAAAAGATCACCAGTCGTCGTTCGCCTCATCTTCAGACAGGTAATTTGATTAACGTATTATTGAGCCACAAACACGACCATTACTATCTGCAAGAAAGTGAATTGCTTTCCGGTTTCTCCGAGTTGAAGAAAGATGAAAAAAAAGTTAATAATTTGTATTCATTTTTATTTGTTCTAGAACGTTTGTTACCAGAACAGCAAAAAGAAACAAAAACCTACAATTTAACAAAAAATTTCTTAATCGATCTGTCAAAATCTATCAAGCCAGATTCAATTACAGTTAAGTACTTAACTGATATTATGATGCAATTGGGATATCTGGATAAAAAGATCAGTTATCCAGAGCTAAGATCGCTAATTGAGGAAATTATTAATGAAAAAATCCCCCTACTTCCGCTATAATAAAGATTAAATATGGACAACATTATTGCTTTGGCAAAAAGGCGGGGATTTTTTTATCCCTCATCGGAAATTTATGGGGGACTGGCCAATACTTGGGACTTTGGCCATTATGGAACACTCCTAAAAAACAATATTCGCGACCTCTGGATCAAAAAATTTGTTTTATCAAGACGCGATGTTGTCATGGTCGACGCCTCGGTTATCCTAAATCCAAAGGTTTGGGAAGCTTCTGGTCATGTAACGGGCTTTAATGATGCCTTGGTTGATTGTAAAAAATGTAAGTTTAGAACTCGGGCCGACCATTTGATCGAGGCCAAATTAAAAGATACTAAAGTAGAGGGTTTGCCGGTAGAAAAATTAACAGAAATAATTAAAACCAATAAACTAAAATGCCCGCACTGTGGCTCAACCGATCTGACCGACGTCCGAAAATTTAATCTTCTTTTTGAAACAAAGATAGGCATGGTCGAAGACAGTAAATCAAAAGCATATTTACGGGGAGAATTAGCTCAGGGAATTTTTATGAACTTCAAAAATGTTGTTGATACAATGAGAGTCAGAATGCCTTTTGGGATCGCCTCGACCGGAATTTGTTTTAGAAATGAAATTACTTTAGGTCAGGGGGTCTTTCGGACCCTTCAGTTTGATCTGATGGAGTTTGAATATTTTATTCGGCCAGAAGATTGGGAAGCTACTTTTGAAAATTGGAAAAATGAGATGTGGGAGTTTGCCATCGAACTAGGTTTGCCGGAAAATAAGATTCGTTGGCGAGAACATGAAGATTTTGAAAGGTCGCACTATTCGAAAAAAACCATGGATGTAGAATACGAATTTCCTTTTGGTTGGAAAGAAATGTGGGGTCTGGCCTACCGAACCGATTTTGATCTTAAAAACCACATGAAAAATTCCGGTGTTGATCTCAGTTACCGTGACCCAAAGACCAATGAAAAACTCGTTCCTCATGTGATAGAGCCAACATTTGGGCTATCGAGATTGTTGACAACAATTCTTATTGATGCCTACCATGAAGAAGAAGTTAATGGTAAAAAAAGAATTGTTTTAAAATTGAAACCAAGCCTATCTCCAGTTAAGGTTGCCGTATTTCCTTTGCAGAAAGATGAAAAACTAAAAAAGAAAGCTTTGGATCTTCTAAACGACTTAAAAAAAACTTATGTCTGTGAGTTTGACGATTCAGGAAATATCGGACAAATGTATCGTCGTCAGGATGAAATCGGCACCCCGTTTTGTGTTACAATTGATTATAAAACGATCGAGGATGAAACTGTGACAGTAAGGGATCGGGATAGTATGAAACAGGAGAGAATTAGTATTGAAAAATTAAATAAATATTTGGGAGAAAAGTTAGAAATTTTATAAATTATATGAAACTAGATCGTAAAAAAGTGATGATATTAGGCGGAATATTTTTAGTTCTTTTTATTTTGGCAGGTTATTGGCTTTTTGTTGGTAGAAAAACTTCAACTAGTAAAACAAATGAACAATTGATCCAGTCAGATAATATTTTTCCAACCGTAGATAGTTCAGTAAGGGTAGATTTAAAATCCACAAAAAAAGGCGAGGCAATTCTTTCAATAAATAATGCGCCAAAAGAAACCAAATCTATTGAATTTGAAATGAGCTACCTCGTTATAAATCAGGATACGGGTGATGGGGGTGGGACGGTTTCTCAGGGAGCTATTGGGAAATGCGACGAAGCAAATGGTGTATGGGAGTGCGGAGAACCAGCTGAAACCGGTCGAAAGATAATTTTAGGGACTTGTTCATCGGGTGTTTGTCGATACCATAATATTTCCGGACCTATCAAAGTATCTTTAAAATTTTCAGGAAGTTATGGAGATAAATCATTTACAAAAGAATATACATTATAAGTTAAGTTAACAAAAGAAAGGGGTGTTTTAGTTCATGCCAATAATCAAATCGGCCATTAAAAAAGTTAGAAAAGATAAGAAAAGGACAAAAGTAAATAATCTTTACACGAAAGCATATCAGGCAACCCAAAAAAAGATTCGAAAAGGAGGATCTGACGTTAAAAAATTGGTTAGTTTATTTTATTCTCAGATCGATAAAGCAGTAAAACACCATGTAATTCATAAAAATAAAGCAACCAGATTAAAATCAAGAGTCAGTAAAAAAATTTCAAAAAAGAAATGAGATACAAAATAAATCTGTTAGAAAAAAAAGACGCTGGTTTATTGGATAAACTAACTTTTTTTGGTCTTAATTATTTACGATACATTATTGTGATTACCCAATTAGTTGTAATTGGCGTCTTTTTTTATAGGTTTCAAATAGACCAAAGGATTATAGACCTAAAAGACGGTGTTGAACAAAAAAAAGAAATCGTCCAAATAGTTTTGCCGCTTTTAAATGATGCTGCCAAGATCGATAAAAAGACGGCGATAATCGACGATGCGCTTCTTCAACAAAAAATTTTTAGTGACATGTTTAATTATTTTATTAATTTATTTCCAGAAACGATAACTTTAACCGATATGGAGATAAAAGACGGGTCGATCAAGATCACAGGGGATGCTGCAAATGCTCAACATTTACAAACCTTTTATACCCTATTAAAAAAAGAGAATAAATTCAAAACGGTAAGTCTTCAAAATATTAAAAGAACCGATATAGGGTATGACTTTGTTTTATTTTTACAAAAATTTAGTGACTCATAAAGAAATGGACCTAAGTACAATATCTAAATCAATTTTTGAAAAAAAAAGTAGGGAATATATTTACATCGTTTTTTTCCTTATTATTTTTTCGGTCTTTATTATTTTTGCAATTAAACCATCCCTGTCCACTGCCTTTTCATTAAAAAAAGAAGAAGTGGACTTGACCAAGATCGATAAGGTCTACGAAGAGAAGATCAATAATATTACCTTGATCCAAACGCAAATAGAAGAAAATAAGGATAATTTACCACTACTTAATCAGGCCATATCTGAACAGCCAGAAGTAAACAAAATTGTTGAGGACATAAAAAAAATAGCTGATAAAAATTCTTTTTTAATTAATAAGGCGAGCATAGTTGATATAAATTTTTCTAAAACTAACAAAGAAAAACAAAACGTTACATTGCAAATGGAAGCAATAACAAATTTTGAAAATTTAAGATTGTTTTTAACTGATATATTCGCTCAAAGAAGGCTTAAACTAGTCGACAGTCTTTTAATCAGCAAAGATACCGAATCAACTGGTTCCGGAAATTTAAAGGTAGTTTTAACAATTGATGGGTTTTATTTATGAACAGAAAAGAAGTTTTATTACTTTCGATCGGAGTTTTTTTAACAGTCATAGGCTGGTTGATCGCCGATATTTATCATGCCTCAACCGAAGATAAAATCAAATCAAAACTTACTTTACCACAAATTACCCAATATAAAATTAGTAAAGATATTTTGGAACAGTTAAAAAGCAAAACCCAATAAATATGATATATTCCGACCTGTATATACACAAAACAAATAAATTACCAACAGTAATAGGTTTTTTAATAGTACTTTTTATTTCAGTTATTTTTTTAAGATCTTTTTTAGGAATGGCCGGGTCGTCCAAGGCCTCTTTAAAAGTAGCTAAAAGAGTTGAAATAGTTAACCTGTCGCCAACTCAAGTCAGTGTTTTTTGGCAAACTGATAAAAACGAGTCGGGTTGGATTATTTATGGTGAAGCGGAAAATAAAGAAAATAAAATTGTTTTGGACGAGAAGGACATGAATAATGTAGGGGAACAAAAAGGAAAATATATAGTTCACGTAGTAACATTAAAAGAGCTCGAGCCTGGTAAAAAATATTTTTTTAAAATAATAACCGATAATAATCAAATTATCGTCCAACCAAATGGAAGTTCTTTCAGTTTTATTACTCCACAAAAAGTGCTAAGTAGTCTACAAAATATCAGTCCGGCTTTCGGCAAAGTATTACGTTCAAACTCGGTTGATCCTTTAATTAATTCCTATATCCTTTTAAGTGTTAAAGGTGGTTATTCGCTTTTAACTCAAATAAAGGCGACTGGAGATGGAAGCTGGCTGATCCCTCTAAGCCAGATCTATAGCAAAGATAGTCAGAGCATTTTAACAATATCTGAGACCGATAAAATAATAATCGAAATTATCACAAACGAAGGCGAAGGAACAACAATAACTACTATCAAATCTAAAGTTTCCCCTTTGCCTCAGACGATAATCTTTGTTAAAGATAAAAATTATTCTTTTGTAAGTGACGACAACGTGTTATCAGCGACCACCGGTCAGGGGGCAACAACCAGTGATCAAACAGAGATTCTCTATCCAAAAGAGGGTTCGTTGATACCGGGTAGCATTCCACTGATCAAGGGGGTTACTTTGCCGTCAAACAAATTAGAGATCACGGTTAATTCCAAAAAAACTTATTCAGCCACAACAACCAGTGATAAAAAGGGAAATTGGAGCTATCTTCTTCCGGAAGATTTGGAGTTAGGACCTCATACAATTGTAATAAAAACAAAAGATAAAGATGGGAAAGAAATCGTCATAACAAGAAAATTTACGATCATAGCCCAACAAGGGAACGAGGCTAGGGTATTGGGAACTGCAACTGGTGAGCCGACGATAACATTTGCGCCGACCATAGCGCCAACTAAGGCGGTTGCCTCCTATAGCACCCCTATACCGACCGCACCTTTATTAAACATAACGGCAACTCCATCGCCACCGGTTAGTGGAAGTAATTTTACCGGAGTGATTTTTAGTAGTTTGTCGCTCATTATTATTGGTGGGGGAATTCTTCTTGCTTTCTAAGTTATTTTTTCGTTAAAATGATTTTATGGATGTCTTTAGTTTATTGTCCTATATTAATAAAGTAAGTTTACTTGCATTTTTTATTACAACCTTGGTTGTTGGTTATCAGATCTACCTAATTAAGAAAGAAAAGACCAAAGAACAGGCGCCGAAGATCCCGGATTTTAAAGAAAAAACTAATTTTAATGTCGTAGCAAATTATACCAGTCTTCCCAATTCTCTAACAAAAAAGGAATTGAAAAAAGTTAATTATTCGAAGCTGGTTTTTTTGATCATTTCGTTGCTGACAATAATGGTTATTATTTTTGCCATATCATTGGTAAGTAAAAATAATGCAAATAATAATCAGGCAAAGGTCAACCCTCAGAACATCATTACTCCGACTCCGGCAATTATAGATAGAACACGCGAGCAATTAACTTCTGCTCCCAAAGTTATCATAACGCTACAGCCTACGGCGACACCTATCGTTCCTACGGCCACTATAGAACCAACAAAAAATCCAGGAATTAGTCCGACTTCCGGTTCGATTGGTGGTCCAGATACCAATTTAGTTATTAGTCCAACCGAAATTATTTTGGCAAAAAGTCCCACGACGACACCAGTTGTCAATGCAACAACAACTGCTGAGGTGAATAAACCCCAAGTTCTTCCGGAAACGGGTAACCTGGGAAAAGGATTACTTCTTTTTGGAGTAGCTATCTCAACAATCTTCTTTTCATTTTTGTTTTAATCGCTCGCAGCTTGTTTTTTGATTAAGACGGCAGTCAATATATTCTTGAACTATTTTTATATCATCATTTTTGGGAACTAGTACCCAAAGCCCATCATATCGCTCCAAATTTATGACTGGGTTTATAAAAAAATCATCGGAAAGGACAATCTTTTCTTGTTTAAAATTTCTTTTAAAAACAATATTTTTCAAAATGATCGCCGCCTGTTGATTATTAATATCTCTTTTCACCAGTGTATTGACCAATTCATATAGTTTCTTGTATTGATCAAGATCGGGTTTTTTAACAAAGACGATTAATTTATTTTTGACGGCTTCCATTACTTTTTGTTGTCTTTTTTCCCGGGCAAAATCGGTCCCTTCAGAGCCAACTGCGTGTCGGGAACGTACAAAGTTCAAAGCAGTTTGTCCATCCATGTGAGTAATCCCCTTGATGAATGAAATTGTTTTATAGCGGCATTTATAATCAGGATCACCGTCGCAAAGATCATTTTCTTTACCGACGATCGGGAACTCGTTATCGGTAAAAGAATTTTCGACAGTGACTTCAACACCTCCGACAAAATTGATCAGCTCTTCAAACTGATCAAAGTTGATCGCGGCTGCGTAGTGAACAGGTTGTCCGATGATGGTTTCAACTTCGGCTTTGGCTAAAATAAATCCGGCCCCCTTTTTTTTGGCCTCACCATAAGCATAGGCGGAATTAATTTTATCGCGCAAGGCCTCGCTCCAAACATCGCGGGGAATAGAAATAGTCGTCAAGTCATTGTTTTTTAGATCATAGCTGACAACAACCATTGAGTCAGAAAGATTTGGTCCATCGTGGTCAGCTCCGGCGATACCAAGAAAAAGAATATTGACATGATTATTATAAGATTTTAGACCATCGAGAGAAAGCAAGGTTTTGATGGGGGATACTTTGACGATCAGGGTAACAAATAGGTAGTAAGGACGGATTAAAATGACAAAAACTATTAAAATGATGGAAGCAGCGATAATTAATTTAAGTTTGAGAGACATATTATAAATCAATTTATTGTTTATAATTATACTTCATGGACATAGACATTCTTAAACATCTAAATAAAAAACAAAAGGAATCAGTGGTTAATTATAGCGGTCCGACGGTCATTTTAGCCGGGGCCGGGTCGGGTAAAACCAGGGTCCTGGTCACCAAGGTTATCTACCTGATCAAAGAAAAAAAAGTTAACCCACTGTCGATTGTTATGTTGACGTTCACCAATAAGGCGGCGGCAGAAATGAAAGAGCGAATTAGTAAACAGCTCGGAGGAGCGGCCCATTTGGGTTTTGTTGGGACGTATCATTCTTTCTGTGTCAGAGTTTTACGACAGTTTTGGGAGGCGGCCGGACTGGACAAAAACTTTATCATCTATGACGACGGTGACCAAAAAACCTTGATCAAGCAAATAATAACGGAGAAAAAACTTGAAAAAAAGACTCCCGGCTATTTCTCCTACTATATTTCTTTAGCCAAAAACCAAATGATCGCCCCGGAGACTTTTTTGGAAAATTTTAAATTCCATCAATCGGCACTGGTTGCCGATGTTTACTTTCACTATCAAAAAAAATTAACCTCAAACCATGGAGTTGATTTTGACGATCTGCTGATCAAAACAGTTCTGCTTTTTCAAAAAAGCAAGCATGTTTTGGATTATTTTCAAAACAGATACGAATATTTTTTGGTTGATGAATTTCAAGATACAAATTTTGTCCAATATTTATTGACGAAGATGTTGGCGGATAGATCGAAGAACATTACCGTTGTCGGTGATTTTTCTCAGAGCATCTATTCTTGGCGGGGAGCTGATATCACCAATTTAAAAAAGTTTGAAAAGGATTTTAGCGGATCAAAGACGTTTTATTTGGAAGAAAATTACCGGTCGACCCAAAAGATTCTCGACTTTGCTTATAACATTATTTCTAAAAATTCCACCCATCCGATCCTTCACTTGTTTACCGATAATAAACCCGGGGAGGATGTGATCTTTTATCAGGCCGATAACGAACAGGCCGAGGCGATATATGTGGCCGAGGAGATTACCAGATTGATTAGTGTTAATGATATGATTGAACTCCCAAACTTTGCCGTGTTATATCGTACCAATGCTCAGTCACGTGTCCTTGAAGAGGTCCTTCTTCGATACGGGATTCCCTACATTTTGGTTGGAGGGACCAGGTTTTATGAAAGAAAAGAAATTAAAGATATTTTGGCGTATTTAAAATTATTAATCAATCCAAATGAAACGGTTTCGCTGGAACGGATCAAAAAACTTGGTAAAAATCGCTTTGTGAAATTTAAAAAGGTTTACGACGAGATGAAAGATAAGTTAGAGACTTGTCCGACCGATGAGATCATGGAAAAGGTTTTTGAGACGGTTGGATATTTAAAAATGTTTGATTCCGAAGACCCGGATGATTTTAGCAGGCTGGAAAATATCAAAGAGTTAAAATCGGTTGCCCTAAGCTTTCCCAAGCTGATGGATTTTTTGGAACAGGTGGCCTTGGTTGAATCTGAATATTCGCAACATGAGAAAGAAACCAAGGACAATAGGCGATTGGTTTTGATGACCCTTCACCAGGCCAAGGGGCTTGAATTTGACCATGTTTTCATCGTCGGTGTCGAGGAGGGTTTGCTTCCACATTCACGTTCAATTGATGATCAATTTCAACTTGAAGAAGAGCGTCGTCTATTTTATGTTGGGATCACGCGGGCTAAGAAGGCTCTTTATATTACCAATACAAGAAAACGATTTATATTTGGGTCGCAAGGTTATTCTACCCCTTCACGGTTTATTTCAGACGAACAAACTTCTTACGAATAACAGGCTAATATTTTATTACATCTCCCGAAGCGGAAGACGGTATTTGATTGGCGGTTCTCCTTAGCTCGTCATTTTGCTGCATCAATACTTGAAACTTTTTAAGGCTCAAATAAACCCCCAAGATAATAAGCAAACAGGTTAAGACGAGAATAAAGTTTTTCATATAAAAATAGTATAGCAAATATTTGGAATACAAGAGAATTTGATGGTGCGATTTGATTGATTCAAACGTTATTTTATCCTATAATACTAAAATGGAAACGAGATTTTATTTAGGTTTTGGTGAAGAGGGCAAATTTACTTATAAAGGCACAAGAGGAGTATCCTGCAGAAATCCAGATTTTTCTGCCCATTTAATTGACATTTTTATTCTTGCACTACTAAGTAAAGGGTTTAACGTTGGTGAAGCATCAGAAGTTTTATTTCTTACTTCAGGAACTGTTAGTAATCGTATTGCAAGATTATGTAGCATTAATGGTTCAGTAGATACTATGAAAGTTATGACAACAGCTGTTGAATTGGGTTTGACAAATCCAATAGCTTTGCAGGGGTTAGTGTCACAGCTTAAAATCAAAAAAAGAGAATTTACAATCTTATTAGATAATGTAACAAACGCATTTAAACTAAGGAATTCTTTGCCTTTTGGAGCATTTCCACCAACGGTAAATCCTAAGTTTATCACTGACAATAATCCAACTAGTGCAAAATATGCTCCGGCTTTAACTAGGTACAAAAATATTCTCAATATAATTCATGGAAACACTCCAAGACCTTTTGGCGTATATACAAGATTAAAATAAAAGTGATAAAAACTAACCTCTCATAGATCGGCCTATTATTTCGGGGGGGGCAAAAGTCCGGCAACTTTTCTAAAGACCAAAACAGCTATGTTACCACCAGCAAATGTATGGAAGGCCGTTAGGACTAATCCTGGAACTTGAGTTTCACCAAGTACAATAGAGACGCCGATAGATATTGGTACCAACATTACCTGAATAGCGTCAAGCAGTCTATTTGGATTAGGCGGTCTCGGACCTTCAAAAGCCATATTAGTGATATTTTAATACAAAAAATAAAAAAAACACAACCGCCGCGGTTGTATTCGCACGGCACATAAATTATATTAATTGAAAATTAACTCATTAAAAATTCATAAACCCGCTTGCCCACCGACTTGTCCGCCGTAACTTTAGTGAAGGTGGAAGCGTCAGCGAAGGAGGGTTAACCCGCGAACCCTTAAACTAATTCAACTAGATTTAACTATTGAGACAGCCCAAAACACTAACTTTGTGGGTTTTAAACGACTGATAAAATTATAGTTCTTCTATATAGTTAAAAACAATATGTTTAACTACATTAAACGTTTTGATGTGTGGTTTGGAATCAAACCTCAGCTAGATGTTCTTTTTTCCTATCCAAAATTCCAAGAAGGCGATGTTTGGTGGTGCCATATCGGGGAAAATGTCGGGCACGAAGAATGTGGAAAGGGAAATAAATTTTTACGACCTGTTATCGTTTTAAAGAAATTTAACAATAGAATTTTTTTTGGAATTCCAACAAGCTCTAAATTAAAAGACTCCCCATTTTATCGACCACTTATAATCAAAGGAATTAGAGTTTCTGCTCTTATGTCTCAGATGCGGCTGTTTGATGTAAAGAGATTGCTTTATAAGCAAGGCAAGATTAGTCCTAATGAACTCTCTTTTCTAAAGAAAGATTTTATGAAGCTCCTTATAAAAAAATAACCCCGCTATTTCTAGCGGGTCGTCCCTTACGGGAATTTGTATCATAATTATACCATTTTTTTTGTTGTCAAATACATGGTAAGTCCGCTGAGGTTACTCTTGTACAACCGCCGCGGTTGTATTCGCTTGGCACATAGATTCTATTAATTGAAAATTAACTCATTGAAAATTTAATGAAAATTGAAAACTGAAAATTGAAAATTCCTACTCTTGGCCTCAAATTGTCGTTTATAACCTACAAAGAAATAAAAAATTTGCTACAATGTTTTCCATGAATCCTTCTTTTGAGAATATTCTTAAAAAAATAAAAAAATTTCATTAACTATTATGAATAAGGAAGCAAAAGCTAGAATAAAAATAAATAAACTTCTTGAAAATTCAGGTTGGCGATTTGAAGATGACGAAAACGGCAAGACAAATATTCAGCTCGAACCCGATATTAAATATTCAGAACTCGGAGATGACTTTGAACATGAGAAGCATGGATTTATTGATTTTCTACTTCTAGATAAAGATGGGAGAGCTTTAGTTGTAGTGGAAGCAAAACGTGAGTCAATTGATCCTCTATCGGCAAAGGAACAAGCCAGAAATTACGCAAGAAATGTTGGTGCAAGATTTGTAATCCTTTCAAATGGAAACATTCATTTTTTTTGGGATATTAAACATGGTAACCCTGATACTATTTCTCGTTTTCCTACGCATGATTCGATTACGCAATATGAAAAATACATCCCTAATCCTAAAGAATTAGCTAATACATTGGTTGATGAAAATTATATAGTTGAATCGCAGATGCCAAGATTTGCTAACGATCCTTCATTTCAAGATGAATCAAAAAGATCAGACTTCTTAAAAAACAATAATCTTAAACAACTTCGACCATATCAAGTACAAGCAATTAAAGCGCTTCAGGAATCAGCTAAAAATGGCAATCAGAGATTTTTGTTTGAAATGGCAACAGGAACAGGGAAAACGCTCATATCAGCAGCGGTTATTAAACTGTTTCTTAAATCTGGCAATGCTCGCAGAATATTATTTCTTGTTGATCGATTAGAGCTTGAAGTGCAAGCATTCAAAGCATTTAGAAATCACCTTGGTCATGATTTTGCATGTGTAATTTATAAAGACAACCGAGATTCTTGGCAAAATGCAAAAATCGTTGTTTCTACTATTCAAACATTTCTCGCTGGTGATCGTTTTAAAAAAGAATTTTCACCAACAGATTTCGAATTGGTTATTTCAGATGAAGCCCACAGGTCAATAGGAGGAAATAGTCGGGCTGTATTTGAATATTTTGTAGGATATAAACTCGGACTTACTGCTACTCCAAAGAATTATCTTAAAGGGGGTGATCCTGAAGGAGCTGATACTCAAAGAGAATATGAGCGAAGATTACTGCTTGATACTTATAAGACTTTTGGATGTAAACCAGGCGAACCAACTTTTAGTTATGATTTGCTTTCTGGTGTAAAAGACGGTTATCTTATAAATCCTATCATAGTTGATGCTCGTACTGAGATTACCACTCAACTGCTTTCTGACGAGGGGCTTTCTGTTCGCGAAGTAACAGAAGAAACGGAAACAATAGATGAAAAATTTACTGAGCGAGACTACGAAAAAAGGGTTTTTAATGAGGAAACCAATGTTGCAATGTGTAAGGCATTTATTGATAATGGAATTTTTGATCCAATTGCACAAAAATATGGTGTTCATCTTTTTGGTAAATCTATAGTATTTTGTGTTTCTCAAAAACATGCTGCGCGAATAACTAATATTTTAAATAAATTGGCTCTAGAAAAATGGCCAGAACAATATGGAGAATCCGATTTTGCAATGCAAGTCACTTCACAAGTTCAAGGGGCTCAACAAATAACTGTTAATTTTTCAAATAACCGTCTCGGTGGTCAAGTTAAGCAGCCCGAAGGATATGACACGGGCAAAACCCGCGTCGCAGTCACAGTTGGCATGATGACTACTGGTTATGATTGTCAAGATATCCTAAATTTAGCGCTCATGCGACCACTTTTTAGTCCTTCTGACTTTGTTCAGATAAAAGGACGAGGAACAAGAAAATATTCTTTTGAATATAAAGATTACTCTAATAACGAAACCACTGCAATTCCTAAAGATAAATATAAGTTTTTTGATTTCTTTGCCACGTGTGAATATTTTGAAAATGAATTTGAATATGATGAAAAAATAAAATTACCACCAATTAAACCAATTTCTACTTCTCCAGGACCATTTCCTCCTGGAGGACCTGAAGGACCAATTCCACCTGGCCCGATTAAATCAATAGATTTACACTCATCTGATGAGCTTAAATCTATCAATCAGACCGATGTTGGCTTAGAAGGAATGAGAATAGATCGCGAGGGCTTTAAACGTGCCGTTGAAGAAGATGTTTTGAGTAATAAAAAACTCAAAAATATGTGGGAAAATGGAGATTCAGAAGAGGCTGAAAGTTTTGCTAAAAGAGAGATTTTTGATAAACCAAAATATTTTCTTAACCTTGAAAAAATAAGAAAAATATTTAATATTGATCGCAGAATTTCAGTCAGAGAATTTTTACAAGTGGTATTTGGTCAGAAGGAAACTTTTGAGATGAAAGATGATCTGCTCGAATCAGAATGGCAAAAATTTATGGAAGTTAATCCGGTTGATCAAGAGCATTTTGCACCGGCAAAAAGTTTTTTTAAAGCGTATATAGTTGACGAAGAAGTAAGACAAATAATTGATAATAGACAATTGGCAAAATTACATTTTTGCCCTTCATTTGGATTTGAAGAATATCAAAAATTAAACGGTTATAAAAATATAATTCCAATATATATAAAAGATTATGTTTCTCTTAATACTTACATGAGTTAATATTAGATTATGAATACCGATACAAAAAGACATATTGATTCAGCAAGACAAGTTTTGGTAGGAGTTGTACCAAATCCAACCTCTCAAATTGATCAGATCACCAACGCCTTAATCTACAAGTTTATGGATGATATGGATCAATCAGCTATTAAGGCCGGAGGAGAAGCCTCTTTTTTTATTGGTGAATTAGAAAGATATGCATGGACTCGTATAATGGATTCAAGAATAGGTAATCAAGACAGAATGAATCTTTATTCAGAAGCTCTGCTTAAATTTTCAGAAGCAAAACAATTGCCAGAACTTTTTCGTGGAATTTTTAAATCTGCCTTTTTACCATATCGTTCGCCTGAAGTACTTGGATTATTCTTAAAAGAAATTGATTACTTTGACTATTCTCATCCAGAAGAATTAGGAAATGCATACGAATATCTTCTATCTGTTATGAGTAGTCAGGGTGATGCTGGCCAGTTTCGAACACCACGTCACATCATTGATTTTATTGTCGATGTTGTTAATCCAACGAAAGATGATAAAGTTTTGGATCCTGCTTGTGGCACAGGGGGATTTTTAGTTAGCTCATATATCCATATTCTTGAACAACACGATCAGAAAAACGATCCAAATAAAAAAGAAAAACCTTTAACTCCTGATGAAAGAAAAAAATTAATGAATAATTTTGAAGGATATGATATTGATCCAGGAATGGTAAGAATTGCGCAGGTTAATATGTATTTGCACCAGTTTAAAAATCCAAAAATATTTCAATACGACACTCTTTCAATGGAAGAGAGATGGAATGATAAGTTTGATGTAGTGATGGCAAATCCGCCATTTATGTCACCTCATGGTGGAGTTCAAACACATAATAAATTTAGTATAAAATCGAGTCGGAGTGAAGTGCTTTTTGTTGATTATATTATGAATCATCTTCGACCAAAAGGTAGGGCTGGAATTATTGTTCCGGAAGGAATCATTTTTCAGTCTGGCACCGCTCACAAACTATTAAGAAAAAATTTAATCAACGACGGACTTTATGCAGTAGTTAGCTTACCATCAGGTGTATTCCAACCTTACAGCGGAGTTAAAACCAGTATTTTACTTTTTAATAATGAATTAGCCAAACAAAGTAAAGAAATTTTATTTATTAAAGTAGAAAACGATGGTTTTGATCTCGGCGCTACTAAACGTCCAATAATTAAAAATGATTTACCAGAAGCACTCAGCATTCTAAATAGCTGGAATGTTGGTAAAAAAGTTGAAAATAAACTTTCAGTTTACGTAGAAAAATCTAGAATTGCAGAAAATGGTAATTACAATCTTTCCGGCGATAGATACCGAGTAGTGACCGATTACTCTAATGCCAAATGGCCAATGGTAGAGCTAGAAGAATATTGCGAAATATTAAATGGTTATGCCTTTAAGAGTGAGGAATATTCTGATAAAGGAATTAGAGTTATAAGAATAACAAATGTTCAAAAAGGATTAATTGTAGATGATAACCCAAAATTCTATCCAGAAGATTCAAGAAAAGAAATCAAACAATATATGTTAGAAAAAAACGATTTATTAGTATCGCTTACCGGAAATGTTGGAAGAGTTGGATTGCTACCATCAGAATTATTACCTGCTGCTTTAAATCAAAGAGTTGGTTGTATTCGTACGTTAAGAGAAAAAGTTATCAAGAATTACTTATTTCATATTTTAAATACAGAATTTTTTGAAAATGAGTGTATAAAATCTTCAAGTGGAGTTGCTCAAAAAAATTTAAGCACAGAATGGTTAAAAAAATATAAAATTCCTTTTCCACCTCTTGAAATCCAAATTCAAATTATTGAAGAATTAGACGGTAATCAAAAAATCATTGATGGTGCCCGTCAAATTGTAAAAAATTGGAAACCTCGAATTTATACTGACCCAAAATGGTGGAAAGTAAAGTTAGAGGATGTCTGCGAAATAAACCCAAAAAAGAGTGAGATTAAAAATCTTAATACTAATATGGAAGTATCTTTTGTTCCAATGTCCGACTTAAATCAGAAAAACTTGTATTTCCAGGTATTAAAAACAAAAAAGGTGTCAGAAGTTATGGGAAGTTATACTTATTTCTCTGATAATGATGTTCTACTTGCAAGAGTTACGCCTTGTTTTGAAAATGGTAAAGCAGGAATTGCAAAAAATTTAAAAAATAAAATTGGTTTTGGTTCGAGTGAGTATATTATTTTACGACCGACTAAAAAAATTTTGCCAGAAATAATTTATACCAACATTATTGACAATAATTTTAATTTAAAAGGAAAAGCGCAAATGACAGGAACGGGAGGCCTACAAAGAGTGCCAGTAGTTTTTGTTGAGAATTGGATAATATCACTTCCACCTCTTGAGATTCAAAAGCAAATTGTGGAAAAAATTGAAGCAGAGCGAGCAATGGTTGAGTCAGCAAAAAAATTAATCGAAATTTACGAACAAAAAATTAAGGATGTAATTGCAAAACTTTGGGGAGAATAGATATGGAAGAAGATGCTCAAAAAATCTTTGATTATTTGCCTATAAACAAAAGTTCTTTTGAAGAAGATTATATAAATCACTTGTGGAGTTCATTTCTTTCATTGTTAAATTCTGAAAGCGAGGAAGCTAAACCATTTTGTATAATGCCTTTTCATTTGTTGTTTATGCTTTCAATTCAATATAAAGTTTTACGTATTGCCAAAGTTAAAAACCATTCTTATAATCTCATCTATACAATAAAATCTTTAAGAGATGATCAGAAAGATCTTATAGTTCCGAATTCTCCGTTTGTGATAGCACTTTTACGTGAAAGTGAAATTATAGACATATTCAAATTAATCAAACTTGATCAAAACATATTGCAATCAATTAAATTTCTAATAAGAAATCGCAACGACAAACTAGCCCATGCAAAAGGGGGGATCGATTTAGATTATCAAACAAAAATAAATAAATATTTAGATCTATTGCAATTAATTCAAAACAGTACTTTAAGCTTAAATGAAAAAGTTGCTCTGAGGTGGTTAAAAGAAAGTAAATTAAAAAAAGAAAGATCGGAATTTATTAAAATTCATCTTGCTGAAGAATATCTCTGTATGGTTGATTTTGAAAACGGAAAACTTGTACAGTTTAATGAATATTTGTAAAAAACTATTATTTAACTTTCATAAAGTAGCTTTTTAACCGTATTTCTATTAAATCCTAATTGAACTATTTCTGTTACATATCTACTGCAAGTATGCTTAGAATACTCATTAGTATTAAGTATTACTATTATAAAAGGTCTTAAATTACTTGGCACAATATGATCTTTTGGTGGAGTAAATTTTACATGGCTCGAACCAACTTGTTTTTCTGGTGTAAAACCTAACGTATGTAAGCATTTACATAAAGCATAGTGGCCGAAGAATCTACTCATGATGATAGAAATTTTTTATGAAAATCAGGAGAAATATATCTAATAAATTTTCTCATTGAGTCCATTTCGATATCACTTTTTGGTCTAAAATAAAATTTACTTTGATCTTCCTTAGATATATCAAAATATGTATAAATTAAATCATTTACCATTTTATTTAATAATTTTTCATTATTAGTTTCGGTAAATACGCCATATCCAACTAATTCAGCAAAATACTTTCCTTTAGGTAATTTCTTTACACGAACCTTTATTGTATTTGGTATTTTATAAGTTTTCATATGTACTCTAATTCTATTCTAATATTTACTAAAAATGCAATAGTAAATTTATATCGTCATAGCAATGTAATTATACAATATAATAATTTAACGGAGATGAAAGAATTAAAATTTGACTTCTTGGTTTTATTTTGTGAATATTGGATTATGAATCAGAATGGAAAATATGTAACTTCGCAGGCGAAGAAACTTCAAGAGGCTTTAGAAAGCAGGGGAGTAAAAGTTGAAAGGGAACATTCTGATGGACACAAACATATTGATATTTTTTTGTCTGAAGCAAGGATGGCGATAGAAGTAGATGGTTTACAACACGTAAGTGATCCGGAGCAAATTATTACTGATTTTCAGCGGGAACATTATTCTGGTTTAAATAATATCGACACACTTCATTTAGCAAATAGCGTCATTGACAATCATTTGGAAGAAATTGCTAACGCAATAACTGAAGTAGTCAGAAAACGTAGAGAGCAAAAAATAATAAAAACCCTTATGACTTTTGAAAAGGTCTAAGCTTATTAATAAATAAACTTCAAAATTTGACCTTGAATTTTTAATTATTTTATAAATGACTTGGCGTTTTGGAGTATGGTTTGAATCTCTTCTCGACTAAAAATAGCAAATGGCATACCAACATTTCCTTGTGTATCAGGAAGTTCAATATGATTTTCCATTTTTTTCACCCAATCTTCGTCTGATCTAATTTTTTCCAAACCACCTCGAAGAGATATTAAATATAGTTTCATTAAGGGCGATTCCAAATCTGCCATCCAATCACCGGCGTTAATAGCAAATTCCTTGGGGAACAGTCCACCAGTTAATAAATAGATAAGGGCATTACCAAATAAAACATTAGAAAGTTGCTTTTTAAACTTTTTTAGAAAAGGTAAATTTTCAACTGCCTTTGAAAATTGAGCAAACTTTTTCATATTCATTACTGGCCCAAATGATTGAGTAAGCTTCATTATTGCATTTTCAGTAAAATCTACATCCATCAAAATAGCCTCAAATTTGTCCTTATATTCATCCGTTGGTGGCCCGGCATAAGATAGATTAGGAATACTTGGTATCACCCGATGGCCCTCAACCAATAAAGGAAAATTCATTTGACGGTGGTTTAACCTTAGTTCCCCATATCCTTCAATAAAAGGCATCGTAAAAAATGTATATTGGTGTCCATTAACAGGAGCAGTTTTTCCAAGAGCTAAAGGTTTTATAAACTTAAATTGTTCTTTAATGTTGGGATCGGCTATTTTGTCTTCGGCAAGCTCATTCAATCTGGCTAAATTATTAAAATCGTTTTTAGCCTCTTGACCCAGAAAGCTATCATCAGGACCCCTGGATAAATATGTGATGTAATAAATACTTCTATCGGCTGCGGGATCGGTAGTTTCCGTAAGAAATATATAGGCTTTTTGACCGGACTCAATATGAACGAACCTCGTTTTTAGGTTATGGATAGCAGGATTTTTATTAAAATCTAAAGCAGTGAAAGTTTCCTGACAAGCTTCAGTATCGTCAAATATCCTTGGAACAATCGAGGAAACGTCTTTATGAGTTAAATATCCTTTTGGTTTTTTCCCGGCTAATTTTATCTCAGGATCTAATCGAGCTAATTCATTTTGGAGAATGCTACCCCAAATCTCGATTTTATGATTATTTTGGCTTCCTAAAAAAGATTCCTCGTGTAAATTTCTTGAAAATAACTTGAGAGCTGCTTCATTTCCTAGCATTTGGGTATTATAGTCTTAAGACAAGCTAAATTCAATTATTTCCATCGTAAAGTGTTATCTTCAAAATTTGATAGGTATTGAAAAATACTTCTATTTATCCTATAATACTAACTTCAATTAAAGATTAAAAACCCATATGATAGAATTTTTTCGAAAATTAGCTTCACCACCACGAAGTCTTGAAGTTGAGCCAACTAAAGTTTGGTTATAATTTCACTGTAATACATGTAATTTTATGATTCCTGTTGAAGGTAAGATTAATAATAATAAAATAACAAGTGGTCTGAATGTTGGTGGGCAAGCTGCATTTCAGCATTACTTAGATTATCATGGACCAGCTCATAAAAACTTTAATCATGATACATTCGATATTAGGGTGACTAATAGTCCTCTAAACAATACAGGTACTATTTTGCATCCAAGAACAATGCGTGTTATTTCTGCAAAAATTGGCTACGAATTTATATAATACTAACAATCTTCAAAACTTGACCTGATTTTAGATATAGCGTTATAATAAAGATAATTTATGGGAGAAAAAGATGGAGACCGCTTTTGGGATGAGCTAATTATCGAATTAAAAAATCAGAACTTAGAAATTGCTAGAAATCAGCCCAAACATTTTGATCAAGACGACACAATTTCATTCGGTGATCCAGAAACGCAATTATTTACAGCGTTAGTAAAAAGCGATGGAGGTTTTTTGGCCCAACGCTTAAAAGATAATAAAATAAATAAAAGGCTGTTGGGTAAATTACACCCTTATGTTTTACTCGAAGATGCCATAATTAAAAAAATTGATTACGACAATAATGTAAATGTTGGAAAAGGTTGGATATTTTATGCTCACTAATGATCATTCATTTGAGCGTGAGTTCGAATAGATTACAAGTTTCCAAGCAGCCTCGCCTGACCAGCTTATAATTAAATTGTGTAAGTAATAGATCAAAATCTTCCCGCCATTGTCGTAAATTATTTGAATAAATATTAGTAATATATATTTTATTTCCATCTAAAAGCAACTGCCGATAATATTCTTGGATAGACTTTACTTTCATTTTCTCTGCCAAACCGTCTTTTTCTGGAAAGAAGTCTTGACCCAAAGTCAGAGGCAGATAATGATAGTAACCATTTGTGTAAAAATTCACAAGGAAAGGTGGTAAAAATGTTCCTAAATAAATCTTCTTCCCATCTTCGTTTGCAAAAAAATTATTAAAATCCTGAATAGCCATATAATACCAAGGATCTTCCCTGTATTTAAAATTTAACCCAACCTGTTTTTTAAATGTCATTATCATTCGCTCATCTTTCCTTTGATTAAATCCTTTAACAAACAATAAACCTATCAAAATTACGATCAAGAATGACACAAGAAATATCGGAGAAAATTTTTTCACAAGTGGCTGAAAAAATATCCCGATCAATATTATTATCAGAGGATAAAGGGCGATGATGAACCGCGTATCTTGAGAATAGAAAAAACACATAAAACCAATCAAAGCGAAAAAAAAGGACAGTATATAAAACAAAAGAAGTCGGGATTTTTTAGAAAATAATCCTGTGATGACACCGGAAATTGCCAGTAAAGAGACTAACGGAGAAAGCATTTTTTCTTCAAACCAAAGAAATCTTGCATTTTTTCCTAATAAATTTTCTAAATAAAATTTAACGTTAGGTTGAAAATATTTTATTGAAAAACTGGCATTTGATTGTAAATTTTTGTGTCCGGCAAATATCTGACTTGTCAAAGCATAAACTAAGAATATAGATCCAAAAGTTATCAAAGAACTAAAAAAATAAACAAAATATTTTCGGTTATTTTTTGAAAGAATTTTTAACAGATAGAGAAAATAAAAAATAAAACCCAGAGGCAGATTGGAAAATTTAACAAACCAAAATAAAATCCCAATTCCTCCACTTAATAAAGACTTTGTTTTGGTGACATCAGATGACAGTAAATAAAAGGAAAAAATAACAAAAAAAATTGTGATGTTTTCGGCTAATAAATAAGCAGGTAACATATAGATATAAAAATTGGAAACAAACAAGAAAAGCAAGAAAATGAGAGCTATAAAGTCTGTAATTTTATTTCCGAATAATTTTTTTATGATTAAAGTGAGAAAGAAAATTGAACCAAACATTAATAATAAATTAGCAAAATAAAACGAGCGGACGTCACGAAAAACGGCAAAAAAAGGCAGAAGCAATAAAGAATAAAGAGGGGGCACTACCTGTTTGACAAAATATGTTCCAAATAGCATGTTAAAACCTTTTCCGTGAATAAAGTTCCAGGCGGGGGTGGCATAATAGAGACTGTCCGGATAAGGTTCTAGATTTGGAATAAGGGTTCGTGTCGAAAAAGGAGCTTTAAAAGATAAAAGAAAATATATGACCAAAATAGAGATAAAAGAAAATAGGAAATATATTTTAGACCGATCATATCTTAGATACCAATAAGGAATTTTAGAAAAAATAAGCGAAGCGTCAAACAAATTAACACCCTTTTTTGTATCTAAATAAATTGTGTTAACTTTAATTTCCTTGAAAGGCAGTTTCTTTAAGCCGACGATTGCTGACAGCTCGGTCTCGACACCGTAATCATCGGAACGCCACTGTAACTGAGGAAGGATCTCTTTCCTAAAGGCCATATATCCACATAAAAGATCCTTTCTGTGTATATGAAAAAAATTACGGAATATAAAACGGGCGATATTATTTCCTAACTTTCTTATAAAAGGTATCTTTTTCCCAAGCTTTCTATAACCAAAAACTATCTGATTATTTTTTAATGAATCAATAAAATCCGGCAAATGAATTGGGTCGTGCTGATTATCTCCATCGATAAAAATAAAAGCATCAAAGTTTTTATCTTTGACGGCATTGACTCCCGACCTCAAAGCTGCCCCTTTGCCTTGATTCTTTTGATGCTTAATTATTTTGATAAGAGGATTTTTTTTAAAAGCAGACAAAATTTTCCCGGTACTATCTTGTGATCCATCGTCGATAAAAACAATTTTTTTAATGCTCGGGATATTTTTTACCTTAGTTAAGAGAGCTTTGATAAATTGCAAAAGATATTTTTCTTCGTTATAGACCGGAACAATAATAGAGATCTTTTGCTGACTCATTGCTGATTATTATATCAATAAAAATATTATTTTTTATCTTTGCTATAATGTTAATACCATGATCAAAGACAAGAACGGAAAGGTATTAACAGTCGTTGAGGTTTTTGAAAAAATAGTGAACCGGATCAAAAATATCTTACTTGAATTTGATGTCTTTATCCTTCATTTGGTCGGCTGCGTCCCACTTCATGGTTTTCGTCGTTTTTTTTATCGTTTAGCCGGAATAAAAATGGGAAAAGGTTCGACGATTCATATGAAAGCTCGATTTTATGATCCGAGAAATATTTCTATCGGTGAAGACACGATCATTGGTGAGGGGATTGTTCTCGACGGGCGTGATCAATTGTCAATAGGTAGCCACGTCGATATTGCCACCGAAGTGATGATCTATAACAGTCAACACGATGTCAATCAGGAAGATTTTGCCGCCACCAGTGCGCCAGTAAAGATAGAAGACTATGTTTTTATTGGTCCAAGAGTAATTATTTTAGCCGGAGTAACAGTTGGTCGGGGAGCAGTCGTTGGTGCCGGCGCCGTCGTCACCAAAGATGTCCCACCTTATGCGATCGTCGGGGGTGTCCCTGCCAAAATAATCGGCGAAAGACGAAATAAAGATCTTCATTACAAACTAGGTAGGGCGAGATGGTTTAGATAATTAATCTGCAGTTCCTACTAAATACACAGCGGCCCAAGGGCGGTAGTTTGAATAAAATGTTTCATTAATTCCCGGCGTCGCCTCGTTACTGACTTTATAAGTGAATGACGCTTTGCTGCCGGCCGCGGAAAAATCAACCTGTTTCGTGACCCCTTTTTTAAGGGTCGGATCATCCTGATATTTTGGGGCCAAGGCCGGAACGTAGCCATAGACAGAGGCTTTAGATATCTCAATTTGGCGACTATCTTTTTTTCCATAGAGTTTGAAGTACAGCAAATTCTTTTCTGTATCGACTTCCGTTTCGATCAAAATATAGCCTTGGGTATCGTTTTTTATTTTTAGATCGACGGTTGGGCCATAGACGGTGGCGTCAAATCCCGGTTGAGAATCATTTTCATAGTAACCGACCCGATAATCATGAGCGTGTCTTTCGACAATTGGTAGCCCGGCGTTTAGTGCTGCCCGGAAAAGAGTCGTTGATACCTGACAGACTCCGCCTCCATCCCCAAGAACAGTTTTACCCTCTTTAATAACATATGCCGGTTGGTATCCGGTTAGGGCCGAGATATCACCAACGGCATCGTTGAAGGAAAAGACCTTACCTTTGGGGATCAAAACACCGTTAAATTTTGAAGCCGCCAAAATCACGTTATGAACTCTTTGGGGGATAGAATGGGTGTAATCTGATTTGCCTTCAGCAATAAACTCTTCTATCCCGTATTCATTGATATCGGCTAATTTTATTTCCGGCTTAATGACCTCAGAATTCAAAACAACTTTTTTATTCCCAACATCAGTCTTAAAAGCGTTGATAACTTTATCAAAATCCGATAAAAATTGATCAGATTTGATCTTTAATCCATCGGTTTCTTTTCTAAAGTCAATTACTTTTCCCTGGTCGAATTTGAACAGAGCGTTTTTTGCTGCTAAATTATAATTATCTTCAGACGAAGATAAAAAATCCTTAACATCTGAATTGTCATATTCTATCTGACTATCAAAATTAAATTTTTTTAGATTAAAAATAGTTAAAAATTTTTGCAAATATTTGGATGGTGAATTAGATGATCGGCCGATTAAATAGGCCCTTTCGGCAACCGTTTTTCCATCGTATTTTAATCCCAAAGCTTGGGCCGAAAAAGTAGCGACTGGGTTATCTCTAAAATAGACGATCACAAAATTATTGTTCAACTTGGCTGTTTTTTCTTTGTAAAAATTGATGATCTCATCTTTACTTTTCAGGCCAAAATTTTGATCATCGATGTAGACGTTCGGGTAAATTTTATTGCTGATATTTTTTTCTTGGCCCAAAAAAATATAAGCCGTTGACCCTAAGGCAATTAAGCCAAAAAATACAATCAAAAGCAACAAAAAATTGCCTCTAACATTCTTAATATTTGATATCATGATAGTATGGATGATGATAAAATAATTCCTGAGGAAAATCAACGCCAAGAAGAGGTGGTAGTTGAAGAGGCGCCACAAGATATGACAACTCCGATAGTCGAGTCACCTCCAGATGACCTGCCACCACCTGTTTATCAAGAGAATAATAATCAATATATATTTATTGCCGGAGGTGCCATTTTATTTTTAATTTTATTAGTCGTTATTTTTAGGGCTATTTTTTCTGGAAAGCCAAGTAATAAGCCGGTTAATTTGATCTATTGGGGTTTGTGGGAGGATAAAGAGGTGATGGACCCATTGATCGTTGCCTATCAACAAAAAAATCCAAATATTAAGATCACTTACCAAAAAATGGAACCCCAAAGCTATCGGGAAAAGTTGGTCAGTCGCAGTAAAAGTGAAGGGACATCCCAAGGAGTAATTGAAAAGCCGGACATATTCAGGTTCCATAACACTTGGCTGCCGGAAATAAAAGATATTGTTGCACCGCTCCCCGCTACTATTATGGGAAGCGAGGAATTTGATAAAACTTTTTATCCTATCCATAAAAAAGATCTTAAAGTTGGTAATTATTATTACGGTTTGCCTTTGGAGATCGATGGTTTGGTATTGGTCTATAACCAGGGACTTTTCAAGAAAGCCGGTATCAATACCGTTCCGTCTACTTGGGATGACATTACCGGGATCGTTCCCAAATTAACGGTCAAAGATCAATCAGGCAAATTGATAACATCAGGAATTGCGCTCGGGACATCTTCCAATGTAGATCATTTTTCCGATATTTTCGGCCTACTGTTATTACAAAACGGCGGGACGTTGAATAAGCTAAATCAGTTGGAAGCGGCCGGGGCTTTGGAAATTTATCGCAAATTTAGTGAGGCGCCACAAGGATATTGGACTGAAGAGATGTCGAGCTCAACTACGGCCTTTATCCAGGAAAAAGTCGCCATGATCATTGTCCCATCTTGGGAGATATTGACGATTAAAGCTTCCAATCCTGATATCGATATGAAAGTCGTACCGGTACCGGTTGTTCCCGGGACGCCGCTGATATCAGTAGCCTCATATTGGGTTGAAGGAGTGTCGAGATTTAGCTCAAATCAACTGGAAGCGTGGAAATTTTTAAGATTTTTAACTGAGAAGGAAAATATGACCAAGTTATATGAAATTGAAAGTAAGATCAGACCTTTTGGTGAACCTTATTCAAGAGTTGATCTGGCACCGCTTTTGATTCAAGACCCTTATCTTGGCGCGGTCATGAAGCAGGCAAATAATTTCGCCTCTATCCCGCTTATTTCAAACACCAAGGATAATGGATTGAATGATGAGATAATTAAATATATAGAAAATGCTATTAATAGTACGATTTTGGGAGTTTCTTATAAAGAGGCTCTGACAACGGCAAAATCAGGGATTGATCAAGTTTTTACGAAATATAATATTAGTAATTGATACACGAGTTAAAGCGTGACACTAAATTTTATTTCTCCGTGGGAACCCTCCCCTTTTCGGGGACTCCCAAGTCGAAAAAAATTAAGCGTCCCGCTTTAGCGTACACTATAATTAAATATGAAAATTCCTTTTTTTAATAACAAAGCCAATAAAGAATTTTATTTAGGCATCTTTTTAAAAGAAAGCCAGGGGATCGTGATGATCTTCTTAAAAGAAAATGGCCATTTGGAATTGGTTGATCGGGAAAACTTTGCTTATACTAACGGTTGGGAAAATCTAACCAACGATGTTGACGAAGCCCTCTATAAGCTGGAAAAAAATCTTGATGTGGAAATTCAAAAAACGATCATATTTGTTTATTCGCACTTGGTCGACGAAAAAATAGGCGATATAAAACAGGTATATCTACAAAAGATTAAACAACTTATTAAGGCTTTAGATTTGAAACCAATGGGTTATATCGAATGTTTTGAAGCTATGAGCTTTTATTTGCAAAAAGAAGATCAGAATTTGCTGACGGCAATATTGATCGAGCTCGACAAAACCCAAGTGGGAATATTTACATATGTTGGTGGTAAGGTTGAATCGAAAAAAGTCTTAGGGCGAACTGATAATATCATTGAGGATCTAACGGAAGGTTTTGAAGAAATAAAAAAGAAATCAGGTATTTTGCCCGCTCGCATTATTTTATACGATTCTGGTAATCTAGATGATACGGCCACCAAGATATTGAGCCATCGTTGGAGCAGCGATTTTTTTATTCAAATTCCCAAAGTTGATATTTTATCTGAGGACGAGGTGGCCAACGGTTTGATGAGCATTTTTGGCGAACAAATAAAAAATGTAGCACCTGTTCAAGCTTTTCATTTAAGTCAACCTGTGGCAGACAAACCAAGGGGTAAGCGAGAAGATTTTGGTTTTGTTCTCAATGAAGATATTGGCGAAAAGCCTTTACCAATGGCCGTACATACTTTGCCAAAAACATCTTTGACAACTAAATTGAAGGGATTAATCAGTAAACTATTAGCAATTTTTCCGAAAAAGTCTAATCCGAGCAAAATCAAATTTAACTTTTCCGGAAAGATATTTATTGTTCTTGGAATTTTCATAATAGCCCTTGGCTTATTTATCAATGAATATTTTTTTCACCAAGCCGAACTGACAATCTATTTACCGACCCAGATTTTGGAGAAAAATATTAAGATCGACCTTAATTATAGAACCTCAAGCTCTTCGGCTAATTTTTCCGAAACAGCCAATACTTCGGGTAAACAAGATATTGGTGATAAAGCACGCGGAACAGTAACTATCCACAATTTTGACGACAAAGAAAAGATCTTTGCCAAAGGATCCGTTCTTAAAACATCGAGCTTGGAATTTATTCTTGATACTGATGTAAAAGTTGCCTCATCCAGCCTGACCACCGATGGTTCAGCAAAATTACCTGGTAAAAATAGTGGTACAACAACGGCAGGACAGATCGGGCCAGAAGGTAATCTTTCAAAAGGTCAAAGATTTGCTTTTGATGGACTGTCTTCGTCGACATATTTTGCTGTCAACGATTCGGCCTTTTCCGGTGGTAGCAAAAAACAAATCCAAACCGTGGCCAAAAAAGATCAAGAAGATCTGAAAACGACCATAATCAGTAAAGCAAAAAAGCAAATTCCTTCAATAAAAGTATCGCCAGATGAAGCGATCGCTTCATCTCTATCTGAAGTTTCTCTTACTAAAACAAACTTTTCAAAAGAAGTGGGTGAAGAAAGCAGTAAAATAACTCTTCAGTCGACAGTCAATACAACTCAGTATTTGTATGATAAAAAATCATTTATTGATAAAGTCTTAGTTATGATAAATCCCGAAGTGAAGACGGGTTATCAATTAAATAAAGAAAATATTTCTTATTCAATAAATAAGATCTCCAAAGATGAAAATGCTTTAACGGTTGATTCGAAAGTCACTGCCAAAGCGGTTATCAAAATATCGACAGATGAGATCAAGAAAAGTATCATTGGGCAAAATGAGTCGAAAATAAAAGAGATCCTTAAAAGTCAGTACAAAATTGACGGTTATAAGTTGAGCATCAACGAACCTTTGCCGATCTTTAAAAGCTTTTTACCTTTTTTCTCAAAAAATATTATTCTAAAAAATTCTAGTTTATAAATATGGCTCTCCACGTCTATCTTAAAAAGAAACAATACACAGCTAAGAAAAAAACCGTTAATTTTGTTTCTTACATTTTTTTGATCACCGGGGCATTGTTATTATTTTGGTCTTTTTATCCGATCGTATCTTTCACGATCTATTCAAAATTATTTTTAAAAAATGATATTAACGCGCCAATTTCGGAGCAGAATACCGCCTCATCATTAAAAAATGCCAATTCTATTCTTGGAGCGTTTAGTATTTTTTCCAATAACCTGCGGGATTACACTCAGGCGAGCATTTGGTTTCCCGCATCGCCTCAACTGAACCACCCATCCCAATTAACGGTTAAGGAATATTCTCTATCGATTCCTAAGCTCAATATTAAGAAAGCTCGGGTAGTCGTTGGGGGAGAAGACCTGGCCAAAAGTCTCGTTCATTATCTGCCTCAGTCTTTACCTGGAGAATATGGGAATGTGGCGATATTTGGTCACTCTACCTTACCCCAACTTTATAATCCAAAAGATTATAAGACGATCTTTACCTATCTTTCATCCTTGGAAAAAGGGGATAAGATCTATATAAATATTGGTGAATTTGAATATCAATACGAAGTAACGACGATGTTTATTGTAAAACCCCAAAATATATCGGTGCTGGAGCAGAAAAAAGACGACTCATATATAACTTTAATTACTTGCGAACCTCCGGGTACTTGGCTCGAAAGATTGGTAGTAACTGCTAAACTTACAAAAATATAGGCAATTATTTGTGATTGAATAAACCTATAATATATGGTAAAATTTGCCTCATGAAATCAAGCCTACCGACCCCTTTTAGACTGCTGTTCAAGGGGCTATATTATTTAGCTAACTTCTTTATTATTATTGGAGAGGTCACTCAAAAAATAGTCACGACGCCGATACTATTTATTGGCAACAGGCTGATCAAGATAAAATTGCCAACCATTAGATTTCCACGATTAAAGGTTCCACAATTTATAATCAACCAGCGTCTAATTCTAGAAAAAATTAAATTTTTTCTTCTTGGCTGTTTTGTTACTTTGATCATCGTTTCAATTTTTCAATCATATTTTTTTGTAAAAGAACTACCATCACCGTACAATATTGGAAAAGTAAACTATCCTTTATCTACTCATATTTATGATCGTAACAACACTTTGCTCTACGAAATATATCGGGAACAAAATAGAACACCTGTCAATTTAAAAGAATTACCAGCTTACGTGGCAGAGGCAACGATTGCAATAGAAGATAAAGATTTTTACCGACATCAGGGAGTGGCGATCTTTTCGGGAATAATAAGAGCCGTCAAGGAAATGATCGTCAGCAAAAATTTGCAGGGGGGGTCGACGATCACTCAACAACTTGTTAAAACATCTCTTCTTACTCCTGAGAGAACAATAACGAGAAAGATAAAAGAAGTGATATTAGCCCTGTGGACGGAAAAAATTTACAGTAAAGATAAAATTCTTGAAATGTATTTGAACCAGGTCCCGTACGGTGGATCTTCATACGGTATTGAGGAAGCTTCAAAAACATATTTTGGAAAAAAGGCAAAGGACCTCACTTTAGAAGAAGCGGCCTTATTGGCCGGTTTACCACAAGCTCCGTCGGTATATTCTCCATACATAAACCCTGAGGCGGCGGAAAAAAGAAGAAATGAAGTTTTAAATTCAATGAAAAATCAAGGTTATATCGGCGAAGAGCAAAGAGTTAAAAGTGAAAAATTAAAAGTTGATGTATTACCTCCAAAGACAGCAATTCGTGCACCGCATTTTGTGTTTTACACAAAAAACCAATTGGAAAATTATTATGGCATCAAAACCGTTGAAGAGGGTGGTTTAAAAGTGACAACGACATTGAACAACAATATTCAGCAAGAAGTAGAAAAAATTCTTAAGGAAGAATTGGACAAGATCAGCTATTTAAATGTGACAAATGGAGCAATACTCGTCACAAGACCTTCAACTGGCGAGATCCTGGCCATGGCCGGTTCGGTTGACTATTTTTCCCAACCAAACGGCGCTTTTAATGTCACAACCGCTCTACGACAACCGGGAAGCTCGATCAAACCGATCATGTATTCATTAGCTCTGCAAAAAGGGTTTACCGCCGCCTCAATTCTTGATGATTCGCCAACGGTCTTCAATATTGCCGGTTCAGAATCATATCGACCGGTTAATTACGATGGCAGGTTTCATGGAAAAGTACCACTAAGATATGCCTTGGCAAATTCTTATAACATTCCGGCCGTCAAAACCTTAAATACCCTTGGCGTCAATAATTTTATTGACTTCGCCTCAAAAATGGGCATTGGTACTTGGACCGATAAAAGTCGATACGGATTATCACTGACTTTGGGTGGGGGAGAAGTAACGATGATCGATATGGCCGAAGCTTTTGGAGTGCTTGCCAACCAGGGATATAAAATGCCAATTAATTATTTTCAAAAAATTGAAGATAATGAAGGCAATGTCTTGCGTGAAATGACTAATTTTAAAATCAGGGAGATCGATCCGGCCATTGCCTATATTATCAGTGACATTCTGTCCGATAATTTTGCCAGATCTTTTGCTTTTGGACCAGGGAGCGCCCTGGAAATTCCCGGATATAAAGTGGCCGTTAAAACGGGAACAACCAACGATAAAAAAGATAACTGGACAGTTGGTTACACACCCGAATTTTTAGTGACGGTCTGGGTCGGGAATAATGACAATACCCCGATGAATCCATATCTAACCTCAGGGATCACCGGCGCGGCTCCTATTTGGAATAAGGTTATGAGCTATCTATTAAAAAATTATGGGACAGGTAATAAATGGTACGAAAAACCTGATAATGTTGTGGAAAAAAATTGTTATTATGGAAGGGTAGAATATTTTGTCCGCGGAACGGAAAATACAGCTAATTGTTCTCAGGCTTCACTAGCATCTCCAACGCCAACCGCTAAGCCGTAAAATTACTTCTTTGATGAGATTTCCTTAAACCCGACCAGTGACTGAAGTACTTCCGGTATTTTAATACTTCCATCCTTTTGCTGGTAGTTTTCAAGAATGGCGATCAGAATTCTTGGAGATGGGATGGCCGTGTCGTTTAACGAATAACAGTATTCGGTCGTGTTATCTTTTTTTCTATATTTGATCTTTAGTCGGCGGGTTTGGAAATCTCCCATGATCGAGTTTGAAGCAATCTCTCCGTATCCTTTTTTATAAGGCATCCAGATCTCCGTATCATATTTATAAATTTGCGGCTCGCCCATATCACCAGTGCACATAAGTAACCGACGGTAGGGGATTTTCAGATCTTCCATGATCTCCTCAGTATTTCTCTGTAGTTCTTCGTGAAGTTTTTTGGATTCTTCCAGATCTTGACTGGCTATAATCACTTGTTCGACCTTCCAAAATTCGTGAACCCGATAAAGACCTTTAACATCTTTTCCATAAGAGCCGGCCTCTCGCCTAAAACATGGAGAAAAAGCCACAAATTTTTTTGGCAGGTCTTTTTCATTTAATATTTCCCCTGAATAATAAGAAGTGATCGGCACTTCGGCTGTACCTGATAGGTAGGCATCTTCGTCATTAAGTTTATAAACTTCCTGCTCTCCCCAAGGAAATTGAGCCGTGCCAAATAATGTAAAACCTTTAACGATCGAGGGGGCGATCATTGGTGTGTAACCTTTTTTGACCAATTTTTGGAAAACATAAAAAAGGATGGCGAACTGTAATTGAGCGGCTTGATTCTTTAAAAAATATCCGCGGAAACCGGAAACTTTTGATCCCCGCTCCAAATCAAAAAGATCAAGTGATAGTCCAAGATCAAGATGCGACTTTATTTCAAAATCAAACTCAGGGATCTTCCCCCACTTTTTTACTTCAACGTTTCCGGTTTCATCGGCCCCGACGGGGACTTCAGGTAATGGTATATTTGGGACATATGAGACTAATGAGTCTAATTGGACGGATATGGTCGCAAGCTCATCCTCAAACTTTTTTAGTTCTTCTTTAATCTGTTTACCTCGTGTGATGGTTTTTTCATCAGGTTTACCGTGCGAGGTTTTGTTTCTTTCTTCACGAAGGAGTTGGATTTTTTGTATTAGTGTTTTTCTTTGGTCGTCAAACTCTAGTATCTTATCAATATCAATTTTACGGTTCTTATTTTTTGCCGCCTCAATGACTTTGTCTTTGTTAGCGCGAATATAATCAAGGGATAACATAGAAACATTGTAACAAAAAAATTGACCTAATTAACCTAATTATTCTAATTGATCTAAATAATACCCAATAACCAAAATTTAAATTTGGACATTTTTTAGGTCAATTAGGTTAATTAGAAATTAGAAATTTTATTAACTAATCTTTTCAACGCTATCAATCGATGATTAATCTGATGATGTTCTTCCTCAGTTAGTTCATCATAATATTTTTTAAATTTATCAACAATTAATATAGCCCGGTAGGGAAAGCCGGGAATTATTTTTAAAGTTGTGGTTTCAGTAATTGATCCGAGAATTTTTTCGGACTCAAAGACCGTGTCATTTGTTTGAGGGTTATAAAAACAGAGACAGGCTTCAAGATATGCTTTTCGATCAAACAACTTGACCCCATGTAATCTCTTGAGGGTATAATTGACCAGCTCTTGATCACTGGCATCGTAGCCTAACCAACGCCGTGATTTAACCCCAGGCTCGTTGTTGAGATAGGGGATGACTAGTCCTCCGTCATCGGAAATTACCGGCAGTTGAGTTTCATCTGCGTAAAATTTGGCTTTAATAAAAGCGTTATCTTGAAAAGTTGCCCCGGTTTCTTGAGGTTCTTTCTCCCCCACTATTACGTCGTTTAATGTAAGAATTTCAATTCCTTGGTTTTTAAGCTCTTTGAGACCTATTTTTATTTCAGTTATTTTACCGGGGTTTGTCGAGGCAATTAAAATCTTTTTCACTTTTTAAATTTGTACGGCTGGGACGATTCCAGCGAATTCAACGGTTCCGCCACAGTATTTAATGATGATTTCAACTGATTCTTTTAGCGATTGTTCGACCTTTTCTCTGGTGATATCATATATGCCATCAATGTTTAATAAAATATCTTTAGTGTTTTCGGTTACCGCGGTTCTTTGAGCATCGCGGTAGTTGAAGTCAATATTATAGCCACCGTTTTGATCAAAATAAGCGAGTTCTGACGGTTTAAATTTTGTTGGCTCCTTGTCTCCTAATAACAAAATTTCCTCGCTTTCTATTGGAAAACGCATAATTGTTGGAAAGTTAAACTTATCATAATCAAACGCACCAACGGATACTCGATTTTTTAATACAACGAGATTATAGGCATCGACACAGGTGTTAATCTGATATAAGTCTTTTTTTTGTGAAATTCTTCTCAGTAATGCTTCTGGCGACGGTCTTCTTGAATGCCAATCAATTCCCATTTCTTTATAAAGTTTCCGATAAGTCAAAACTTCCGGGTACGCGCTAATCACTTCATTGGACAAATGAGATTGAGATGAGACAAATAGGTTAATTTCCTCAGTCAATTTTGGATCTGATTTTTTAATATGAATATTTTTTATTAACGCAACGCCAATATTAATTGAGGGATATTTTTTGCCAACAAGGGTGTCAATGGAAAAGATCTTTTCGTTTTTAAAATCCGGATAAAGAAAGCGGGTATTTGCTTTTGATATTGCTATATTTTGTTCGCCATTTTTTATTAAAATCATAGCTTTGTCAAACCCCATATTTATGATCAAGTCCCCTATCTTTGGCCCAAAAGATTTACCTGTTAAAGTTTGATATATTACTTCAAAAGCCTCCTTTGGTTTTATTTCATTTGATTTAATACCGTCAAAAACAATCTTTTGAATTTGTTCTTTGTCATTTTTATTTTCCAAAGAACTTAATTGACCAGACAATTGCAGTAAAAATTTTTTTTGTGTTTCGGTCGGTAAGAATTTTTTGATTTGTGTGGAATCAACTTTTTCTTGACCATATTTTTCAAGATAAATTTTTGCGTATTTTATTCTTTCTTCGAGGATTGTTTTTTCTTCGTTGCTCAGCTGAGTTTTCTTTTGGGTTTCAAAAAATTCGACCAAATTATTATTTTTAGCTTTCATCAAATTAGCAATGGTTCTAAATCTTGGCAAATACAATCGATTCTTTGGTAAAGGGTTTACCTCTGACAGTTCAATAATTCTGGCATAGTCTGCGGCCACTTCCCCGGCTTTATCTTTTGGCAAATTATTTTCTAATTTCAAAAAATAAGCATTTAGACAGCGGTCATAGTCATCAAAAATATTCGGGATAGTATCCCCAAAAGGATTAAAATCGAGATGAGTTTTGATAGGTGTCCGGACCTGCATAAAACGAAAAACATCCGGAGGTAAAATCTGCGAAACTTCTTTGGCCGAGGAACCAATCCCCTTTGATGAAGACATTTTTTTACCGCCGATCGTAAACCATTCGTATCCTCCAAGTGCGTCAGGGGCAACAGTTCCCAACACATCCTTACTAAGATGAATACCCATATCATATGAACCACCGGCAGACATGTGGTCCTTTCCTGAAGATTCGATAGTTACACCAATTATTTTCCAATGGGCGGGCCAATCCAATTTCCAAACAAGTTTGCCGTTTTCATTGATCGGCTCGACCTGACCTTCGTGTCCACAACCCAGTGCCCATTCAACCATTTTCGGTTCGCAACGGTAATAGACATATTTACCATCCCATTTATAAACATTAGTGGTCCCGATCCTTCCGCATTTTTCACAAATCGGACTATAGGGAAACCAATTTGGCGAACGTTCTTTTTTGACAACTTTTTTGTATATATCCCGTACAACATCGGCCTTGTCAAGTATTAGTTTTATTATGTCGTTCATTTTTCCGGATCGATAAAGCTCTGACGACCAGATAATTTGTGGATGGCAGTTCAATGAATTAAAGACGCTAATAAATTCCTGAGCAAAGAAATTGGCAAAAGATTTGAAACCTGGCTCGGGCGAGGGGATTTTATATAATGGAAATCCCATATATTTCCCCCACTTATTTTTATCTAGATAAGCAGGCATTCCGTCCATCTGGTCCATATCGTTAAATACATAGGAGAACTTTGCTTTAACATCAACATCTTTTAAAGCTTTATAAATCAGATCATGAACAATTACTCCCCGTAACGACCCAACGTGAATTCGACCGGAGGGAGTCTTCATATCATCGGCCCATTCAAGGGGTAAGTTTCTTTCCTTCAATCTTTTCGCTTCGCGGTCTGCCCAGATCATAATAATGATTAATTATATAACATGAATTAACAATTCAAACTAACTTTTCGCCATTTACTCTTAATATTTTTTTTGATTCTCGAAATGTTCTGTTTTGAAACTTCAAGATCATTGACCAAGTTTCCATTACTTAATCCACCCATACTCAATGCAAGAACAATATATTCGTTTGGGGTTAAACTATTTAATAATTCCCAATATTGTCGTCTAAAAGATCTTTGCTCTTCGTCCATAATAACGACCCTTTCAACAGGCCTTGTACTGCTTTTAAAATTATTTTCTTTTTTCATAGATCCTCCTTATGCCCACAAAAAAACGCCCTCGAAAAACTAGTAAAATCCGCCAGCTGGCGGAACTAATTTTTCAAGGACGTTTTTAAACGCGGTACCACCTTGATTTTGATAAAACTTATCTTCTGTTTCTTCAGCAGGGTTCGACTTTATCACTTATTCCTAAAAATTTAGGCTTTGCTATAACGGGCAACCCGTTGAGTTCTAATTTCCTTTTGGATTTCTTCTCAAGGCTTGAAAGTCTTGCTCAACCTTTCAGTGGAGGTCTTTCATAAACGCTTTTGAACAAACAGTATATCAGCTAATTACTTAATGTCAATGATTTTATATTGGACCTTTCCGGCAGGAATATTTATTTCGATCAGATCTCCGACTTTTTTATTAATTAAAGCTTGTCCAATAGGGGAATTTTGAGAAAGTTTTTTGTTCATAGGATCGGCCTCAAATTCACCGACGATTTGAAATTGGTCTTTTCCACCATTCATTTCAACAGTGACCAACGATCCGACCTGAACTTGATCAAGAGTATTGTTATTTTCAATAACCTCTGTATTATTTAATATTTCTTCAATCTCTCTTACTCGGCCATCAACAAAAGCCAATTCTTCTTTGGCAGCTGTATACTCACTGTTTTCGGAAAGGTCACCCATAGAACGAGCTTTACCAAGCCTATCAATCGCTTTTGGTTTTTTATTTTTAACCAAGTCTTGGTATTCTATTTTCAGATCATCAAATCCTTTTTGTGTTAGTTGTATTTTTGGCATAAAAAAATATGATCCTTAAAGCGCTTTTTAAAAGCATGGATCAATGGTAAAATAGTACTAGATTTTGACCTGAAAGTCAATCAGCAGGCGCGTTCGTCTAGCCCGGCCCAGGACGGCAGGTTCTCATCCTGCAAATCGAGGGTTCAAATCCCTCACGCGTCACTCACAAAAAACCCCGCCGAAAGGCGAGGTTTTTGTTAACACAAATTTACTTGATTATTGCGCTTGGCCTTTGGCTTCAAGGGCAAATATTTTATCATGCCATTCCCAGAATTTTCCCTGATCAGCCGCACAAAGTGATGCTTCAGCTGCTTTTAGGGCATTCTGATGAATTTGGACCAAAGGAAACTGTTTGAAATATAGAGAAACGTCATTTTTATAGTCTTTTAATACTTGTTCAATTGTTGGGAATGCCCGAATGCAGTATGGGCATTCGAAGTCTGAGAATTCAACAATGGTGACTTTTCCATTTTTGGCGCCATTCGAAATCATACCTTTAACATCAACTTCCTTGGCAGCGGGATTAAAGTTCAGATTTTGAGGATCGGAACAGTATTTCTGCAAGTCGGCTGAGTATGATGTACATTCAGATGAAGCAGTACCGGCAATTTGCCTATCAATTATTTCTTTAAAGAATTGAATAGGAAACGCTCCAGCTAAGAATTGACCGTTTATAAAAAATCCCGGTGTACCTTGTACACCAAGACTTGATCCGTATGCTGTATCTTTATCAACCAAAGTCTTTTTTTCACCTGAATCCAAACACTTATTAAAGTTTCCGGTGTTAAGTTTAAGTTCCTTGGCATATTTTTTCATGTTATCAACGGACAAAGGTGAATCTTGTTGAGCAACAGCTCCGCCAGTAGCTCCCGAACTTATCTTTTTTTCTAACGAAAACATTTTTACCGTCATGAAAATAAGGAAAAGGGTAATCACTCCCATCATCACGTACAAAATATTATTGTTTGGTTGAGAATAACTAACGACCGGTTGAGTCTGAACCACAGGCTCTCTTCTTACTCTTTTTGCTTTTGGCATAGTTTTATTGAGAATTTTAAATTAATAATTAAAAATTTATTACCTTATAACTGTACCGTTTTTTAAATTTTTGTCAAGGGGGATAAGCTCAAATTTTTCCAGATCATCAGCAACAAACATCATCCCATTGGAGCTTTTCCCCATTATATTTTTTGGTTCAAGATTGGCTAAAAAAATGTATTTATTTCCAGCCAAGTTTTCTGGAAGGTAAATCGGCGCCAAACCGGACAATATTTCAACGATGCCGTAATCATCACCCAAATCAACTTTCATGACGATCAATTTTTTTGATCCTTCAAGCAGAGCCGCTTCTACAACTTCACCGACCCTAAAATCGAGTTTGATAAAATCCTGAAAGGTGATATTATCTTTTTTCATAGATATTAAATATACCATACCATAAAACCGTCTTGACAAACATTTTTTTCTTTTATAAGATAAATCGCTATGAAAATCTTTATCGACTCTGCTAATTTTCAAGAAATAAAAGAAGCGGTTTCTTGGGGTATTATAGACGGGGCGACCACCAACCCGAGTTTGATGGCCAAGGAAACAGGACAGTCCGTCGAAAAACTGTCTAGACAAATTTGTGAAATCGTTCCGGGCCCGGTCAGTCTAGAAGGAATAGCCATGACGTCAGAAGAACTGGTTAAGGAAGGTAGAATACTTACAAAGATAGCCAGTAATGTTATCTTTAAAATCCCCATGTCGATCGAGGGAATGAAAGCGGTTCAAATTTTAAATAAAGAAGGGATCAAAACCAATGTTACTTTAATTTTTACCTCCAATCAAGCAATGTTGGCGGCTAAGTCAGGAGCCTCATACGTTTCTCCGTTTATTGGTAGACTTGACGATATAGGTGAGAAGGGAATAGAATTAATAAAAGAAATTAAAACCGTTTTTACCAATTATCAATATAAAACGGAAATTCTTGCTGCAAGTATTCGAAGTCGAGAACATGTAAAACAAGCCGCTTTGGCCGGAGCTGATATTGCCACGATGCCATTTAAAGTCTTAAAGGAATTATTTCAACATGATCTAACCGATAAAGGGATAAGTATTTTTTTAAACGATTGGAAAAAATTGAAAGTTTAATTTAAAACCTATATCTATTATTGATCACAAAACGGGAAAGATTAGAAAATCTTATTCGATCAAGCAGCTGAAAGAAACTGCCAACTATCTGCGTGGTATGAACTTGGTGGCAATAAATTGTGCTAAATCCGGCCATCCGGGTGGAACTCTTTCAATTATGGATGTTGTGGTCGCCCTCTATCTTAAAGTCGCCAATCATGATCCAAAAGATCCCAACTGGGTAGACCGGGACAGAATTATTTTTTCCGCAGGTCACAAAGCACCGGCTCTTTATATGGGCTTGGGGATCTCCGGATACTTTCCTTTAGAAGATGTCGTAACACTTAGAAAATTTGGTAGCCCTTTTCAAGGTCACCCTCACTGGTTGAAATTACCAGGTGTTGAGATGTCAACCGGTTCACTAGGTCAGGGTTTGGGGGTGGCGGTTGGTTTTGCCCTTACGGCAAAGTTGGATAAAAAAGATTTTAAAGTTTATGCGATCACTGGGGACGGCGAATGGGATGAAGGCTCTATGTGGGAAGCGGCCATGAGCGCATCAAATTTCAATCTTGATAATTTGATTGTAATAGTTGACAGAAATTATTTACAAATCGATGGGAATACCGAAGACGTCATGAAATTGGGTTTAATGGAAAAAAAGTTGGCCAGTTTTGGTTTTCAGGTATTCAAAATTGACGGCAACAATATGGAAGAAGTCGTCAAAACCTTAGAAAAAGCAAAGAAGGTAAAAGGGAAACCGGTTGCGATCGTTGCCAAGACGATTAAGGGAAAAGGTGTTTCCTTCATGGAAAATAAAGCTGGTTGGCATGGAACGGCTCCTAATGATCAACAATTAACCGATGCTTTAAAAGAATTAAAATTGACCGATAAAATAAACGTCGTAAAAATAAAGGAAAAAGTAGCTGCTTTTCAAAAAAATATTGATAAAAAAATCAACGCCATGGTCCCAAAATTTTCCAAAGACTATTTTTGGAATCATCAGGAGACGATGAAGGTAGCGATGGAGCCAACAAGATTTGGTTTTGGAAGAGCCCTTGAGAAAAATGGTGATAACAAAAAAATAGTCTGCCTTGGGCTTGATATTTCCGACTCTGTAAAAATTAGCGATTTCTATAAAAAATTTCCTGAAAGAAAACCGCGCTTTTTATCAATGGGAATTCAGGAACAAAATGCGACCACCGTTGCCGCAGGTCTTGCTAAAGAGGGTAAACTCCCAGTAATGTCAACTTATGGTGTTTTTTGTTCGCAGAGAAATTCAGATCAAATTAGAACTACCATTTGTTATGGTGAGCTGAATGTCTTTCTCGCCGGTGCCCATGGTGGGATTTCAGTTGGGGCCGATGGCGCAACCCATCAAGCACTGGAGGAAATATTTACGGTTGCATCTATCCCTAACATGGTTTTTGTCATGCCTTGCGATTCCCTTGAAACAGAAAAAGCCACAGAACATCTTTTACTTAAGGTCAAGGGTCCAAAGTATTTAAGATTTGCCAGGGAGGCAACCCCGGTTATCACCGATCAAAAAACTCCGTTTGTTTTTGGAAAGGCTAATATTTACCGCTTCCGAGGAGTAAAAGAAAATTTCAAAGATTCCTTTGATGTTTATCTGGCTTCAAAATACAAAAACGAAAAAGAGGAAGTGGCAATATTTGCATGCGGTCCTGAAGTTCCTGAGGCAATGCGAGCGGCTTGGATCTTGAAAGAGCAATACAAGCTTGAAACACGGGTCATAAATATTCACACGATCAAACCTTTGGATAAAGAAATTATCGTCAAAACAGCCAGTGAAGTAAAAATTATTGTAACGGCTGAAGAACATCAAAAAGGTGGATTTGGTAATCTGGTCGCCTCAACGATAATGGAAGCCAACTTAAAAAATACTCCCAAATTTGCCATGGTCGGGGTCAATGATCGTTTTGGCGAATCTGGAGAACCATGGGAGCTATTAAAAGCTTTCGGTTTGACAGCGGAATTTATTGTCCAAAAAATTATTAATTTGAAAAAAATAAAATGAAATTTTCAAACGACGTCAACAAGCTTTATGCAGAAGGGGCTTTTGTTTGGGGAGACTACGCTATAAATCAGGAGAAGACCAGCGGTAAACCAGTATTAAAATTACAGATCGGTCAACCTGACTTCCTTCCGCATCCACTGATAAGACAAGCCATTGCCGATGCCTTTATAGAAGGAAAAACCGGTTACGGACCACCATTAGGCATGGACGCTATGCGTGTTGCTGTCGCTCAAGAGGTTCAACATTATTATAAAAAAGCAAAAATAACCAAAGATAATGTTGCTATCACTTCAGGAGGCGGGAAATCAGCCATAGGAGTAATTTGTCGAGCATTGATTAATAAAGACGAGAAAGTATTGGTTCCGTGTTATGATTATCCAGGTCATTTGGGAGGCATCTCCGATGTCGGAGCTGTCTGGAAACCATACAGATTGTTACCGGAAAAAAATTATGACATTGATGTCGTAGATCTCGAAAAACAGGTAAAAAAAATCAAACCAAAAACGATCATTATTCTATCACCCGGTAACCCAACTGGTGGAGCTGCTTCATATGAGGCATTAAAAAGAGTTGCCTTTTTAGCAAAAAAATATGATCTAAATATTATTGCTGACGAAATTTATAGAGGACATGTTTTTGATAATGACTTTGTCTCAATTATGGATTTTCCCGGGATGGACAAAAGGACCGTGGTCATCGATGGTCCCGGAAAAAGAAATTGTTTGCCTGGCGTAAGAATGGGTTATATTATTGGTCCGGCAAAATTTATTGACGGTCCGGTCAGGACAATCAATAATGTCCGATTTAGCTGTCCTGAGACTCCCGTTCAAATTGGATTAACTAAAACAATCAATAATCCAAAAGTAATTAAATATATTGAAGAAATGCGAATCGAATTTAAAAAGCGTCGAGATTATGTTGTTGACACTTTAAATTCAATGCCTGGTGTCACCTGCCCAAAACCCGGAGGAGCTTTTTATGTATTTCCAGACATTTCCAAGACCGGTTTGACCGGGGACCAATTTGCCAAAAAATTACTTAAGGAAAAGAATGTTTGTGTCTTGCCAGGAGAGTCTTTTGGTGGAGGAATGATCGATCCAACGATCAAAAAGCCGTATGGCACTTATTGTGTCAGAATTTCGATTGCAAGCTCGATCGAGACTCTAAAAGAAGCGTTAAGTCGAATGAAAGACTTTATCGTTTCAAATCACTTGGCGTAAACTCGATAAAGATTGCTACCGATCTTTTCGAATTTATATATTTCTATTTTTTCGATCTCCGAGGTGTTCTTTACGTGTGGACCTCCACAAAATTCTTTGGAATAATCACCTATAAAATAAACCTTGACCATATCGGGATATTTTTCCCGGAAAAATGATTTGGCCCCAAGTTTTAATGCTTCTTCTTTTGGAATGATCTTAACTTCAACAGCTAATGACCCTTTTATTTTATTATTTATAATTTCTTCAACTTTTTTTATCTGCTCAGAGGTGGGTTTTATGGTTGAAGCAAAATCGAATCGAAGCCTATCTGTCGTTATATTCGAACCTTCTTGTCTGATATCTGATCCAATGACATCAAATAAAGCCTGATGTAGCAGGTGAGTCGCTGTATGGTATTTAATAGTTTGAATTGAGTGATCGGCGAGCCCTCCTTTAAATTTACCAGCGGAAGACGACCTCGATAACTCTTTGTGTTTATTAAACTCAGAGACAAATTGTTTTTTATCAATTTCCTGTCCTTTGTCTCGAAACAGTTCCTCAGTCAACTCATAGGGAAAGCCAAAATTTTGATAAAGGTCAAAAGCAATTTTTCCGTCGACCTTCTCAATTTTTTTGATCTCCCGAAGACCTTTGGTGATACTTAAATTAAATTTTTTTATTTCTTCACCGATGATCATGACAACTTCATTCTTAAGTTTGTTTCTCTCAATTCCTTGTGATCCGTCATAAGTTGCAAGAACTCCGCTATCGGCAATTTGGGCAAAATTGGTTGTTTTACCTTCGGTCAGTTCATGCATTTTAATAGCGGTCCGACGAAGTAGTCGGCGCAAGACATAACCGTGTTCTTTGTTTCCGGGGATCACCCCACCGGCAATCAAAAAAGTGGCCCCCTTAAGATGATCGGCAATAATCCTCATTTTTGACTTATTCATTCCCTCATATTTTTTCCCGGTTAGTTTTTCAATCTCTGAAATTATTTTTGAAAACAAATCCGTAGTAAAAATATCAGGATTATTATTTAAAGCGGCAGCAATTCTTTCCAATCCTCCTCCAAAATCGACGTTCATCGCCGGTAGGTCAGAAAAAGTTCCATCAGCGTTTTTCTTATATTGCATAAAAACGGAGTTACCGATTTCTAAGAAACGACCGCAATCACAGTTTGGATGACATTTTTCACCAAATTTTTTATCATGAGGAATCTGAGTGAATTCATAAAAAACTTCAGAATCCGGGCCACCGGGCTCACCAGACGGCATGTTATTCGGAATTCCTGCACGCGACCACCAGTTTTTTTCCGGCCCATATTTTAAAATGTGACTATCGGGGACACCAATATGTTTCCAAACCTTGATCGATTCCTCATCAGGTGGAAGGCTGTTTTTTTTATCACCGGAAAATACTGTCACGTAGAGTTTTTCTTTGGGTAAGCCAACTTCTTTTGTCAAAAAATCCCAAAACCATGTCAGTTGTTCCTTTTTAAAATAATCACCCAGAGACCAGTTACCCATCATCTCAAAAAAAGTAGTATGACGATTGTCACCGACCTCTTCAATATCCTGTGACCTAAAACACGGTTGGATATCAAATACCCGTTTGCCCAAAGGGTGCGGTTCGCCTAACAAATACGGAACAAGTTGTTGCATTCCCGAACCCGTAAATAAAGTAGTCGGATCATTTTGAGGGATCAGAGGAATTGGAGGTATTTCATTGTGACCATTTTTTACCCAAAAGTCAGTAAATTTTTTTCTTAGTTGGACATGAGTTAACATAATATTGTAAAATTATATCAAATAATTATCTATTAACTTATTACGAGTTTAGAGAGTTTCACGAGTTTGTTTTAAACTCGTTAACTCGGAAACTCGCTAAATAATATAATAAAAAATCGCTATGCTAATAAAAACCTCTGATACTAAATCAGTAAAATCGTTTTTATCAAAATTATCTTTACCGCAATCAAATTCCCACAAGGGTCAGAACGGTCGAGTACTGATTATTGGCGGTTCGTCTCTTTTTCATTCCGCCTCTCTTTGGGCAGCCGAGGTTGCTTCCCATTTTGTTGACATGGTCCATTATTCATCAACCAAAGAGAATCAAGAAATATTTTTATCTTTAAAGAAAAAATTTCATAACGGAATAATCGTATCAAAGGAAAATTTATTTGATTATGTGAAGGAAGATCAGGCAATATTGGTCGGACCTGGCATGTTACGTGAAGGTGAAGAAGCAAAATATACAAAAGAATTAATTTTTTATTTAATTAATAACTTTCCCGAAAAACAATTTGTGTTTGATGCTGGAGCGTTGCAGATGATGGATAAAGAATGGTTGCTTAAATTAAAAACACCGGCAATTGTTACTCCTCATCAAAAAGAGTTCGAAACTTTATTTGGAAAACCGATATTAAACCTCACTTTAGAAGAAAAAATTAAATTGGTCCAAGCAACGGCAAAGCAATATAAAGTAATTGTTTTATTGAAGGCGATTACGGATATTATTTCTGACGGAAATGAGGTATATTTAATTGAAGGAGGAAACTCCGGTTTGACAAAGGGAGGTACGGGGGATATTTTGGCAGGTTTAACAACTGCACTATCTGCAACTAATTCGGCTTTGAATTCAGTTGTAGTGGCCTCGATTTTATTAAAGAAAACAGGAGAAAAACTTTTTCAATCAAAAGGATACTGGTATAATATAGGAAATATCATTGAAGCGATTCCAGAAGTTTTAACAAAGTCAATCATTAAGGTCAGACCCTAAAGAGACTGACCTTTATAAAAAGTATGAAAAAAGAAACAATCATCGCAATTTTTTTGGGTTTGCTTTTTGGAGGGGTAGTGGCTGTTTTTATTTCTTTAAAAAGCAAGGACATAGAACTTTCAACCAACAAAGTGATCGCTCCTCCTAAAGAAAACGTTTTGTCCCCTAATTTGACCGGAACTGAAATACAGTCTTTAGAATTGTCCGAACCGGCTGATAATGCAATTTTTGATAAAAGCATCATTCGTATTAAGGGCACGGCTGTCAAGGACTCACTAATTGTTATTCAGTCACCAATCAAAGATCTTGTTGTTAAAAATACTCAAGGAAAATTTGATCTGGAATTTCCGTTGGCATTAGGTGAGAATTCCATTAAGATAGTGGTTTATCCAAAAGAAAAACAGTTCAAACCGCAAGAAAAATTTATAAAAGTTTATTTCATTGATAGCGAACTATGATTAAAAACATAAAAAATTGTTTTATTGTTACATTGTTATATTTTTTGCTAACAAGCTCAATTGCTGTTGCGCAAACTCCTTCAATTGAGGCGTCAACATCCCCAACCGTTACGGTCGATAAAGATATCCAATTGCTAAAGGACAAAATAGCTAATAAAGTTTCGGAGATTAGAAAACAAAATAACAAAGCAATATCAGGCTTTGTTCAGAGTATAGACGGAAGCATCATGAAATTGGATAGTAGTGGAGAAGTGAACCAAGTAAAATTTGATGATACTTTAACTAAGGCCTTTCGAGTATTGGGAACGACAAAAAAAGAAATTAAAACCAGCGATATCAAAAAAAATGATTATGCGATTGCGAGTGGAGTTGTAGCTGATAATGTCATCACTGCCAATGTGGTTTTGATTGATGAAAATTTTTTGGTAGACTCTGGAAAAATAACTGAAATAAATAAAGATAGTTATAACATTAAAGTTTTAACTAGTGATAAAAATACTTACAGTTTGGACATAGAAACAAGCACAAAACAACATATGATCAACATCAAAACATTATTGGAAGAAACGATCGGCTTCAGTAAATTAAAAGAAGGAGATACGGTTCATTTCGTCGTTAAAAAAACAGGCTCAGAAAAAGATAACAACTATTCAGCTGTCAAGATTTTGATAATTCCGCAAGAATACTTTATAAAATAATGTTTAACTTATTCAAAAATTTCTTCGACTATAATCAACGTGAAATCAATCGATTACAAAAAAAAGTTGAAGAAATTAATAAACTTGAAGATAAAGCTCGAGATTTAAAAGACGAGCAATTTGTATTGGAAACTAAAAAACTTCAAAAAATTATTAAGGCCGATGAAAATAAAGTTGACGAAATCTTGCCTTGGGCATTTGCTTTGTCACGTGAAGCGGCTCGCCGAACCTTAGGCCAGCGTCATTTTGATGTTCAGCTTATTGCTGCTTTGGCTCTTCATGAAGGTAAGATCAGTGAACAAAAGACCGGTGAAGGAAAAACTCTTTCATCAGTACCGGCTTTATATCTAAATGCGTTGTCAGGACAAGGCGCTCATTTGGTGACCGTAAATGATTATTTAGCAAGGCGAGACTGTGGTTGGATGGGTACGGTCTTTAATTTTTTAGGATTAACGACAGCGGCAATGATTTCAGAGAGGTCGTTTTTATTTGATTTAAAATTTACTGACAAAGATGCAATCGATTGGCGACTCCAGCATCTTAAACCGGTTTCCCGTAAAGAAGCTTATCAGGCTGACATCACTTATGGTATTAATAGTGAATTTGGATTTGACTATCTACGTGATAACATGGCGGCTAATCCCGATGACGCTGTTCAAAGAAGATATAATTATGCGATTATTGATGAGGCTGACTCGGTCTTAATTGATGAAGCAAGAACTCCTCATATAATTTCTGCTCCCAACGAAGAAGATACATCTAAATATTATTTGTATCCCAAGATCATAAATCAACTTAGTGAAAAAATAGACTATGTTATCGACGAAAAATTAAGAACGGCTAATTTAACCGATGCCGGTATAAAAAAAATTGAAGGTATCTTAAACGTTTCCAATATCTATGAAAAAGATTTTGACACCCTTTTTCATATTGAGGCCGCATTGAAAGCAAACACGCTTTTTAAGTTAGATAAAGATTATATCGTCAAAGACAACGAAGTTATTATAGTTGATGAGTTTACCGGTCGACTACTTCAAGGGAGGCGATTTTCCGAAGGCTTACATCAGGCAATCGAAGCTAAAGAAGGGGTTACCATTCAAAGAGAGTCAAAGACCCTGGCAACTGTATCTTTACAGAACTATTTCAGAATGTACAAAAAATTGGCCGGAATGACAGGAACTGCCACCACTGAAGCGGAAGAATTCCATAAAATTTATAATGCCGATGTTGTTTCAGTTCCTACTCACTTGCCGATGAAACGAAAAGACGAGCCCGATATGATCTATAAAACAGAGAAAGGCAAATTTGATGCCGTAGTTGAAGAAATTGCCAAGAACTTTAAAATTGGGCGTCCAATCCTAGTTGGAACCACTTCGATCGAAAAAAATGAATATTTATCGACACTTTTAAAAAATAAAGGCGTTCCACATCAATTATTAAATGCCAAAAATCATGAGCAGGAAGCGAAAATAATTGCCGGTGCCGGTGAAAAAGGAGCGGTGACGGTTGCTACAAATATGGCAGGACGTGGAGTAGATATTGTCCTTGGGGGAAGCCAGCCTGCAAATAAATCTGAAACTCAAAATTCGAAACTCGAAACTAATAAATTAATGGCTGAGTGGCAAAAGAACCATGATGAAGTTGTTAGATTGGGTGGTCTTTATGTACTCGGAACAGAAAAACACGAGTCACGAAGAATTGATAACCAACTACGTGGTCGATCCGGCCGTCAAGGTGACCCTGGTGAGTCAAGATTTTTTGTTGCCCTGGAGGATGACCTAATGAGGATCTTTGGCGGCGAGCAAATTTCTAAAATGATGACTTTTCTCAACTTTCCCGAAGATCAACCTTTAACTCACTCAATGGTTACCAAAGCCATTGAACAGGCTCAGGTAAAAGTCGAGGGCTTCAATTTTGATATTAGAAAACACTTAGTAGATTTTGACGATGTTTTAAATAAACAAAGACAGATCGTTTATGAGCTACGACGAAAAATGCTTTTTGGTAGTAAAAATAACGCCGATTTTAAACAGACGATTTCTGACATTTTTAAAGAAGAAATATCTGTTCTAGTTAATAACTACATGATGAATATCGATCAATTGACCGATGAAGATAAAATAAAACTGATCCAGGAATTAAACATGATCATTCCGCTTGATGAAAAAGAATCAACATCAATGATCGAATCGAGAGATCAAGAAAAGATAATTATCTTTTTGAATCAAATCATTGATAAACAATATACTGTTCGGGAAAAGAAATTCGGTACTCAAGTGTGGGGAGATATTATTCGAACGGTCGTCCTTTCGACAATTGATAAATTTTGGATGGATCATCTGACGGCGATAGAGGATTTGCGCGAGGGGATCAATCTACGTGGTTATGGACAACTTGATCCATTGGTCGAATACAAAAATGAAGCCTATTCAATGTTTGAAAAATTAATTGCTGATATTAATTTTGAGGTGACGAGAAGATTATTTAAAATTGAAATTTCTGTAGGGGCAGGTCGTGACCTGCCCACACACAATCACGAACAACCAAAAATGATTCTACAATCGGCATCAGCCATTGACCCATTTAAGGCAAATAACCAAGAAACAAAAAACAATAACCAAACAAATTCCAATATTCAAGCTCCAATAACCAAACCTCATAATAAATTAGGCCGGAACGATAAATGTTGGTGTGGTAGCGGAAAGAAATACAAAAAGTGCCACTACCCAAACTAATTCAGAATTACTTTTAAAACTTGACTTTCAAAAAGATATAGGCTTATAATATAAGCGTTGGCAGTTATTAAATTTTATGTCAACAGAAATCTTGGAAAGCACAGCCGGACTGGAAACAGAATGGATCTTCGATTCAATCTTTCTCTTATTTTTATTGCCTTTTTTTGCAATTACTAATACTTAATCGGGCACTTGTTCCAAAGTCCTCTTTTATTTTCTTGCGCTTCTTTTTGTGCTTCTAAAAATTGGTCCTGATATTTTACATCGGGCGGGTAAGTTGATACCTGAGCAAACCCCTGGCGGATAAGATAGTCATTAACAAAAATTGCTTCGTCAGAAGCTGTTAATGGATCGGCAATCCAAATATAACGAAGCAGGCGTTTATATTTATCAACTTCAGAAACATCTTTTTGAATATAGATTTCTTTTCCTTCCACTAATCTTTTGTTTTCATCCGATGCCGCTTGACCAAAGCATTCGATTGGTTTTCTCGGGTCATGAAGCTCAGGTGTGTTTATTCCAATATATCTAACCTTTTTATTTCCCTCAATCTCAATTGTATCTCCATCAACGATACGAATGACCTTAACTTTTTGTTTTTCATAGGGGATAATGGTTATGATTGGTGTTGGAGTATTTGTTGGAATTAAAGAAACCTTCGGCAGGGGAATATCTTTACCAAAAAATATCTGAAGAATTGCTAAAATAATAGCCAAAATATAAACTGCCTGTTTTTTTGTCAACCGACTCATATTGCTATTTTATCAAAATAATTATCGTTACACCCTAATGTTACGGTGTAACAATTCATTTTTTAATTAACAAAGTACTACAAAACTTGTATTAGTAAAAAAAAGGTGATATATTAATGAGCCATGACCGAAGTTGGTAACTTTACACCAGAATCGCAGGTAAGACAGATTGTTGCAAATATGACAAATTTTACGGATCTTATCGATCATATGAATTGTTTTCGTGATAGTGAAGATCCGACACCTAAAAACGATTTCACCGGGGTGATTAGAGTTGGATTACAATTTAGTGATCCTAGAGAAGAAAATGCGATTGATGGTTTTGCACTAGAGTGTGGTGCGAAGAAACAATTTTCTGAATGGCAAAGATCAAATAAACGGACGTTGTTAGTTATCCGTCCAATGTTTGAAGCAATCCAAACATATATCTTCAGATAAATTATTTAATAAATATTTTTTACTTCACCGTCACACTTTTAGCAAGGTTGCGGGGTTTGTCAGGATCTGCTCCACGACCGACACCCAGGTAATATCCAAGCAGTTGACCAACGATAATATTCCCAAATATTGTCAGATCTCCAAGATCGGGAGTTTTAATTAGAATATCAAATTCATTTGATTCGAATGGGGCAACACCAATTATTAAACCGCCTCGTGCTTTGATTTCCGCAGCGCTCGAAAGAACTTCGTCCTTTACATCATCGTTTGAAGCAAGGACAAAGCAGGGAGTTCCTTTCTGGATAAGAGTGATTACGCCATGTTTTAATTCTCCGGCCGCAAATGGTTCGGCATGGATATAGCTGGTTTCTTTAATTTTTAAAGCAAATTCTAAAGTTGCCGGGTAATTTAAATGTTTACCGATCAAATACATATGTTCTTCGTCCATCAATTTTTTTGCCGTATCAATTAATTGATGAATCAAAACTGGATTGATCCAATTCTTCAATGACTTACCCAAATTTATTAATTTTTCTTTCCCATCTTCATATTTATTTTTAATTGCAGTCGTTAATAAATAGAGAGTTGATAGTTGAGAGGTAAAAGCTTTAGTAGAAACAACGGCAATTTCCGGGCCTGCACCAACCGATAAAACTGTGTCAGCTAATCTTTCCAACGTTGACCCGCGGGCGTTTATAACTGCGACGATCTCAGCACCTCTTTTTTTGGCTTCTTTGACGGCAATTAAAGTATCAGCTGTCTCACCTGATTGTGAGATGGCAAAGACTAAAGTTTTTGTATCGATAAATTTTGAAAAAGGCATAAACTCATAGGATGGAATTGCAGTGGCATCAAATCCTTGCTCTGCGAAAAAATATTTAGCAGCTAATGCGCAATAAGAAGCGGTCCCACATCCGGTCAAAACAACTTTATACCCTGAATTGATTTTATCAACAAGTTGTTTGATTTCTTTTTCATTAATTGAGGTGGTTTTAGGAATGGTCTTTAGTTGTTCATAAATTTCCTTGAGAAGAAAGTGGGGAAATCCATTTTTTTCGGCATCCTCCAATTTCCAATCGAGAATTTGTGGAGTAAGAACTTTTTCTTTTTCCGAATCTATATCAAAAAGTTTAACTCCAGAATTACTTAAGACAACCGCTTCACCATCGTTAAGGAAATAAACTTTATTTGTTTCATGTAAAAAAGCTGGAACGTCGGAGGCGAGGAAATATTGGTCGCTTCCCAATCCAACAACCAGAGGAGAACCGTTTCGGCAGGCAATAATTGTTTTAGAATTGAAATCCAAAACGGCGATGGCGTTTGAACCTCTTAATAATTTGAAAGTTTCAAAGATCGCCTCGTTAATATTTTTTGTTTTTGATTTCTCTTCAATTAAGTGAGCAATCACTTCTGTGTCGGTTTCGGAAATAAAAAGATGGCCCTTTTTAAGTAACTCTTCTTTGATCATCTGATAATTTTCAACAATACCATTATGAATGACGGCAATTTTTTTAGAGCAGTCAAGATGTGGGTGAGCGTTGTTATCGGTAACACCGCCATGAGTAGCCCAACGAGTGTGGCCCAAAGCAATTAGACCTTTAGGTAAACTAGTTTTAGCCTCGCCGATTTTTCCGATATGTTTATCGATCTTTATTTCATTATCCGAAATAATTGAAACTCCCCAAGAGTCATAACCGCGATACTCCAGTTTTTTTAAGCCATTAAGAACCGTAGTCGCTGCCTGATTATTTTTGTCATTAATAATTCCGTATATTCCGCACATAGGGTAATGATAACAAAACTGTTAAACGGTTAAAACTTAAACAGTTAAAAAAGCCCTATTTGATCTGGCTTTTCCTTTTTCGGCTCTTCTTTTCTTTCAACATCTTTTAAACTAAAAATTCTTTTTGTAAGTGTATTCATCTGATACTGTGTTAAAAAATCCATTAGTTTTTTATTAAAACCTTTGAATTTAAGTTTTTCGATATCAAGGCCTATTTCAACATCGGTCATAATTGTTGCCAGTTTTTTAGAAACAAAGACGCTATCTTTTTCTTTTTTCAAAATTTCCCTAACTTTTTCCGATTCGACTTTTTCGATATTTTGATAGATCTGTTCAACGGTTCCAAATTGATGAATCAACTTAGAAGCGGTCTTTGGTCCAATACCAGGGGCTCCCGGATAGTTGTCAGAGGGATCACCGGCCAACGCCTTATATTCAACGATCTGATTTGGTGCAACATCAAGTTTTTTTTCCACTTCAGACTTATCAAAAATTTTTATATTCGCCAAACCTAACTGTGGGGCAGCTACAAATACGTTATCGGTGATCAGCTGGAAAATATCTTTGTCTCCTGTGAGGATGACAACCCTAAATTTATTTTTTTCAAAAATTCTCGTTATCGTCCCGATCAAATCATCTGCCTCAAATCCATCTTTTTCCATTCTCTCGATCCCGGCTGCGTCAAGAGCTTGTTTAACAAGTGGAATTTGAATAATAAAATCATCGTCGATCTTTGGCCTTTGACTTTGATATTCTTTAAAAAGTTTATTTCGAAAAGTAGCTTTAGGAGTGTCAAAACAAGAGATCAGATAGTCGGGTTTAAAATCAACAACTACTTTATTAAGCATAGACAGATATCCATAAACAACGTTGGTTGGTGTTCCATCGGCAGCTTTAAATGGAGGCAGGGCATGATAGGCACGGTGCATGATGGCATTCCCGTCAATAAGAAGAAGAGTTTGCATAAATATTTAGCCAATTATTTTTTTCCCAACGATTTTTTCAAATTCGTCTTGATCAATACTTTCCTTTTTGATTAAAACTGCGGCAACTTGATCCATCAAATCTTTTTTTGATTTTACGATTGCAACTGCTTGATTATAGGCGGTTGTAATAATTTTTTTGATTTCAGCATCGATCTTGCTCATGACTTCTTGGGAGAGAACATTCTGCTCATAATATGTTTTTCCCCATTCGGTTACATCACGAGTTGGACCAAAGTTGATAGGTCCCAATGAACTCATACCGTATTCAACAACCATGGCTTTAGCCACTTGGGTGGCTTGATCAAAATCGTTAGATGCTCCGGTTGTGATTTCATTAAAAATAACTTCTTCGGCAGCTCTTCCACCCATCATGACGGCAATTCGTTCCAATAGATTAGTTTTTGTTTCGTGGAGTTTATCTTTTGCCGGAGGAATTAAGGTATAACCTAGTGCCATTCCACGGGAAACAATAGAAATTCTATGAACAGAATCCGTATGGGGTAAAAAGTGAGAAACAACTGCGTGTCCAACTTCGTGGTAGGCGGTCAGTTTTTTATCCAAATCCGACTGAAGACGCTTTTTTTCCGGTCCGAGCTTGACTTTTGTAGCGGCGTCCTCAATGTCTTCCATATTGATTTTTTCCCGAGCGACTCGGGCGGCAGATATGGCTGCCTCGTTCAACATATTTTCCAAATCTGCTCCAGAATAGCCAACTGTACGTCTGGCAACCCGGTCCCAATTTACCGATTCATCAAATGGCTTTCCTTTGGCATGGATCTTAGCAATTTCTTTTCGTCCTTCAACATCGGGGAAATCAACAATGACCCTACGATCAAAGCGTCCTGGTCTAAGAAGGGCAGTATCAAGTAAATCGCCTCGGTTGGTTGCGGCAATTACAACTACTCGTTCGGTCGGATTAAATCCGTCCATCTCAACTAAGATTTGATTTAAAGTTTGTTCGCGTTCATCATGGGACGGCATCATTCCAACTGACCTGGCTCTTCCTATTGCGTCAATCTCATCGATAAAGATAATTGCTGGGGCGCTTTTTTTGGCAGTGGCAAAAAGATCACGGACTCTAGCGGCTCCTATGCCAACCAACATTTCCATAAATTCAGATCCGGCAATTGAAAAGAACGGTACATTTGCCTCTCCGGCCACCGCTTTGGCAAGCAAGGTCTTACCACAACCGGCCGGCCCAACCAATAAAACTCCTTTTGGGGTCCTAGCTCCAAGTTTTGTATATTTTCCAGGATTTTTCAAAAAATCAACAATCTCAACCAATTCTTTTTTGGCTTCATCGACTCCGGCAACATCATTAAAAGTGGTTTTGGTCATACTTTTTACAAATCTTTTTCCCCGGTTTTGACCAAAAGAAAAAACGGAATCCTGCGCACCCTTGGCTTGACGAAATATAAATATGAAGAAAGCGACCATGAGGATTGTTGGTAAAATATTTCCAATAATATTAGCTAAACCCATAGATCCCTGAGTATCTTTGACGTTAATATCAATATTCCCCGGATTGACTCCGGCGTCTTTTAGTGTTTTTATAAAAGTTTCTCCGGTTTCTTTATATGAGATCGATAAGGTATCGTTTTTATAATATATAAGAAGTTTATTTTCAATAATATCAATTTTTTTGATCTTACCGTCTTTGGCCTCTTTGACAATCGTTGTGATCGATTTTTCCGGAGCTACTTGTTTAACTCCTTGGTTAATTGATTGAAAAATGTAAAAAACGAAAATTAAACCGAAAATAATTATAAAAACATTTCTTAAATTTAAGTTCAATTTAAATTGAACTTTTTTTTCATTATTTTTCTTAGCCATAGGCTTATTTTAGCAAAAATTTGATAAAATTGATTTGGAATGAGAATAATAAAACTAAATTCTAACAATATTAATCAAGTCATTAATAATACCATATCGGTCTTAAGGTCAAACGGTTTGGTTGTTTTTCCGTCAGATACCGTTTATGGTTTATTGTGTGATGCGACCAACGAACGGGCTGTAAAAAAATTAATTCTTTTCAAAGAACGGCCGGCTGGCAAACCAATTTCCGTTTTTTCCAACTTTAGTTTGATAAATGAATTAACAACAATCAGCAACCAACAATCAAAAACTCTCAAACAAATTCTTCCCGGACCGTTTACCATCATTCTTCCATCAAAACATAAGGTTAATAAATTACTAGAATCCGAAACAGGAACGTTGGGAATAAGAGTGCCGATGTATCGATACATCGAATTATTAGTAGGTCAATTTAAAAAACCGATTACGGCAACTTCGGCTAATTTAGCTGGTCGATCACCTTATTATTCAATAAAATCTTTGCTTAATGGGTTAACCGAAAAACAAAAAAAATTAATTGACCTTGTTATTGACGCGGGAGATTTACCAAGAAACAAACCCTCAACGGTTGTTGACCTAACTCAGTCCGATGTGAAGGTATTACGTCAGGGAGACATTAGTTTTTCAAACAATTCAAAAATTTTTTTAACCGAAACTTCCGAAGAAACAAAAAATATTGCCAAACAAATATTTATTGGCCTACGGACAATTCATAAATTATCCCTACGAATCAAACCATTGATCTTCATCATCGAAGGTGAAATGGGAGTGGGTAAGACGGTTTTTGTTAAAGGAATAGGCGAGCAATTAGGAATAAAAAATATTATTTCACCAACATTTGTAATTTATTATGAATATGGGAATTTTTATCATTTTGACCTATACAACATTGAAAACAATGAGGAATTTAAGCATTTAGGTTTAAAAAAATTTCTTAAACCAGGAAATATTTTATGTTTTGAGTGGGGTGAAAAGGCGGGAGAGATTATTAATATACTTAAAGAAAAGGGTAATGTCATTTATGTAAGGATGAATTATATTAATGAAAAGGAAAGAAAAATTACAGTAAATTTCTAATTACTAATTCCTAATTTCTAATCAATTTTTAAATCTTAATTTTTAAAAATTAAACATTTAAAATTTAATAAAAATTTAAAATTTGAAATTAAAAATTATGAATATTCTTGCGATTGATACCAGTTGTGACGAGACCTCAGTTGCCGTCACTGATGGCCGTCGAGTTCTTTCCAACGTCATTTATTCCCAAGTGCTTCTGCATAAAAAATGGGGAGGGGTGGTGCCGTCGATCGCTAAAAGGGCCCATGAGGAAAGGATTGATTTTGTAGTTGAGGAAGCACTTAAAAAATTTTCAATTTTCAATTTTCAATTTTCAATGAAGAGGATCGATTGTATTGCTGTTACTCAAGGTCCAGGTTTAGCAGTAGCTTTAGAGGTTGGAATAAAAAAGGCTAAAGAACTGGCAGAAAAATATCAAAAAAAAATAATTTCCGTTAACCATTTGGAGGGACATATCTATTCTGCTTTTGTTGAGAATAGCCAAGGAAATCCAAAGAGGAACTTTAAGTTTCCCTACTTGGCATTAATAGTTTCTGGTGGACATACAGAATTTGTGATCTTTAAAGATCACTTGGAGTATGAAGTGATTGGCTCGACATTAGATGACGCGGCTGGAGAAGCGTTAGACAAAGCAGCAAAATTACTAGGGCTAGGATATCCAGGTGGACCGGTGATCGAAAGACTGGCAAAAGATGCTGGAAATATCGACGGTCATAATTTCCCCCGGCCGATGTTAAGATCTAAAGATCTAAATTTTTCTTTTTCAGGATTAAAAACATCTTTTTATTATTTTCTAAAGAAAAATCCTAGCATGATTTCGGAGGTAAAACTTTTGGCAAGCTCTTTTCAGGAAGCCGTTTTTGATACGCTAATCAAAAAAACAGAAATGGCCATGAAACAAACAGGAATCAATAAATTGGTTATTGGCGGTGGAGTGGTTGCTAATATGAGATTGCGAAAATTAATGAGAGATCTAGCAAAAAAATATCATGGAGAGGCATTGTTCCCATCCTACAAGTATTTAACAGGTGACAATGCGGCAATGATTGGGGTGGTAGCAGGATATAAGGCAGAAAAAAATTTATTTGTAGATAAAATTGATGAGCTAGATAGAATCCCGAGAATGAATTTATAAGAAGATATTGACTTCAGATATTATTTTGCTAAACTATTACTACCCAAGTATATGTTAGCAATCACTAAACAATCTGACTACGGACTGATCTTAGTTTCATATATTTATAAAAAAAATAGTTTGGTTCGATTATCAGATTTAATAAAAGAAACAAAACTACCCCAAAGATTTTTAGCAAGAATAGCCGCAGAGTTGGTTAAGAATGGATTATTGGTCAGTAGAGAAGGTAAAAACGGCGGTTATACTATTACTCCGAAGGTCAAAAAAATTTCTCTTTACGACTATCTATCAATTTTTGAAAATGATGTTGTTGTCAGCAAGTGCGTTGATGAAGATTATGATTGTAAGTTTGAAAAGGTGTGTAATCATAAGGATTTTATAAAAAATAGGCTGAATGTTGTTTTAACGAAAGAACTCAAAAAGATCAAATTACTTCAATTAATCGATTAATTTTTATATGTTGGAACTAGCAAATCTTACCATTGCCGTTGCCGATAAAACAATAATCAAAAGCTTAGATTTAAAGTTGGAAGAAAACAAGGTCTATGTTTTAATGGGTCCTAATGGATCAGGTAAATCGACGTTGGCGATGACTCTGATGGGTTATCCAATTTACAAAATCAAGTCCGGAAAAATATATTTTGAAAAAAAGGATATTACTAAATTAGAATCCGAAAAAAGAGCCGACGCTGGAATATTTCTTTCTTTCCAGTCACCTTTATCACTTTCGGGAGTTACTATTTATTCTCTATTAAGAACCGCTAATGCTGGTAAAAAAGACCCCCTAACCTTAAGAGAAGAAATTGATAAAACTGCAAAATCGTTAAAAATAAAAAAAGAACTATTAGAAAGATCTTTAAATGAAGGGGCTTCCGGTGGCGAAAAAAAGAAACTCGAATTGCTCCAAGCCTCAATTCTTAATCCAAAATTTTTAATTTTTGACGAGATAGATACGGGAGTCGACGTCGACGCTTTAAAAACTATTGCTCTGTTTATGCAGAAGAATAAAAAGGGAAAGACTTATTTGATAATTACTCACTATAACCGAATTTTAAAATACGTCAGACCAGACGTGGTGTTAGTAATGGTTAACGGTAAAATCGTTAAAAAAGGAGATTACAGATTGGCGGAACAAATTGAAAAAAAAGGATATGAAAAACTCTGATTTGAATTTTGACTACAAATTCGGCTTCTCCATGCCGGAAAAAAATATTTTTAAAGCCAGGAAAGGATTAGACGAAAATATTGTCAAAGATATTTCCAAGATGAAAAAAGAACCGGTTTGGATGAAAGAATTTCGATTAAAGGCTTATACTGCGTTTACTAAAAGAAAGATGCCTAATTGGGGAGCTGATTTGACAAAAATAGACTTTGATAATATTTTCTATTATATTAAACCCACAGAAAAACAGGTTAATTCTTGGCAGGATTTACCAAAAGAAATCAAGGACACATACGATAGAATTGGAGTTCCGGAAGCAGAAAAAAACTTTTTGTCCGGGGTTTCTGCTCAATATGAATCCGAAGTGGTTTATGAAAGTATAAACAGAGAATTAAATAAGCGCGGAGTAATTTTTTGTGACATGGATACGGCCTTAAAAAAATACCCCAAAATCGTTAAAGAATATTTTGGTACCTTAATCAGTCCGTACGATAATAAATTTGCATCATTAAATTCGGCTGTTTGGTCAGGGGGATCATTTGTTTATATTCCAAAAGGAGTTAAATTACCGATGCCGCTACAAGCTTATTTTAGAATTAACGCCGAGCGCTTTGGCCAATTTGAAAGAACCCTGATAATTGCCGAGGAAGGAAGTTTTGTCCATTACATCGAAGGTTGCACGGCACCAATTTATACAACTGCTTCTCTTCACGCGGCCGTGGTTGAAATTTTCGTTAAAAAAGGAGCCAGGGTCCGTTATACAACAGTTCAAAATTGGAGTCATAATATATATAATCTAGTAACCAAAAGATCGACGGTCGACGAAGATGGGATTATGGAATGGGTTGATTGTAATATCGGCAGTGGAGTAACAATGAAATATCCGAGCGTTATTTTAAAAGGAAGAAAAGCTCATGGCGAAGTGCTGTCGATCGCTTATGCCGCCAAAGGTCAGCATCAGGATGCAGGAGCTAAGATGTATCATCTGGCACCAGATACTACTTCCCGAATAATCTCCAAATCCATTTCTAAAGCTGGAGGGAGAACTTCGTATAGGGGATTAGTATCCGTGTCACCAGGAGCTAAAAATTCTAAAGTTTATGTATCATGTGATGCCTTAATCATGGATGAGCAATCTCGATCGGACACTTACCCATATATGAGAATTAATGAAAAAGATTGTGAAGTCCAACATGAAGCTACTGTTGAAAAGTTAGGAGAAGAAAAATTATTTTATTTGGCTTCAAGGGGAATAAAGAGGTCCGAGGCCGAAACTTTATTAGTTAACGGATTTATTGAACCGGTTGTTAAGGAGATTCCATTGGAGTATTCGATAGAATTAAATAGATTAATTCGGATGGAGATGAGCGGAAGCGTAGGATAAAAATATGAAATTTATTAATCTGAACGAAACTAAACAAACTAAGTTAATTTTTAACAAACCTGGAGATTACACGGTGTTCTTTCATAATCTTTCCGGTGAGTTGGATTTCCGCATAAAGGCAAGCGGCGTTAATCTAGATATTTTGGGTTTATTTATTGGAAAAAAATCTGACAATTTCGAATTAAAAACCAATCAGTATCATATTTCTCCTGGTTCCACATCAAATTTACTTATCAAAGGTGTTTTTGAAGACCGATCAAAATTTATTTATCAGGGATTAATAAAAATTGAAAAGACCGGACAAAAGTCACACGCATATCAAAAAAATAAAAATTTGATCCTTTCTGAAAAAGTTTATGTAGATTCCCGGCCATTTTTGGAGATTTTAGCTAATGATGTCTTTTGTACGCATGGATCAACTACCGGAAAAATAAATGAAGAATCACTCTTTTATTTAAAAAGCCGTGGCATGAATCAAAAAACAGCAGAGCAACTTTATGTTTCAGGTTTTATTCAAGAAATTATTGATAAAATAAAAATAGATCAGCCAAATTTTAAACTAAAGATATGATGGAGATTAAAAATATAAAAAAGCAATTCCCGATTTTTCAAAAACGTCCTAATTTAGTCTACCTTGATTCTACAGCTACTTCTTTAAAACCTAAAATTGTGATCGATAAAATAAGAGAATACTATGAAGAATATTCTGCAAATGTTTTTAGAGGGATTTATCCGATGTCTGAAAAAGCTACCGTCGAGTTTGAAGATACTAGGAATATAGTTTCTAAATTTATTAACGCAAATAAACCTGAAGAAGTTATCTTTACAAGAAATGCCACAGAGTCGTTGAATTTACTTGCTTACTCACTTGGAAGAAAGATTATTGAATCCGGTGATGAGATTGTCACAACCATCATGGAGCACCACTCCAACTTTGTCCCTTGGCAAGTATTAGCAGGAGAAGTCGGGGCGACATTTAAGGTAGTTGATATTAATGACGAAGGCTATTTGGAAATAAATTGGAACGAAGTAATTACAAAAAAAACCAAAATACTTACCCTTACGTACGTTTCAAACGTTCTTGGGACAATCAATCCGATAAAGGAAATAATTAGAACCGTTAAAAGAATTAATCCAAAGATCATTGTAATAGTTGATGTGGCACAAGCAATTCCCCATAATAATGTAGACGTTCAAGATCTAGGGGCTGATTTTATAGCTTTTTCTTCTCACAAAATGTTGGGACCAACAGGCGTAGGAGTGCTTTGGGGAAAGGAAAAAATTTTACAGGAAATGTACCCATTTATGTATGGAGGTGACATGATCGACGAAGTTTATATTGATAGGAGTACTTATAAAGATACACCAAACAAATTCGAAGCTGGTACGCCAGCAATCGGTGAAATAGTCGCTCTTAAAGAAGCAATAAATTTTTTGGATAAGGTTGGAATGAAAAATATTAGGGAACACGAAAAAAAATTGACAGGTTATGCAATTAATCAATTAATTAATACATTTGGCGAATCCATTAAAATTTATGGACCTAAGAAAATAGAAGATCGAGGAGGTATCGTTTCATTTACTTTTGATAAATTTCACCCTCATGATATTGCCCAAATTTTGGCGGATAGTGGAATTTGTGTTAGAGCTGGTCACCATTGTGCTATGCCTTTACACACTCGCTTAAAGATTCCCGCATCTGTTAGAGCAAGTTTTTATATTTATAATGATGAAAATGATGTGAAAAAGTTGGTTGAAGGGCTGAAGAAAGTTAAAAGTATTTTAAAATGAACATTTACCAAGATATTATTCTCGACCACTACCATCATCCCCATAACAAGGGAAAAATCAGCCACCCAAGTAATTCTGTTTTGACAAATAATCCATTATGTGGAGACAAAATAGAAATGATGGTGGTATACGATAGGGACAAGGTGAAGGAAATTAAATTTCACGGTGAAGGCTGTGTGATATCACAGGCTTCAGCTTCAATGTTGACCGATTATGCCAAAAACAAGTCAAAACATGAATTGAAAAAGCTTGATTCGAAGTTTATCATTAAGATGATAGGGATAGATTTAGGAATGAATAGGATAAAATGTGCCGTGTTACCGTTGGAGGCGCTACAAAAATTATTAATTTGACTCTATTTAAAATATGGATCCAAAAATGAAAGATGAAAAGAATCCTTCCGGACCGGTCGTGTTGAAATCCGGCTATAAAATTTGGGTAGATAGAAATTTATGTATCGGTGCCGCCACCTGCATCGCGGTTTCTCCAAAAACCTATGTTTTGGATAAAGAGGCTAAAGCTGTGATCTTAGAAACGGCTGATGAAGACACAATTGAAAATATAATCGAATCCGCAAAAGCTTGTCCGGTCGCAGCTATTATCATTGAAGATGCGCAGGGGAATAGAGTGTTTCCAAAATAATATGACAGATTTTACATGGCTAATTGGCGGAGAAGCCGGTTTTGGAATAATGACAACCGGTCTAGTTTTTTCAAAGATCGCCACCCGTTCCGGCTATCACATTTTTGATTATGTTGAATACCCTTCACTCATTCGTGGTGGACATAATGCTTACGAAGTACATGTTTCGGACAACATAGTTTCTCACCTAAGTCCCACAATCGAAGTTCTGGTTTGTTTGAATAAAGAAACCTATGAAAGACATAAGTCAAGATTAACTTCATCAAGTTTAGTGGTATTTGATCAGGATGAGTTTGAAATAAAAGAGGAAATAAAAAAGGTAATCGTTCCTTTCAAAAAAATTCTATCAGAATTGAAGGGTCAGCCGGTGATGAAGAATACAATTGCTTTAGGTGCATCGATTGGACTTTTGGGAGGAGATATCGACGAGTTGATAAAGATGATCTCTGAGCAGTTCGCGAAAAAGGGTGACGAAGTCATAAACTTTAATAAACAATTTGTTCAAGCAGGTTTTGATGTCGTAAAGAAAAATTACCCAGATTTAATTTTTAATTATTTGGTCAAAAAACCAGGCGAAGCAAAACTTGTTTTGACGGGAAACGACGCTTTTGCGTTAGGAAGTGTTATTGCTGATGCCAGAGTTTATGTTGCCTATCCCATGACTCCGTCTTCAACTGTCTTGACAGATTTGGCCGCCTGGCAAGAAAAGGTTGGGATGGTCGTTCGTCATGCAGAAGATGAGATTTCAGTGATCAATACAGCAATTGGTTCGTCCTTTGCCGGTGTTCGTTCAGCGGTAGGAACTTCAGGCGGAGGATTTGCTTTAATGGTTGAATCGATTTCTTTTTCCGGAGTCACAGAAATACCTCTTGTAGTTTTTATTGCTCAACGGCCTGGTCCGGCCACCGGAATGCCAACCTGGACAGAGCAGGGAGATCTTTTATTCTCGGTTTTTTCCGGCCACGGTGAATTTCCGAAGATCGTGTTAACTCCAGGAGATAACGAGGAGATGATTGAGCTGACAGCCAAAGCTTACAACTTGGCAGATGTTTATCAAATGCCGGTGATCGTCATGTCTGATATGTATTTGTCAGAAGGACATCAATCTATAAGTAAGCAGTTTGTTGATGAATTTATTGCCAATTATAAAGTGAATAGAGGTAAATTATTTGGACAAGATCAAATATCAAATATCAAAGATCAAAAATATTTAAGATACAAAATCTCAGAAGATGGCATATCTCCACGGTTAATTCCTGGAACGCCAGGGCATTTTTATCAGGCAAACTCTTACGAACATATTGAGGACGGTCATACCACAGAAGACGCTCAACCTAGAATTGATCAAGTAGATAAACGAGCCAGAAAATGGGCGACCTATTTGAAAAACGATTTTACTTTACCAAAAATATATGGAGATATAGAAAAGTCTGAAACGGTTTTTGTCTCATGGGGTTCGACTAAGGGAATAGTTTTGCAAGCACAAAAATTACTAAAAGATAAGGGAGTAGAATCGGCGTATATTCATTTTACTCACATCTTTCCTTTGGATAAAGAAAAAGTAGTCTCGATGTTTAATCAAAACAAAAAATATGTTTTAGTTGAAAATAATTCTTGGGGACAGTTTGGGAAATTATTAAGAATGGAAACAGGAATTGAGATTAAAGAAAAAATATTAAGATATGACGGGAGACCGATTACTCCCGAAGAAATTATTAAACACTTATGACAACTATTCAAGATTTTTCCGGTTATAACCCGACTTGGTGTCCTGGTTGTGGGGACTGGGGAATTGGGGTTGCTATTAAACAGGCATTAATTCAGCTTGGATTAAATCCATCTTCGGTGGCGGCAGTTTTTGGAATCGGTTGTTCCGGGAACATGAATGACTTTTTAAATGCATATGCAATTCATTCACTTCATGGACGAGCGATCCCAAACGCAGTTGGGATAAAAATTGCCAATCATAAACTGCCGGTGATCGCGATCGTTGGCGACGGTGATTGTTACGGCGAAGGTGGTAATCATTTAGTTCATGCATGTCGAGGCAATCATGACATTACCGTCATAGTTCATGATAATGGAGTTTATGGCTTAACAACAGGACAATCAGCTCCAACAGCTCAGAAAGGTTTTAAATCGAAATCGACACCAAGCGGGATCCTTGAAACACCAATTAACCCATTGGCATTGACCATAACATCGGGGGCAACCTTTGTGGCGCAGAGTTTTGCCGGCGATGCCCTTCATACGATATCAATGATAAAGGCGGGGATAGAACATAAAGGTTTTTCGGTTGTTAATATTTTACAGCCATGTGTCACTTTCAATAAAGTCAACACCTATCAATATTATTTGCAGCGAGTTTACAAACTTGGTGACGATTATAAAAAAGACGATTTCAAAACAGCAGTTCAGAAAAGTCTGGAAATAAATGAGGAAAAATTTCCTTTAGGTATTATCTATCAAACAGAGAAACCGTCTTTTACAGAACAGCTACCTCAACTTAAAGATAGTGCTTTAGTCGATAAAAAAAGGTTTGAGGATTTTAATAAGCTCATAGAATTATTTATTTAAGATGGGTCTAAGTTAGTTGAACGATTTTATAAGTTTAGAGGTTGCCAGTAGCCTATATTACTATAGGTTTGTCACCTAAAAAAGGGTCTTGACAGTTAGCAATTACTTTGTTATACTGCTAAAACATATGTCATTTTTAATTGGAGCGTCAGAACAATCCGTTCACCCAGTAGCCCCGGTCCGCGATGGAATAGTTTTTCCTGGGACTGAGAACGTTTTGGTTTTTGGAAGAGCTAAAAGTGTGGCTGCGATCAACGAAGCCCTTCGCAAAGATCGTAAGGTAGTTCTTTTAATGCAAAAGAATCCAGCCGCCGATGATCCAAAAAGCAACGAGCTTTATCATATTGGGGTTATGGCGACTATTGATAAAACGGTGCCAGGTGATAAAGGTGAGATCAATGCTTTGGTTAAAGGAATAGAAATTGTCAAAGTTATTTCTTTCACCAAACAGGATTCTTGGTTTGAAGCAAAAGTTGAAGTGGTAAAAGAAAAGGTTGTCGAGGACGATGAGGTTAAGGCCATGATCAGATATATTTCAACTCAAATAAAAAAAGCAATCAATTTAGGTAAGACAGTCGACTTCGTTTTTTTGATGAACATTTTAAATACGGATAATCCAATAAATTTTGCTCACCAGATAGCCGTTGTCCTAGACCTGAAACCTCAGGAAAGGCAGATGTTGCTTGAGGAAACAGACTTAAAAACCAAACTGAAAAAAGAAGTGGATTTTGTCAATCGGGAAATCAAAGTTCTAGAGATTGAGTTCAGCTTGACATCAAAAACACAAAAGAAATTTGATAAAGGGATGAAAGAATCAATACTTCGAGAAAAGATGAAAACGATCGAAGAAGAACTTGGAGAAAAAGGTGAAGATAAAGATACATCAGAATATCGAGAAAAAATTAAGAAGGCTAAAATGCCGAAAGAAGTTGAGGAAAAAGCCGAGAAAGAATTAAAACGTTTAAAACAGATGTCACAGTTTAATCCTGAAGCTTCCTATGTTCGGACTTACTTGGATTGGTTGGTTGATCTTCCTTGGTCGGTAATGACAGCTAACAATGTCGAAATTAAAGCAGCGGAAAAAATATTGAATGAAGATCATTACGGATTAAATAAGATCAAAGAAAGAATTCTTGAATATTTGGCGGTGATTGAGATGAGAAAGATCAAGGAGAAGTCCGGAAAAATAAAAGGTCGGCAGCCAACAATTCTTTGTTTCGTCGGACCACCGGGAGTCGGAAAAACTTCATTGGGTAAATCTATCGCACGATCATTAGGTCGTAAATTCGTCAAAATATCATTGGGTGGAATTAGAGATGAGGCAGAGATAAGAGGTCATCGCCGCACCTATGTTGGGGCACTACCTGGTCGAATGATCCAAGGAATAAAACAGGCGGGAACAAAAAATCCGGTTTTTATGTTGGATGAGATCGACAAAATAGGAAAAGATTATCGAGGCGATCCATCTTCCGCTTTGCTTGAAGCTTTAGACCCAGAACAAAACCAAGCCTTTTCTGATCATTATTTGGAAGTGGCCTTTGATTTGTCTGACGTTTTCTTTATCACAACCGCCAATATGTTAGACACAATTCCGGATGCACTTCAGGATAGGTTAGAAGTAATTCATTTTCCAGGTTACACCGAAGATGAAAAGTTTAACATTGCTAAGACTCATCTGGTTCAAAAGCAACTTGACGCTAGTAGTTTAAATAATAAAGAAGGATCAATAACTGATAGTGCCGTAAAAACTATTATTAGAAGATATACTCGAGAAGCCGGAGTTCGTGATCTGGAACGGCAGATCTCAACTATTTTTAGAAAACTAACGCGAGAGATTATAGAAAAAAAAGTTAAAAACAAAACCGTTGGTTTAAGCGATATTCCAAAATATCTTGGACCTTTTAAGTTTTCTTCTTCCATGATCGAGGCAAAAGATACGATCGGCATTACGACCGGACTGGCCTGGACTCAAGCTGGTGGAGACATTCTTTTTATCGAAGTAGCCATAATGCCAGGTAAAGGCGGGTTGACTTTGACCGGTCACCTGGGTGACGTCATGAAAGAATCCTGCCAGGCGGCTTTATCTTATATTCGACCCCGTTGGAAACAGTTTGGGTTGAAAGAAGATTTTTACCACAAGATTGATATTCATGTCCATGTTCCTGAGGGAGCCGTACCTAAGGATGGACCGTCAGCCGGGTTGGCAATTGCCACGGCAATGATCTCAGCACTGACCAAAACACCAACGATAAGAACGGTGGCGATGACAGGGGAGATAACATTGCGTGGACGGGCATTGGAAATAGGCGGAATCAAAGAAAAAGTGATCGCCGCACATCGATCAGGAATAAAAACCGTCATTATGCCAAAGGATAATAAAAAAGATCTAGAAGATATTCCTCAAAATGTCCTTAAAGATCTGGAATTTTTCTACGTCGACCACGTCGACCAGGTCTTGAAAGTAGCGCTGAAGAAAAAAACTAACTAATTGAAACTTGCTAAAAGACTACTTAACTGATATTATTATAGGATTAATATGACATCAGTCGCAGAAAGGTTAATTAGTCTCCATAATGAGTTTGGGTCAATAGGTTATAATAAAAGACATTCTTTAAGAAAACCGACGCCTATTAATCACAACGATACTTTTTTAGAAAGACGAAATGCAAAAAGAAATTTTGGATTTGAACAGACTTTTTATCCAACAACAACTTCTTTAGCGGAGGAATATATTTGGGATATTATGACCGGTTTAAGTGGGAATAGAAGTTATGATCAAGGAGATTTGAGGTTGCTTTTTGAAAATGGATATCATCCGGCTTTTTTAGGAAAAGAAGAAATTCCAACAAATAATACGTTGACAGCTAATGCAGGCTACGTCTTGCCAAGATTAGTGAATAAAGAAGATATAAAACTTTTAGCTGATGCTGATATTCATCTTACAGATAGCGCGTCAGATTTTTTTCGAAATGCAAAGGGTAAAGTCAGAGTTACCGACAAAAGATCAAGGATTTATAGAGTAGATAAAGATGAAAACAATCGCACTCACATAACCTATTTATTGCGACATTCACAAGCTGATAACTGTATAGATGCTTTTGAGTTGGTAAGTTTTTTAGCATTTGTAGAATTTTATAAAAAAAATATAGCTGAAAATTCTTTTATAATTAATGGAAAATTAGGCACTGACCTTGAAAAAAATTTAAAAGCTTTAGGATTCAATCTCGATTCATCTGGAGATAGCGAGAAGTCAATTTATAATTGGGCAGCGCCTTCTTTTGAAGAGGGAAGAGGTCTGCATTTAGCTCCTTCCCAAGACTTTTCTCTTTTACGACCCTGGCAGACTTATAATTATAAGGACGTAAATTTTAATTTTGAAACAGAAAGTAATTTAGATCATGATAATGATACGGTTTTAGACGCTACTAGAACAATTAAAAAAAATGCTGAAAGAGATGGGTACAAAATACCGGACTATGTAATTTTTGGTAATGATTTTAGCATTCCACTTCTTGCAACCTTAGGATTATTTAAACCAGAAGAGGTGGAAATGATTTTTAGGCTAGCTCCGCCCTACGTAAAACAAGAATTGGAAGAAGAAATAAAGAAAATGAAAAAAGGTGAAGACAAAGATATTATCAGACATTTTAGAATACATCAGTTTCTTAACCAATATCAAGGTACGAATATTGACTTAAGAAATTTTAAGGAAAGATTAGTTAGTACAATTGACAATTTTAGACACAGAATTGTTAATGCGGAAGATACCGGTTTGGGTTGCCCAGTTGACATTATTGATTTTGGAAAATTGGATGGTGAATTAATAGAGCAGATTAATCAAAAAGATATAAAAAATTTACTTCTAAATTTAAAGAAAAAAAATTCGAAAATTTTATCTTTATCTTACCCACTTGGTGAAACTATTTATCCGCTGGTTTGGTTATTTAATCAAAAATTAGGAATTAAAAATGTCGGATTTTTTGGGAAAGTCGGTTCGGTAATTGACGAATCAAATAGTGGAATTAGGAGAGGTAGAGTGGTAATCCCTGAATATTTTATCCGAATAGGAGAGTCAGGAAGAAATATTTTTCAAAAAATAAGAAATTCGATTAAAAAAAAGGACCCAACCCCGGTAATTAAAAAAGCTGACGAAACCGAACTAATAATTACTACAAATTCAGTTCTTTTACAGACAAAAGAAGACATTTTGTACTATAGACAGCTGGCAAAATTCTTGGAAAGCAAATTGCCGATTGGAAAAAAAATAAGAATTTTACTTGACTCTGAATCGTGGTATTTACAAAAAGTTTTTAGAGATCTAAAGAAAGAATTAGTGAGATTAAATAGGGAAGATGATTATAGAGATCCTTCAATCTCGTATTATGTATCGGATAATACCAGAGTTGATGGTAGTGTTGATGATGATATGACGAAGACTTTAGCAGGTCAAGGAGCAGTGGCTGCCTTAGTTTCTCCCCTTTCTATTTTAATTAATATGTTTTTTTAATTTATTTCAAGCTAAATTTTAAATAAACTTCGCGTAAAGAATTAGCTAAATTATAGATTCTATATAAAAAGGGAGAAATGATTAAATCATAACTTCCTACAAACTCCGTGAATTTAGTGGCGTAGCCCTCTTTGAATCTGGTAAAACCGGACCAAGGGTCAGTTTTATCGTAATTTGGACCAAGAGATCCCCACATGTCAAATTTTGTTGCTCCTAATTTCTTACCCAATCGGATTGTCTCCCACATCAACAGGTTTGAGGCCATTAGATTGCGATATTCTATTGATGTTCCACCATAAGGATAATAAAGAATGTTTTTGAAATAGAAAAGTTCATAAGAAGCTAGGGGCACGTTATTATAAAAAGCAATTAAAATATGGGCAAGATCTTTTTTCAAGCTTTCCCAAATTATTTTATGGTACTTTTTTGTATGTCCGAAGTATTTTTGTCGTTTACAGGTATCAAAATAAAGTTTCGAAAAAATCTCAAAACCCTTGTCATTAGACATTTCTTTTATGACCACGCCTTTCTTTTCAGCTAAACGGATGTTGTAACGAGTTTTAGAGTGAAAGGACTTGAGGAGTTCGTCTTCAGTTTTGGTTAGATCTAATATTTGAGTCCAAGTAGGAAAGAGTGGATGGGAAGATATCGTCATATTGTTATATTGCTTCATCGTTTCATTGTTAGAAACCTTTTCAACATCAGGTTCGATTTTGATAAAAATAATTTTATTTTTTTTTGAATAATCTATAAGAAATTCTAAAACATCTTTTGATGGAAAAACTGATCGAGGTAAATAGCCTATCTTGAAATCAGTTTTAGGAATTTTATGAAAAGTTAATTGATACACGTTTTTTCCATCCCCTATTCGCAATATCTCAATTCCGGTTTTTTTCCTTGCCTCACCCCACTCCCAAGTTTGAAGGGGATGAAGTGCTAACTTGTTGTATTGCATTGACGAAAAATCGTCAGAGATAATTTTAATCATATTGTTTTAGATAAAGACTGTCTTTGAACAAAGACAGTCTTTAATATAACATCTAACGTCTCTCTTCCGCATTTCTCCCAAGAAAAATCTTTAATTCGTTGTTTGCCTTTTATAATTAACTCATTTCTTAACACAACATTATTTTGAAGAGTATTTAATTTTTCCAGCAAGTCATCTGGATTTTTTGGATCGAAATACAGACACGCTTCGCCGCCTATCTCTGGAAGAGATGAGGAAAAAGAGCTGATAACAGGACAATCATAGTTCATTGCTTCAAGTATCGGGATTCCAAATCCTTCATATAGTGAGGGAAGCGCTAGACAAAAGGCATTTTTGTAATACCAAACTAGCTCTTCGTCAGGAACGTGATCTGTAAAAATAATTCTTTCCTCAAGTTTCATGTTTCTTACTTTTTCAAAAATATTGTCATATAACCAACCTTTTTTCCCTACGATAACAAGTTTAAAATCCTCATTAGTAAACGAAAACTTAGCAAAAGCATCAATTAAAACATCTAAGTTTTTGCGTGGCTGGATAGTTCCTACGAACAAAATAAAATTTTTAATTTTTAATTTGAAATTTTTATTCAAATTTAAATTTTTAATTTTTAATTTATCAAACGGTTTTTCAAAACCATTATAGATAACTCTTACTTTATTCTCATCAGCTTCATAATTCTTTACAATATCTTTTTTCGTAGTTTTTGAGACGGCGATAATTTTATTTGCTTTTTTAATTGAAAATTTTGTCCAGTTTTTTAGTTGCCATAGATCTTTTTTTCTAAAATCTTCTGGATAATATAAATAAGCGACGTCATGAATAGTTACCACTTGAGGCACAGGACAAAAACGGGGTAAATAATGAGCGGGAGAAAAATATACATTAATATTCCTGTGAAAATATAAATAGAGAGGCAAATATATTTGAGACCAAAGAAAATTTCCTTTGATGACTTTATATTTAAAAAAATCATTCTCCTCAGGTAAATCAACTGATGGAGGATTTTTTAAAAATACTTCAAAACTTGTTTCTTGATCAGCACTCTTCTGAAAATATTTGAGAATATTTTGAGCATAGACAGATACACCTACTTTTTTTTCAACGTTAGCTTCATTACCATCAACACCAATTTTTATCATTAGATTTTTTTATAAATTTTTATAAACCGACTCAAGTTCTTTCGCTGTTTGGCTCCATTGATATTTTTCTTTAACCAACTCGTAGGCTTTATTTCTTACTTTTTCATAAAGATCTTTGTTAGTCAATAACTTTTTTATTTTTGAAATAAATTCTTCAGGGTTATTGGCAATAACGACATTCTTATTATTAGTAACTTCCAACCCCTCTATTCCCGTTACTGATGAAATTACTGGCATTCCCGATCCCATCGCTGCCAGTATTTTTAATCTAGTACCGCCAGGACCAAAGATTGGGGCAATAAATAAAGTGTTTGTCTTGAATAATTCTTTTACTTTATTTATATCATCTGGTTCAATATTTACGATATTGATATTTTTGTTGACCAAACTTCCAAGTTTTTTTGCATTTTGTCCCGCAATAACAACTTTGACATTGGGAAGTTCATTATTTAATTGTGGGTATATCTTATTGATTATAAAATTGGCTGCTTCAACATTTTGCAACCAAAAGAAGTTACCTTGAAAAAAAATTGTTGGAAACCTTAAATCTTTTTTTTCAGATAATTTGTCAGCGATCATTTCATCACCGACACAGTTAGGAATAATTGATGTTTTTAATTTGGGCTCTTCACTTCTTATTAATTTTTCATCCGAAGAAGAAACCACCACAACGGCATTAGCTTTTTTCCAATAAAATCTTTCCCAATACTTGAGTTTAATAATATCTATATCAAAGTAAACAAGGAGTCTAAGATAGAATGGTAGAGAATTGACAAAATGCTTATAAACCTTGTATTCAATTGTTTGCTCGACAAGAACCGTCGGAACTTTAGTTTCAGGGATATGAGGCATAACGTAAAAAGTTTCCGCATGAATAACATCAAATTTTTCCAAATTTAATAGCTTATTTATGATGGTTTTTGCCTCATCGGAATAGTTTCTGACAACAAGAAAAGGCGAGGAAGAAAATATTGTTTTAAAAATGTTATTAAATTGCCAAGGTGACGATGGTCTTTTACATAGGTAGATTTTTCTACAATATTTTTTTAGATAAGACTCGTATTTCTTTTCTTCATTATTTTTGTATAAGGCAACCAAGGTGATTTCGTTCTTTTGACTTAAATATTTAAGTAGATTATATGTCCGTATTTGGCCTCCCGATGATGGCGGATATGGGACGTAAGGAGTTACCATCAAAATCTTCATAGTTTAAATAGTACAAATTTTTCATTTTCAAAAACTATTTTAAAATATGGCTTCATTATGCCAATTTCTCCATTATTTGATGTGAAAAGATACCTATATCCTAATTTTTTTAATTCTAAAGGATCTTTAAAAATTGAAGGTGCCCCCCGGCGATTTGACAAATATAACAATGTGGTATCACCAGTTCGATCAGTAACAATTATATCTTCAGGATTAGTTAAGCTATTTATAATATTGGCTTCTTGTACTAATTCTTGTGAATATAAATAATAATCCGCAACTTTAAAATATGAAAAATATAAGGAAAAGCTAAAAAGTAAAAAAATTAGAGCTCCAGTAAAAATAGGACTAATAAAATCTTTTTTATGATCAAAAACAAAACTAGCGCCTAGGCCTACCATTATGGCTAAAGTAGGCAATATTAAAGTTTGGTAATACTCATGTTGAAGATTACCTCCTTGGAAAACTAAGATGTAAATTAATGTTGCAATGAGAAAACTAATCGATAAGTATTTTTTTTGTTTAGCAATCGTTCCTAAAACAAAAAGTAGTGTTAAATATCCTCCTAAAATTATATTGTTGATTCTTTCAAAAAATATCCAGCGGAAAAACGAAGGACGAAATAAGATGTTTTTTAGTCCTTGAGACGTGTTTACGGAAGTAAATAGCCAATCTGAATAAGGAATTCCTTCAGGAAAATTTTTTATATATAGTCGCCAAAAAAATAAGGGAATAAATACAATCAAAAAATATAAATAAAAATTAATTTTTTTTAAAAAACTAAGTTTATATTTTTTATAAAAAAGAAAAATAATAGGTATTACGTAAAAAATAATTGTTGGTTTTATCAATAAAGCTCCAGCAAAGAAGAGGCTAGATGTTAGATTATAAATTACAGACTTAAAACCTTTTGCTTTGTGATCAGCGTCAAGATAGAAAAAAAATATCGATATCATCGAAAACGCCAAAGCGGTTGTCTCGGGTAAAATCACTCTGGAAAAAAATACAAAAAAAGGAAAAATTGCATAAGTTAAAGAACCAAATATTGCTGATATTTGGCCACTCTCTTTAAGTAATAGGAAATAAATTACTGAAATTATAACCATAGAAAAAAATATTGTAGTCAATCTCCCCCAGACCTCCAAAGAAAAAACTGGGAAAGATCGGTCGAGAACAGCAACTATGGCATTATATATCGGAAATTCTACCATTCGATAGCCATGGGGATTATCTATTCCAGATTGGACATTGGACAGATCGTCATATATTGGGTGAAATAAGTCAATGCCATTTTTTACATAATTACGGGCAACCGCGGCCGTATCGGCTTGACGCCAAGAATGAAAGTCGGCCAGCGGAGAATTGATCTTGTAAAGACGAAAAACAAGGGCAATTGCTAGAATAAAAAACAAAAATAAAAAATCTTTTTTGGAAAAAACACGTAACTTCATATACTAAAATATTTAAGACTTAACGCTTTTCGTATTTAATGAGTAGTATCCGATGTACAATCCAGCTAATGTCCAGAACGTATATGCGACTTTTGAAGCTTCAAAAGCATCAATATATGAAGCGTTAATAAATAAAGCAAAAAATCCGAAAATAAATCCATATCCAATAAGTTTTTCTTCAAAGCCTTGTTTTTTGACACCATCCCAAATAGTTTTAATAATTAAAAATAAAATATTCAAAAATGCAATCGTTCCTAATAAACCTACTTCACCTAACCATCGAAAATAGTCTCCATCAGTCGCTTCGGTGATTGACGAAGGCCCGGTCCCAAGCAAGGGATTTTTCTTGAGGGCATTGATAGCTCTTGGCCATTCAATTTGAAGACGGGTAGCCATGGAAATGTCAGAAACAACTGTATTAACCGGTCTGAGATTGGCAGACAAAGTAGCCATGTACTTTTTTTCATCCTGAGAAGATATCTCTCCTGAAATTGTAGCCTCTCTTGTTTTTTCCAGAACGACTTGTTTTCTAAATGTATCTAAATTGTCACCCTTTGACTGATCTTTCAATTTAACATAAAAAGATCCAGCTGGAAGCTCTTTTGTCGTAATTGTTTGACCGATATAAACTGCTCCAGTTTTATCGTCAACTAAAATTCTTCTTACCTGAAAAGTTTTTAAAAATCTTTTCGTTATTTCACCTGTCGTAAACATTAATAAGGCGGTCAAAATTAAAACAAAAATCCAAAATTTAAATTTCCTAATAAATAACAAAAATGCCGAAGTAGCCACAAAATAGGCAATGAAAGATGATCGGGAGGAGGTGTAGAGTAAAATTAATAAAGCTCCAATAAACAGAAAAAGAAAGGAATTTTTTTTCTTGGCAAAATAAAAAGAAAGAATAATGGGAATCGCCATAACAATGTATATGGCTAAATCATAATGACCACCAAAAGTAGCAGAAATTCTAGAATCGGGAGTAAGATAAAGAATATAGCCTTTTGCGTATTCTGGATTCATCGTCTGAACCGCAGGGAAGTTTAAAAATTTTTGTCCAAATCCATACAGAATTACCAATAAAACGGAGATAAAAAAATACGAAATAACTTGCCAAAAATCTTTTTTAGTCTTAATAACTGAGGCGGCAATAAAGAACATGATCATATATTCGACCCGCCTTAACGAATGCAGTAAGCCAAGATGAGGAAACTCAATCATTTTAGAAACGTAGGCATTCCAAACAAATGAAATAAAGACCACAGAAAGAAAAAGGATAAAAGGTAAAATAAATTTTTTATTAAGGGATACCTTTTTCCTTAAAAGTTGAATAAAAAATACAAAAGCCAATATTGCCAGATAAAAATCTTCGAGCCGGATTGCGATGTAAGTATAGTTAATCATTTTAAAAGGAAGTTTCGGCCAAAGAGGAACAAAAAATATAAATCCGATCAATAATATTTTGACAAGGTTTTCGTCAATTTGCTTAAACCAATTTAAAAGCTTGCTCATAGGTTTGAATAAGGTACCGATCACCTTTAATTTTACCAATAAAATATGCAATTAGGGCCTTAAATTTCAAAATAGCATAAAGCATTATAAGGTGAAAGCGAGAATAGTGTTTTTTATAAAAGAACAAAAAACCTCTATAAACTTGAAGGATCGGAAAAGTTCTGCCGTTTGAAGAAGCAGAACCTAAATGGATAATCTGCGATTCAGGATAAAAAAAAGTATCAAAGCCTAACTTCTTTCCGCGATATAGAAGGTCGACTTCTTCCATATACATAAAAATATTTTTGTCAAAACCGCCTAACCGTTGATAGATCTTTTTTGTCGTTAAAATACAGGCACCGGTTATCCAATCAACTTCCATAAATTTATCAGGAGAAGTTCTTGTTAAACCCCAATAATCGCCTTTTAGTAATAAGGTCGCAAATGCGACCGGCAGAGTAAAAAACCGGCAAACGGAAGTTTGTGGGGTTAGGTCGGCGTTCAATAGTTTTGGACCCAAAAAATGAATTTGCTTCTCATTGTTTGCATAAAAGTTAAAAAGTTTTTCTATTGACCGATTCAAGATAATGGTATCCGAGTTAAGAAGAAGGACATATTTTCCCTGGGCTAGTTTGACGCCGAGATTATTACCTTGGCCAAATCCTAAATTCGTACCCGTCTGTTTATATACCAAATTATTTTTTGGATCCTTTTTTAGTTTCTCAAACAATTCTTGCGAACCATCAGAAGATCCGTTATCGACAAGGACGATTTCATACTTGATATTACTCACCGCCAATGATCTGTTTATCGATTCGAGACAATCTCCTGTGATATTTTTTGTGTTGTAGGATACAATTACGATAGACAATTCAACCATAAGAGTGCGTATATATAACTTAATACGAACCTATTTTATTAATAACTTGTAATGAGATAATTATAACTAAAAAAAATTCTGATTGCGACACTTCGCTCTACTTTTTGCGACATGACGAGCTTCAAATATGG
>JBAZVQ010000001.1:483994-801852 GCA_041660785.1 Patescibacteria group bacterium | reverse complement strand
CCGTATTTGAGGCTCGTCATGTCGCAAAAACAAATGCGAAGTGTCGCAATCTGAAAAAAATTTGTCTATAATATTCTCATCATAAGTTCTTAATGAAGTGCGTTCGAGTTAAATTATATATACGCTCCCGATTGCGACTTGTCGGGCGGCGCAGCAGCGCCGCCCACTGATCCGGAAGGTCACAATCCACTATTCTTGGCTTCGTCTTTTTTATTTTTTTCAAAAAGATTTATATTGACCTATCCTTTTTCGACTAAAGCATTCTCCCGCTTGAGGCGGGAGGATGCGATTTTATGTTTTTCCCCCGCCCACGCGGTGGGTTTGACCAAAAGCAATAAAAATAGGTAATTTTATTTAAAAAAATGTCTAATAACGATCTGCCCTTTACTCAATCCGTACTTAGTACGTACTATTATGGCAACGGAATTGCTATTGATATTGAAAATAATTATGAAAGGCGTACTATTATTTTGCAATTAGACATTTTTTTAATTTGATAACATGAAAAGTCCTGCTCCAGCTTCAAAATATTTTCTCTATGCCAGAAAGTCGACGGATGATGAAGAGCGTCAACTGCTATCTATCCCAGCTCAAATCGATGAGCTTCGCGAATTTGCCCAAAAAGAGGGATTAACTATATCTGATGTATTTATTGAGAGTAAGACTGCCAAGGTTCCAGGTCGGGAATTGTTTAATCAGATGTTGGATCGGGTCGAAAAGGGCGAAGCTCAAGGTATCTTGGCCTGGCACCCAGATAGATTAGCACGTAACGCAGTTGACGCTGGTCGAGTCGTTTACTTACTGGACAGAAATATCTTGTCAGATCTAAAGTTCCCGACTTTCTGGTTTCAAAACACTCCGCAGGGACTTTTCATGTTATCAATCGCTTTTGGTCAAAGCAAATACTATGTGGATTCCTTGAGCGAAAATACTAAAAGGGGTTTGAGACAAAAAGTTCGAAAAGGTGAGTGTCCAGGTCAGGCTCCTTTGGGATATGTTAATGATAGACTCAATAAAAAGATTCTTTTGGATCCCAAAGTCGCTCCTATTGTAAAAGAACTTTTTGAAATCTATTCCAAAGGTAACTCGACTTTTGAGAGCCTTAGCCTTTATTTGAAAAACAAAGGTATTATCTCTCGTGGAAATATTCCAATTCATAAAAGTCGAGTTACCTTTATCCTCTCAAACCCCTTTTATTTTGGATATTTTCGCTTTAATAAGGAAATCTATCAAGGAATCCATGAGCCACTTATTACAAAGAAACTTTTTGATGAAGTGCAGGCGGTTATCAAAAGACGTACTCATGTTATACCTCAAAAATCTCTTGACTTCCCGTTCACCGGTTTAATCAAATGTGGAGAGTGCGGGATGATGGTTACGGCTGAACATCATATTAGGCGTTACGAAACAGTTAATCATACAGTTGATTTTATCTATTACCGTTGTACCCGTAAGAGTAAGATTTCTTCCTGTTCCCAACCTTTCATCCGTCAAGAGATTTTAACCGCCCAACTCAACGGCCATATTCAAAAAGTTTCTTTGTCCACTTCTGACCACCAATGGTTTATGAATAAACTAACTAATGATGAACACCAACAGCGGTCAGAAGTGTTGGTGATTGTTCAAGAGTTTAAGAAGGATCTGCTCAATATCAATGACAAGCTTAATAAACTTTTAGACTCCTATTTAGATAATGTTGTGAGTCGTGAAGATTACCTTAATAGAAAGGAAAAGTTTATGAGTGAGAAAAAGACTATTGAGCAGAGGATAGAGACTCTTGAACAATCACCAAATAAGTGGCTCGAACCTATGAGAGAATTCTTCAATGACGCTTTAGAAGCAGATAAAATCGCATCGGACAACATAAATCTTTTTCAAAAAAGAGAGTTCTTAAAAAAGACCGGCTCGAACCTCATCCTAAAGCAAAGAATAGTCGATTGTCACCTTCCAGATCAGTGGGCGGCGCTGCTGCGCCGCCCGACAAGTCGCAATCGGGAGCGGGCGAAGGGAATTGGACCCTCTGTCTCCTCCTTGGCAAGGAGGCATTTTACCGGTAAACTACGCCCGCAAAGTTATTATTCGCAACTTATTTCCTGTTATATTCTACCAGAGCGCGGCGTAATATCTCAATCGCTTTTTCCAAATCCCGGGTATTCAAGACATAGGCGATCCTCACCTCATTTTTTCCCATTCCCTTCGTTCCGTAAAACCCGGCTGCCGGAGCCACCATAACCGTTTCATTTTTATAATTAAATTTTTCCAGTAACCATTGACAAAAATTTTCACTATCTTTAACCGGTAGTTTTACGATCGTATAAAAGGCCCCCTCCGGTTTTTCTAAATATACACCCGGAATTGATCTTAATCCTTTATAAAGAACATCACGTCTTGTTTGATATTCCTTATGAACGGCCTTAAAATACGAATCTTTAACTTCTGTTAATTTCTCCGCCATAGCTTGATCAACATAACCCGAAGATAATCTTCCTTGGGCCATTCTTAAAACACCGTCCATCAAATCGCGATTCAAAGAAACGATCATTCCAAGTCTTGCCCCACAAAGACTGTAGCGTTTCGACAAACTGTCCAACAAGACCATTTTATCGGGGTATTTTTTCATATACTCCAGTATAGAAAAATATTTTTTTCCATCATAAACAAATTCACGATAAACTTCATCAGAGATCAGAAATAGATTGTTTTTGACACAAATTGAGACCAACATTTCCATTTCATCTTTTGTATAAACTGTTCCTGTTGGGTTACTTGGATTACATATAAGAATTGCTTTAGTTTTTTTGTTAATTTTTTTCTCAATTTCTTGTCTAGCCGGCAAATGAAAACCCGTCTCCCCTTTCGTTAAAACCGGAACTATTTTTACTCCGTTGATAGTTGAATATGAATTATAATTTGCGTAATATGGCTCAAAAGCAATTATTTCTTCCCCTGGTGCGCAAACTGCAAAAAGAGTCATCGAAATAGCTTCCGAACCACCGGTTGTCACCTGAATATGATTAGTTTTTACGAATGAATATCCTAATTTATTGTAATAACTCATCAATGAATCAAGGAATTTTGGCTGTCCTTGAGATTGACCGTAAGAGATCGGATTATCTGTCCATTTCTTCAAAACATTTACCATCACATCAGGAGTCTTGATATCCGGGTCACCAATATTAAGATGATAAACCTTAACTCCCCTTTTTTTGGCTGCTGTGGCAAAGGGAACCAACTTACGAATAGGAGAAGCGGGAACTTGCAAAAGCCTATCTGAAACTTTAGAGTTTTTCATATTGTATTAATGATAAAGTTTTCAAAAAAAATTGCAAGGGAATTTTTTAACCTAAACTTTTTCTTAAAATAGCTATTTGATTTAGATACTGATGATACTTTTTTCTTGAATTGATCTTTTCATGAATTTTTTTGACAATATTAAAATGTTTTTTTTCTTCGAAGGTTTCCGGCCCCATTTTTTCACCTAAATATTTTTCAATTTCCAATACATCATCCAAGATACCTCTCCAAATCCTAGATTTATTTGCTAATTTGATCAATTCATTTTTTTGAAGATATCTGCCGGCTCGTCTTAAATCATCTCTGATATTTAGATAGTATTTTTCCAAAAGTTTTATCTGATTATTTTTTATGGCATATTTTATTCCCCTCCCGGTGCCGATTATTTCTGGTGGAATTCCTAAAGAATATAAAGCTCCGGCAAAACCAATCGCTCTTGGCAACTGCACCTTGCCCACTCCACGAGAATATCCAAAAAGTCCAATATGAAGAACCCTCTCACGTCTTTTAGGGAGGTATGAAGCAACTTTATTGATTATAGGGGCAATTTGTTCAACCGTATTGCGATAATGTTTTTCAAAAACAGTTATTAGCTCTTTGATCATCTTTTCTTCATGTGCTGAAATGATCGCCGCGTGACCTCGGGGAAGTATCTTTTCCAATTTTTTAATCGCTTCTATGACTGATTTTTTTTCATAGTCATAGCGAAAAGCACTTTGTAAAAGGACGGTCCTAATTCCTCTATATTCGTGACAAAATTGCTCAACTGTATTTGGAGTCAAACCACCACGAAAAGGCAAAGACGCCGAACCGATGATCGGATATAGCTTAATTTTGTGTTTTTTTTCGAATTCCCTGTAATGAGAAAGTCCGATCTTAATAGCTAATATCGTTGGAACTAATCCGGAGTTTAGAGCCGGATCGGAACGGGCCAGATAAGGACGGATATACACCGGTTTAAAATGAAACTTTTTTTGGTGCAATTTTAAATATTTTTCTAATAAACGTTGTGATTTCATGATGGTTGTCACTTGTTCAAACAAAGGGATTATCTCAATATGTTTCAAGCTTTCCTCTCCAAAATCATAGAGAACATGCTTAAGGGACGCAATTTCTTTAAAAGCTTCTTGAATCGCAATCATTTCTTCCGCCGATTCGGTCATCGGTAAAATTACCTCAAATAATGGCGGACTGTGAAATCCGATTTTCTTGGTTAAACCGGACGCTCCAAGAATTCCCATAAAAGCTCTCCCTAGCCGAAATTCTGTTTCAACTTTTGGATTTGGAAGTCGAAATGTCAAAAATTTTTCTTTGCCTAAAGGATTTTTTTTGAAATAATCATGATGTTCACTAAGAAGTTTTTCTATAACCGACTCATCGACATATTTTCCTTCCCAATCCCATTTATATTCGGAAGTGCCTAATTCTGAAAAAGACAGGTAGCTTTCTTTTATTTCATCACCTGTTTTTATGAAGGCATTTTTTTGCCAATAAGGTCTTTTCCCATGATCTGGATGTTGGGAAATCATGGTCGCCGGGATTTTTCGCATATCCTGGTCATTCTATCAAAGGCGGATAGGTAAAACAATATAGAAATATTAGTTATAATATTAATTGTTGTTCCCGTATTTCAACGGATAGAATAAGGCCCTCCGAAGGCTTTGATGGCAGTTCAATTCTGCCCGGGAACACCCCCAAACAGGTTAAAGGGCCTATGGTTCAACGGTAGAATGTGGCATTCGCATTGCCAAGATCCGAGTTCAATTCTCGGTAGGTCCACAGATTCATCTAAATAAGGTAGAAATTTGATATAATTTTGGATAAAATGGATCTGTAGTTCAACGGTTAGAACGCGACTCTTATAAAGTCGAGGCGATGGTCCGACTCCATCCTGATCCACAAAGTATAGTTTTGCCGAGATAGCCAAGGTGGTCACGGCGGAGGTCTGAAAAACCCCAGATGCGTGTTCGACTCACGCTCTCGGCACAAAATTATACTAAAAAACTTCATTGAGTTTTTTAGTCCATAATAGTATGATTAAGCTATGAAGGAGTGTTCAAAATGTCATGTAAAAAAACCCTTAACTCAATTCTACTTTAGAAAATCAGGTTATAAATCTGGTCAATTTTATAATCATTGTAAAAAATGCCTCAAAAAACGTGGAAAAGAATATTATAAAAATAACAGAACCAGACAATTAACTTTATCCAATGCGAGAAGAAGAGAATATAGAAAAAATCGACGAGATTTTATTAATAAACAAAAAAATAAACCATGTGTTGACTGTGGAAAAAAATACCCACACTATGTAATGGATTTTGACCATCGTAATGCAAATGAAAAATTAGGAAATATTGCTCACCTTACAAATCAAAACTTTTGGTCTTATAAAAAATTATTAGAGGAAATTAGTAAATGTGATATTGTATGTGCAAATTGTCATAGAATTAGAACTTTTGAAACTCAAATAAGCTCTAAAGAACAAAGAAAGTAAAAATAGCGAGTCCTATCCGGTAAACTCCAAAACTAGTTAAAGTATTTTTCTGCAGGAACTTAACGAACCATTTTATCGCAAACATCGCGCTGAAAAAGGCTGTTATTGTTCCGACTAATAAAAATAAAGGATTATTTCCTGTAAAAATTAATTCCGGTTTTGTTTTAATAAAATCTAAGGATGAGGCCGCAAATAAGGTTGGGATAGCAAGAACAAAAGAATAAAGAGCTGATTCCTCCCGGTCGAAGCCCATTAACATCATGGTTAAAATCACTATCCCCGCCCTTGATACTCCAGGAACAACTGCCAGTGACTGGCCAAGACCGATTATTAAAGCTTGAACGATCGTCATTTGAATAATTTTTTTATCAGTTTTAATAATCTTCTTTTTTAATAAATATTCAAATACTATGAACGCTAAACCAATAACTAATAAACTCATTGCAATTAATGTAAAACTTTCAAAAAAAACACCTTTAATTATTTTGTGGAGTAATAAACCAACGATCGCTGTTGGTATAAAGGATAAAATAATATTTATAAGTAAATTTCTGTTCTTTGATATTGTTTTCCAATAAATAAATACTACTGCCAAAATTGCTCCTGACTGGATGAATACTTCAAAGAACTTTTGAAAATCTGTTTGCGGAATATTCAATAATTTGGACGAAATTATTAAGTGGGCAGTTGAAGAAATAGGAAGAAATTCTGTGACGCCTTCAACCAAACCCAACACAAAAGCGTTAATTAAATTCATTAATAAAGTATAATATAAAAAATGAAAGTAGCTTTAGTACATGATCAATTACGCGAGTTTGGTGGGGCTGAACGCGTTCTTGTTTCTCTAAAAAAGATATTTCCGAAAGCTGACGTTTATACGACTACTTTTGATTTGAATTCTTTAGGGTCACATAAAAATTTGATTAAGGGCTGGAAAGTTTATGTCAGTTGGTTTGGAAAGATACCTTTATTAAACAGGTTCTACTCCCCGTTCCGATTTCTAACTCCACTCATATGGGAAAGTTTTGATTTTTCAAAATATGATCTGGTTATATCGTCTTCCGGCTCCTGGATGTCAAAAGGAATTAAAACAAATAAACCAACCGTTCATATTTCCTACATTCATCACCCACCCCGTTATCTTTATGGATACGAGACGGCAATTGAGTGGCAAAAATATTTTATTGTTAAAATTTATGGTCATATTGTTAATCATTTTCTGCGTATCTGGGACTTTACTTCTTCTCAACGAGCAGATTACTTAATTGCCAACTCCGAGGAAACCCGCCTTCGTATAAAAAAATTTTATCATAGGGATGCAACTGTAATTTATCCACCTGTTGATATCCCTCCACTTTCTAAATACTTCGGCGGGCAAGCAAAAAAAACTCCTAACTATTACATAACTGTTTCAAGATTGGCCCGCGCTAAACACATCGATATTCTAATAAAAGCTGCTAACGCAGCCAAGTTTAATCTGAAAATCGTCGGTAGTGGCCGGGATTTTGAAAGACTAAAACAAATGGCCGGACCAACTGTTGAATTTTTGGGAAACTTGACCGACGAAGAACTCAAAAAAACTTATACAAATGCCAAAGCATTCTTGTTCGCTTCCCGGGACGAAGAATTTGGTATCGCCGTCGTTGAAGCTATGGGTTATGGACTGCCAGTGATCGCTTACCGCTCTGGAGGAATTCCAGAGTATGTTGTTAATGGAAAAAACGGTTTCTTATTTGACCAATTAGACAAATCAAATCTTATTGAAAAAGTTAACGAGTTAACGAGTTTGACGAGTTCAAAATATATTGAAATGAGAAAAGACACTAGAAAAACGGCGGAGAAATTTAGTGAGGAAAAGTTTGAAGAAAATATCAAAAAATTCATCAAATCTAAATTTATCTAATTGATCTAATTTCTAATTATTCTAAAAAATTTCCAATAACCAATTATCCTATTTGGATTTTGGACATTTTTTAGGTTAATTAGGTCAATTAGTAATTAGAAATTTTATTTTATGCCAGAACTACCCGAAGTTGAATCTATTAAACGTCAACTTAAACCCAGTATTGTTGGGAGAATAATTTCTGAGATTAACATTCTCTCTCCAAAAAACTTCGTCGGCAATAAACAAGATGTTATTGGGAAAAAAATTATTTCTGTAGAACGGTATGGAAAGGTGCTCGTGATTGGATTAGAAAGGGTCGGTCACGACCGACCCCTACAAAAAAATTTTATAAATATTCATTTTAAATTATCCGGACAAATATTATTTTCCAAAGACGTTAATCATGCTGTTTTTAAAAATATAATTCCGTTCACTAAGGGGCACAAAATGCCCGCAAACACAACAAGAGTAATTATCAAATTTACTGACGGCTCAGGATTATTCTTCAATGATTTACGTAAATTTGGTTGGATCAAAGTCAGCTCCCAACCGTTAAAACCAAAAGGGATCGATGTTCTGGATAAACAATTTACAGTTAAGTACTTAACTGTAATTTTAAAAAAAACCAGAAAACCAATTAAGGTTTTACTTATGGACCAAGATTTGATAACCGGTATCGGAAATATTTACGCCAACGATTCCTTATTCCTTGCTAAAATTCATCCACAGAGACTTTCTAATTCTTTAATAGAAAATGAAGTTAAGTTACTTTATAAAAGCATTAAACAAACAATCAATGAAGGACTTAAAGATCTAGGTTCATCCGGTGCTGACGAAGCTTTTATTCTTCCTGATGGATCAAGAGGCGGTCATCAAAGAAATTTTCTTGTCTATCAACGGGAGGGAAAACCATGTATTGTTTGTAAAACAATAATTAAACGAATAAAGCATAACGGTCGTAGCAGCTTCTTTTGTTATAGCTGTCAAAAATAATTATTCATACCGTATAGCTTCAACCGGTTCAAGATTGGCGGCTTTTCGTGCCGGAAGTACTCCAAATATAATTCCAATCGCACTCGATACTCCAAGAGCCAAGGCCACCGAGGTAACGTCCATGTAAGCTGGAAAAAACGGTTGAACAATCAGAATTCCAATATATGCCAGCCCAAGCCCTAATGCTCCGCCAAGGACAGAGAGCGCCACTGCTTCAACGATAAATTGAAACAAAATATCATTTTTACGTGCGCCAATCGCCCTCCTTATCCCAACTTCTTTGGTTTTGTCAGAAACAGTCACATACATTATATTCATAATTCCAATTCCGCCGACTAATAACGAAATACTCGCTATCGCAACCAGAACTAAATTTAAAATTCCAAATATTCCATTTACTATCGATAAAATTTCCGTTGGCTCAACAATACTAAATTCGTCGTCTTTATATCTTTTCAACATCTGCACTTTTACTTCTTCTTTAACGGTTGCTATTTTAATATTCTCGTCAGTCTTCATGGCAAAACGGATAAATTTTTTATCAGGATCAAAAATAAAACCGGTAGTATAAGGACCGAAAAAATATGAATCGTAGTCCGGCCCTCCAAATCCTCCGCCGCCTTTGCTTTTAATTATTCCGATAATCGTGAAACTGACATTATCTATAGATACTTTTTTATCTAAAGCTTCGCTGGCTGAACCGAAAAGTTTTTCTGCAATTTTTGGTCCGGCTATGAGCACCTTAGCTCTTTTATCAACATCGCGTTTATCAAAAAGCCTCCCCTTATCAATTTCGAAACCTGATATGTCAAAAAATGCTTCTGAAGAAAAGAATATCGTTGAAAATTCAGATTTTTTTGTCCCTTTTGCCGTCCCTGATTTTGATGCCAGAGGTGTTATGGATTTTATACTTCGGACTCTTTTCAGACTGTTTAAATCTTTTAGGTCAAATCTATTACCAAGTAGTGACGATGCCCCCATTCCCCCACTATCTAATATCTTTCCAGGAGCTACAAATAATGTGTTACTCCCCAAAGCATCAAACTGATCGGAAATATATCTTTTTAAACCCAATCCCATTGCGGTTAAAGTAACTACAGCAAAAACACCGATTAAAATTCCCAAAGAAGTCAAAAATGTCTGCATCTTGCTTCTTCTAAAATCATCGAATGCCGATTTAACGATAAATAAAAAATAGTTCATATTAAACTACCTTCCCATCTTTAACATGTATCATCCTGTTTCCATATTTTGCAATATCCGATTCATGAGTGACGATTGTGATAGTTATCCCTTCTTCCTCATTTAATGTCTTTAATAATTCCATTATCTCTGTCCCCGTTTTACTATCTAAATTTCCCGTCGGCTCATCAGCGAGAATCATCTTTGGTTCCATTATTAGTGCACGTAATATTGCGACTCTCTGTTGCTGTCCTCCAGAAATTTTATTCGGATATGAATTTTCCTTACCTGAGAGACCGAATCTTTTTATCATACCCATAGCTTTTTCATGAGGATCGTATTCAAGTTTTTTTCTCGCGTAAAAAGAAGGCAGTAAGATATTTTCAATAACTGTAAGTTTTGGGATAAGATTAAACTGTTGAAAAACAAAACCTATAAATTCATTTCTTAAAGATGATATTTGATCATCATTTAAGTTGGATATTTTTCGCCCTTGAATAATTATTTCTCCTCCGGTTGGTTTGTCCAATAAACCGATCAAATGCATCAGTGTAGATTTTCCCGATCCTGAAGGACCGACTATCGAGACAAACTCTTTCTCTTTTATTTCTACCGACGATTCTTTCAATGCATAGAAAGTAGTTTCTTCATCAATCTTGTAGCTTTTAACAACTTTGTCTAGTCTAATCATAGATTACGTCTTTTTCTTGAAGTCCGTTTGTAATAATATATTTTCCATCAATCTCGGTCGAGATATCAACGTATTTTTTTACTTTTTTGTCAGGACTTCCAATATATACATAATCACCTTTACTGTCTTTCTTGATAAATGAAGACGGAGCTGATAAAACATTTTTTTCTTGTTTGATTAAAAAGTCAACGTCTCCTGTCATGGCTAATTTTAAAGGCAATTTTTCAGCTTGATTATCTAATTTAAGTCTAAGTTCATATACCGTCCCCGTTTCGCCTGTTTTTGGAGAAAAAGAAATATAATTTATCGTTGCTCTAAATTTCTGATCAGGATATGCGTCAAAACTTATATCTCCGACGTCTCCCTCTTTAAGATTTATCACGTCCCCCTGTTCAGCTGTCACTGAAAAATAAAGAGTCTTTGGGTTGACAACTTCAAAATCGGCTCCAGCTGGAGTGATGTTAACACCAGCAAAAGGAGAAGAAATATGAGTGACAATTCCATCAATTGGAGTCCAAAGATTTGCATATTCTAAACTTAAATGTTGGTATTCAACGTCTAATACGGCATTTTCTAAACTAAATTGATTATTTTTTAGAACCCGTTCCGCTTCTTTTCGAATACTTTCTGATAGATCATATTGTAGATTCCAATTATCATCTATCGTTTGTTCAAAATCATTTCTTGACACAGCGAAAGTATTCAAATATTTTGTTAATCTGTTTTGAATATCCCTTTGATCTAAACTTGCTAATGTTTGATATTTTTTAACATAATCACCCTCTTTGACTCCGACCCAAGTTAATCTACCAGAAGTTTGAAATTTCAAAGTAACTTTTTCCTCTGCGTCAATTTCTCCTGAAAGTGTTAGGACTTCCTTAAGGTCTTCCTTTTTTATTGTATAGCTATCAACTTTATTTTTTGCAGTTGCCGCCGAGCTATTTTTGTAAAATATAAATCCAGCTACTAAAATAATTATCAAAATTAAATACCATCGTTTTTTCAAAAACTTAATCATAGTTTATTTTATCACAAAAATGGAGCCCAATCACTAATCGGCATAACGTTATAAAGTAGAAAATTCCAGGCAAAAAGAAATATCGCTGGTAATAAAATTATTAAAATAATTAAAAATTTCTTCGACGTAAAAAATCTTTCCAAAGCAATTAACGCTAAAGGCCATAAAGGCAAAGAATAGCGACTAATATCTCTATGTTGGACAAATAATGTGGCAATAAAAAATATCAGTCCAAAATAAAAGAAACTTCTGTACTTACTATCTTTTAAATTTATTATTGCCAGACCGTACATAAAAAAATAAAATAATATTTCTTCAAGCCAAGCTGTTCCTATCCAGTTTTTTTGAAAATTAAAAACTGAATAAGGAAAAGCCAAATGAATATTATCACCGGAATGAAAGTAGGCAAAAAAATCTTTGTACTGAATCCAGTAAATCGTAAACACTCCCAAAAGTCCTAATGGAATTAATGTGATCCCCAACCAGTGCCAATTAAATTTTCTTTCTTTAATTAATCTTTCAATAAAAACTAACCCGTAGCCAGCGAACAAAAGAATTCCCGGCGTTTTTGTCATCGTTGCCAATCCACCAAGCAAACCGGCTAATAAAAATTGTGATTTTTCAAAAAAGAAAAGGGATAATAAAATTAATAACATAAACAAGCTTTCAGGAGCACCAACCGATCTAACCACTAAGAACCGGGGCAGAAATAATAAGACCGATGCTAATATCAAAGGATTTTTTGTAAGTTTGAACTTCTTCAATAAATAGTAAAAAAATAGAGCTAATCCAATTGTGGCCAATAAATTAACCCCCACCATTGATTTAAGATAGGCTAGTTCTTTGATTCCAACAACCGCTCCAATCTCTCTAGTCAGTCTAATTAAAATCGGATATAGGGGTAAATGAGCAGCAAAATAATTATTTGATAGAGCCATTTCTAGCCCAAGTTTTTCAATCGCCAGTGGTTTATAAAAAGTTTTTGCCGGAACAACGTATAATGGTCCATCATATTGTTTATATATAGTGAGCAATCCAACACTCCTCCAAAGAACTAGGCTAGAAATTAAAACAATTGATGTTAAAATTAAGTAAGGAAATATGCGTCGCATAACTAACATTGTATCAAAATATTGGCCATTATTGATTCTCTTTCTTATTGCTGTATTTTTACGGTTTTACCGCTTTTCCGAATTTGTCATGTTTTTGGGAGACCAAGGACGTGATGCAATTATTGTAAAACGAATTTTAACCCTAGAGCATTTACCGGCAATCGGTGCGCCAACGTCAGTTGGCATGATCTATGATGGACCTTTTTATTATTATTTCATTGCTCCTTGGCTGTTGTTTTTTAACAATAACCCGGTCGGTCTTGCCTTTGGTGTGGCGATATTCTCCACTATTTTTATAGTGATCAATTTCTTTATTGTAAAAGAGCTATTCAATAAAAAAATTGCTTACATTTCAACCATTTTTATTACTTTTTCGTATGCCTTAATTGATCTTTCCCGCTTTTCATGGAACCCTAATCTTCTACCTCTTTTTACTTTACTGACGATTTATTTTGTCATAAAAAGCATTAAAACAAATTGGTGGATTTTTTACGCGCTTAGCGGGGCTTTTATTTCTTTTTCCATTCAGCTTCATTTTCTTTTTTTATTTCTAATTCCTGTAATTGGAATTCTGTATTTGTTACCGCAATTAAAAATAGCAAAACAATCAATCTCTCAATTCCGTAATATCTTGATTTCTATTTTATCTTTCGTAATATTTTCTTCTCCACTGATTATTTTTGATCTTCGACATCAATTTTTAAATACAAAAAATTTTATCAAGCTGTTTACCGAATCGGTTGGAAGTAAGGGTAATTTCTTCAGCAGTTTTAACCTAACTTTTCTAAATCTTAATAAATTCAGCTTTGGTTTTGATATTAATTCGGTTATTTCATTACTTCTTTTGGTACTTTTTATAATTGGATTTATTTTCTTAATACCAAAAAAACAAACTAATTTAAAAATCTTTTATAGTCTTTTTCTGAGTTTTATTTTCTTCTTTTCCTTTTATAACGGAAGCAAGCACCTACACTATTATGGACTGATATACCCGATTTATTTCATAATAATCGCTAATATTTTAAGCGATGATGCGTTAAAAAATTTTGGAAAATATTTAACTCCAATATTTATAATTGCTTTTGTTTTCTTAAACGGCATAAATTATTCTTTTCTTTTTATCAGAGGAGGAAACCAAGTGGTGCTATCTCAAAATGTGGCTCTAAAAATTTCTGAAAATATTAAAAAGAAAAAATTTACTGTAACTTCTCTACCAGAAAAATACTCTGATTCAACCTACCGATATTTCTTGGAAATTTGGGGAAAACGAGCTATCGAAAAAGATTCATTGGAAAAAGCTGATGAGCTTTTTGTGGTCTGTGAAAAAGCGTGTCCCCTTATCATGGGTAACCCTCAATGGGATATTGCATACTTCGCACCAAATAAAATTGTTGGTAAATGGATAGTTGAAGGTGTTAAAATATATAAACTGGTCAGATAAAAACGGTTAAACGGTTAAAACTTAAACAGTTAAAAAAACTATTAAAACTTTAAGTATTAAACGTTTAGTAGTTTAATGTTTAAATGTTTTTTTAGGTTTTAACAGTTTAATACTTAAACGTTTTATGAAAATTTCATTAATAATCCCCTGCTATAACGAAGAGGTCAATATTCAAAAAGGTGTTTTGGATAAGATTGGCAATTATACTGCGCGTGATGAAAGATTTTCCGAAGTCATTGTCGTTGATGACGGTTCAAACGATTCTTCAAAAACTGTTATTAAAAATAAATATCTAAAAACATTTCCAAAATTCCGTCTTATCCAAAATTCTCATCAGGGTAAGGCTTTTGCAGTACTCACCGGTATTAAACAAGCCAAATTCGATTATGTAATTTTTACTGATATTGATTTGGCTACACCAATTGACGAAGTTGAAAAATTAATTTCCAAAACAAAAGAAGGTGGCCAAATAATAATAGGATCCCGCAATAACAGTCGTGCCGGCGCACCTTTACTCCGTAAAATTATGGCAAAAGGACTTATTTTTATAAGAAACATGATTATTGGATTGAAAGGAATAAAGGACACTCAATGTGGTTTTAAATTATTTGAAAGACAAGCTGCCTTAAAAATCATTGACAAACTTCAAGTCTTTCATGACAAACGAATTGCTAAAGAATCTTCAGTATCGGCAGGTTTTGATATAGAATTTATATTTTTAGGACAAAAACTAGGTTACAAGATAATTGAAGTCCCTGTTGTTTGGAGGCACGTGGAGACAAAAAATGTCAATTTTATCCGCGATACGATAGAAACTTTAGTAGATATTTTAAAAATCAAATTGCTTGATTTACAAGGAAAATATAATTAATTTTTTTCCACTTCTTTGATCGCTTTTCTGTATTTGCAATAATCGCAGTCTACCCCAGATTCAGGAAGTTTGTCGCCATTAAGGCACTTATGAATATCAATAATTGTTTTTTCAATCCAAGAATCGTCTCCAATATATGGAATTATTTTTATATCAAACTCCAGTTTCCCATCAAAGGCTTCTTTATCTGCATCCCCGTTACAATAAACAAAATACCCCGTTGAGGAAACCTTGTGGTTGTTCTTGCGAAAAAGCCACTGGTAGACCTCCATCTGCCGCTTATATCCGATTTGCCAATCGGCGTCAAGAGATACTTCTCCGACTTTGGAAGTTGCCTTATAGTCAACTATAATTAATTCTCCAGCTTGATTAACCCAAATATCATCTATTCCTCCGGTGATATTCAAGTTGGTTTCTTTGTGTAGATACTCTATCCCACCCCGTAAAGCATCTCTCCACTTATCCATATTCTTATCTTTTAAAGGGACCGCTTCAATTTTATAAGCTTTCATTAAAGGGTGTGGCGTCCCATCGGCCCTATGGACATCAAATTCTTTTTTAAGAAGTTTATCGACAGCTGAATTTAGGGAAAATGGAAATCCTGGTGGTTGGGCAACCCCAAGACGACGATCAAAATAAAAACAACGTGGACAGTTCAAAAATAAATCTATTTTTGACCTACTCAAGCGGAAAGGAAAAAGTGATCCTGGCGTATAAAGATAGCTTTTTCTTCTCGGATTATAATATTGGGACATAGAATTATTATAGTTGATATAATTTACTTTATACAAAGAATCTATGAAAAAAATAATTCCGATTATTATTTTGACAATCGCTTCAGCGCTTTTAATTTTTTATCGCTTTTCGGACATTCCAAAATATTTGGCGTTTGACGAAGTCGAATTTACTAAACTGGCGCTTTCTTTAAACAATAAACCATGCATACCTTATTCACAAATGGCAACTGGACATTCGACTTTATATTTTTATATCTTACTTGCCTCTTTAAAGACTTTTGGGATAAATACTTTTGCGCTTCGCTTCCCCGCTGCTATATTCGGAATCTTAAGCGTAACAATATTTTATTTAATTATAAAAAAGGCTTTTGAACAATTGAACAACCTGCCTTCCGGCAGGCAAGGTGAAACAATGAAACAATTTCTTCCATTTTTTCTTACTCTAATCCTTCTCTCCTCCCGCTGGTTTTTAAATTTTTCCCGCTTTTCATTTGAGGTTACTTTTCTATTATTTCTAGAATTGACTTCAATCTTTTTTTTGATAAAGACAGTCTTTCAAAAAGAAAGACTGTCTTTAATATTCTCTGGTATTTTTGCCGGCCTCGCTTTTCTTTCCTATACCCCTGGGCGGATTTTCTTTCTTCTTCCTTTAAGTTTTCTTGTTTTTCAACTCTTTAACTCGTTAACCCGCAAACAGTTTAGTAACATGGCAATCAAGCAATTGCTATATTTTTTAGTCCCGTTCATAATAATGATTATTCCTCTAACCTCATATTTGTTGACTAATAAAGACAATCGTGTCGACCAACAATTCTTCTTAAAGAATAATGAGATGACTATTAATGAAAAGGCCAGCGGTCTTTGGAGCAATATTTCTTCAACCGCTTTAATGTTTTTTATTAAAGGAGATATGAATGGCCGTCACAACTATCCCGGTAAGCCAGCCTTAAATCCAATCTTAGGTATATTATTTATTATTGGTCTGGTAATTTCAATCAAAAACTGGAAAAATCCTTATAATTTTTTTTCTATCTTCTATTTTTTACTGTCTATTTTTCCAGCTCTTATGACTTATCCTTGGGAAAATCCAAACATGCTTCGCACTTATACTGTCCTACCCTCCGTTATTTATTTTATTGGCAATGCAATTGTTGTCTTAGATGAGACCGCATTAAAGATATTAAAAAATAAAATGAAATTACCTAAATACTTTATATTAAATACTTTATACTTTTTACTGATTTTTTCTTCTTTTTATGAGCTTCGTACCTATTTTAAATACCAATCATTGGTTTTTAAAGAATCCTTTGAAATTAGATTGCCGTTAGATAAGGCGATCAAATTACCCTATGAAAAAAAACCTTAGTTTTTTAAAAACCAATCAATATATTATATTTATTGTCTGCGTATTTTTTTTAGGCTTTTTTCTTCGTGTTTTTCGACTTCCTGACTTTATTTCGTATCATCAAGATCAAGTCCGTGATCTTATTTATATCCAAGATCATTTTCAACAGGGAAAGATTATTCTTCTTGGTCCAAAGGCCTCCGTAGGTAATTTTTTCCTGCCACCCTTTTGGTATTATCTAATGAGCTTTGTTTATATTTTTTCCTCTTCGCCGCTGGCGCCAGCTTTTCTGGTCGTTGTTTTAAATAGTCTAACTGTAGTGATTATTTATCTATTTTGTAATAAATTTTTTGACAAAAAAACCGCGATTTTTTCTTCTTTCTTATATGCAGTTTCACCTTTTTCCATTGAATACTCCCGCTTTGCCTGGAACCCTAACCCTATTCCTTTTTTTACGGCTTTATCTATTTATTTCTTATTCAGTTATTTTTACGAAAAAAGAGCCACTTCGTTTTATCTGTCTCTTATTACTGCTAGTCTGACCTTCCAACTTCATTATCAAGGATTTTTATTGGTGGTAGCAGTTTTTTTAGTTTCATTGCTAAAAAAGGATTACAAAAACTTTATTTTGGGATCGGCAATTTTTGTAATTTTACTTGCTCCATTTTTTATCAGTGAAATACAAAATAATTTTCAGAATACCAAAGAAATAGTTTATTTTTTAGAAAGAACCACACAAGGAAAAAGCTTTGGCATAAAAAATTCTATTAAGGCTTTTACCCAAGAAACACCAGAGTTTTTTGCCAGATCAATTTTTTTTAACTTTAAAATTCTTGGAATAATCTTTTCGTTTATATTTTATATTTTAATTGGCCAATTTCTGTTTAATTTTCTCGGAAAAAAAATTGATTTAAAAAATAAACAGAACTTATTAATCTTTTTATTGACGATCCTTTTTTTAACACTTTTTATCTATCGTCAGTGGATTGTTTCTTATTATTTACTAGTGGCTATCGTCCCTTTAATAATTTTTTTCGTTTTAATATTTAAAAAGTATCCATTAGTGTTGATTCTTATAATTATTTTGAATTTATATTCAAGTCCTTCTTTCAAAGAACCCGGATTGAGTAAAAATTTTTTTGAAAACACGGTTAAATTATTACAGCAAAATAATATTCCGCCTACTTGTATTAAATACGAAATAAAAAACAAAGATCTAAGGTTCGCGCCTCAAGGAATTTCCTATCTTTTTAAAATTAAAAGTGTCAATATCGCACCAAAAAATAATTGTTTACAAAAATTTTATATATGTGAGATTGGACTTTGTGATAAAATTAGGATAAAAGTTGTTGAAAATAACAAAACTTTAGGTCTTGAAGCTCGTTTTTAAAAAAATATGTTTGATATATTTAAAATATTTTTTTTTCTTAAAAAAACTTTTTCTAGAAAAGATGTTCTACTAATCGTTTTTTTAATATTTCTTTATTTTTTAACCAGATTAACTAACCTTGATAAATTTCCCATATTTTCAGATGAGGGTATCTATATCCGTTGGGCTAAAGTCGCTTGGCATGATGCCTCTTGGAGATTTATATCTCTCACCGATGGAAAACCTCCTCTTCAAACGTGGGGAACAATTCCCTTCTTAAAATTTTTTCCTGATAATACATTGCTTGCGGGTCGTCTTTTTGCGGTTGCCACTGGTTTCGTCGCCTTAGTTGGAATATTTTCAATATTATTTTTTCTTTTTGGCAAGATCAGTGCCTTCATAGGATCTTTTCTTTATATCATTACTCCTTTTTTCCTTTTCTTTGATCGAATTTCACTGGTTGATTCCGGTGTTAACGCTGGATTTATCTGGATTTTATTTTTGACGATTATTTTAGCTAAAAGTCGCAAGCTTGAAACAGCTCTAATCTTAGGGTTTGTCGGTGGTTTCTTTTTACTAGCAAAATCAACGGTACAAATGTTTTTAATGTTAGGTTTATTTGCTCCAATATTATTTATAGAAAAAGATTGGAAAAAAGTTCTAAAAAATGCTTTAAATTTTTATCTTCTTTTTGGACTCACGTTTATTATTGCTCTTGTAATTTACAATGTTCAACGTCTTTCACCCTTCTTTCAATTTGTCGATAAAAAAAACCTTACTTTTGTCATGAGTTTTGATGAATTTTTAAAAACACCATTCGGCGTATTTTTTAATAATATCAAGCTTACACCTCTTTATATCTGGTGGGAGTCAGGGTTTGTTATGCCGCTTTTTGCGATTCTTGGACTAGTAACACTTTTCAAAAAAGATAAAAGGATGGCCGGTTATTTATTTATCTGGTTTCTATTACCTTTCATTGCTATCGTCTTTTTCACCAAAGTTTTATTCCCCCGTTATATGATTTTCTTTGGATCTTTATTCTTAATATTTGCAACATATTTCCTAACTATTATTTCTAAAAAATTAAAAACAATTCTTATAGTCTTAATCTTGATTACTGTTTCATATTTTAATTACACAATAATTTTTGACTATAAAAATATTCCCTTCCCTGAGGTTGATCGTGGTCAATATATTGAAGGTTGGCCAGCCGGTTGGGGAATAAAAGAATTTATGAATTATGCTCGAATTAAGTCGCAGACAAAACCGGTTGTTATTATTGCAGAAGGCAACTTTGGAATGGCCGGCGATGTTCTTGACGTTTTCCTAAAACGCAGCGATAAAATTACTATCAAAGGTTACTGGCCCCTTGGTGAAGAACAGTTGCGGGAAAATCTGCTGTTGTTAAAAGATAATACTGTCTATGTTTTCTTTTCCCACCAGACAGAATTTCCTGATTCTTGGCCGCTTAAACTTTTCCAGACAATCATTAAGCCAGGTAATCAGTCTACTTTCCGAATTTTTGAACTTATAAAAAAATAAGAGATTAAAGTTACTAACGCAACAAGGCTTATCAAATTACCCAGCGTTCTTACTAAATTATCTTTGAAAATAAAAGACAGATTGTGATTTCCTTCAGGAACTAAGACTGTAATTAATTTATAATCATTATTGTCACTTATCGTGATTACTTTTCCGTCTAAATTCGCCTGCCAGCCAGGAAAGTTAAAGGTATTTAATCTAAACTGGAATGGACTTTTTGATTCAACTTCAAATTCTTTTTTTGAAAACTTATTGGTTATCGTTTTTACTCTCGCTGTTTCTTTACCCACGGATAAAATCTTAAAACTCTCCTTTGTCAAATCTTTTCTTTCTAACCCAATTGTTGTCGTCACCAACTCAGTTTTTTTTGTCTTGATCCCAAACGGCGAAAATTCAAAAGAAGTCTTGCTCACCCGCCAAGAAATTTCCTCAAAACTGGTTAATTTTTTTTCATCATAGGATTTCAAATCGTGAGGCTTCAAATAGGTTATATATTTTATAATAGTTATAAAAATTATAATTATTATTACTAAATTGAATAAAACTTTCTTAACTTTATTATCTAATTTAATAATTTTTTCTAAATAATAAATACCTGCGGCCGCTATCAAACTGATAAATATTCCTGTAAACGTCAAGAATCGCCATGGGAATTGAAGATACCAAAGATATTTTATCTTGTCCCAAACAAACTGTGAATAAGTGAGAGACATAAATATGGAAAACAAAAGTAAGAAAAATAAAAATAAATACATTCTTACCGATTTTCCTTTATTCTGTGTAAATAAATAAAATAAAAAAACAATCAAAGAAAAAATCGTCAAAAATATATGAATTTTACCTAATTGGAAACTAATACCATCATTAGGTCCGGCAATCGACCCTCCGTATCCCCAAGAAGAAAACCAAAGCTGATACGGATAAATGAAGTGAATTTTATAATTAGCTAATTCATGAGTTAAGATAGCGTCAACTAATGTAAATTTTTTTTCTACAAATGAAGGTAGCCAAAAAAAAGCTGATAAGCTTAAACCTAAAAAAACTCCAATTAAAAAATTCCTAAAAAATAACCAGCGGTTTTCCGAACAAAAAAAATAAAAAATAAAAAATAAGACAATAAAAAAGAAAGCTGGAAAAGCAACTAATGGATGAGCTAATATCAATAGCCCTAAGCTAACACTAAAAAGAAGAGATCGTTTAAAGCTATTATTCCTATAAATATTATCTAGACCCAAAAAGACAAACGGTAGGATTGACATTGCAAAAAATTCTGCCCATGCTCCTCTTATATAGATTGTGATAGCGCGATAAAAGAAAAATGTAAACAAGGTCGCAGCCAACAAACCAATTTTTTTATCAAAAAACCTTTTCCCAAGTAAATACATACCAATTGATGAAATAAAAGACCCGGTAACAATCATTAACTTTAAAGACCAGAGTAAATTGAAGCCAATCAAATGAAAAAATTCCGCCACATAATAGATAAGGGGCGGATAAAAATTAAAGAGAGGATAGCCAAAGTTAAAACCTAGTCCTCCCACCCAACGTGGATATATGCTTCCTTGTCTGATTGCCTGATCCAAAAGGTAAAGTCTGGCTATGTGCTGGTCATCGTGAATAATAAAATATTGATTATTCAAAAGACCTGAAACAGCCAAAACTGTTATAATAATAGGGACAATAATTTCAAAAGATAATAACCTTTTAAAGAATTTCATCTTTTTTATTATATCTAATATGGATGAAGATATTAAACAAATAAAAAAACGGGGTGTTTTAAGTGCCGGAAGCCTATTGTTTCAAAGCGGTTTTTCAGCCATTTTAGGATTTGTAGCTTTTTTTATTCTTACTTTGAAATCTAATCTCTATCTTCTTGGTATTTATAATACCGTGCTGGCTATGATGGCTTTTTTCAACTATTTTTCCAGTCTTGGGTTAGCTGCCGCCATAATTCAAAAAAAGGAAGTCGATGAAAAAGATTTAAATACTGCCTTTATAATTCAAACAGCCTTATCGATCATAATAATAATCGTTGGTTTTTTTCTAACTAATTATCTTTTTGTGATTTATAAAGATCTCCCAAAAAATGCAATTTATCTTTATTGGTCTTTGCTTTTTTCTTTCTTTTTTCTTTCATTAAAAACTATCCCCTCCGTGTTGCTTGAAAAAAAAATCCAAATTTATAAAGTAGTCTTGGTTTCTCTTATCGAAAATTTGGTTTTTTATTCAGTTGTCATTGTTATGTCTCTCATGAATATGGATATTTTTAGTCTTGTGGTGGCGGTCGTTGCCCGGTCTTTAGTCGGAGTCGTCGCAATTTATATTATGAATCCATGGTCGCCAAAACTTATTTTTTCAAAATCCTCTGCCAAATCACTTCTTTCATATGGCGTCCCCTTTCAAGGTAATTCATTTCTAGCGCTTGTCAAGGACGATTTAATGATTATTTATTTGGGAGCGGTCATCGGTTTTGAAAAACTAAGCATTGTCACATTCGCCAAAAAATACGCTGAGTTTTCTATTCGACTTATAATGGATAACATTAATCGGGTCGCCTTCCCTGTTTTTTCACAATTTCAGAATGATAAGGCGCTCCTAAAAAAAAGCGTTGAAAAGATTCTTTTTTATGAAGCGCTTTTTATTATGCCAATAATTATTGGCAGTGTTTTTATCTTTGATAATTTGCTTAAATTAATGCCCGGTTATTATATGAAATGGCAAATTGCCTTAGTGTCTTTTTATTTTTTCTCCTTTTCCGCTTTATTTGTCAGTTTATATTCACCACTCATTAATCTTTTCAATGCAATCGGTAAGGTCAAACTAACTTTAACAATTATGGTAATTTTAACGGCCCTAAATTGGATTTTTATACCACCATTGATCAAGTTATTCGGATTTCAAGGTATCTCGATTGCTTTCTTTATTATTTCATTCGCCTTCATCTTTGTTTTTGTGAAAGCCAAATCAACCGTCGAATTTTCTTTAAAAAATGCTTTTGGCGCGCCGGTAATCTCAGCAATCGTAATGACCGTATATCTTTTATTAATTAAGCTTTGGGTAAGTAAATTCGTGACCAATAATTTATTAGTTACTGGTTTGGCGATTATTGGATCATCTTCTATTTATTTTGCAGTTATTTATAGAATTAAAGGTAGAATTTTTATTGACGAAATAAAAAACCTTATTAATACTCAACGTAGATGAATTTTTGATCGGTGAATTTCAAATTGTCTAATAACAATATATGTTGAATAAATTAGCAAGAAATAAATAATGAAAAAACCTTTAAGTTTTTTAGTTAATAAAATCTGGTTCATCTGTTTTCTTATATTTTTATCAATTGTTTGCTTCAAAATAATTGTCAAAGGATATGTTATAGGACCTTTTGATTTCCTTGTTAATTTTTATCATCCGTATAAAGAAATCATATGGCAAAGATCTGATTTAATAATTGCATCAATGCATCCAAAAAATTATTTAATGAGTGACGTCCTCACCGTCACCCTACCAATAAAATTATTTACTATAGATTTAATAAAAAAATTTCAATTACCATTATGGAATCCATATATTTTAAATGGATCTCCAATTTTAGCAAACATTCAATCATCGGTTTTTTATCCTTTAAATATTGTTTATTTAATATTCAAACCTATACCTGCCTATAACATATATGTATTATCACAATTCATATTGGCTTTTGTTTTTATGTTTTTTTATCTTCGTTCACTAAAATTAAATAAAATAACTGCTTATTTTGGTGGATTATCCTTTTCTTTTAGTGCTTTTTTTGTAGTTTGGGCAGGTTGGGCAACCTTGGGCCATGCTTTACTATGGCTACCAATTTCTTTTTACGCAATTGAGAGCTTTTTTAACAAGCAAAAATTAATTTATAAAATTATTTTTACTATCGCTTTATCTTTTTCTTTTTTTGCTGGTCATACTCAAACAACACTAGTGCTGTATTTTTTAAGTCTTGCTTATTTATTATTTAAATCCCATCAAACAAAAAAATATTCAATCGGCTTTAATCTCTTTATTTTTTATCTAATTTCTTTGCTCATCATTGCTGTCCAGCTTATACCAGCTGTTGAAATGTATCAACAAAGTACTAGAGAAATTTTAGCAACCGAATCTTTTTATAAAGACCAAACGTTATTTTTTAGTTCTTATTTAATGAGTGTTTTTCCTGACTTTTTTGGTAATCCAGTTACTGGAAATTGGTGGGGAAAAATAAATTATGCCGAGTCAGCAATTTATTTTGGAACTACCGCTTTTTATTTTTTTATATATCAAGTGTTTTCCCCAAAAAATTGGAAAAAAAATATTTCGCAATTTTTTATTTTTTTGACAATAGTTTCAGTTTTTATTTCTACTCAAAACTTATTTTCAAAATTAATTTTTTATTTAAAAATCCCACTTATATCCTCGAGCACTTTTTCTCGATATTCATCCATCTTTATTTTCGCAGGTTCCATTTTGGCGTCTTTTGGTTTTAGTAATTATATTAAAGATTTAAAAAATAAGAATTATAAAAAGATATTCATAATCAATTTTTTTCTCACCGTAGTCATTTTAATTTACTGGGTTTTAGTTTTATTGAAAGAACTTCCGCCAGAATATATTTCCAATTTATCAATCATAAAAAGAAATTCGATAATTCCTAGCTTTTTTCTTCTAATAGTGATTATTCTGCCTTTGTTGAAATATTTTTTTGACAACAGATTAAAAATACTTAACGAAAAGTTTATGTCTATAATAATATTATTATTACTATCTTTTGAATTATGGCGTTTTTCTTATAAATATATTCCTTTTTCACCAACTCAATTTTTTTTCCCAAAACATCAATTAATTGAGACTCTCAAAAGATATGCCGATAATGAGAGATATGATTCTTATGTCAGTACGAACATCAATAGTTTATATGGAATAAGTAGTATTTTTGGCGCCGAGCCGCTTTATAATAAAAATCTTGGTGAACTAACCAGTTTAAGTAAGAATGGTAAAATTAATATTACTGATCGGGCCGCTATGCAGATCCCTGATGGACCATATAAACCGAGAGTATTGGATTTATTGTCAATGAAATATTTTGTTGACAAAACCGATAACTCAAGAAATTCCTGGGTTGACTTTTATGGCTTAAATAATGATTTTGACAGTCGATTTAAAGAAATATGGACTGATGGTATTTACAAAATATATTTAAACAAAAATTATCTTCCCCGACAAAAACTGTTTTATCAAATTCAGGTTATTAAAGATAAAAGAGAACTTCTTCAAAAATTAATCAATAATAATTTTGATTATAAAAATATTGCCTTAGTGGAAGAAAAGATTGATTTATTATCTGCTAAAACTGGTATTAATAGTATAAAAATTATAAAAAACGAACCAGTTTGGCAAAGATATCAGATTTCAACTACTCAATCTGGATTATTTTTGGTAACTGACACTTATTATCCTGGATGGAATGCCTACGTTGATAACAAGAAAACTGAAATATTTAAAACCAATTATGCTTTTCGAGGAATTATAATTGGTAAAGGCAGCCATATGATCGATTTCAAATATCAACCTAAAAGTTTTACTTATGGAGCAATTATTTCTTCAATCGGGCTTTTTTTATTAGTTTTAGTTTCTTTAAAAAAGAATAAAAAATAATATGATCGGAATAATTACTGTCAATTATAATCAATATCAACTTACACGAGAGTTCCTCGATTCTCTCGCTACTGTAAAAAATGCAAATGATTTATCCGTATATATAGCAGATGTCTCAACTAAAAAAGAGATTTTTAAAACTGGTAAATATCCGATGAAAGTCACTGTTATATCTCATCCTAATAACGGATATGCTTTTGGGATTAATCAAGGCGCAAAATATTTTATAAAAAAGGGCTTGGATAAATTTTGTGCAATCAACAATGATGTTTTTTTTGATCGTAATTTTTCTATACAGGCTAATCTGGAATTTGAAAAGTCAGATATGTTTGGGGGAAAGATTTATTATGCTCCGGGATACGAATATCATAATAAGTATCAAAAAAAAGATATTGGTAAAATTCTTTGGTACGCAGGAGGTATAAATGATTGGAAAAATGTTTACACTTCACACCGAGGAGTTGATGAGGTAGACCAAAAACAATATGAAAAGTTTGAGGAAACTGATTTTATTACCGGTTGTATGTTATTTTTTAATAAAAAAGTTGTTGATCAAATCGGTTTTTGGGATGAACGGTATTTTTTATATTACGAAGATTCGGATTTTTGCGAAAGAGTAAAAAAAGCCGGTTTTAAGCTATTTTATAATCCAAAAATCATTATTTGGCATAAAAATGCCCAATCTACCGGAGGTTCTGGTTCTCAAATTCACCAAAAATATCAAAGAAAAAACCGATTAATTTTTGGTCTAAAATACGCTCCATTTAGAACTAAATTACATTTAATAATAAATTATTTTTTACATCAATGAATAAATTATCCATCGTAATCCATGCCAGAAACGAAGAAAAAAATATTAGAGACTGCATCAACTCTGCTAAATTATTAACAGATGAAATCATTCTTATTGACATGGAAAGCATTGACAAAACCGTTGATATCGCCAATAGTGTAAAAGTTCCTGTCTTTAATTTTCCAAGGTCAAATTATGTAGAACCTGCACGGGAATTTGGAATTAAAAAATCAGGAACCGACTGGATAATGATCTTGGACGCTGATGAAAGGATAACAAAAGAATTGGCGGAAGAAATTAAAAGGGCGATTCAAGAATCGCCCCTACAAAAAACGTATTTTAAAATCCCCCGCCGAAATATATTTGCCGGTGTCAAATGGCTTAGTCACGGCGGATGGTGGCCAGACTATCAAATAAGACTGGTAAACAAAAAATATTTCATCAATTGGCCAAAACGCATTCACTCTACACCAAAAATAAAAGGTAATTTTAGTTGCCTGAAAAGCCCCCTAATTCATTACTTTCATGGAGATTTGAGTAATATGGTAAAAAAAACCGTTATCTTCGAAGATATTGAGTCTGAATTACTTTATAAGGCCGGAAAAAAAACAACTACAAAAACATTTTTTAGAAAATTTTTAGCCGAGCTATACCGACGGCTTCTTAAGAGATTAGGCTTCCTTGATGGCACAATTGGTATAATTGAATCGATCTATCAAGCCTTTTCAAAAACAATTACCTATTTATTCCTTTATGAAAAACAAATTAAATAGGGTCGGTCTTTATGATCCTTATCTTGATACCCTTGGTGGTGGAGAGAAATATGTTCTTTCAATAATGGATGTTTTTGCTGATCTTGGGTATGAAATAAATATTATTTGGGACAAAGATATAAGGCGTGAAATTAAAGAACGCTTTGCACTTCGATGTATCGATACATCGAAGTTTATAAATATAAAGAATTTAAAAAACTTATCGTCCTTTGAATATTTTTTTTATGTGACTGATGGGAGTTATTTTTTTTCCGGAGCTAAGAAGAATTTTGTTTATGCAATGATCCCGGATAAAAAATTATATTCCTTAACTCTTATCAATCGACTTAAATTGATTAATTATAAATTTATCACCCATTCTCTCTTTACTCAAAAGTGGTTAAAAAAATTTAACATCGATTCAGTAATAATCATGCCGTATTTGGATGATAAATTGATTTGTCAGAATACAAACTTCAACAAAAAAGAAAAAATAATTCTTTCGGTAGGTAGGTTTTTTTCACACTTGCATAGCAAAAGACAAGATTTGATAATAAGAGCGTTCAAAAATTTAAAAAATAAATCTAAAGAATTCATTGAATATAAATTAATATTGGCTGGGGGCTTGATGAAAGAAGATCAGAAATATTTTAGCAGTTTAAAAAAACTCGCAGATAACGACTCTTCTATCATCTTTAAACCAAACATTGAACTTTCTGAACTTTATAAACTTTATGGACTTTCGACTTACTATTGGCACTTTGCAGGACTAGGAGTTGATGAAGAAAAAAACCCTGAGTTGGTTGAACATTTTGGAATCACTCCTCTTGAAGCCATGGCTTCGGGTTGCTTAACTTATTGTTATTCAGCCGGCGGTCCCAAAGAATTAATTATTGATGGAAAAAACGGATTTTTATTCACGGATACTGATAAATTAATAGATAAAATGATTAAAGTGAATTCAAGTGAATCTCTAAAAAAAAGAATTATGAATAACGGGAAACTGTTTGTAAAAGAAAATTTTTCTTATCAGGTATTTCGAGAGAAAGTTATAGAGTTATTTAAGGTCCGACCCTAAAGGGACGGACCTTTGCCTATGAAAACATATCCAATTTCAATCATCATTCCCGTCTATAAGAACTATGAGATGTTTTATAATTATTTGGAACTTAATAAAAAGTATTTTTATGGTTGTGAAGTAATAGTGATGAACGATTATCCACAAGAAAACATAACTAAACAGGTAAATGAGATCTATCCGGAAGCAATTGTAATTAATAATATAAAGAACCTTGGCTTTGGCAATAATGTCAATCTTGGAGTTTTAAAAGCAACAAGAAATTATGTTTTACTAATGAATTCTGACGTTGTATTAAAAGACAATTCTTTTTTAACAACCATAGAACATTTCAAAACTGATAGTAAATTATTTGCTGTTGGTTTTGCCCAGATTGAAAAAGGTGGAAAAATTGTTGGTGCTAATAAAGGATATTTTGAAAAAGGTTTAATTAATCATTCTCATCAACTAGTCACCAATCACCAGTCACTGACGGCTAATTTCTGGGCCGAGGGCGGCTCGTCAATCTTCAGAAGAAAACTTTTTATTGACTTAGGCTTGCTCGATGAACTTTACAGTCCTTTCTACTGGGAAGATATTGACCTGTCCTACCGGGCCTGGAAAGCGGGCTACAAAATTTTATATGATCCAAGTATTCAAGTCGAGCATCATCATGAGTCTACTATTGGAAAATATTTTGATAAACCAAGAATATTAAAAATCGCTTTCCGAAATCAGATCATCTTTCATTGGAAGAATTTGACAGATAAAGATCTTATTTCGAAACATTTATTTAGTATTCCAAAATTCATCTTCTTTCCAGGATTTTTTGACGCCTTGATAAGATTGCCAAAAATTTTACAAGAAAGAAAAAAGACAGTAAAATTATTTAAGAAAACTGATAAGGAAATATTAGATTTATTTAACTAAAAGCGAAGATATTGAATTTTTTTCGGTTTGTTGTTTTCCGATAAAAAATTTGATGTCGAGCTTTTTTAAATTGTTATGATTAAAAAATATTTAACGCCAATCTTGTTAATAATAATCTCCCTTCTTTCTGTTTCTTTATTTCTCTATAAGATGAACGTCTCCCCTCCGGCTTTAAACGCTGATGAAGCAACTAATGCCTATGATGCCTACTCGATTTTAAAGACCGGTAAAGATCAATATGGAAATTTTATGCCGCTCCGATTTAAATCATTTGGCGATTATAAATTACCTCTTTTAACCTACTTAGCAATTCCGTTTATGAAAATATTCGGATTGACAGAAACAGGTATTAGAATGGTTAACTTCCCGTTCGTCCTCTTCTTTCCGATAGTAGTGTTTTTATTAACTCAAGAATTATTTAATAAAAAAAATGTTTCTTTATTAGCGGCTTTTTTGTCTGCCTTTGCTCCTGGGCTCCAACTTCTCGGCCGTCAAGCACAAGAAGGATATATGACTGCCTTTTTATTAACTTTATCTTTTTATTTATTTTTAAGACTTCTAAAAAAACAAAATGTATTGAATTTTTCTTTTTTTGTTTTTACTTTTCTATTGGCTCTTTTTGGCTATCATTCTACCCGTCTTTGGGCTGGTTTTTATTTTCTTTTATTCCTATTTTTTATATTCAAAAAAAATTTAGCTAAGTTGTTTCTTTTGATTTTTATTTCCATAATTTTTCTTTTTGGAATCACTGATATTATCTATAAACCAACTCGAATTCAAAACTTATTATTTTTTAATAACCTAGGTTTTTCATTAAAGATCAATGAACTACGTGGTGAAGGTGGAAGCCATTTTCTATATAACAAATTGACTATCGGAGCTAAAGATTTGAGCTCAAATTATTTAAAATATTTTTCTCCGCAATTTCTAGTTATTAACGGTGATGAAAACCCTCGTTTCGGATTCTCTGGAATTTCGCCTATTACTCCAGTTGAGTATTTATTTATTTTTATTGGACTTTATTACTTATTCAAAAACAAAGAAAAATGGCGTTTTCTAATTTTATTAATGCTTCTTTTTTCACCAATTAGCGCTTCCCTCAGTTGGGCTGGAGAATCAATTAACCGGTCAGTTTATATTTTTATTCCTATTTTCGTAATTTCTTCTTACGGGATTATCAATTTTTTAGCTAAAAAGAATCTTTTCTTATACTTTATACTAACTACTTTATACTTAATACTCATATTTTATTCTTGGGATTTTTACTTAAATCACTATCCAAAAAGAGCTGTCGTCCTTCGTAGTTGGCAAGCAGGTTATAAAGAATTGGCTAACTATATTAAATTGAACTACGATCGTTATGATAAATTTTATATTACTAAAAAAAACGGACAACCATATATTTTCCTACTTTTTTATCTTCAATACCCGCCCGATAAATATCAAAAAGAGTCAAATTTGTCCTCTCCCGACGAATATGGTTTTGGTCAAGTAGAAAAGTTCGATAAATTTATTTTTGATTTGCCAAACGATAAAAACATTAAAAACTATGTGATCATAGGTTTTCCTGATGACTTTTCAGAAGCCGAAAAAATTGGTACTAAAAAAATTGAGATTGGGAATGAAGTAATTTTTTATATAAAAGAAAGTGCAATAACAACATTATAAAAGGTGTTAATTAAGATCGGGACCGTCAGGCTTTTTCTTTGAATCATTATTAGTCCGTTGACCATGCTCAAAAGCAGATCTGTCACCATAAACACCAAAAGCATACTTCCATTGATTTTACTGCTGGCAAAAAGAATAGGAACGTGCAAAAAAAAGAACAAAATACTGGCAAAAAAGGTTGAAGAATAGGCATTTTTTGATTCCGCGTAAAGTCTTTTTAAAACAAAACCACGGGAAAGGATTTCTTCGGTTATCCCTGTTGCCAATGCGGTTAATACTATCAATCCTAATTGATTAAAACTGGGAAAGTGACCAAATAGACCAACTTTTTTGAATCTAAGATAAACGGAAAGCAAAGCTGTTAATAAAAGAATTAAGCCCACTCCGAAACTAATAAAAAATTCTTTGACAAAGTTTTTAAAGTTTTTATTGATAAATAAACTTGAAAAAATTTCTTTTTTTTCTACCGATTTAACATAGATTATGATTGGTAAAACAAATACAACTGGCTTGGCAATAAATTCATCAAACCACTCAGGAAGTTTTAAATAAGTTCTATAAATACTCCAAACGATAAGAATTACCGCCCAAAGATTTAGTGCTTTCTGCGTCGAAGTAATTTTTTTGTCCTTCATAAGACCATTATTCCAGAAAATCTTTTAATTTTCTTGCACGGGTCGGATGTTTTAGTTTACGGATAGCTTTAGCTTCTATCTGACGAATTCTTTCTCGTGTCACTTTAAACTCTTTTCCAACTTCCTCAAGTGTCTTTGGTTTTCCGTCTTCGAGTCCAAATCTCATCATTAATACTTTTTTCTCTCTTGGTGACAGAGTCTCAAGGACTTTGTTTAGGGCATCCTTCAAAAGCTCCCGGGAAACTTTATCATAAAGAGAGGGTTGATTAGTGTCAGCAACAAACTGCTCTAAAGTCGCCTCTTTATCATCTCCGACCGGGGTCGACAGCGATCTTGGCTGTTGGGAAATCTTCATTAGATTTTCAATTTCCGGAACCGTCATAAGCATTTCTTTTGCGGTTTCTTTAACGGTGGGCTCGCGACCAAGCTTCTGAGTTAATCGTCTTTGGGTTTTGTAAAAACGGTTGATATGGTCGACCATGTGAACGGGAATCCTTATTGTTCTTGACTGATCGGCAATTGCCCTTGTGATCGCCTGCCTGATCCACCACGTGGCATAGGTGGAGAATTTATAACCCCGTCGCCAATCATATTTTTCCACGCCTCGAATTAAACCTTTATTTCCTTCTTGGATTAGATCCAAAAATGACAATCGCCTTCCTAAATATTTTTTAGCGATCGAAACTACTAAACGTAGATTGGCCTTTGTTAATTTATCTTTTGCTTCTTTATCACCTTTTTCATATTTTTTTGCAAGATCAATTTCGTCGGCGAACTTAAGCAAAGGTGTTTTTCCAATTTCCTTTAAATACATTTTTATCGGGTCAAGCGATTCCCCATGTTTGAGAACCACCAAATGTTCCAATTCTTTCTCAATTTCCTCAACAGTTTTTTGTGACTCGCTTTCGTCTCTAGTTGAAATTGTTTCGAAGATATCAATCCCCCTTTTTAATGCATCGTCGAAAAATCCGTCAATTTCTTTTATGTGTTTTTCCGGATTGGGAAGAACTAACAAAATATCGTCCTGAACTAAGAATCCGTCCTCAATTCCTTGATTGATTAACTCTTTTAAAGATCTGGGTAGGTGGTGTTTTATCATAAGATTCTACTATTCTATAAAGAAATTAGCTTTTTTTCTACCTCTTTTAAATTTTCTGAGATTATTTTCAATTGTTTTTTCTTTTCTTCAGTGTCTTCTTCCGAAAGGATCTTCTTTATTTCCCGTTTGAAATAGTATCTTTTTATTTCGATGATCAGCCTGTCAAGACTTTCATTCGATAGATTATGATCGGTCGAAGCAAATAAAAATATCTCATCAAATATCGGACGCAATTCATCTGCTAATTTTTTCCCAAAATGATTTATGTCCACTTTGCTATTTTTTTCTATTTCTTCAAAAAATAAGCGGCTGATCTTTTCATATGAGGGATGCAAAAAATATTCCGGTTTTAAAATTTCAAAAACATTACGATAAATTTTATTTGGGTCTTCGCTTTGAAAAACCACACTTAAAACATATTTGTCTATAGTCAATTCACGACTGTCTTCAACCGGTTTACTGTATTTAATTTTATTAAGTGATAATTGACTTTTTTTTCTTTTTAATTGGATTACCAGATTTTCAACTGTATTTTCAGAAACCTCTAGGATACCGGCCAATTTCTTTATATAAAAAGTTCTAACAATCGGGTTGGAAATTTTTTCAACCATCGGAATTACTTCTTCGCCGATCTTTTTTTTGGCAAAAGCTGATTCTTCCGGATATTTTTTTTGGGCTGTTTCGATCAAAAAATCATAGATAGGTATTGGTTTGGTGATTATTTTTTTAAATTTTTCTGGATCTTTTTTAAGCGCTTCGTCTGGATCTTTGGCAAAATCAATCACTGCTACCCTTATTTCAAAATCAAATTTTTCCGCCTCATCGATCCCCCTTTTGATCGATTCAATACCGGCAACATCGGCGTCCATCATCAAGGTTATTTTATCTGTATAACGTTTTAGTAACTTTAACTGTTCGAGGGTTAAAGCTGTACCCTTAATGGCAACAAAATTTGAATATCCGTGCTGATAAGGGGTGATCATATCGAGCTCACCTTCGACGATGAAAACATTTTTTTGTTTTTTGATCTCTTCGATAGCCAAATTAATTCCAAAAAGACATTCGCGCTTATGATAAATTGGTGTTTCCGGAGTGTTGACATATTTAGCCTCTTTTTCACTACCTGACAATATCCGTCCGGAAAAACCCAGCACATTATTGCGACTGTCTTTTAAAGGAAACATTAAACGACCGCGAAACCGGTCGTAATAGCTACCTCTTTCGCTTTTGACCAATAAACCATTTTCAAACATTTCTTCTTCTTCGTATTTTTTTTTCTTCAAAAATAATTTCAGAGAATCCCAAGAAGATGGAGAGTAACCGAGCTCGAATTTATCAATAATCGATTGATTTAAAAGTCGTGCCTTTAAATATTCCGAGGCTTTTTTTCCAAAATCGGATTTATCTAAAATATAGTGGAAAAATTCGCTGGCTAACTGATTCATTTCAATATATCTTTCTTTTTTTTGCCAAATCTTATCCTCAAAGGTAATTTTATTCAGCGTTAATTTAACTCCGGTTTTTTTAGCTAACTCTTTTAGAGCCTCAATAAAGGTAATATTTTCCCATTTCATTAAAAATTTGATCACGTCTCCGCCTTCTCCACAGGCTCCAAAACAATGCCAAATCCCTCGATCTGGAGAGATAACAAACGATGGGCTTTTTTCCTGATGAAACGGACAAACGGCTTTGAAGTTACGGCCAGCCTTTTTTAAAGTAATAAAATTGCCAATAAACTCGACTATGTCAATCTTTCGCTTAATTTCCTCAATCTGATTATCCATCGAGTATATTCTATCACTTGGAGCCTAAAAACGCTTGAGGAGAAAAAAATTTATATTTGATATTTAATATTTAATCTTCTATATTGTATTTATATATGATCTATCTTTATCTAGATAAAAACACAATCAAACTGCTTTACCTGAAAAAAACTCTCCTAGGGCAGCAGGAAACTCTTTATAATCAAAAAACCTATGAATCGGATTTGATCGATAAAGGAAAAATAATAAACGTCGATCTTTTAGCTTCGGCCATCAAAGAAGTGATCGCTTCGTCCAATAAGCCCGTCGCTGATAATCAAGTCAGTCTAATCCTGCCACAGGAGTTTTTCAGTTTTTTTCGAACCACCGTCCCCTCAGATATAGCTGCTTCTGCCCTTAATTCTTTTATCTCCGATAAGGCCAGGTCAATCTTGCCGGTTGATAATGCCGATCTTGCTAGTGACTATTTTGTCCAAGAATCAGAGCAGGAAAAAGTTGTCACTTATTTTGGTATTAATCAAGAAACTCTCCTTAATATTAAGCAGGCTCTTACTTTGATTGATTTCAAAATAATTTCCATTGTCCCCGATACGATGGCCTATTTTAAATTATTTGAAAAAACTCTCAGAAAAGAAAAAAAAGAAACCATTTTTTATGCTGAACTTGGACAGGGTGTTTTAAACGGTTATTTGTTTGATTCTTGCGGCCTGATCGATGATAAAAAAATAGCAATAAAATATTCAGAAGAAGATAAGGTTGCCGATATCCTGAAAACAAAGATTGATGAAATCGCGGCCGGTAAGAAAAAAGTTAATCGAATTATTATTTCCGGAGAAAAGTCTGACACGATCCGCCAAGACACCTTTACCAAATCAGTTGGTGTCTGGACCAATCCTTTAAAACGAATTGTTCCTACTTTTTATGAAGAATATTTGAAGATGTTAATTCCTAAGGACGGTAAAATATTTCCTATTTTGACATATGACGTTTGTTTTGGTGCATTTATCTTAACGGAAGAAAATAAAAGTTTCTCGCTTCTAAAGCATAATGTTAATTTAAATAGAAATAAAGCTTCTTTACCAAAAATAAAAATGCCAAAAAAGGAAGTTTTGCTTTTTGTCAGTTCATTTATTATTTCATTTTTGCTCTTTGTTTTAATTTCCAAATTTAATATTAATTTAAAACTGCCAGATTTTTTGACTAAAAGAAATACTATTTCTGTTACTCCGACTGCCACTCCTCCGTCACCTACTCCTACCCCTAACTTTAAAAAGGAAGATATTAAGATAAAGATATTAAACGGCTCTGGCGTTCGTGGCAAGGCTACCGAAGTAAAAGAAATTCTTAGAAAAAAAGGTTACGTTGAAATCCTAACCGATAATGCTGATAATTTTGACTATGTAACAACCGAAATCCAAGTTAAAAAAGATTTTCCTCAGTTAGGTGAAATGATGAAAAATGATTTGAAGGATTATATAACCTCACCTAAAATCACAGTTCTTGACGACAAAGAGGCTTCTGATCTTATTTTAATCTTCGCCACAGACTTCAAGTGATATAATTAGGTCCATGGAAATTAATACTGAACAATTAAAAAATAAATATCAGTCAATCCTATCTAAAGCGGATTTGGGTGGGAAAAAAACAGAATTAAAAACTTTGGAAGAGAAAAGTTATGAAGCGTCATTTTGGAGCGATCCAAAATCTGCCGGTGATACGATGAAGAAAATCACTGATTTAAAAAAAGAGATTGATGATTTGGAAATGATGGAATTTTTACTAAGTGAAAATCAATTTGAAGAAGCCAAAACATTGATAGATAAATACGAAATCCTTCTTTTTCTTTCCGGGCCATATGATCAGGGTGGGGCTGTTTTTTCAATTCATGCCGGCCAAGGTGGAACCGAAGCGATGGACTGGTCATCAATGCTTTTTAGAATGTATACGCGATATTTTGAAAGAAAAGGATGGAGGTTTGAAGAGTTTGATCGCGTAGCTGGAGAAGAAGCTGGAATAAAAAGTTCGATTATTAATGTTTATGGAAAATTTGCTTATGGTCAACTAAAATCTGAAGCGGGGGTTCATCGATTAGTTCGTCAGTCCCCTTTTAACGCCGATAAGCTTAGACAAACTTCTTTCTCATTAGTTGAAGTTCTGCCTATGATTGAAGATAAAGAAATCAGTGTCCGAGATGATGAAGTCGAATGGGAATTTTATAGGTCTGGAGGGCATGGAGGACAAAACGTTAATAAGGTCTCAACCGCGGTACGACTAACCCATAAACCGTCAGGAATAATAATAACCTGTCAAACCGAACGAGATCAAGGTAAAAATAGAGATAGTGCCATGAAAATTTTACGGGCAAAATTGTGGAAGTTAGAGCAAGAAAAAAAAGCAAAAACAATCGCTGGATTTAAAACGGAGACCATGGCTTCATGGGGACATCAAATAAGATCATATGTTCTTCATCCATACAAATTGATAAAAGATCTAAGAACCGATTATGAAGAAACCCAGACTGATAAAGTGCTTGATGGAGAGATTGACGGATATGTGGAAGCCTACCTAAAACAAAGTAAGTAAAAATTTAAGTTTTAACTGTTTAACCGTTTGATATTTTTCTTCAAAGTTGCTATCCTAGTCCTATATGGAAAATAATAATTTAATCCACACTTTAGAGACGAAAGACGTTGATGGGGTTACCTATGTTTCTTTTCTGACTTTTGTCGCTTTGGCGGTCATTATTGGATCGGCTATCGGTTTTGGTATTTCTCGCTTCAATAAAAAAACTACTGTTGTCAATAGCAACACTAAAGCCACCTCCCAATCAGCTGGCATTGTTGATAAAACTACATTTAAAGATAGCGTTGAGGGTATTTTGAGAGAAGGTGGTATAGATGGTGAGGGAAACTTTCATATTGAGCGCCCTGGTGGAGTTTCACAAAATGCCTATTTGACTTCAAGTACGGTTGATCTGTCCGTTTATATTGGTAAAAAAGTAAAAGTCTGGGGCCAAACCTTTTCCGGTCAAAAAGCCGGTTGGTTGATGGATGTGGGACTGGTTGAAATAGAAAAATAACAATGATAACATTCGATAAAGTCACAAAAAAATTTCCTCTTGGTAATACTGCCTTAAACGATGTTTCTTTTGAAATTGATGATAACCAATTTGTATTTTTAGTTGGTCAATCAGGGGCGGGAAAAACCAGTATTTTGAAAATGATCACACAAGAAATGAAGCCAACTAGTGGATCAATCATTGTTGATGATTTTGATGTTACCGATAAGAATTTTTCTCAAAAAATTAACTTGCGTCGAAAAATTGGGATCATTTTTCAAGACTTCAAGGTCTTGTCTGATAAAAATATTTTTGAAAATATAGCTGTTAGTCTTAAGGTAATTGGTATCGACCATTCGGAAATAAAAAATGAAGTAAAAAAAACTCTTGAACTGGTCGGTCTTTCAAAAAAAGAATTTGTTTTCCCCGTTCAATTATCTGCTGGGGAACTGCAGCGAGTTGCTATTGCACGTGCTGTGGTTGGGAATAGAGATATTATCATTGCCGACGAACCGACGGGAAATCTTGACCCTAAGACTTCCTGGGATATCATGAAAATCTTTAAAAAATTGGAAGGGAAAAAAACTATTATTATTGCTACCCATAATACCGATATTGTTAATTCATTTCAAAAAAGAGTTTTGGTTTTGAAAGAAGGAAAAATCATTAAAGACTTAAGAAAAGGAGGATATGAACTATGAAAGAAATATGGACATCAATTAGAAGAACACCCTATCAGTCGATATCAGCATTTTTGATTTTATTCTTTACCCTTTTTTTGACTTTAATATTATTTGTTTCTCTGACATTCCTTTATGGAACTCTGAACTATCTTGAAACAAAACCCCAAGTAACGGTTTATTTCCAAATCAAGACTCCGGAAACCCAGATCTTTAAAATTAGGGATGAGTTGATGAATTCTGGAAAAGTTTTAAGCCTCAAGTATATTTCAAAAAATGAGGCTTTTAATATTTACAAGCAACTGAATAAAGATAACCCATTACTTTTGGAAATGGTTTCGGCCGACATTCTCCCTCCCTCGCTTGAAATTTATGCAAAAAAACCAATTTTTTTACCGGAGATCGCCGAATATCTAAAAAAACAAGGTGATATCGCCCCTGGTGATGTTCAATACGAAAAAGACATTGTTGATAAATTATTAACTCTTACCAACACGATTCGGAAAACCGTTCTTATATTTTTCAGCTACTTGATCATCATGTCAATCATTGTTTTGACGACAATGATCCTATTCAAGATCGCCCTAAAGGAAGATGAGATCACCCTTCTGAGACTAATCGGAGCTACTAATTTTTATATCAGAAAGCCCTATATTCTTGAAAGCTTGTTTTTAGGAATAACCGCCTCGACGATATCCTTTGCCATTTTTTCTCTTTTGGTCCTCTACTTTAATCCGTTTTTACAGTCTTATCTAAAGCAAATTAATACCCTATCAGTTGATGTGTTTAATTATAATCTGGTGATCTGGCCATTAAATTATGTTTTTTTTGCGATTGTTTTTGTTTCCATTTCTCTTTTCGGAGCCATTATTGCTTCCGTCGCTTCTTATATCGCCACTAACAAATATCTGAAGGTATAATTAGATCATGGTTAAAAAAATAATATTTTTTACTATTTTATTTTTCTTGGTTATCTTCTCAGTTCGTGCACAAGATAAGTCTGATCTTGAAAAAAAAATAAGCGAGTATCAAGCAAAACTCCAACAATTAAAGCAAGAAAAAAACACTTTATCTTCACAAATCCAATATATGGACACTCAGATATCGTTAACAGCTTTGCAAATAAATCAAACTGAACAAAAAATTATAAGTACTGGAAAAGAGATTGATCTATTAGGTTCTAGAATTGAGGGATTAGACCAATCTCTAGATTATCTATCCAAACAGCTTATTCAAAGAATCGTAGTTGGATATAAGAAAAAACCATTTTCTCTTTTTTCTCTTCTATTAGATAATAAAGACGCCTATGATTTTCTCAATCAAGTCAGATATTTAAAAACCGCTCAAGATAACAATCAAAAATTACTTTATACTGTCCAAGAAACAAAAACCAATGCAGAGGAGCAAAAAAAACTACGGGAAGAGAAAAAAATTGAATTGGATAAGTTAAACGAAACTTTAAATTATCAAAAACAATCACTTGATAATCAAAAGGTTCAAAAACAAACACTATTAGCTGATACTCAAAACGATGAAACTACCTATCAAAGATTACTGACTCAAGCACAAGCTCAGCTTGCCGGATTTAAGTCGTTCGTTTCAAGTGCTGGTGCTGGAGTAATTAGCGCTAACCAATTTGGAAATGGGTCAGACGGGTCTTACTATTCACAGAGAGATGCCCGTTGGGCAAGCCAAAGCATTGGTTATTCTAGCGAAAATATTTTAAATGTTGGTTGTTTGCTAACTTCTGTTGCTATGATTGCCAAACATTATGGTGATAATGTTACGCCAGGTGATATTGCTTCTGATCCCTCTCGTTTCTATGGATCAACTGCATATATGAATCTTCCTTGGAAATCAGTTGCTGGCCGTAGTTATTATGGCGGTGTTAATATTGATCAAGAACTAGCAAATGGTAACTATGTGATCGTTGGTGTTGGCGGTTGTAGTAGCGGCGGAAGTCATTTTGTTGTTCTCACAAAAAAAGATGGCGATGACTATATGATGAACGATCCAATCTACGGGCCTGACCTAAAATTCAGCTCTCATTATTCAAATATTTGCTCAAACGGAACATTTAAATAGCCTCATAGTCTATCGATAGATTTATAGCTTCTTGACAGCTTATTAGACTGCTTTTGTAGGTTATAAGCAGTTGACTATATAGATACTTCTTACTACTTTTAGGCTATGAAGCTTATTATTACCATATTGCTGGTTATTATGGTCTTTAGCAAAAAAGCTTTTGCTTCTTTAAAATTAAATGAGATTTATCCGGCTCCATCAACGGGAGAATATGAATGGATCGAACTATATAATGACGAAGATCAGATAATCGATATTTCTCAATACCAGCTTTTAGATTTAGCCGGCAATAAAATAAAAATCTCAACACAAAGCGCCCTGCCACTTGATTTTGTTTTAGCTACTTCTTCCTCGGTTTTGAATAATACTGGCGACACAATATCTTTAAAAAACAATCTCGGAGAAATAATTGAGATTGCCACATATTCTGCCAATTTTGATCCAACTAAAACTTATGTTAAATGTCCTGACGGTATTGGAAGTTGGTTTGTTTTAAATACATTAACAAAAAAAAATTCCAATGAAACAGCTTGTCAAATTCTGACGCCAACGCCGATTCAACCGACTCCAACCGATATACAGACGCCCAATTTGGGCGTCTCTACTAGCCCAACACCAACAAAAACGCAGATACCCACAATATCGCCAATTCCGCAATCCTATGACAATATTTATATTTCCGAAGTCATGGTTAACCCACCCTCAGGTGAAAAAGAATGGCTGGAAATTTACAATAATAATGATTTTCCAGTTTCTCTGAATAATTGGTACATTGATGATTTGGAAAATGCCGGATCATCTCCAAAAATGTTTTTTTTAGAGATTGACGCAAAAGGTTTTGGGGTTACTGAATTTACGTCTTCAATATTTAATAACGGTGGAGATAGTGTTCGATTATTAGATTTTAATAAAAATCTAAAAAACGATTTTGAATACGGAAAAAGTGAGCAAAGAAAAACTTTTGGAAGAACTTCATTTGATTCAGACGACTTCTGTCTCCAAGAAGCCAGTAAAAATTCCGATAATAATCCGTGTATTAATCCAACCCCGATGATAACATCAATCATTGCATCAACATGTACGGGACAGGCATGCCTGTCCCCTACAATAAAAATCGTTACAACAAAAATATCAACCCCTAACGATGTATCGATACATCGAAGTGTTAATTATCCCATTGGTATCGCTCAAGGTAATCTGAATAAAAATAATATTTTGGGGATAACTGATAAAACGATAATCAACTCTTCTAGTAATAAATCTTTAATTGACCTTTTATGTTTTCTTTCTTTTTTTTATTCCCTATTAGCTATCGTCTCTATTTTGATTAAGAATAAAGTTCTAAACAAATATGCCCTGGCAAGTTAAATTTTTCCAAAATCAAAGAGGAGATTATCCTGTCAAAGATTTTATTATGAAACAGGATGAAAAAACTTACGCTAAAATATTAGCTTTAATAAAACTTCTCAATAATAATGGACCTTTTATAAGACCTCCCTATGTTAAAAAAATAATTAATAATGTTTGGGAACTCCGAATTACTGGTAAAACTCAAATTAGAATTTTTTATATTTATTTTAATAACATATTTTATTTACTTCATATCTTTATTAAAAAAACTCAAAAAACACCGAATAATGAAATTAAAATTGCGCTTGACAGAGCTAGGAGAATTATATAGCATATATGCTATATGAGACACCATCTAAGTTTTGATAAATTTTTAAAAGATTCTTTAAAAAATCCAAAAATAAAAGCAGAGTATGACAAACTTCAACCAGAGTTTACCCTCATCGATGCCTTAATAAAAAGTCGAGCTAAAAATAATATGACCCAAAGACAATTAGCAAATAAAATGGGGACAAAGCAATCCGTCATTTCCCGTCTCGAAATCGGCCGCGCCAACCCCACCTTTTCATTCCTCAAACGACTCGCCAAAGCTCTAAACAGCAAACTTGAGATCCGTTTTAGTCAATAATAAAGCTTGCTCAAACCAATATTTACTATCTCCTTTTTTATAAACATAATCTAAATAGAAGCTTTTAGTTATTGGACTTTCAAAAAACGGTTGATAACAATTATATTTTTTCTGTTGACTCTCATACCATCCCCAGAAATCTGCAGTTTTTTCTAATAAATCGACATCAGCTTTAATTAGAGGTATTTCTGCCATTTGCCAATAATATTTTTCTGGACCCGCACATGCCTCTTTAATTAGCGAATTTATATTTGTTGCATAAACTACACCTGTTTTTTGCCAAATTGCGTGATTAATCGCTACTTGTCTAAACTCATGCCTTATTGCTCTAACTCTATGGCCTAATCTAATATCCCACTTTCATTTTGGTCTGTGTTTAAATAAATACTACTTATTTCTGCAAGAACTGCAGATTACCAATTTGATAAAAACCAATTGACGGCAACGTTCCCGGTTGAGATTGAATCCATTCTAAGCTCATAAGAAGTGTATTATAGGATATATGATAATATATTACAATCTGCCAATGCTTATTCCCTTTTGACTATCATCTCAATATTATTTAAAATGAAATTATCGTATGGAAAAAATAAAAACTTTTATTCACCGTCTTTTCATTCCTCATGAAGCAAATAACTTCCGTGCCAAAAGTCTTCATACTGATTTTTTAACAGTCTATTTGGTAGTCGCCTTTTTAATGATGATGGTTTTTAAGCAAGGGAGTTTACACAATGTATTGGGATTTGCCACAGACATTAGTATTGAAAAATTAAATGAACTAACCAACGAGCAACGGCAAAAAAATAGCCTGCCTCCGCTTTCAATAAACTCTGAATTAACTTTGGCCGCTCAAAGAAAAGCCGAGAATATGTTTCACGAAAATTATTGGTCGCACTATTCACCAGACGGAAAAACTCCATGGGATTTTATATTAGGGGCTGGTTATAAATATGAATACGCCGGAGAAAATTTGGCAAAAAATTTTTTGTTTAGCAATGGTGTTGTTGATGCTTGGATGAACTCAACTACACACCGGGATAATCTTTTAAAAAAAGATTATACGGAAGTTGGGTACGCAATTGTTAACGGTATATTAAACGGAGAACAAACCACTTTAGTCGTCCAAGAATTTGGGAAACCTATGGCCGGTCCATTTGCCCCACCTTCAGTTCAAGCAAAAGAAGTAATTCAAAATGTTCCAGCTATTCCTGAAGTTAAGGCAGTGGCCGTTCAACCTAAGATCAATGCCTTTAAATTTACTTTTAATCTAAATGTAATTTTTATGGCCTTCCTATTATTGGCTTTAGCACTTGATTTTTATTTTGCTTCAAAATTTAATATCATCAGAATCGGCGGAAAAAATACCGCTCATATGTTATTTATAATTTTTATACTGATTGGACTATTCATGTCTACAATCGGTGCGATTATCTGATCTATGACTAAAAAACTTTTTTCTCATTTTGCCAAGGAACTTAAAAATCATTTATTTGATTATTTGCTTTTGATCACAGCCGGGATATTTTTTTTAATTTTATTAAATATTTTCCGAGGAGAGCGAGTTATTGAATTTGTTATTTTAGTTTGCTTCGCTTTTTTTTACATCATTTGGGGCGTTTATCACCACATTGTCAATGAAACGCTCCATTTAAAAACTGTGGTAGAATATATCCTAATTGCGTTTATAATAATTTTTCTTTTGAAAATTATTATTTTACCCTGATAAATAATCTTTATGAAAGGACTTATTCTTGCTGGTGGATTGGCTACTCGACTCCGGCCTTTAACTTGGGTAACAAATAAACATCTTTTACCTATCTATAACAAGCCGATGATATATTACCCTCTGGAATCACTTGTTAAAGCTGGAATAAATGAAATTATGATCTCCAGTTCTCCCGATCATTCCGGTCAATTTGAAGCTCTTCTTAAAACAGGTGAAGAATTTGGAGTTAAATTAGAATATTCTGTTCAAGAAAATCCAAAAGGCGGAATTGCTAATGCGATCGGTCTTGCCGAAAAATTCAGTCAAGGTGAGAAGATGGCTGTAATTTTGGGAGACAATATTTTTAGTTATGACCTTAAACCAACAGTAAATAGGTTCAATAAAATGGATAAGGGAGCGATAATTTTTGGAATAAGGATGCCCGAGATGGAATCTAAACATTATGGTGTCATTGAAATGGATAAATTAGGTAAGGTTATTTCAATCGAGGAAAAACCGGAGAAACCCAGATCCGACATCGCTCAAACCGGAGTTTATTTTTATGATAATCGGGTTTTTGATTTTATCCGAAAGCAAAAACCATCGGCTCGAGGAGAATTGGAAGTTACTGACCTTAATAATTTTTACCTTAAGGAGGGAGCATTAGAATGCGATCTTTTCGATTGGTGGATCGATGCAGGAACTTCCCACGACGAATTACTTCGAGCTAATAATCTGGTTGCCGAAAAAGTCCGATTGGGAATACTTTAATATGGACACCACTCAACTATTACTTTCAACAGCGGTAACGATTACAACCGTTTTGTTAATAATTGTCAGCGTTCAATTGATCTCTTTATTAAAACAGTTGAAAAGAGACCATGGAAAAGAAGTTGTTCCTACAATTAAAAATCCGGAGGTAAAAAAAGAAAAACACCTAAAAAAAAGGGTAAACCTAACCACACTTTTGGAAAAAATGAAAAATCAAATTTCCCACCCTCAATCCGCCAAAAAGAAGTTCTTTAAATCCAGTTGACTTTACTTATTTCGTTTTGTATGATATATTAGTTTTTTTACTCCCCTTTCAATATCGGGGGTTTTTGTTGTTAATAAAATATTATTTCTATTATTTCTATCTACTCGATGAGCAAAACTATTAAATCAAATATTTTACCCCACAAAAGTTTGTTCCTCGGAAAGAAAGACGAACTTCTTGAAGACTTTAATTTGATAGAAGTCCAAAAAAATTCTTGGGCTGAGTTTACTGATGTCCGGTTAAAAGAAATTTTTAATGAGTTCTTTCCTATCGACGATTACACGAAAAAAAAGTTTACCATCTACTTCGAAGATCTTTATTTTGGTGAACCAAGGTACGAGATTGATCTGTGCTACAAAAAGAAGTTAACTTATGACGCACCTGTTTATCTAAAACTACGATTGGTTAATAAAAAAACCAATACTGAAAAAAAACAGGATATTTATTTCTTCAATCTTCCAAAAATGACCGATCGAGGAACTTTTATCGTCAACGGTATTGAAAGAGCCATTATCAACCAGATTGTTCGATCACCAGGCGTATATTTTACCGCCGAAATTGATAAAACAACCGGATTAACTTTATATAATGCTGAAATAAGACCATATATAGGAGCATGGCTTGATATGACAATTAACAAAAACGGGTTAATTGAAATGAAGATCAATAAAAAAAGAAAATTTTTATCAACCGTTTTTCTCAAAGTCTTTGAAAACGACAGTGAAAACGATATTATTAATTATTTTAGTGATATTGATAGAAGTTTGGTTGAAAAATACCTTATTCCTACCTTAAAAAAGGATCAAACAAAAAATAAAGATGAGGCTGTTTTAGAGATATACCGAAAAATCAGGCCAGGTGAACCTTTGATCTTGGAAAATGCTTATGAAACCATCAATAATCTTCTTTTCAATCAAAAAAGATATTCATTGGCCGATGTTGGACGATATAAAATAAATAAAAAACTAGGATTAAATATTGAGATAAAAAAAGAAAATCGTTTATTAACTAAAGAAGATATTATCGCCTCCATCAAATATCTATTAACCTTAACCCAAGGTAAAGGTGAATTTGATGATATCGACCATCTAGGCAATCGTAGACTTCGAACAGTCGGAGAATTGATCAGCCTATATGGAATTCGAGTCGGAATGGTCCGAGTTGAAAGAGAAATAAAGGAAAGAATGAGTTTGATATCTGGAGAAGAATTGAACGTCGTACCAAGCCAAGTTGTCAATTCAAAACCATTGATTGTGGCAATTAATTCTTTTTATAGAACCAGTCAACTTTCAACGATCGTCGACCAAACAAATCCATTGTCAGAACTTGATAATTTAAGAAGAATTACCGTCGGTGGACCAGGTGGAATTGAAAAAGAAAGAGCTTCATTCTCAATCCGAGATATTTCTTCTTCTCAATATGGAAGAATTTGTCCAATTCGTAGTCCTGAAGGACCTAATATTGGCGTTGTTACTTACATGGCTCTTTATTCTAAAGTAAATAAGTACGGTTTTTTGGAAACTCCTTACAAAAAAATTATTAAGGAAAAAGATGGTGGAAAATTAAAAGTAAAAATATCAAACGAAATTGTTTATCTACAAGCGGATGATGAAGAAAAATATTATATTACCTCTGGAGATGCTAATGTTGATGAAAAAGGTTATCTAACCGATCAGATGGTCACAGCTCGTCATGAAGGCGATCTTATCGAAGTGCCCGTTGAAAAAATTGACCTAATAGATGTTTCTCCTCGACAAGTATTGGGAGCCTCAGCCTCTCTTATTCCTTTCCTTCAAAATGATGATGCTTCAAGAGCTTTAATGGGTTCGCACATGCAATGTCAAGCAGTACCCTTGATAAATCCTGAAGCTCCAATTGTTGGAACCGGACTGGAAGAAAAAGTCAGTATTGCCTTAGGGAGAACAATAAAAGCTAATGAAGACGGCGTTGTAAAATATGTCGACGGACAAAAGATTATTTATAAAGGAAAAAGTGGCAAGACTTATGAATATAACCTGGAAAGATTCACCCGCACAAACAAAAATGTTTCTTTCGATCAAAGACCAAAAGTCAGTCAAGATCAAAAGATCAAAAAGGGTGAAATAATTATCGATGGTCCTTCAACTGATCAGGGTCATCTAGCTTTAGGAAAAAATTTATTGGTTGCCTACTCCTCATTAAACGGACTTGGGTACGAAGATGGTTTTGTTATTTCTGATCGTTTGGTTAAAGAAGACATTCTTAGTTCAATAACAATGGAAGAGTTTATCGCCGATGTTATTGATACTAAACTTGGACCGGAAGAACTTACTCGAGATATCCCAAATGTTCGTGAGGAAATTCTACAAAACCTTGATAAAGAGGGATTAGTGACTATCGGTACTGAGATAAAAGGTGGAGACGTTCTAGTAGGTAAAGTCGCTCCAAAAGGTGAAAAAGAATTAACTGCCGAAGAAAGATTACTTCGAGCGATCTTTGGAGAAAAAGCCAAGGACATAAAAGACACATCCCTCCGAATGCCTTATGGAAAAAGAGGTTCAGTCGTCAATATAGAAACTATTAACGGTAAAAAGGATCCTAATGAGCTCGAACCAAGTGTTTTGCAAAGAATTATCGTCAATACCGCTCAACTTCGAAAAATTACCGTCGGGGATAAATTGGCCGGAAGACATGGAAATAAAGGCGTTATTTCAAAGATCCTCCCAGCCTGGGATATGCCTTATCTTGAAGACGGAACACCTGTTGACGTAATCTTATCCCCTCTTTCTATTCTTTCCCGTATGAATTTGGGTCAACTGTTTGAAAACCTGATGGGAGTAATCGCCAAACACACAAATACTTCAATTTCTATCCCGGTTTTTGAAAAAATTAAAGAAGATTTTATATCTAATGAACTTCGAAAATCAGGATTGCCTATTGATAATAAAGTAACCTTATATGATGGACAAACGGGTTTGCCTTATGAGAGAAAGGCACTCGTTGGAACAAGCTATATCATCAAATTGATTCACATGATTGAAGATAAGTTCCACGCTCGATCAGTCGGACCTTATTCTTTAGTCACTCAACAACCATTAGGAGGAAAATCACAATTGGGAGGACAAAGATTTGGAGAAATGGAAGTCTGGGCACTTGAATCTCATCGAGTCCCATACACTTTGCAAGAATTATTGACAATTAAGAGTGATGATGTCCGTGGACGAACCAAGGCTTTTGAATCAATTATTAAAGGAATTGATATTCCACAATCATCGGTTCCGGAATCATTCCATGTCTTGGTCAAAGAATTAAACGCCCTAGGATTATCAATTGATTACGCCAAGTAAATTTTAGATTAAAATAATTATGGAAGATATTAACACAGTAGATTTTTCCGGATTAAGGATTACTTTTGCCTCTCCTGAAACCATTATCAAATGGTCACATGGAGAAGTTATTAAACCGGAAACTATCAACTATCGAACATTCCGAGCCGAAAAAGATGGACTTTTTGATGAAAGAATCTTTGGGCCAACAAAAGACTATGAATGTTACTGTGGAAAATATAAAAGAATGCGTTATAAGGGAATTGTTTGTGATCGCTGTGGAGTTGAGATTACAACTTCTGCAGTCCGTAGAGAAAGAATGGGGCATATTAAATTAGCCTCCCCTATTGCTCATATCTGGTATTTTAAAGGGACATCTTCAACTTTAAGTATTATTTTAGACGTTCCTCCACAAGCCCTAGAAAGAATTATTTATTACGCTCTTTACCTAGTAAAAGAAGTTGACAAAGAGAATCAAAAAAAGACTCTGAAGGCGATTGATGAACTTCAAAAAACCGAATTAAAGAAAATTGAAGAAGATTTTGTTAAAAAAGAAGAGGAAATAAATAATAATTTTGAGAAACAATATCTACAATTAGAGAAAAAGATCGCCCATAAAGAACAATGGGAGATCGCGAAACAAGAAGTTGAATTCAAAAAAAGAGAACAACTAAAATTGTTATCAAATGAACAGACTGACACAAAAACCAAAAAATCAGCTTATTTTGAGAGAGTTTTGAAAATAGCTCGATCAATAAGACCTTTTGATGTCATTGAAGAAGATGATTACTTATTTTTTAAAGAAAATAATGTAGCTGACTTCTTAAATGTTGGTATGGGTTCGGAAGTTTTATATGAAATTCTTTCAAATTATGACCTCCCAAAACAATATGCTCATACTTTGGAATTGTTAAATGAAACTAAGGGAGAAAAAAGAAACAAGCTTCTTAAAAAAGCTCGAGTTCTTGAAGCTTTTATTAAGGCAAAGATTGATCCTAAATGGATCGTTCTCACCGTTCTACCTGTTATCCCACCAGACCTTCGTCCGGTTGTTCAATTACCAGGAGGCAAGTTTGCCACTTCCGACTTAAATGATTTTTACCGAAGAGTTATCAACCGAAATAATCGTCTAAAACAGTTGATTGATCTTGGAGCTCCAGAAATTATCTTAAGAAATGAGAAGAGAATGCTTCAGGAAGCGGTTGATTCGTTAATTGATTTACAAAAATCTCGAGGCAAAAGCCGTTCTACCGGAGCCAATACTAAAGTACAAAAATCATTGTCAGATATTTTAAGAGGAAAACAAGGTCGATTTAGACAGAACTTGTTGGGAAAAAGAGTTGATTATTCGGGTCGTTCTACCATTGTTGTCGGGCCGGAATTAAAACTTAACCAATGTGGTTTACCACGCGAAATGGCTTTAGAGTTATTTAAACCATATCTATTGCACGAAATAATAATTCGAGGATTGGCTCCAAATATTAAGAGCGCCAAGTTGTTCTTAGAAAAAAAGGATCCCGTTGTCTATGATATTTTGGAAGAAATCACTAAAAACCATCCGGTTTTGCTTAACCGTGCTCCTACCTTACATAAGCTTTCTATTTTAGGATTTTATCCGGTTCTTACTGATGATAATGCTATAAAGCTTCATCCAGCCGTTTGTTCAGGATACAATGCTGATTTTGATGGAGACGCCATGGGTGTATTCTTGCCTTTATCAAATAAAGCTATAGAAGAAGTCAAACAAAGAATGTTTCCTTACCATAATTTATTGAAACCATCGGATGGTTCGCCTATCGTTCTTCCAAATAAAGAAATGGCTTTGGGTTGTTACTATCTAACAACAATTGATAGCCATTTGGATACTGAAAAAATTGAAGATTTGAAGTTTTTTGCCACGGAAAATGAAGCAATGAGATTTCAGGCCGTTGGAAAAATTCAATTGAGACAACCAATCAATGTTGGAGTTGGTGGCAAAGTAATAAAAACTACTGTTGGTCGAATAATATTTAACCAAGCTCTACCAAATGAACTTCGATTTGTTAATGAAGAAGTCAAGGCCTCCGATTTAAAGAACATTGTTGTTGCTGCCATGAAGATCTTTGAAAATGAAAAAGTTGGAGAGTTGATTGATAAATTAAAAGAAATTGGATTTTGGGCTTCAACAATTGCCGGTGGTCTATCTCTTTCAATTTTTGATTGTCAAATTATTCCTGAAAAAACAAAAATTATCAACGAAACCGAAGAAGAGATTAAAAAGATCACTAAAAATTTTGAACAGGGCTTGCTTACTTCTGATGAAAAAAGACGATATTCAAATAAGCTATGGATCGATGTTACCGAAAATTTAGCTGATAAAACTTGGAATGCCTTGGATGAAGAAAATCCAGTTAAGATAATTATCAAATCGGGAGGCGCTAGAGCTTCAAAAGAACAACTAAAACAATTAGCCGCTATGAAAGGTTTGGTTGTTGATCCATTAGGTAAAATTATCGAAGTCCCAACCAAATCAAACTATCGTCAAGGACTTTCGATTTTCGAATATGTGATTTCTGCTCGAGGAGCCCGAAAAGGTTTGACCGATTCAGCCTTAAAAACAGCTGATGCTGGATACCTAACAAGAAGATTGGTTGATACTTCTCATGACATGATTGTCCGTGAAGAAGACTGTTTGGTAAAAGAAGGTCTAACAATTTCAACAACCATGTCTCGAGGTGAAAAATTCAAAGAAAGGATCAAGAATCGCTTTATTCTCAATGATTTGGTCAATGAAAATAAAGAGGTCATAATCAAAGCTAACGAGTTGATAGATAACGAAAAAATTGCTTTAATAGAAAAAAATAATATTACCAAGGTCACTGTTCGTTCACCACTTTACTGTGCTTCTCCTTATGGAGTCTGTCAAAAATGTTACGGAACCGATCTTTCAACCAACAGAATCGTTGAAATTGGTGTCCCGGTCGGAGTTATGGCTGCGCAATCAATTGGAGAACCAGGCACACAATTGACAATGAGAGTCCGACACTTTGGAGGAATTGTTATTTCAGACGTGACCCAAGGTTTGCCTAGAGTCGAAGAACTGTTTGAAACCAGAACACCAAAAATAGTCTCCCCAATCGCCGAGATTTCCGGTAAAGTAGCCATTGTCGAAGACACAGAAAAAGAAATTTATGATATTACCATATCATCATTGAATAAGGAATCTACAATTCAGGAACAAAAATTCACGATTCCAAAAGCTCAAAAGCTAAAAATTAAAGATGGCGATTTGATAACCGTTGGAACAGCTTTATCAGAGGGATATCTCGATATCGATGATGTTCTTGCCATTAAAGGTTTGCGATCAGCCCAAATATATCTATTGGATGAAATCCAAGATGTTTACGAATCCCAAGGAATTGCTATTCATGATAAACATTTTGAGGTTATCATTCGAAAAATGAGTGATAAGGTTATTATTGAAGACGAAGGCGATACTTCACTCATTAAAGATGAGGTCGTTTCAAAGATTCGCTTTGGTGAAGAAAATAAAAGAGTCTTATCAAAAGGCGAAAGACCAGCCTCTGGAAAAGTATCGATCCTTGGCATAACTCGAGCGGCTATTCACACCGACTCTTGGTTATCGGCCGCATCATTTGAACAGACAACCAGTGTTCTTTCCTCAGCCGCTATCAAAGGTCAGACAGATTACTTGTTAGGACTGAAAGAAAATGTTATAATTGGCAGGTTAATACCCGTCACAAGCGAGTTAATTACTAAATATTACGGTAAGTTTGCAAATCAATATGCCAACGATAAACCAACTGATAAAAAGGAAGAGAAAAAACAGGATTAAAAAATCTAAGTCTATTGCCCTTAAGATGAGTTTTAACTCATTGAAAAGACGATATAACAAGACTAATAATCCATTAAAGCGTGGTGTTTGTACGATTGTTAAAACCATGACGCCAAAGAAACCTAATTCTGCTCTAAGAAAAGTCGCGAGAGTTAGATTGTCAAATAAGATGGAAGTGACCGCCTATATCCAAGGTGTTGGTCACAATTTAGCTGAGCATTCAATCGTTTTAGTAAAAGGTGGAAGAGTAAAGGATTTACCAGGAGTTAAATATCATATTGTCCGAGGAAAATTTGATGCTGCTGGAGTCGATAAAAGAACCAGTTCAAGATCAAAATACGGAACTAAAAAACCACGAGTTAAAAGTGCTTAATATTTATGCCTAGACACAGTTACAAAAAAAGAGTATTTAAAAAAGACAAACTTTTCAATAGTCTTGAAGTGGCCAAACTAATCAATTATTTGATGATTAACGGAAAAAAATCCGTTGCTGAGGGACTCGTTTACAAAATGATTGATGAATTAAAAAAACAGTCTGACGAACCTTTAAAACTATTGCATTTGGCTATTGAAAATGTCTCCCCTATCCACGAAGTTAAACCTCGCCGTCTCGGAGGCGCTTCATACTTGGTTCCAATCGAAGTCCGAAGAGAAAGAAAACTTAAACTGGCTTTAAATTGGATTATTGACGCTGCAAAAGCTAGAACGAATAAAGAATATCACACATTTGACCAAAAATTATTGGTTGAGATAGTCGAAGCTTCCAAAAACCAGGGTGCTGCCGTTGCAAAAAAAGCTCAAACTGAAAAATTAGCCGATGCCAACAAAGCATTCAGTCATTTGAAGTGGTAATCCCTCAATAATTATGGCCCAACAACCAGTTGTCACAAAAAATCGTAATGTACCTTTGGATAAAATACGCAATATTGGCGTGATCGCTCATATTGATTCAGGTAAAACTACTACTAGTGAAAGATTTCTTTTTTATACGGGTAAAACCTATAAAATTGGAGATATTGATGACGGTGATACGCAGCTAGACTGGATGCCTCAGGAAAGAGAAAGAGGAATAACTATCGTTTCTGCCGCAACTACTACCTTTTGGAATGGAACAAGAATAAATATCATTGATACGCCTGGACATGTGGATTTTACAGCCGAAGTCGAAAGATCTCTTCGGGTCTTGGACGGCGGAGTGGTTGTTTTTGATGCTGAGGAGGGTGTCCAAAGTCAATCAGAAACTGTTTGGCGTCAAGCTGATAAATATAAAGTTCCTCGTATATGTTTTATCAATAAAATGGATAAATTAGGCGCCGATTTTGAGGCAACGGTCGAAGAAATCAGAGAAAGATTGGGTGCCAATCCGATAATAATGACCGTTCCAATTGGAAAAGAATCTGAATTTAAGGGAGTGATAGATCTTTTAACTTTAAAAGCAAAAGTTTGGGATCAAGATTCTCAAGGTATCAAATATACAGTTTCAGACGAGATCCCTGCTGATATAAAAGATAAAGTGACCAAAGCCCGATCAAAGATGGTAGAACAGATTGCTGAACACGATGATGCTTTGCTAAATAAATATTTGAATGGTGAGGAGATCTCAATTGATGAACTGAAAGCAACTTTAAGAAAAGCCACGGTTGCCTATAAGATTGTCCCTGTTTACTGTGGAACTTCACTTCGCAATAAAGCCGTTCAGCCAGTTCTAGATGCCATTGTTGACTTTCTCCCGTCCCCTCTCGATTTAAAAGAAATTACCGGTATCAATCCAATAACAAAGCTTGAGGAAAAAAGAACCCTTAATCAACAGGAAACATTTACTGGTTTAGCTTTTAAGATTCAACTTGACCCACACGTCGGAAAATTGACTTATGTCAGAATTTATTCTGGCGTTTTGGAATCCGGTTCTTATGTTTATAACGTCAATCGTAACAAACAAGAAAGAGTCAGTCGTATCTTACTCATGCACGCAAATAGCCGTGAAGAGATTGATCGAGCCTATGCCGGTGAAATTATTGCCGTCATCGGACCAAAAGATTCGAAGACCGGAGATACTCTATCTGACCAAGATCATCCAATCATACTTGAGCAAATTGTTTTCCCAGAACCGGTTATTTCTTTAGCAATTGAACCAACGACCAAAGCTGACCAAGAAAAATTGTCTTATGCTCTACAAAGATTAGCCGAAGAAGATCCAACGTTTAGAGTCAAGGTCAATCATGAAACCAATCAAACAATTATGTCTGGAATGGGAGAACTTCATTTGGAAATTTTAGTTGATCGTATGAAACGGGAAATGGGTATGAATGTCACTGTAGGTAAACCTCAGGTTGCCTATAAGGAAACCATTACCAAACCGGCGGTCGATGTTGAAGTAAAGTATATAAAACAAACCGGTGGACATGGACAATATGGACACTGTGTTATCAATGTTGAACCGCTAGCCCGAGGTGAAGGAATTAAATTTATCAATAAAATTAAAGGTGGTTCAATTCCATCAGAATTCATTCCTTCAGTTGAAAAAGGTGTCATGGAAGCCACGGAAAAAGGTGTTCTTTTAGGTTATCCTATTACAGATTTACAAGTAACTTTAGTTGATGGAAGTTATCATGATGTCGATTCTTCCGATATCGCCTTTAAAATTGCCGGGTCAATGGCTCTCCACGACGCCGTCAAACAGGCTGGTCCAACTTTAGTTGAGCCGATCATGAAGCTTGAAGTAACCATTCCTGAACCTTTCATGGGTGTTGTCATCGGTGATATTTCTTCAAAAAGAGGAAAAATTTTGGGAACTGAAAAAAGAAGTCGCGCTGTTGTCATAAAAAGCAATGTCCCACTATCAGAACTTTCCGGATACGCAACGATGATCCGATCTTTGACCGAGGGACGTGGTGTTTTCTACATGGAACCATCTCACTATGAAGAAGTGCCAAAGAATGTCATTGCTCTCATGCTCAAGAAATAACAATTAAATAATTAAAGAATTAACGAATTTCGAATTACGAATTATTTTTAATCCGTAATACGTAATCCGTAATTAAAAAATTGTTTAATTAAAACTAATGCAAATCCTAGTGTTTTCCGACACTCACCTCTATCTTCCTTTTGATCAAAAAAAGTTCAACTTTCTTAAAAAAATAATTTCTAACTCTGATCAGGTAATAATAAATGGTGATTTTTTTGACAGTTATATGAATTCATTTGAAGAATTTATCAAATCGCCTTGGAATAAATTATTTTCCTTACTCAAAACTAAAAAGACTGTTTATATCTATGGAAATCATGATCAGAAAAAATCAACAGATAATCAAGTTAATCTTTTTTCAGAAATACAAACAGAAAGATATAAAATAAATTTGAATAATAAAATTTATATTTTTGAACACGGTCACAAGACCAGGCCAACTCCAGATATGTTATTTAAAATGAACTGGAAGTTCAAACACTATGGAATAATTCTTGTTCACTTTGTCCGTAATTTATTAATAAAAATATTTGGAAAATTTATAATCCAATTAACATTTGGCAGATTAAATAAAGGTTCAAAAAAAATAATTAAAAAATTATATAAACCAAAAAATAACGAGTTTTATGTCATTGGACATAATCATTTTGGCGAAATAGATGAAAAAAACCACTTCGCCGTTTCGGGTATGATTCTTTACGGCTTTGCACAATATTTAACTATCGACTACAAGACCGCCAAAATCACCCTTCATGAAGAATGGTACAAATGAATAATACTTTAATTAATTAAAGTATGTCGATTAAATCCCTCTTTGTTTTTTGCGCTCGATTTCAAATTTCTGCCTCCAAGCCGATTTCCAGTTTACTCCATAAGTTCCCGGTTCACGAAATAATAATTCTTCAAAAAAATCTTTAATTTTTTCATTTCCAACAACAGCTTCTAATATACTCATAACTTCTTTACCTTCATCCATTATTGAATGAAATTTGGCAATCGTTCTTGAAGAAACTTTAAGAACATCTGATATTACAAGATAATCAATTTCTTTCATTAGCAGATAAATGATAGCCACCCGTTTTACAATCATTATTTTTTCTGTTGGAGATAATAATTCACTAATTATTGCAGTAAATCTTTCCTCCTCGTCCATATTAGAAATAATCTCAAACATTAAAAAATAAAGTTTTTTCAAAACCTTATCTTCAACCCGATATTTAGAAATTCTAGTCATATTGATAACTTTAATTAATTAAAGTTTTTCATGTCAACCGCTTATAACCTACAAAACCTATATATTGGGTCAATAGGACAATATATTTTTATTGATACATACCTCGTTTTATCAGTTCATATATTTTTAAGAAAATAACATAAAAACCCATATATATACTTTAATTAATTAAAGTGCAGTTAATTAAAATATTTATTAATATAATGACATCTCATAATTACGCTGTCTAAATATAGTAGCTTTGTCATTAGTGCACCCGAAAGAGGTCGGAAATCGACTCTGCTTATGATACAATGGTGGTTAAAGTGGCAAAAAAAATAAAAAAATCAAATAAAAATCCTGCTTTTCTTATTTTGTCTTTGATTATCTTAACAATTTTAATTGTACTAGTTTTATATAGTCTTAAGTCTTCCAAAATATTATCAATAAATACAAAAGCAGCACCTAACAGAATAGTCGGCGGTGACGTAGTCGATGTAGCAGATTATCCATTTGTTGTGGCTATTTTCGATACAACAAAGTTTAAATTTGACAAAAAAAACGGTAAATCAAATTTATATGATGTGACTTACTGTACAGGTTCACTAATATCTTCAAGATATGTTGTAACAGCAAGTCACTGCGTTGTTGAGTGGGATCATAAAACAGGAAGATTTATTAATAAGAATTTAAATCCTAATTCTATTGGAATTGCTTTAGGGTTTAATAATTTAAAAACTGATTTAATAAACAAGGATCATATTTTAGTATTTGGAAGTGAAATTATAAGAGATCCTGAATTGGACTTACCTCAAGACTTTAAGCATTTTAAAAAGGAATTTGCTTTAATAAAAATTAATAAAACTATTGATTTAAATAAATTTAAATCAATTTCCTTCATAAGTAATTCTTCCTTAAGTAATAGTAATTCAAGCGTTATGACATTAGGTTATGGAGATACTCAATATTTTATCCCCAATTTTTTAGGTTTACTCAAAAACATTACATTAAATATTAAGCCTCAAAGCTCACTTGATAAGCCAAAAACCGGACTAAGTAAATATGACGGTTATATTATTGTAAACGCATATCGTAAAGGAATTGCCACGGGTGATTCTGGAGGACCATTACTAATTTGGAAAAATAATAAATGGAATCTAATAGGTATATCTGCAAAAGTTGAACCTTCACAAGAAAATGTTGGAGAATTTTATTCATATTTTACTGATATATCTTTATATACTAACTTGATTTTTTACAACATTAGAGTTGTTGCAAACAGTGGTAATTATGTTGGTACGCCGCCTTCTTGGGCTCTACCAACAATCATACCTAACTAGTCACCAAATATCTTTATTAGAACCTCTATACAAAGTTAAAATATTTATATATTTACTCTTGACATAGTGAACAAGTGTTTACTATAATAATTCTCTATGATCGAAGACAGACTTTCAGCTATTAAAAAATTTTTCCGAAAAAACCGCAGACTTCCCTCATATTCGGAAATGTTAAAACTCTTTAATATTTCCTCAAAAAACGCTGTTTTTAAAATCATCAATAAGCTGATCGATCTCGGCTTTATTGAAAAAGATAGCAAAAAACTATCACCCACAAAAAAATTTTTTGCCCTTCCTCTACTCGGAGTTATTAAGGCCGGTTTCCCAATTCTTGCTGAAGAAAATAAAGATTACTTAACAATTGATGATTACCTAATTGAGAATCCGCAAACTTCATTTCTTTTAAAGGTATCTGGCGACTCAATGACCGGAGTTGGGATATTTGAAGGTGATATTGTTATTATTGAGAGAAATAAAAATGCTAATATTGGAACTATTGTATTAGCTCAAATTGATAATGAATGGACTTTGAAGATTTTAAAAACCGATCGAAAAAAGCATATAAACTATTTAGAAGCGGCCAATCCAAAATATCCTCCATTTTATCCTATAAACGATTTACAGATCTATGGTATCGTACGAGGTGTTATCCGAAAGATCAATTAATTTTATCAATTCTTTTTCAGTTGAGGTAATAACCGTCTGATAGTTGCCAATCAGATCAAAAATTAACTTCTGATTATTATGATCCAACTCTGAAAAAATATCATCAAGTAATAAAATTGGTTTTTTGTTAAAAAAATCTTCTAAATATTTTAATTCGTTTATCTTCAACCAAAATAGGCCTAATCGTTGTTCACTTCTCGATCCATACATATGAATATCCTTTTTTACTGTTGATCCGTTATTCATAAAAATATGATATTCATCCCTATGAGGACCTACTAAAGTTCGTTTAATTAATAATTCCTTTTGGAGTGACTCGGTAAAGCGTCTCTGACTAATTTCATTTTCTGTATATTTAATTTCGAATTTTTTTGAATCAATAACTTTATTGGAATTTAGATAGCCAATATATTTTCTTCTTTTTGTAATTAGATATGATCCGTGATCTATAAGTAATTTATTCCAGAAATCTAGTTCAGCATCAAGATTTTGACTATTAAAACCCGTTTCTAAGATTTTATTTCTTTTTCGTAAAGCTTGATTGTAATTGGTCAAACGTTTTTTGTATTCCAGATCTATTCCTGATAAAAACTTATCAAAATACTCGCGGCGGATGGACATTGTCCGATCGATTATCTCAATTTGCTCCGGGGAAAATAGTACTACTGGTATTAAATTTTTCAAGTAAGAATAGCGACCTTTTTTTGTCTTTTCTAAAAAATAAGTTTTATTGAATCCAAGATCATTTATAGTTAAATCTATTCTTATAGAGTTGATATCCTTGGTCTTTTTGTCTTCCAATTTTGCCTCAACATTACCATTAGTTTCATTAAAAATAATTAGCTGCTCCTCGCGACTTTCTCGAAATCCCTCGCCATGCAATATAAAATAAATTCCTTCAAGTAAATTAGTTTTCCCGCGGGCATTATCTCCAAATATTGCCGTCAAATAAGGATTTATTTTAAACTGTTTTTTATTAAAATTGCGAAAGTTATGGAAAGAAATTGATTTGAGAATCATGGGCTTATGACGGTTCCTTTGAAAGATTCATTATTAATAATTTTTTTTATATTTTCCATGTCGTTTCCATTAGCTATCGCAACCGTTAGGTTTAAACTTTTAGCAAGTTTTGTTGCAATGGGATCAAATGGTGAGTTGTGGCCAGGCAACCATTTGTCTCCAACCAATTCCTCCATTTCTTTCCAGGTGATATTTTTTAAAGGTTTAGCATCAGAAAATTTACCGGGGTCCTTGTCAAAAACATAATCTATATTTGACATATTAATTATTATTTTTGCCTTATGATCACGGGCCAAAATTACTGCATCATAATCGGTTGAACAACCCGGCATCCAGCCAGCACCGATTGCGACCGGCTCTGTCCAATTTTCTAGTTTTCGATCATAGTGTTGCATGACACGGGGATTTGAGATATCTTGAAATATTGTTCTAAGTAACTGACCATTAAGATGGGTTGAATGAATACCCAACCAATCAAGATCTTCCTTGGTTAACTTTCCAATGACCGCTGACCCTGCTTCCTGATATCGTCGCGCTAACTTTCCACCTCCAGCAATCAGCATAAACCTTTTTCCATTTGCAACTTCTTCTCTGATTAATTGATTTAGTTTAATTAAAAAGTCGGTATTTATACCACCGTTGGGAACTATTAAACTACCACCAACGGAAATGACAATCGGAGATTCTTGCATATGAATATATTATACCCTAAAAGATTCCGCCACCAAGACCAAAGATAGCAGCAATTAATCTCGTGATAAGAAAGGAAATAATTAAAAGAATAAAGCCAACTATACCGGATGTAATTTTTGCCTGACCGGCTTTTATTTTATCGGCATTTCCCTGAGACATCATGTAGTCGTAACCTCCGGAAATTAAAACAAATAAAAGGATGATTCCTGCCATTGGCATGATAAAATTTAGGGCTTTTGTAATTATCGCACCTAGTGAGTCGACACTGGAATCAAGAGGGCCATTAATCGTTTGCGCACCTAAGTTAAGTGATTGGGCGAGTAAATTTTTCATACAACTTTTTTGTCAACATTCTCCTGAGGTTTTAAATCGGTGGTTTTACCAACTTCTTTGACACTGGGTTCGGGTACTTTTAAATCTTGTAATTTTGGTTTTTCCACTATTAAAATTTTTTCACCGTGTTTTAAACATTTTGGACAAATAATTGTTGAATTAATAACTAATTCATTTTCAAAATCCCATCCACAGGCCTGGCAATGATAATTTTTAACATTTTTTGGTAGATAAACAGTTTTTTCTATTTCAAAGATTAATTCATCTTTATCTACTCTGGCTCTAATTAAATCCCCTGGTTTGACTTTGCCTTCAATAATTAAATTGGAAATCGGATTTTCAATTAATTTTTGAATTGCCCGTCTTAAAGGTCGAGCTCCATATAATGGATCAAAACCTGTCTTGACAACTTCTTGAATCACTTCGTCTGTATAGGCAAATCCCATATCTTGTTCCTCAATTAATTTAATTATCCCCTTCATCTGCAATTTGACTATTTCGACCATATCTTGAAACCTTAGTGGCTCAAAAACAATCACCTCATCAAAACGGTTGATCAACTCCGGTTTAAAAAACTTGGTCAACTCCACCATGACTTTTTCTTTTACAATCTTGAATTTATTTTTGTCATTTTCGTCTTCAATTTTTGATTTTTGATTTGTCGTTTTGATTTTTGATTTTTGATTTTTGATTTGATCTTTTAACATTTCATCCTGAATCAATTTTGTTCCTAAATTTGATGTACAAATCACAACAGTATTTTTAAAAGAAATTGTACGACCTTTATTATCAGTCAACCTTCCGTCATCCAAGATCTGGAGAAGAATATTAAAAATATCCGGATGAGCTTTTTCAACTTCATCAAAAAGAACAACACTGTAGGGTTTTCGTCTTACCTGTTCTGTCAGTTTTCCACCTTCTTCATAACCAACATAACCTGGAGGAGCACCAAGTAATTTGGCTACTTCATGTTTCTCCATGTACTCGGTCATATCAAATCTAATCATCAAATCTTCACTTCCAAACAAAATGTCGGCGAGCGCTTTGGCGAGCTCAGTTTTTCCTACTCCAGTTGGACCAAGAAAAATAAAGCTCCCGATTGGTCGGACTGCCGATTTTAACCCCGCCCTACCACGGCGAACCGCTTGGGAGACAGAAGCTACCGCACCTTCCTGATCGATTAACCTTTTGTGAATAATATCTTCCAAATGAGCTAACTTTTCTGTTTCAGTAGACGAAATTTTTGCAACAGGTATTCCCGTCCAACGGGCAATAATGTCCTTAATAATATCGACTGTTACAACCCCGGTTGACTGACTTTTTTTAAGACTAAACTCTTCTTTTTTCTCCTTTAAACCGGAGTTGATTTCATCTATTTTTGATCGCAATATTCTCGACTTAACTTTATCGGTTTTCTTTTCCGATTCTTTTAGCTCTTGATTGAGTTGAGCAATTCTTGTTTCTAAAGATTTTATCTCTTCGGGCAGTGAAATTAAAGGCAGTCGAACTGCTGACGCGCCCTCATCAATAAGATCAACGGCTTTATCTGGCAAAAACCGGTCACCCACATAACGCTTCGATAAAATGACAGCTGCCTCAATCGCATCATCCGGGATCTTAACTCGATGAAAAGCTTCATATTTATCTTTTATGGCTTTAAGCATTTTTATTCCCTGCTCTACTGTCGGTTCTGGGACCAAAACAGGTTGAAATCGTCTTTCAAGCGCCGGATCTTTTTCAATATATTTTCTATATTCAGTTAAGGTTGTTGCTCCAACAATTTGAATTTCTCCGCGAGCAAGCGCCGGTTTTAAAAAGTTAGATGCATCAAGAGATCCTTCGCCTGACGCACCTGCCCCAACTATATTGTGGATTTCATCAATAAAAAGAATAATCTGACCTTGGCTGGCTTTTACTTCTTCAATCAAATCCTTCATTCGTTCTTCAAACTCACCACGGTGAGAAGCACCGGCCAACATACTCATTAGATCCAATTGAAGGATTCTTTTATTTAATAATGGTTCAGGTACTTCTTTGGCAACAATCTTTTCAGCTAAACCTTCAACTATGGCAGTTTTTCCTACTCCAGCTTCACCAACCAACGACGGATTATTTTTGGTTCGACGGGATAAAATATGAATAACTCGTTCGATAACGGCCGATCTTTCAACTACCGCATCAAGTAACCCTTGAGAAGCCTTGGCGGTTAAATCGATCGTAAACTGTTCTAACGATTTTTTCTTACTTTCAGCTTTCTTTTCCTCTTCGTTTAACCCTTCCTTTTTTCCGACGACTTTTTTATTTAGGTCTTCTTTATTTAAACCTAATTTAACCAAAACTCGTGCTCCTACTCCTTCACCTTCTTCAAATATCGATAGTAATAAATGTTCCGGAGCAATAAATTCAAATCCTAATTTTCTGGCTATTACCAAAGCGTCATTGAGAATCTTTTTTATTCTCGGAGAAAATTGGACTACTCGATCGACTGTTCCGCGTTTATAAATTTTTGTTAATTCATCGGTAATTAACTGTGGTTGGATCTTCATTTCAACCAATAAGTTGTATATTTCACTATCGGTTGTCAAAGCGTATAAAAGATGCTCACTATCGACTAGCTCTGATTTTAATTCTTTTGCTTTTGTTTGTGCGGCCATCATGACCCGATTGGATCGTTGAGTCAAGTGAGTCATCAAATCTAAATTGTTAGTAGCTTGGTTAGTTGGTTGTTTGGTTACTTGGTTGGGAACTTTAACTTCGGGTTTTGTGGGATTTTGAATAGTGGGAGCGGGAGAAGGAATGTTTGATTTGTCGTTTTGATCTTTGATATTTGATTTTTGATCTTGTCCAACTGGGCTCACATTCGAATTACCTGTTGCATTGTTCTGTGGTTTTTTAATAAAATCAAAATAGTCGGCCATATTTTCATTATCAAGAAAATAGCATTAAAAGTCAAATGTTTTAAATGTAGGGGTTTGATTCATCAAACCCGAGTTTTTTATGAAAAAAATATATATTGTTCTTGCAGGAGCTTTCCTAATCCTTTTGGTAATAATTTCTATAATCCTTTCTCTTGGGAAAAAATCAACGACGACAACTCAAAAAAATACCCCTTTTCCAACCAGTATTCCTACCGATCAATCGCTACAATCGCTACCTTCACAATCCCCTAACCAACTTCCGATCCCAACTACCATCGTCAATTCTCTAGACGTTTCTCCAGACGTTTTAGCTAAACTTTCAGCTATCACACCGGTCGAAACCGCTGATTTTAAACTTCAATACTCTTCCAGACTTCAAAAAATTGTCGTTGAAAAAAAAACACCTCAGGCTGAAACTGAATTTGTTAACTGGGCCAATCAAAATAGTTTTCCCCAACTCATCGGTAATCAGAATTTGACCTTGATCGTTGATCAGGGAAAAAATCCTGACGATTTTAATCCCGTCATTGATTTCCTGAACATCTTTATGAACATGGGGCAGGGCAATCCTTCCTCAAATAATAATCAAGCTAACCCATCTTCTACCCTCCAATCTCCCAGCCCTTCCTCCCTAGCCCCTAACAGTCTAGCCCCTAGCCCCTCTTTCACCTACTATCCTCAATGTGGAGATCAGGGCGACCTCCCTCTTCCCGATGGTTGTAACTTGTGTCAGGCTGGTTGTGGACCAACAACCGTCTCTATGATCGCTGCCAGTTATTTAGGAAACAGCTACACACCAAAAACTATTGTTAATATGTACCAATCTAAAGGATATTTGCTCGGTTGTGATGGTTCACGTTACTCCGATGCCAAACAGATCCTGCAAGATTTAGGTTTAAAAACTACCGATTATCTTGTCTTTAATGCCGAAAGGTCCGATACGGTTGTTCCTGACCTGAAGAAATATTTAGCGGCGGGCTGGACTTTCTTTACTTTGGCCAGTTTTTGTGATGGAGGTTGCGGTCACTATTTTTGGATCACCGATATAGATGCTAAAGGGAACATATATGCCTATGATCCTGCCTACGGCCGTTATGAAATCCCCTATAATGAAAATACTCGTTACCCATACCCGTTGTACCGATTAGCATTTGGAGTTAAAAAGTAATAATTATGGACAATTCGAACATTAAAGTTTATCTCGGAATTTCCTTCGCGTTAATAGTATTATTTATACTTATTCTCATTATTCCTTTTTCTAAAAAAACCACCAATCCACAAAGTCCTTCAACTGGTTCTCTTCCTACACCTACTTCGATCGACACAAGTCAACAGTCAATAACAAATAATCAACAAGCGACTGTTCCGGCCTCCGACTTTACCGGAGTTGCCGAGGAGCAGTTACCCGCCCAAGTCCTTAATACTTCCATCCAAAAAAAAGATCTCCGTCTAAAAACTCCGCTCAACCTTTCTACCTTTACGATCGATTTTGACTACGGCACCGATAAATTCGTAGTCACGCTGCACGACCCAAAAGATCAGGCCCAGAAAGAATTTGAGAGCTGGAGAACGGCAAACTACCCGGGATTAGGTGCAGAACAGTTCTTATTAAAATAAAATTTTCTATTCTAAATTCTTGCTATAATCAAATTATGTTCTTATTTTTGAATCCTGCATTTAGTTTTCTAAAAAAGGCTTTTCTCGTCGTAGCTGTTTTCTTTATCGTCATTACTCTATTTTCCAATTTTATTGGTAAAGATAAAATCGCCTTATCCTCCACTAAATCAGACCCGATCAAACAAAACCGTATAGAAATTTACAAGGTTATTAACGACAAAGAGCTTAATAAGACTCAGCAAGGAAAACTAACTATTGCAGTTTACAAAACATCAATGTGCATTATGCTTGGTGAAGCCTGTACTAAAAACCCTGCTGACGCTGATAAAAATTATGGTAAAAGTTTTTTTGGTTTTGTGGGTAATTTGATAGCTATGCCCTATTCAAATCCACCTGCTTCAGGTATAGCATGGGTTTCCGATAGCCTTCAACAGGCCGGTTTTATACCAAAGACTATGGCTGCCGAGGGTATTGGTTTTGCTGCGATCAAGCCGTTTTCCAATCTTTGGAAGATCTTCCGGGACCTTTCTTATATGCTTCTTGTAGTCATTTTGATCGCGATAGGATTTATGGTAATGTTTCGAACTAAGATCAATCCTCAAACCGTCATCTCCGTTGAAAATGCGCTTCCTAAAATAGTTATTTCTTTAATATTAATTACTTTTTCTTTTGCTATAGCCGGATTTATGATCGACTTAATGTATGTACTAATTGTCTTAATTATTTCCATTCTCAGTAAAAATCCCGATGTCCATATCGATGTTCAAACATATCAAAATGCTTTTTTAGGAGGAAATAGTTGGTTTATTTTCAGTAAGTTGGGTAATATTTGGGGGATCGGCGAAGCTTTATTAAGTTTTTTACCTACTATAGCGAGAATTATTTTTACTGTTATTGTTGCTTTTATTACCAGTTTCTTAGTACAAGGAATTCCTGTTCTTGGTGATTTTTTTACTGGTGACATCGGTAAATTTTCAGCTCTAGGTAATTGGACAAAAAATGCTGTGGAAGCAATTTTTAAATTTCCAATCTGGGTTATTATTCTTTTTCTTTCCACATTTATATTATTGCCCGCCGTAATTTCTCTTTTTGTCTGGTTTACAGTGATATTTCTATTTTTTAGGATTACTTTTCTTTTATTCAAATCTTATATTGAAATTATTCTCCTTATAATATTTTCGCCAATATTACTTTTATTTGAAGCAATTCCGGGTAAAAATGTTTTCGGTTGGTGGCTTAAAAATTTGCTCGGTGATCTAATCTCATTTCCTTTAGTCATCTGCTTTATGCTTATTGCCACTATTTTGATCGAATCGTCCAATAGTGGAGCTAATATTTGGAGTCCTCCGCTTTTACCTCAGATGGGCTCGGCATATTTCGGGACACTGATCGGGATCGGGATAATGTTTCTCATCCCTGATTTTATTAAGTTAATAAAAGAGGCGATTGGATTAAAACCGTTACCTATCCAAGTCGGTCTTGGGACATATTTTGGCGGGACCAGTGCGGCCGTTGGCGGTGGGCTAGGGTTACTTGGACAGGTTGGAAGTATCAGTCTTGGTTTATCGGCACTTTCTGGTGATCAAGGTATCGGTAAATTATTTAAGGAAGGCGTATCTAAACTAAGAAGATCAACACCTAACGCCCAGGCCAGTACTAGTCAATATGATAAATAATAAAAATCGTTTGTTATCCAAAACCAGGAATCTTCAATATATTCACTCCGATTAATCTTAATATAAAGACTGAAAATATTATCAACATTAATCCCATTATACAGCTCGTAATCATCTCTTGAGCTTTCTTCAGTTTTTCCGGATTACCTTCCGATGACTGCATCATAAAGGCCGCATAGATTATACAAAGCAACGAAAGCCCACCAGCCAAACCTATCCCTGTCCCAAATACCGTCTCTCCAATAAAGCTATTCAGATCATTTTTTACGCAACCGATACTTGTCCAGACTCCTTTATCCGCACAAGTTACACAACTTCCATAATCTCTACTATTAGCTAAATATTTATCACATAAAACTTTTGTCGTAGCCAGAGCTACTTTACAGACACAACTTGGGTTAGAATAATCCAAAGTGGAAGGATTTCCAGTAACACACGGATTTACTTTTTGAGCTATACCGGTATAATATTCCTCAATATTTTTTATTGGCCAAGCTGAAAAAAAATAGCCGACTATTCCATTTATTACATTGCCTGGGCAACCAGCCTTCACTGGACTACCCAATAAATCACTAACGCAAAAAACTTCCGGGACTACTATTTTATCTTTCAATGATAAGTTGCCTGATAAACAACATTTTTGAATATTTGGATCTTTTGACTCGGCGTCACCACAGGTCACTCCCGGCATCTGAAAAGACTGTTGTATTGGTGTTGGTGTTATTTGAGCCTCAACTTTAATTAAAGAAAAGAATAAAAACGAACTTACTAAAATAAATAAAACCAAAAATATTTTCTTCATAGTTTCATGATACCAAATTTATTTTTTCTTCCCCTCTGTTTCGTCAAGTGCATCCTTGATATATTTCCATAACAAAAGTATTACAGCTAGCGGCAAGAATTGATTTACGTAATCCCACATGATTGCTTTCCCATCGGCCCCATGCTCTTTCCTGAGCCTCAAAGAGTTATATTTATAATCAACGTGCCTTTTTTTCCCCCATTTCATTGGTTTTTTGGTTAAGGGATTGATCACCCATCTATCTTCCCATAGACCACCTGAGAATTCATCATTATTTCCTTTTGCCTGGAGATTATAAGGGCTATTTTTTAATAAACCATATGACTCCATAGTTATAATAAACCGATCGATATCTCTTGAATCCCATTCGACGACGGCACTAGATCGGCCGGCATATTGACCAGCTATTGAATTTATTTTTCCAAGTCTAAAAAGTCCAAATAAAGGCTTCGCCATTGCGTCTTTTTTAAAGTAATTAATGGCAGTCCCAGCCAATTTATACATAAATTCATAAGTGTCCTCGACTCCATTGACATCGGTAATAGCCTTTTGTGCTTCTCTCATATATTTTATAATTGGAGTAAAATCGTTTTTCCCACTGATGGCGATCTCATTTAAAACCAATGGCATATTGATAATCCAAGGGACTATTACGGTTTCTATCGTCGCAGTATCTTTGATCGCCCGCGCCGCCATTCTTGGACCAGTCCCTCGGAATGCCATTAAAGAAAGATCGGTATCTTCCAGACCAAACGTAAATTTGAAATCACTTATTTCTTTATATCCTTTATTATCCAAATATTCGTTATTTTCAAAGTCTTTCATGATATGCTCATAAAGCTCAACCACTCTATCAATTTCATCTTTATTTTTAAAAGTTTTATTTTCTCTATTTGGGTTCTCCGATGAATTCTCAGAAAGTAGCTCCCTGATTTTGTTGGAGGTTAACCTATGCGGGAGATCTCTGATCTCATCTATCTTATCCAAGGTCCAATCTTTATCAAATTTTATTTGATCTCTAATTATTTTTCCTATCTGCCGTCGTAAAAGCATTTCGGCGGTTCCCAAATCTTTCATAACATGATCGAAATCCTTACGTTGCCATGGATTGTCTTTTCTATCTCTAAACTCTCTCCAGACTCGCTCCCAATTGCCAATACCATCTTTATGTAGTCTATTTTTATCAATTCTTAAAAATTTAGTCGGCATCCTGGCAGCAGTATAATGAGCCAACATATTTTCCAAAAACATTTGGGAAGTTTCGTAGGCTACCTGTTCTTCCCAACTACCGGCTGACAGGGAACCCTTTTCATTCTCCCTTCCCCTAACCTCACCTTTCATTGCTTTTAAGGCTTTTTCTTCTCCTTTTTTTTGTAATTCCGTCATATAATTGTCAAATTCCGATTCCTGAAAATCTTGAGAGTCACCAGTATAAAAATATTTTTTATAAATATATGTAAAAAGCTTTTTTCTTTCCTTTAACTCTTTTGGGTTGATTTTTTCCGTTGCTTTCATTAGACCTGGTCCTGCCTGTTTCAAATTCACAAAATTATAGAGCGCCTCATAACCGATCGCCTCCATTGCCTGAAAAGTATTAGGAGCGTCAATAGTACCATCGTCATCATAAACAAAATGACCTTCAAGCGCTTGTTTCATCCTCCAGCCTTTTCTTATCCCCGGTCCACCGATCTTTCCTATATTCATCATCGAATCTGCAAATACTTCTTCCGGAAGACCATTTTTGCCCACTCCTCGACCTTTACCAACATAAAATGAGTCCATATATTTTTGCATATTTTTCCAGGCTTTACGGTGATCCCATGGTCCTGATTCTCCCTTAACTGGCATAAAATACATTGCATTAAAATTATGTTCTCCCTGCCATCTCATGATCGTGTGCATCGGATTGAAAGCATTTAAGGATCCGGCATCGTTGGTCGAGTAAGAAGCGACCATTCCTTTTCCTTCCGAATCAACTGGATCGGCATACGCTGACTGTTCTGCTTCGGTCAAAAACATTCCACGACTAACTCCGACTGCGTTATTGACAATATTTTTTACTCTTTGTCTTGACAGATCGGGATAAAATTTTATTAACTGTGCAATCACCTCTTCTTCAATTTCACTGTTAACCCGTTCCAATTTATTGGTCAATTGATCCGGCCGGTGACGATGATCCATCTGAGCAAAATCTTCCTGGAGCATTTTTTCGTAAAGTTGATATGCTTCCAATACATATTGACCATCCGGTAACATCAAAATTTCTTCGATATCGGTTCCCTGAAGCTGTTCAGCAAAATCTCCCAGTTTTTGATAAAATCCTTTTTCACCGGGGGGATGTTTATATATTGCGCGAGCGTTGTGAAAATATTCGGTTTTGTGGATGGTCTGATCAATTGTCATGTTTACATATTCAATAAATACGCCTAAATTGATTTTTTCACCATAAGGAATTGGTTTAATTCTTGGATATATCTTTTTGTTTTTGTCATTTGGATCATCGCTTCTTTCCTCGATTTCATGCCCTTTGGTCGCATATCTATATAACTGAAGTTTTGCCATCCTTTGAGTCAATTCGGTACTATTTGCGTCTTTTCCTTCAAGCTGATCGACCCTTGTCATCAACGCGTTAATAGCCGTCTGGATTTTTTTTTGGATCATGGAAGGTCCTGTAAAAATATCTTCTTGCATGATCTGCTCATAAAATTTATGCGGCGACTTCTGTTGTAGTTCCAAAAATAGTTGATTGACAATATCTGACATTCTCCAGTTCATCATTTCTGATACTTCTTCTCCCCAATGTTTTTCAACCTGATCTTCCAAACTATTCCCTGGCTCAAATGTTTTGTTATTTTTCTGATAATATTCTTCAATATCTTTTTTTAATTGCTCTTTTCTCTCCTTGACTTGTTGTGTTGTTAGAAAACTTTTATCTTGATCGTCACCGATACTCAACTTTTCCATATAGTTGACAATCGCTTCAGGCGAATAAAAAGCTGATATTAATTTCAACTGTTCGTTTGTAAAGCGGTTTTGATAGTATTGATAATCAGCTTGAAAGCGCTGCATATCCATGTCCGCTTCAGTCATTTCTTTTTGCGGTTTATTTTTTTGATCATCTTCCTGTTCAGTTGGAGTTTCTTCCTGTTTTGAAGGACTAATTTTATCAGATAAACTTTTAGGGTCCCCATAACCATAAGTCTCAGGATTTTGTAATAAATTTCTCACGAGAGGAGTTGCTGCGATCGGGTTTATTTCATAATAGGTTTTTAGGTCTTTTTCGAAATCACTCATTTGTTCACCTGGCTGTGAAAACACTATTCCGTCAATCAGATGTTTACCAAGTATTCGTTCAACGTCTAGGACACCCTGATCGGTGATTTCGCCATTTTTTATTTGTTCAACTATTTTATCTAACAAAAACTGGGACCTTCTATCAACCACGTTGACCCTATTTTTTTCATTTAAATCTTTAATTTCAAGAAGCGATCTTTTTGCATCATCTGCTTTTGCTTTGATGTTTTCCGGGCTGTCAGTCGTACCTACGTCTGCCTTATCACGAGCAATTTGATCTCTCATTCTCGCTCTAATACTATTTGATATCTCTGCGTCCAAAAGATCTCTTTGTCTTTGTCTTTCCGCATCATTTGAAATCTTATCGACGGCAGCATATCGTGCATTATTACTATCCCTGACTTCAGCGGCTATACGACTAGCTGCTTCTCTGGCTTGCTGTTGATTATTTTGTTGTTCGGGCGAGTTACTGGCATCCATATTAAAAATATATCAATTTTAGGCAAGCTAAACAACTCATAAAATACGAATCTACGAATTTATGCAAATGCTACGAATTATGCGAATAAAAACTTATTCTTTCGCTGAAGAATTTAAAATTCTTTTTGGATAGATATATGAAGACCTAAAATTAACTATTATTCCTAATTTTTTACTTAACGTTGTCAAATATCTTTTTACCTGATAATAATCGTCTTTCGAAATAACTTTTTTTGATTTTAATTCTAAAATAATTTTATTATCGATTAAAAAGTCGACTTTATTTCTCCCTGACTTTTCTCCATCAAAAATTGGCGGAAGTATTTTTTCGCGTTCATATTTTACATTGGATTCTTTAAGAAGTTTTTCAACAAAATCTGAGTATTGGCCTTCACTACAATTTTTTCCCAACGTATTATGCGTTTTAAACAAAATTCCATTAATAGTATACGAAAGTTCTGGGTATATGATTTTCCCCATAACCAAATATGAGCATAATTTGCTATATTCGCATTTCTTTATTCGCAGTATTCGTATTATTTCTTAACCTCAATAACCAACTGTCTCTCTCTACCTTCTCCAACAGACGAAGTCGTCAGTTCTGGATAGTTGGCGGTGATAAATTCGTGGATCAATTTTCGCTCATAAGATGAAAGTGATCTTATGTATCCAGCTGTTCCAGTTTCTTTAGTTTGGTCGGCATATTCACGCGCCATCGTTTCTAATCTTTCTTTTTGCTTTTCTCGAAAGTCGTTGACGTTGACCAAGATCTCAACCCTTTCATTAAATTTTTTATAAAGAATTACTTCCAATATTTTTTGGATGGCTCGGATCGTTTCTCCGTGTCGACCAATCACAGTTGAAACTTCTTCATCAGTTTTAATTATCACCTGAAAAACTCCACCATCATCAGCAACTTCTACTTCAAACTTAGTAATCATTTTCCCCAAAAGCTCTTCCGTCTCGGTTTTGATTGTAGCTATTTTGTCCATATTGTTTTAATTAATTTTTAATTTTAAATTTGAAATTTTTATTCAAATCTTAATTTTTAAATTTAAATTTTTAAACATTTAAAATTGATTAAAAATTAAAAATTTTAAATTAAGAATTTATTTTTTTGAGTTTACTTTCTTGTATTGCATTATACCCATAATAGAAAAAATATTCCAATATAAAGCTAGTCCGATAGGCAACGAATACGAGAACCAACCGATCATCAGTGGGAACATATATTTCATCTGTGTGTTCATGGCTTTTTGGAAATCCCCCTGACCCTCTACTTTTTTGCCTTTATCATCAACCTTTGCTACTGTTTTGGTTGTGCTAACTGGAGGCATTGAAGCCTGAGCTTGAAAATATTGCAAAATTCCTGTTATCAATGGAATTAATAAATAATACCAAGCACCGGCCATTTTTGGGGATTTGACCAGATCTAAACCGAAAAACCAGGAATTGATCGTGTCGATCTTTAGAAAAGAAAAATACAAAACTTTATTGATCGTGGCAATCGTCTTATCAGTATGTCCGCTTAACAAGAAAAGGTTCAAAGTGTTATATAAAGCAATAAAGACCGGCAGTTGAATGATCATAACCAAACAACCGGAAGTTGGATTAATACCATGCTGTTGATAAAGCTTTAATTGTTCAGCTTGTAACTGCTTTTGATCATTTTTATGTTTGACTGATAGATTGTCCAAATGAGGTTTCAATTCCTGCATTTTCTTGGCTGTCTCTATCTGTTTCTGAAAAAAAGGCTGAAAAAGCAAGCGGATAAATACTGTGAGTGCAATTATCGCAAATCCCAAAGCTCCTGGAATCCTTAAGAATAAAAATAACTTATAGAACATGACGAGAAGATTTTGAATAGGGTGAGCAAAAATAGGATCAAATATATACTGACTGAAGAATTGCATAATATTAAATGTTTAGAAATTAAGTTTAAAAATTGACTAAAAATTTGAAATTAGAAATTACACAGTTAATTTTGCTCTACCTTTTCCTCTTCTTCTTTTTAAAACCAATCTCCCCTTTGCTGAGGCCATTCTTTTCAAAAATCCATGAACTTTATTTCTTTTTGCCTTTTTCGGCTGCCATGTTCTTTTCATAATTTTATAATTTATTTAATAATATAGATTCGCCATTAAACACTTTCCACACTTCTTCAGTTACAAACGGTATAAACGGGTGAAGCATCTTTAAATTTTCCAGATACACTTCTTTTAGTTTCCCGAGAGCTTCTATATTACCATTAATTACCTCATCTTTCAATTGCTCTATGTAATAATCGGCAAACCTATGCCAAATAAACTCATACACCAACCCCAATGCCTTTGAAAACTGATAAGAATCCATATATTTTAAATATTGCTTCTTTTCTTTTTCAAACTCTTTCTTAAGATCTTTTAAAATTTTAATTTTTTCTTTGTCATTTTGATTTTTAATATTTGATTTTTGATTTTGATTCATCTCAATAAACCTTCCCATATTCCATATCTTATTGATAAAATTTCTCATTCCAACTACTTTTTGTTCAGACAAGGACACATCCCCCCCTTCTTTAGTTCCAAAAATAAGGGCAATTCGAAGGGCATCGGCGCCATATTTATCGATCATCAGGATCGGATCTATCACATTTCCCTTACTTTTACTCATTTTTTGCCCTTTAGGGTCCCTAACCATACCATGCAGAAATATTGTTTTAAAAGGAGTTTTTTTTGTAGAAAAATAGCCGATCATCATCATGCGTGCTACCCAAGCTCTTAAAATATCATGGCCTGTTTCCATAACCGAGGTCGGATAAAAATAATCGTAAAATTCTTTTCCTTCCGTCTTGAGAGTTGCAAAGGGCCACTGGGCAGACGAAAACCAGGTGTCAAAAGTGTCCTCATCTTGCTCAGAAGTACATTTTCCACAAATTAAACACTTTTCTGGTTTTTCAGTCGAAATAAACCATTTGCCGGTTGACCGACAATTATATGCCGGAATCCTTATCCCCCAAACAACCTGACGGGATATATTCCAGTCGATAAAATCATCCAATATCGTAGTCAGTCTTTTTTTGAATCTTTTTGGTAAAACTTCAGTTTCTTTTTTTTCAATCAGTTCTTTTGCTTTGTCAGCCAATGGCTTCACTTTTATAAACCATTGTTCTTTAGGGAGAGGCTCAAGAACCTTACCACAGCGGTAGCAAGTCCCAACACGATGGGCATAATCTTCTTTTATTTTTACCATTAACCCAGCCGTTTGAAGGTCGGACACCACTTGTTGCCTTCCAGAAAAGATTCTCAACCCTTGATATTTACCAGTTATTTCGTTTAGTTTGCCATCAAAGCCAATCGCTTGGATCATTGGCAAATTATGTCTTTTAGAAACCTCGTAATCATTAAAATCATGAGCTGGTGTTACTTTGACAGCGCCCGTCCCGAACTTGATTTCAACTGAAGAATCGGCTATTATCAGAATCTCCCGATTGACAAATGGCACGATTGCAGTTTTTCCAATCAAGTCCTTGTATCGCTTATCTTTTGGATTGACTACAATAGCCGTATCTCCAAATAATGTTTCTGGCCTGGTCGTTGCCACTTCAATAAAACCGCCTTCCTTAATCTGATATTTTATGTAATATAGTGAATCAATTTTTTCCGTATAAACTACTTCCAAATCAGAAAATGACGTTCCACAATTTGTACAATAATTAATTAATTTATTGGCTCGATAAACCAAGCCTTGATCAAACAAATCTTTAAAAGTTTTGTAAACTATTTTTACAATAGCCGGATCCATGGTAAATTTTTCGCGAGACCAATCGAGAGCAAATCCCAGTCGTTTTAGTTGATTCTTAATGTTGATTTTATTTTCTGCCACGTAATCCCAGATCATTTTATAAAGCTCATCCCGTTTGTAGTCATATCGGCTCTTTCCTTGTTTCTTCAAATATTTTTCAAACACGAACTGAGTTTCCGTACCTGCATGATCAAGACCAAGTAACCAAAGAGTTTCTTTTCCCATCATTTTATTAAATCTGATCATGATGTCTTCGTAAGTAAACATGGCGTGCCCCAAGTGAAGATTACCGTTAGCATTTGGAGGAGGAAGAATGATAGAAAATGGTTTTTTCCCCTTATTAATTTTTGCCGTAAAAAAACCCTGTTCCTCCCATTCTTTATAGATTTTTTCTTCGACTAGTTGTGGGCTATATTTTGAATCCATAATATTGTTCATTATTATATAATAATTTCTTATGAACTGGATTTTAATTACGCTTCAATGGTATTTAGCATTACTCGTTATCGGTATTGTTTTTACCCCCTTAACTAAAAAGGTCTTTAAAAGTTTTAGCTTTGATTTTGGCTATCCTTTTGCAAAAACTTTAGGAATTATTTTGCTCAGTTATTTTGTTTTTGTTTTAGGAATTGTCAAAATTCTGCCTTTTAGTCGTCTTGGGTTAATATTTTCTCTCTGCCTTTTTGCAATTATTAATTGGGTTATTTATATAAAAAACAAAAAATTACGAATTACGAAATACGAATTACGAATTATTTTTTTCGAAGAATTATTATTCGTATTTTGTCTTTTCTTCTGGACTTTCATCCGCTCCCAAGAACCTTCTATTCATGGCTTGGAAAAATTTATGGATTTTGGATTTATAAATTCGATACTGCGAACTAAATTTTTTCCTCCAAAAGATATTTGGTATAGCCTCGAATCAATTAATTATTATTACTTTGGTCACCTGACCGGCGCTCTACTTATAAAACTTAGTAACGTTAAAGCTTCAATTGGTTATAATCTTATCCTCGCCACCATTTTTGCTCAAGGAGTGACTCAAGTATTTTCGCTTATCATCAATATTATTAAACGCTATGATCAAAAATTAAACCAATTCAAAGCTGTAATCTATGGTTTGATTGGAGCTTATTTAGTCAATCTCGGTGGTAATCTGTATACTATTTATCTCTTTACAACCGGCTATCCGACAGAAAAACCGCCGATCCCTTTTTGGACCATACTCGCAAAATTTAATCCAGCCTCCATTTGGTATCCCAATGCCACCCGATTTATTCCTTTCACGATTCACGAGTTTCCATCATATTCATACGTAGTTGCGGATTTGCATGGACATGTGTTTGATATTCCATTTGTATTATTAACTTTAGCCTTACTTTTCATATTTTTTACCAATAAATTAAATAAGTCAAGAATACTTAATACTAAATACTTAATACTTAATACTATTTTCCTCGGTTTCATGGCTGCAATTCACTACATGACCAATGCCTTTGACGGCCCAATTTATATTTTGCTAACTTTAATTCTTTTCTTTTTTATATATGGTTTTTCATTGAAATTTGTTATTAATACGGCGGTTTTATTTGCTTCGTTTATCATTTTTTCTTTACCTTTTTCCTGGTTTTTTAAACCGTTTGTCAGTGGTATAGGGGTAAACTGCGCTCCTAAACTCCTGACCGATATCGGCAAAATTGGACCATTTATTTTCGAGGCGGGTAACTGTCAAATATCTCCCATTTGGATGCTTTTTATTTTATGGGGATTTTTTTGGATTTCATTTTTGATATTTTTATATATTAAAAAAAGGGCGAATCACGCCCTGCCTGCCGGCAGGCAGGATTCGCCCCTACAGAGGAACGATGGAACAATGAAACAATTGAACAATTTTCTCTTGATATTATTTTCATTCAGCGTATTCTTAACCATCATTCCGGAATTCTTCTACATCAAAGACATTTATCCTCAACACTTCCGAGCCAATACTATGTTTAAGCTTGGTTATCAGGCTTTTACCATGATGGGGATCGCCTCAATTGTCACATTCTATTTGTTAAAAAATATCAAAAAATCGATTGTCTATTATATGTTTATAACAATTTTTATTATTTTTATTCTCTTTCCGTCTATCTACCCTTTCTTTTCGGTTCCTTCATATTACGGTCAACTTAATCGTCCTATTGAACTTAATGGACAGGCTTGGTTAAAACAGACTTATCCAGAAGATAGTGAAATTATTGACTATTTAAATAAAAATGAAAAGGGACAGCCGGTCATCTTGGAGGCCCAAGGAGACTCGTACACTGACTATGAAAGGATCTCCGCCTTCACTGGGCTACCAACGGTCGCTGGTTGGTGGGTGCATGAATGGTTATGGCGAGGATCGTCAGATATTGTTGGGAAAAGAATCCCGGAAGTTGTTTCCCTTTATGAATCAAAGGACGTTGACGAAACTAAGTCGCTTATTAACAAATACCAAATAAAATATGTGATAATCTCGCGGTTGGAACGCCAAAAATACCCTAATTTGAATGAAGAAAAATGGACTAAAATTGCCAAGTTAATTTTTAAGTCTGCTAATGGCTTTGGGGCTTTGTATCAAGTTAATTAATATACGCAAAACCCCGCTTGTGGCGGGGTTGACAAACCGATTTTTTTTTGCTATCGTAATACCGAGCATTACTATACGTCGTTCCCTCAAATACGAGCGGTAGTGATGCTCTTTTTTGTCCTTATAAATGATATAAGGTTACCGGAATACTTAAGTTCTTCTTAGCTAATTTTTTGAATTGATCAGCAACAAAACTAATTAACTCGTTCTTCTTTTGATATTTAGTTTTAAAACTAAACGAATTAGGCTTCTGGGAAAAGAAAATGTTATTCATATCTCTTACTATAAACAAAGTTAATTTGTTTGTCAAGACCTATAGGTAAAAAGGTATAGTCTATAGGACAACTTATAGTATTGAGTTACTGTTTTAGATTATTACAACAAAACAATAAAAGTTATCCAAAGTCGGTGGATAACTTTTATTTAATTACTTCAGGTCAGGTTTAGTATAATAAATATATGAATTTCTCAATTCTTACCTACAACACCCTCTTTAATAAGGCATATAAACAACTAGACCAGATAATTAAACAGTGTTCTCCAGATATCATTTGTTTACAAGAGGTTGATATCTCAATGAAAAACCTTAAAATAATTAAACAATTTGGCTATGAATTGGCTGATTATTCAGGAACGTTTATAAAATTTGGAAATGCTTTTGGTGTTGCTACTTACTTTAATCCAAAAAAGTTTAAATTTGTAAATTCCAATTCATTAAAAATTGGATCCAATCTGTTGGAATTATTATTTATGATTCCTCAGCTAATTTTACGAATTAATAAACCTAAGACTTTCCTTCGAACTGATTTTATTAGTAAAATTGATAACAAAAAAATTACCATCTGCAACTCTCATTTGATTGTTGCTGCACCAAATTCAGTCCGAGTCTTTCATATTGACAAAGCACTGAGTTCATTAAATATCAACTCTAAAATTCCATTAATTATTACTGGAGATTTCAATTACGTACCGTATCAACGTAAAAAACTAGATAATATTATGAAAAAATACAATTTAATAGAAGCAACAAAAAATATTAAGCAGACTGTTGATTTCTCTCCTCATGGTAAAAAGGAAAACTTTTCTTTTTTACAGGGTTTTTTAGCTAGAAATATTAATCATTTTTTTGGAAATCAGATGAAATATGACTATATCTATTACCGGGGAATAAAGCTTTCCAAAACAGAACGAATTGAAGTTCGTTTCTCTGACCACTACCCTATTATTTCTAATTTTGAAATTTAAAAAATTTTATTGAATGCCTTGGTTATTTTTGAATAATATTTTTTTATTTCTTTTTGTATTTTTTTGTTTGATTTAACTTCTTCTTCAGCGATAAAATATTGACCTCCCATTTGATATCCTAATTTTTTATCTGTTATCTCTCCAAGAACCAAAGAGTGAAATGTCGCAATCCCATACTTAAACAATATTGGTATATATCCGTCCTTTTTGATTCTTCTAAACGACCATTTAAGTAGTTGTTTTGGAATAATGTTAATTTTTACTCCTGCCTGTTGAATCCTGATACTCAAATCATGATCTTCGCTCATGGTTGTTTTCTCATTAAAACCTCCCAACCTCTCAAAAACCTCTTTTAGGATTATAAAGTTATACCCTGGGGCCATTTGCTTACCGATTAATTTTAATAGTTCTAAAGAATAATTAGTTACTTGTACTAAAAACTTGTTTAAGTTGTCTGAATCATCATATTGGTATGTGGTCAAAAATAAAAAGGATTTCTTTTCTATCACTTTTTTTATAGTTGATAAATAGTCAGTTTTAATTCTGATATCTGCGTCGAGAAAAATCAGAAATCTTCCAGCGCTTTTTTGTGCACCCAAGTTTCTTTGGTAGCTTAGGTTCTGTTTATCGCTTTTAATAAGTTTATATTTAATAAAATTATTTTTGTTCTTATTTGCCACGGAAACGGTTTTATCAGAAGATCCACCATCAACAACTATTAATTCAAAATCCTTTGTTTTTTGTTTGTTCAGATCTTCAAGTAATATTGGCAAACATTTCTCTTCGTTGAGGGTGGAAATAATTACAGAAAAAAATGGTTTCATACTGCTTATATTATAACATTTGGTAAAATTAGAGTATGAAAATATCGGTTGTTATACCGGCTTATAATGAAGAAAAAAGAATTGCAAATTGCCTTGATTCTTTGATGAGTCAAGAAGAAAAACCTGACGAAATAATTGTTGTTGACAATAACTCATCAGATAAAACAATTGGAATCGTAAAAAAATATAAAAAAGTTATATTAATCCAAGAAAAAAAACAAGGGATTACTCCTACTCGCAATGCAGGCTTTAATAAAGCTTCTGGAGATATTATTGCCCGTTGTGATGCCGATACGGTACTACCCTCAAATTGGATAAAAAATATTAAAAATGATTTTTATCGAGACACTTCAATAGTGGCAATATCTATGCCTATTAGGCTAAACAGCGTTCCAGTTCTAAAACATTTTAAAATGCTTTTTTATATCTACATGCTTGTTCCAAGGTTGTTGATAGGCGTTTATCCCATGATTGGCCCGGGGCTTGCAATCAAAAAAACCATTTGGAATAAGGTAAAAGATGATATTTGTTTTGAAGATAAAAACGTTCATGAAGACATCGACCTTACTCTACATATAAGAAAATACGGAAAGATCTATCATGACGGAAACACTGTTGTTGCTTCTTCGGCGAGAAGAATTATAAACAACCCAGCTTCATTTTTTGGGGAATACACGATCAGATTCTTTAAAATGTTCTACTCCCACCGTCATTTAGTATAAGGTTCGTTCTTTTAAGGTCGGACCTTAATTAACGAGTCATATTTTGAAGTTCTTCCAACGTAGTCACGTCTTCTGGTTTTTTATCGTCACGGAATCGTTCGAGTCTTGGAAAACGCAGTGCTAAACCTGCGGTGTGAGTCGGAGATTTAGTTATTTCATCGGCCTTGATCTCTACGACAATTTTAGGCGCTATCCAAATATCACAATTAGCTTGATGATCAACTAAATAATTATTCGGTTTTTCTTTAACTATTAACTTTTCACTCTTAATTTTTAATTCTTTCCATTCCTCATCTGTTAATCCTGTTCCAATTTTTGCCACTGTTACAAACTTATCCTGTTTTTCATCTCTTACTCCAACCAAAAACGCTCCAAGACCAAAATCTGTTCTTTTACCTTTCCCAAAGTCGTATCCCATCACAAGACAGTCGATAGTGTCATTAATCTTAGAAGAATAGCTTCTTTTGTATTTAATCCAGTTCCACCCCCGGGCACCCGGTTGATAGATCCCGTCAATTTTTTTGGCAATCACCCCTTCTAGTTTTTTGGCAATTGCCTTATCAAAAATTTGTTCTAACCTATCTTCTTTATCCACCTCTTCCTGGTGGTCAACGACAATTATTTGCTTACTAATATCTTTATTTTTTACAGTCACCTTTTCAAGTGCGTGTCGGCGTTCAATAAACGGAAGTTTAATAAAATTTATTCCATTTAAATATAAAAGTTCAAATGCAAAAAGTTTTAAAGGTACTTCTATTGCCTTCGCTCCAATATCATATTTTCGTTTACGTTGAACAGTTTCTTGAAACGGAAGAAACTCACCCGTCTTTGGATTATAACCAATCGCCTCTCCTTCAATTATTAATTCATCCGCTTTAACTTCTTTTTTCACCCCTTCAACGATATCGGGATACATAAAAGTCACATCCTCAAGACTTCTGGAGAATAATTTAACTTTAGGAAGGTCCGTCCCTTTAGGGTCGGACCTTAAATAATGTATTTGTAACCTAAATCCATCAAACTTTGGCTCGACCAAACATCTACCTATTTGTTTAATTATTTCCTTGGCCGATGACATTCTTTCTGCCTTCATCATGATGATTGGGGTAAAAATTTTCGGCTCTATTTTTTTTAATCCTTCAATCCCTTTTTCCTTTAAAGTTTTTCCAATAAATCCCAGATCTGGCCTAACATGATAGGCAGTTTCAATGGTGGGACGTAAACTTTTATCATCCTTTAACATCCAAGAATAGGCATCCAATATAGTCATATCGGAAAATCCCAGACGAATTATCCCGGTCGGTAGGCGGACCAAATAACGTCCGGATAGTGGATCAAGCTGACGAATAAGTTGTGACAGTAAACTAGTCTTAATTTCCTGGGAGCCGTTACCTGAAGCCGTTGCTAATCGATAAAAATAATTATAAACCACCAACACTTCCATATCTTTTTCTTCAAAAGAAGTATATAGCTTTTTGAAGTTTTCAACCGTTGCCCCAAGATCTCCACTCTTTTTAAACTCTTTTTCAAAATAATTTCGGTCAATGTTGAGGGCGGACATGGCCGATTTAATGATAGTTCTCTCTGCCATGCCAAAATCTATTCCTTCATAAGCAGGTCCGACTCTTCCCTGAAGCAGATAAACCACTTTTCCTATTTCATCAGCGCTTAACGACTTAAATAATTCTGCTAAAATTCTCGTGATTTCCAGGCGGGACGAGTTTTTCTCAATCCTTTCAAAATATTTAGCAAGTTCTGAAAATTTCATAAATTAAACCATAACATAACGAGCCGATTTAGTGCTGCCGATTTTTTTAAGTAAACCCTTTTTTATCAAATCCTGAAGATCCCGCAAAACTGTATCTTCAGAAACATCAGGAAAAACATCACCAAAAGTCTGATTTTGTATATAACCTATTTCCTGAATATATTCGATCATCTTCATCTGTCTTTCCGTTAAAAATATCTGTTGACCACCAAATTTTTCCTTTAATTTAACGTCTTTAGATAATTTTAAGATCTTTTCTTTTACTTTTTCAAATTCTATCCCTGCACCAGACGTAAAATATTCTAGCCAACTGGTCAGATCCCCCGCCGAAGCCTTTTGTAAGTTTTGATAATAGGTGATCGCATCTTTATCATAATATTCTTCAAGAGAAAAAAATCGTCTAATATCATAGCCCCCCAAAAATAAAATTAAAGTGGCCAAAACTCGAGAAGCTCGACCATTACCATCTAAAAATGGATGAATACGAACCAGTTCATGATGGGCGATCCCCGCTTTCAAAACCGGATGTAATTTATCTTTGTCATCACGGTTCAACCAATAGATAAATTCCCTCATCAAAAATGGTACTTCAATCGGTGGCGGGGGTCGAAAGGTCACTTCGCCATTGGCTGAATTCCTGATAATTACTTGTTTAGTTCTATATTCTCCCAGTCCATCCGGCGGTAAAATTTTATCGGTCAAGATCCGATGAAGTTTCTTGATTATTTGCTCGGAAATTTTATCAATTTTTTTGTTGGCCTCGTCATCGATAAACTCGATTACTTTTCGATAGTTGATAATTTCTTGAATGTCACGTGGTCGACCGATAACGTCTTTTCCCATAAGAATATCCTTAGCATCATCTTTGTGAAGATTATTACCTTCAATATGTGTCCCGTGATAAGCCGATCTAATAAGAGCTTCTTCTTTAAACTGTTTTTCCCAGAGCGGTAAAAGAGGAGAATGCTTGATCACTTCTTCTGCTGCTTCGATTTTGGAAATGTTGATTAATATTTTATTGGTAATGACAAAAGTAGGATTGAACATAGAATAATTATAGCTTATAATTTGATCATGGTCTACGCTTTTACCATTAATTCCACCAGTTTTCCGGCTGCTAAAGTGGCGAATGTTGGTCAACTTTTAAATCTTGCTTTGCCTTTGGCATTGACTGGTGCCGGGTTGATTTTTTTAGTAATCACCCTTAAGGCTGCTTTTGATATCTTGACGAATGGAGATAATCCTGATGCCTTAAAAAAAGCCTATGCCGCAATTACAAATGCTGTCCTAGGCCTGATCATTGTTGTAGCCAGTTTTTTAGCCGTCCAATTATTAGGAGTTGTCCTAAAAACTAATATTTTACCGAAATGAAATTACTAACACAAAATGACCCTGCAATTGACGCCTTGTTTGGCGGTATCTCTCCACCAGCCGCCATGAATCTTGGTGGTAATGATCCCGCTCAGGGATTGGGAAACTTTATCGGTTTTGGGATCCAAATGTTCATCCTCGTCGCCGGGATGTTTTTGATCCTTTATCTCCTCTGGGGAGCATTTGATTGGATTGTTTCTAATGGAGATAAAGAAAGACTAACTAAAGCTCAGGCTAAAATTACCAATGCATTAATTGGAATACTTTTGGTTTTTATCGTTTTGACTATATTCAATGTTTTAGCTGGAGATGTTTTGAAAATAATTCGCCCTGATCCTGATGGAAACGGATTTGAAATCAAATTACCTACTCTTGGACAATAAGAGTCCTTCCTGTTAATTCGTTTATTTTTTGTCCGTTTATAATCACACAAGGAATTTTTTCATCGATCAGTTTGAGGCATTCTTCAACCTTACTCTTCATTCCTCCAGAAGTATCGACTTCTTTATTGTCATAAAAGTATGATTTTATCTTTAAATAGTTTTCTCTATTAATTTTATCGATAGTTTTTCCATTATTATCAAGGACGCCATCGGTCGTTCCACAAAAAATAACTTTTTCAACAGCATGACCACTATTTTTTAGATCAATGGCCATATCAACCATAAATCTATCCATCGATAAAATTGAAATTCCTAATTTTTTGTCATTGACCAAATCGGCATGAAATACAGGAACAATGTTATTCTCCAACAATTTAACAATTGAACAATCTAACAATGAAACAATCTTCCCATTTTCATACTCGGCTATTTTTGATGGTTCAATTGACACTGATTTTATCCCTTCGCTATTTAATGAATCAACAACGATCTGATTGATTTCCTTGACGGCTTTTTTAATAAAAGGTAACCCCTCTTCCAAATTATTTTCGTATTTTTTGGCCACCGGATGCCCGAATCCCCCTGCACCTGTGGCAATAATTAATGACAGGTCTTTACTATTTTCAATAATTTCCTTTACCTGTTTTACCAGGTTTTCTATGACTTCATGTCTTGCTACGTTGATCTTTGTTTTATCGGTGATCAACGACCCACCTAATTTAATTAAGATCAGTTTTTTCACTAAATAATTCATTTTATCTTATAAATTTTACTTCCCAGAAGTATATAAACCTCATCCTTATATACCACGAAGTCTGTCCCAGTAGATAATATTTTCGCGTTCACCTGCTCTTGATAATCTCCATTCTTACCCATTATATAAATCGTCCCCCGACTTTTATCCCACCCATAAACTTTTCCCGAATCCTTGTTGGTGAATATTTTATTTATGTTAACATTGCTATCCGGTAGATTGGTTTTAAACTCATCTCTTAAACCTGAAGTATATTTGAACATAACCGAATCCCCGGCCAAATAAACTGAACCATCTATCGATAGAGAATTGACTTGAGACAGATCAATCGTTTGACCCGGTTCAAAATATGAGTTCTTGCCACCAAACCCAGACTGCGCGCTCATATATTTCCAAATTCCATCCTTCCCTTGGTCCAATAAATAGATATTGCCGTTGAAAACTGCCATGTCCACGATCTTTCCCCAATCCTTATCATACTCAATCACTTTTTTTACTTTACCATCAACCATTTGATAAAGACCTTCGCCCATTACATAAAAATATTTTTTATCCTCAAACAAAGCGATCAGAGAAGATGTTTTGATTCCACTAGACTGGTCTTTATCCAAAGACTTTTTATCTAGTGAGAGCTCATATAACACCCCTCTATTTTTATCACTAACCAGAAGACGGCCGTCATTAAGATACATTTTGTCTCCCTTGGCATTTTTATCATCAACCGTTAGATCAAAAAATTCCGTATAATTTTTCTCTTCTTTTTTCAAAATTTTATTTTCGGCATCCGAGATCATTTTATCCAACCCAATAATCCTTTCGTTCTTTGTCCCCACTTCTTTTTTTAGTTTATTAACTTCATCTTTACTATCGGCAATCAAACTCAAAGCGCTAGACATATTTAAAAACGACACCTGTTCCGCTTGGTCTAATTTTTGACTTATAAGTTCTCGGGTTAAGCTAATCTTTTTCTGATTGCTTTCTTGTGAGCGACGCATATACCCTAGACCGACGCTCCAAAATAAAATTACCCCCAGAATAAAAACTGTGATGAATGTCAGAATTTTTTGTTGACCGAATCGGTTATAAAATTCTTTTAAGCTAAATGCGGGCATTTTAATTCCCGGTTTTTCAAAAAAATCATTGACCGGTTTAACATCCTCCTCTAATTTTTTTAGTTTAATAAACAATGCCGCTGTACCTTGATCATCTTTAGCCAATAATGCCGGAGTAATTTCATCAATTATTTCTGAAATTGGCCTGTGGTCGATTTTTTGGTTTAGACCTGATTCTTCACCCAACAAATTCATAAATTTGACAAATGTAAAGACAAAAATATCCTCTTCCTTAATATATCCTGAGGCTGATTGATCACCTTCGGCTATAAGGGCCAGTTTATTATTTCGACGTATATAAACCTTGCCTTGATTAATTGATTTTAAATAAAAAATGTTTCCCTTTAAATAGCCGGCCGAAAGAGAAAATCCCAAGGGAAGATTTTTTTCCTTGATAATATTTGAAATAAAGGTGTCAAATTGTTGTAAATTCTCGATGACAATCGCGCTGATCTTCTCTCTTATAAATGAGGTTAGTTCTCTTCCCTTATCCGGAGTGATTCCCGTTTCGATCTCGATCGCCAAAAATAAGTTGTTTTCGTCAACAAAACCGGAAAAACCATCAGCCTTCTCATGTCCTAAATAAAATCCAATGTCTTGTTTAAACATATTTTTATACCAAAAATACCGCTATTACTAATAGTATCAGCAATATCAATGAAACCGTCACCTGAAAAGAACTGACAAAAAGGATCAGCCAGTTATATTTATCTTGCAAAGCTTTATCCATGGTTTTTACCTGTTTAGCTATTACTAAGGCGTAAAAATAGTAAAAAATGGCAAAAAAAGAAATAACGATTTTGAAAAAGATATTAACTATTCCCATGTCATTTATGGATGAAAAAATATTTTTAAAGTCCATGTTTTTTACTTAACAATTTATTTATTAACTGAACTGCGTCGGTAGGATATGGAACATCGTTAAATTCAACATATTCTGTTGTTCCCGCAGTTTGAATTTCGATTGATCCGTAATCAAAAAGTGACTCAAAGTATCCCCCACTTTTGACCGTTATGTCTTCGATCTTTCCCAATTGGGCAACGGTAATCTCTTTGTACAAAACAGCATAAAAATCGATATCAATTACTCGCTTACTGGTCACTATCCCTACGTTAAAGTACCAATTTAGAATATTAAACAAGATATAACTTAGAATAAAAACGACAAAAAATATATTTATAATAAATATTTGTCCAGAACTTAATATATCTTTAATAAAGATATTTAGAACAAAAAGAAGAATAAAAATCAAGATTGAGCTAAAAATCCAACCGATTTGAGTAAAAGGATGACTGCGAAGTAGTAAAAATACTTTTTCGCCTTCCTCATGAGTTTCGAAATTAATATCCGGATTAAGGCAATAAGATCGTAGGACCGAACTTTTTTTATTATTGTTTTCCATCCATATATATTATATACTATTACTCGCCCTGGTTACTTGAGCGACTTGGTACCACCCTTTTCCATCCCGAACAAGGTCGTGAAACGAGTCAGCGCCGATGATACTAATGTCGAAAGATGAAGGGAAAGTAGGTCGTAGCCGGGGCATTTTTTTACTTTCATGATTTAAAAATTATCTTCTTAGGCACTTCAAACGTTAAATTATCTTTGATCTCTTCCCTTTTACAGCTCTTCGCGACATTCGTTAGATCTATGTTTTTATCCTTGATAAAGTCTTTAACCAAATTATTATCAACCAAGTCGTTTATATTCAAAAGCCCCATATAATTTTCCGCCATACTAACATAGTTTGATAAACCGCATTTTTTTTCACCATTTAATTTACCGACCTCCCAAATATATACACAGTCGCCATTCAATAAATAATTACTTGATTTATTTTTAAATAAAACTTTTTTGTCATGGATAAACAGATCGTCGCAAACAATCGGCCCCTTAAGATCAAATTTAAATTCATTTTTTTGCACAATTGGTATTGCTGTAGGGGCTTTATTTATCAAGCCCAATTTTTTATTTTCCGAGTCCGTTTTTGGCACATTCAATTTTAAAAATAATGAAAAAATAAAAATAAAAATCGGAATAATTATTACAGCCTTGGAAACGAAAAAAAAGAAGCCGTGAAGACTTTCATTATCTGTAAAATTAGTTTTCATTTTTAATCGCCTGATTCTATTTGCTTTAATTTTTCTAATTCTGGAAGAGTTTTCCCAACGATCCCCTCCAAGTCACCATGCATACCTAGAAGATTATCTTTCACACGATCAATACTTTTTTCTTCGCGAGCCCATTTTTTTATAAACCAATCTTTTTCTTTGTGTAGTTCATCACGTAAGCTGTTGTAAGATTCATAGATTGCTTCAACCCGCTGTTTAAACTCAACGCTCGTTAAATAGTTCCATAATATTTCTTTTTTTTCTTCCTTTCCTTTATTGGCTGACCTGAGACTAAAAAGCTCCATCAAATTATTTCTCAAAGAAATAGCGGCTCCAACAACTGTTTTGTAATCAACTATCCAGATCCCGTCTTTTATCCCAAAGCCATTTATGTCTTGAGGTAATACCTGAGTGACGATAATCGCCAACTCCGCTTTTATTTCTCTTTGGTCTTGTTTTAATTTAGAAACCCATCCCTCCGTCCATATTTTAGTTCGCTTCGATTCCCAAAGGATCGTTCCACATTTTTTTCCAACATTGTTTTTTACTATCTGAATTAGGTCAGCTCCTCTAATACCTTTTGGCACATCAACTATTTCATCGTAAAGAAATTCCTCGCTCAAAATTTTTTTCAGTTCATCTTCCATTACTTCTCCTTGTGATTGTTGAGAGCCCTGTTCTAATTTTCTTTTATATTCTTCGACCATTTTCATCGCGTCCGATATCTTTTTATCTTTTTCCAAGATCTTTAGTTTATTTTCTTCGTCCGACTTTCTTTTTTCCTCTTCCCTAATTTTTTCTTGAGAGATCGTTAGTTTTTTTTCCATTTCAATTCTTTGATTGTCACTTTCCTGTTTTATCTGACGCATTAATTTATTCAGCTCCAACGTCTGTTCTTGTAGAGTATTTTTTTGTTTTTTTAATTCTTCTAATTCATTTGACTTGTCCTTTAGTTGCATTTCCATTTCTTCTTTTGCTTTTTCTTTAAGTTTGATCGATTGGTTTTCTTTCCAACTGCGCGCCTCTTCATTTAATCGTTTTTTTTCCTCTTCTAATTTTTTATCGTTCTCTACTTGAAGTTTTTCTTTTATTTCATGAGAGAATGCTTGATCTAACGGAAATTTTTTGTGACAATGAGGGCATTCGATGATATCATTCATAGAGAAATTATAGCAAACCTAAAGCCCGGCTTATTTGGTAAAATATAATACTTTTGGGGAGTGGTGTAACGGTAACACGCCTGCCTTTGGAGCAGCGCGACTCAAGGTTCGAATCCTTGCTCCCCAACAAATGTTTGTTAAAAATTGGGGTTAGTATTTAATCGTCTCCGGGACTGTACCATCAAGATGAAATTTTCCAGTTTTGAAACTTCCATCCTTAATATCTGCACCGCCTATTTGAGCTATTCTCCGTTCTATCATGTCCTCAACTAGTCCTGCTACCGGTTTAGCGATTGATTCCGGAACGGTGACTCGTCCGATTTGAATAGTGGCTGGATTGACCGAAAGTATATTATCTGTCATTCCGCCGGTACCCTTTATATAAAACGGCAAATCTCCGGCAATATATTTTATATATTGCTTTCCTTTATCGATTTCTGAGTTGGAATATCCAAGATTTTTTGCGAAAGTTATCCCTGTAGCAATTTTGAGCATTCCTGAAGCTTCCCCTGTACCGTCAGGATTAAAACGCACCTGAACATTATATAACGGAAAATATTTATTTCTCATTCCCCAGACTGCAAAAACTGAAGTGATTTCCTGGCTTGAAAGATCTACGTTTAGTTTTACTTTTCCCGTCCCGTTTGGTTTACCATACTTGGTTTCAAATGTTGTCACAAGCGCCGGATCGGCCTTCATCCCCAGATCTACCTGCTTTGCTACAAATTTTGAAAAAAACGGCATGACTCCAACATAACTTAGACCAGCAATAACTAAAACCACCAAAACGAACAAGAAAATAAATAATTTTTTCATAATAAGATTATTATCTCACTTTTATTTTTTTTGTAAATATATTCCCATCACTTATATCCCTTGGCTTGAATATTAACTATACATCAAACTAATTTCACATAATAGATTTTGGAGTATCCAGCAGAAGTTTAAATCCTTGCTCCCTAACATATAACTTTAAAATATTTTGTACTTCTTGTAAACATAATCGTGTTATGATGGATTTATGATGGTGAAAAATATTTTTCCTCATATTGATAATAGTTATAGCTGTATTCACGTCACAAAAAAAGACGCAGACAAAGATCTTCAAGATGAGACATTTGGCGAAAAAGCAAAATAATATGAATTATATTAACGTTGGTAAGGAAAATTCTAATAATATCGATCTCTATTTTGAAGACCGCGGATTAGGCAAACCGGTCGTCCTTATTCATGGTTTTCCCCTAAGTGGTGCCGCCTGGGAAAAAGAAGTGGCGGCTTTAATTAAGGCAGGCTACAGAACCATTACTTATGATCGCCGTGGATTTGGTAAATCAAGCCAACCGAAAACCGGATATGACTACGATACTTTCGCCGCTGACTTAAATACGCTAATGACAAAACTCGATCTCAAGGATGTTGTTTTAGTTGGTCACTCAATGGGCACTGGTGAAATTGCTCGATACCTAAGCGCTTACGGTTCTAAACGCGTAAAAAAAGCTGTATTTATTGCACCAATTCCTCCATTCATTTTAAAAACAGAAAACAACTCAGAAGGAATAGATCAAAGCGTCTTTGATGCGATTATGAAAAGTATTAAAGTCAATCAGCTCAACTACTTGGCAAAATTTTTCTCAGATTTTTATAACCTTGATGTCAATTTGGACAAGCTGGTGAGCAAAGAAGTTGTCCGATCTAATATGGATATTGCAGCCCATGCTTCACCTACTGCTATCCTATCTTGTATTCCAACCTGGTTGACTGATTTTCGTAAAGATCTACCTAAAATTAATATCCCCGCTCTTATTATTCAAGGCGATGCTGATCGGATTCTTCCTCTTCCCATTACTGGAAAACGCCTACACGAAAAAATCAATGGAAGTAAATTAGTAGTTATTAAAAACGGACCCCATGGTATTCCATGGACACACGCAGAAAAGATAAATCATGAGTTACTTAACTTTCTATCGAAAGAATAAAAAATTAAATAACGGTAAGATTAAGCTGGACGTGTCTTATTTTTTCTTGCCAAAAAAGATTCAGATCGACCGAAATATTTGTACCTGGAGGAGGATAGTTGACTATATTAGTGAATACAATAACATCGCAGTTGCCTACGGCAAAAGAATCCAATCCAGGAAAATGAGCGGTCCCTCTAACTTGAACCTGTTGAGTTAAACTCACCCCGTTCCAATTACATTTGTCAGTTTTAGATGTGGCTATAGTTAAAGTTCGGTTTGTTGATGAAAAAATTGGCAGCCAACTAACAGGTGGCTGAAAATCAGGACCAGCATTTTCCAAGTTATTTATTCTATTACCAAAATCAGTAAGCTTTACTTCATTACTCGCTATATTTGCTTCTGATGTTGCTACTCGATCGAGTATTCCTGTTGTGATCGTATCAGCATCTACTACTCTATTTTGAAGATTTAAAGTAGTAAGCTGTATAGAGTTAATACTAGATTCAGCTGCGATCAACCGATCTAACATCCCCGCTATATTCGTTTCAACATCCGTTACTCTATTTTTGAGGGATAAAGCAGCGGCCCGTATATTAGTTATGGCCGTATTTATTGGACGAATTGCTGTATTAATCATCGTCTCAACAATTCTTGTATCGGCCTTTGATAAAGCATAAGTATTTTTAGGAGTTATTAGAAGTAAGAGAATTAGTACTGAATAAATTAACAATTTTCTCGTAATTAGTTTTTATAATTTATTAATTTAATTAATGTATATATAAATTACATTAATAAGTCAATAAGTAAATAAGAGTATAATGAGCACATCTGACTGAAAATAAACCTACTATTGTTTTCTTAAGTACCTACCCCCCTCGTGAATGCGGTATTGCAACATTTACACAAGACTTACTTCACTCTAGCCAAAAGATTTTAAATAGTGGATTCAGATATAAAGTTGCTGCATTTAATTTATCTCCTTTAGATACCTATAAATATCCACGTGAAGTTGCCTGGGAAATCGATGAAAATAGTAAAAAAGATTATTTAAATTTAGCCAATATGGCAAATGATGATGTAAATATCTCAGGTGTAATTCTCCAACACGAGTATGGTATTTTTGGTGGCACAGAAGGAGAAAAAATTCTTTTTTTTATGCAAAACTGTAAAAAACCTATGCTCGTAACTCTCCATACCACCCTACCTTCCCCAAGCCCGAAAATGAAAGAAGTGACCGCAAAGATTATTGATTTAGCAAGTAATATCGTCGTTCTCACAAAAAGTTCAAAGGAAATTATAGAAAATGTCTATCCAAAATCAAGCGGTAAAATATTTATAATACCCCACGGTATACATGACATAAAATTTTCGCTTCAGAAAGAATTTAAAACTAAACTTGAACTTAACAATCATATTGTTTTAAGTACTTTTGGGCTTTTAAGCCGTAATAAAGGTATTAAATATGTTTTGAAAGCTCTTCCTGAGGTTATAAAAAAATATCCTTCAATAATTTACTTAATTTTAGGTGAGACCCATCCAGTAATCCGAAGACGTGAAGGCGAAAAATATCGTTTGGAATTAGCACAATTAATTAAAATTTTAGGTTTAAAAAATCATGTTAAGTTTTATGATCAATATCTAAGTCTTCCTGATTTATTGGAATTTTTACAAGCAACTGATATCTATATTTCAACTTCCATTAATCCTAACCAGGCTGTCAGTGGAACCCTTTCGTATGCTCTGGGAACAGGGAGACCGGTAATAAGTACCGAATTTCCCCAGGCAAAAGAAATCGTCACCCCCAATATCGGAAAACTTGTCCCTATAAAAGATTCGCCTGCATTAACCTCAGCATTGTTTGATTTACTCAACGATCAAGAAAAATTGAAACATATGGCTCGAAATGCTTATGATAAAACTCGTCCAATGCTCTGGAGCAATGTTGCAAAAAAATATACTAATTTACTTTCCCGGACAATTATCCCGCCGATAAACTTAAATCATCTATATGATATGACCGATAAAGTTGGACTTTTCCAGTTTGCAAAATTTTCTACACCTAACAAAGATTTAGGTTATACCTTAGACGATAATACCCGCGCTCTAATTACTTGTAGTTGGCTAATTGAACAAAAATATTCCAAAAAAATTCTTTCTTTGATAAAGATTTATCTCAACTTTATAAAAAAGTGCCAGCACAAAGATGGTTCTTTTACAAACTACATTGGATACAAAGACAATTTACCAGCAGATCAAAATAACCATGAAGATTTGTCAGACACACAATCAAGAACAATGTGGGCACTGAGTGAAGTTATGAATAATCAAATACTTTCTGACGAAATTAAAAAACAAGCAAAAAAAATGTTTCTTATGTCTTTAAAAATGGGATCAAAGTTAAACCATTTACGTGCTAAAGCTTTTGCAATAAAATCATTTGCTTTGGCTTTAAATGTTTTACCTGATTATCAAAAGGTACTTTTAGAATATATAAAAAATTATGCCGATTCGCTTATTTCTTCAATAAAAAAAAACTCCTATAAATCTTGGGTTTGGTTTGAAAAAGACTTAAATTATAGCAATGCCCTACTTTCAGAAAGTTTGCTTATAGCTGGCTCTAGTATAAAAAACCCGGAATATATTAATAAGGGTATCCAATCTCTTAATTTTTTAATTAAAAAAACTTTTACTCCGGATATGTATATGCCGATTGGGCAATCTCAATGGTATAAAAATAATGAGAAAAGAAGTCAGTATGACCAACAACCGGAAGATCCCGCCTCAATGATCCTTGCCCTATCATATGCAAACAAAATAACGCATAATGAAGAATATAAAAATCTTGCAAAAAAATGTTTCAGCTGGTTTTTGGGAAATAACAGTTTAAATAAACCACTGTATGATGAAAAAACCGGCGGATGTTACGATGGCATACGCCCAGATCGCATCAATTTAAATCAAGGGGCTGAATCGCTTGTTTCTTATCTTATGTCAAATTATATAATTACAAAATTTCAATAAATGAAAATCAATCATATTAAAAATATCTTTCCAGATATCCAACTCGCTCGTTACAATCTGGGAGTTTGGCAAAATTCTAAAGAAAACTCGCTTTGTTTTATTGGCCGGGAAGTTGCCCAAGCCGGAGATATCGGTGAACCCGATAATGGAATATTAAAGCTTTTTGAGATAAATAATGATGGAAATATAATTCACGAAAGAGTTATCTGGAAGCCGTTATATGATGGAATAAATTTAGAAGATCCAAGAGCATTACAACTACCAAATGAAAACTTAATTATCGGTTTAACTTGCGTTCTGCGAGATAAAAAGGGACAGCCGGTTGTCTTTCCGGCCATTGTAAAGATAGACTATCTTAATTCTTGGAAACAGCATTTGCCACCTTTTCTTGTCATAGATTCTTTTGGACCAGGAAAAAATATTACTCCGATTGATAAAAGCACCTATCTGTTTCGTCCCGACTCAGAAGATTATCAACATAAAATCTTAGTTTTTTCGCTTGATTCTCAGGTACCAAAAAAAATTGGTGATATAGAATTCCCAAAAGATTTACCTTGGGCTAAACATAAAATTGGTACAACTATGCCGCCGATTTGGATAACTCCCAATGAAGCTCTTTTTTTCATTCACGGAATTACAATGAAAAATATCGATGGAATAGAAAAATATATCTATAGTATCGGTCGGGCAAAATTAACCCGCAAAAATAATCAATTTCAGGTAGAGGTTGCACCCGATCCAATCTTAACTCCCGATGATTTTTTGAATAAAGATAGATCGCCTTTAGTTCAAGAGCTTCATCCTGAATCCAGACGGGTCATATATTCTTGCGGAGGGATAATTAATAAAAGCAAGCAAGATTCCTTATCTCTGTATGTTAACGTCGGTGACCGGGCCACCTTCGAAGTTGAATTTTCCCTAAACGAATTAAAAGAAGGGCTTTTTTAATATTTTTAAAAAGACCCGTTCTTAACCCACTCTTAATCTTCTAAGTGCTACCATCGGTTTGTTATTAATTAAATAAATTCATATGAAAAATGTTTTTCCGTCGGTAATAAGAAAAGTGTTTGTTGGTTTGGGAGCGGTATTAATTTTAGGATTTGTTGCGTGGACTTCTGCCGGTGGTATAAAAACTACTGAAGCAGCGACTCCTTGCATTGTTACAATTTTTGGCATACAGTATGATGTTACTTCACTTCAAACAAACCATACTGGAGGAAATGTTTTTGTTTGTGGCATGGATATGACAGCTGTCTATCAATCCCAACATGGGACTGATGTGTCAAGAATAGCCCCGTACATAGTTGCGGCAACGCCAACGCCAACAACTGTTCCGACTAACACACCAACGCCCACGCCGACTGTTAATCCTAGCGTTACACCATCTATCAGCCCAACACCTCCCGTAAATAACGACCATGATTCTGATGAGGTAGATCATGATTCTGATGACATAAATGAAAGCCCAGAAGAAATTCATGAAAATGTTCAAGTGGAGATTCATGAAAAAGCTGAAATTCATGAAAAAGAAACAAGCGACGAGACACGAAATGATAGTCATATTAATCAAAGAGCCCATGTCGAGATAAATGACGATATAGTCTCAGAACACGATGACTAAATTAGTGATAATTGATAAGCCAAGAGTTTATGAGACTCTTGGCTTTTTTTATATTTGCTTCTTAATCCTCTCTTAATCTTATTTTTGCTAAATTTTTTATATGAAAACAAAAATATATTTCCTATTGGTGGCAATCATGACCGGGATAATTTTTGGATTTATATATTTTCAAGTGGTGGAATTAAATCCAAAAGCAGCATCTCTCAAAAATATTGATAGTAAACAAAATTTAAAAATATTTACTCTTCAAGAGCTCGGCCGTTTTAACGGAACCGAACCAAAGCTTCCGATTTACTTGTCTCTTGATGGAAATATTTATGACGTTACAAAAGGAAAAGAGTTTTATAAGGTTGGAGGTCCATACCATTATCTGGCCGGAAAAGATTCGAGTATTGAACTTCATTTGGTTGGTGGAGATATCATTAAACGAAAATATCCTATTGTTGGGAAATTATCAGTTATTAACAACTAATGATTTTCTTAATCTGTTGTTAATGTCTAATATATTAGACTGCAATTAATATGATAGATTCTTTAAACAGTCTCTATGTATTTATTATTATTTTTTTAATTTATTTCCTATGAAAAACATAATCGAATATATTTCAAAAAATATTGTTTCGGCGATCGTGGTAACGGTATTAACCGGGATAACAGTAACAACTTCTGCAGCCGGAACGGCTAAGTTATTAGGAAGTATGAATTCTTTTAAACCTAGTGTTCCCGAGGTAAGAGGTGTTCAGGCGGTTGACAATACTGATAAGACAAAAAAAACAATATCCATCGCGAAGACAAATAGCGCAGGTGGAACTAAATTAACCAATAGTATTCCTAGTCCAGCAGGTAATATCGCCAAAAAAATAATTGCAATGATATCTCCGACCTTGGCTCCAGCAGTCAATAATAACGTGGCTCAAAATAGTAATTCGTGTCTTATTACATTATTTGGCAAAGAATACGATGTTTTTTCACTTCAAACAACTCATTCCGGAGGAAATATTTTTACCTGTAATTCTGATATGACCAGTACTTATCAAACCAGACATGGCGCCGATGTTAGCAGAATGCAAAAATATTTAGTTGCGTCAACGGGAACGGCGTATAGTAATGGAACAAGAACCGGGTCCACGGCCACGGGAAGTACTAGAATTACAGGTAGTACGGCCACAACCGGAACAGGAAGCACCGAAGGAGCACGATTTGGATCCGGGTCTAATGACGATGATGATGACAGTAACATTGACGACGATCGCGATGAAAGCGAAATTAGAGAACATCGAACACAACAAGAAACCGAGTTTAATTCAAATTCATTCTTTGAAATAGATGAATAAATATGTCAGGTCGATCATCGCTATCCTTTTTCCACTTTTACTAACCATCAATTTGTGGCTTTTATCGAAAACTGATTTTAAAATAGTTTTTCAACAGCCATATCGATCGCTTGGACAAATTTTTGGGTTGCTAGGAATTGTTTTGATGTCAATGACTTTGATTATGACGACGCGGATAAAAAAAATGGAAGAATTATTTGGAGGAATGGATAAGGTATATTCGACACATCATATTCTTGGAGCCGTAAGTTTTATCTTTCTTATTAATCATCCTTTGTTATTTATTGTTCAATCATTACCGAATTTAAAAGTTGCCTCATTATATTTGTATCCAGGGGTTGACCTTGCTTATAATCTTGGAATTTTCGGAATTTACGTCATGATTCTTTCGTTTGTTTTTATGGTCTTTATCAAACTTCCTTATCATATATGGAAAATTACCCATCAGTCCCTTGGGTTGGCCTTTTTATTAGGAGCGGTTCATTCTCTGATTATTGTCAGTGACGTTTCTGCCTATCCGCCACTCAAGATTTGGATTGGATTTATGATTGGAATTGGATTATTGTCAGCGTTGTATACGATATTTTTTTATCAACACTTGGGTCCTAAATTTTCGTATGAAATTGATAAAATTGAAAGATCTTTAGATATTATAAATATATATTTAAGACCTTTGGGTAAAAAAATAATTAATTTTATTCCAGGCCAATTTGTCTATGCCCGCTTTAATAATCAAGTCGTTGGAACAGAACCTCACCCTTTTTCTCTTTCTTCAGCTCCATCTGACCCCCTGATTCGCTTAACAATAAAGATCACTGGAGACTATACTCTCAAGCTTCCTAATTTAAAAAGGGGAGATCGAACCTATCTGTTTGGTCCATATGGATCATTTGGACAAAATATTAATAAAGAAAAAAGCATTTGGATTGGGGGAGGGATTGGAATCACGCCTTTTTTGAGCATGATTCGAAGCGAGTCATATTGTAAAGATTGCACTTCAACAAAAGTATATTATTGCTACCGAACCCCAGAAGAAGGCGTTTTTAATAGTGAAATCGAACAGTTGGTCCAAAATACTCCCAATATCACTTTTGTTAAATGGTGTACCGAAGAAAATCGGAGATTAACGGCCAAAAAAATCATTGGACTGGAAGATATCGATAATATAAATTCAATTTTGTGTTGTGGACCACCGGTAATGATGGAAAGTTTTAAAAAACAATTCGTAGAGTTGGGTCTACCGGAAGAAAAATTCTACAATGAAGAATTTTCAACAGGATTATGAAAAAATATCTCCGCACTTTATCTCGGATGGCCATAATAGATTTTGTATTTTTTTTCATTACTTTATTTTTTCTGAATAAACAGATTTCCCCCTCAAAGGCCATAACAAAAAATGTAATTGATCCGATATTAAATCTTGAAGTACAGACGCCCAATTTGGGCGTCTCTACCACTGACAAAACCACTACTGACCCAACCCCAACTTCCCCCCCCGATTTATCTTCTCAACTTTCACAACACAATAGCCGAAGTTCATGTTGGTTTATTATTGACGGCCAACTTTACGACATAACATCATTTTTCGGCTCACATCCGGGAGGCGATGGAACTCTTTTGAAATATTGTGGAACTGATGCTTCAAACGGTTTTCATACAAAGGATGCAATGATTCCAGCGGATCATTCGGCATCAGCTAAAGCAATGCTGCAACAATATCTGATACAATAATTGTCTATAATCCATATGTACTATCTCTATCTTCTTCGCTGTTCGGATAACTCGCTTTACTGTGGACAAACAAAAGATCTCCAACGACGAATAAAAGAACATAATAGCGACGATTCAAAATCCAAATATACGCGTGCTCGACGTCCGGTGAAATTGGTTTATTTTGAAAAGTATAAAACTATTAACGAAGTTTTAAAGAGAGAGTTTGAGATCAAGAAATTAACAAAAGAAAAAAAAGAGACCTTGGTTAAAAAAAATAATCCGCTATAATATTACTATTACTGAATTAGTATTAGTTAGTCTATGATTACCACAGCTATTGTTTCCTTTCGAGAGTTTTTAGAGGCGTTTTTGATTATTGGAGTATTCTTAGGTATTTCAAGAAAATTAAATCTTAAAAAAGAGTTCGAAATTGGCTTGGCCGCAACAATTGGAATTATTTTTTCCCTTTTGCTTACAACTTTAACTTATTTTTTTGCAAATCAAGTTCATGGTATCTTAACCGAAAAAAATGCTGAGCTACTTGAGAGCTATCTAATGATATTTTCTGGTTTGTTCATTGCCTATGTTGTCTTTTCCTTACATGATGTCATTCAACGCAGTCGTAATAGTACTTTAATTAAAGTTCAACAAAAATTACAGAAAAAAGTTTTTGATTTTTCTTTATTCTCAACTATTGCCTTTTTAGTCATCAGGGAGGGATTTGAAATTGCTCTTTTTACTGCGAGCACTTCCCTCTTTGTTGTTTTTATTCAAAATTTTATTGGTCTCATGTTGGGTTTCGTTTCCGCTTCAATCGTTGGAGTAATGACTTTTTTTGCTTATGTAAAATTTTCAATTGAAAAAGTATTTAAATACACCGAATATATGATTGTAATTCTTGGTGCTTCATTAGTTCAAAATGGCGTAACAGAATTATTGGAACACGGTTTTGACATAGATTTAGCAAAAATTATGTCTTTTCCACTAAACTTTTTGCCACATAAGAGCAGTCTCATTGGTCACATGATGAAAAGCTTTTTTGGAATTGAGCGGGAATTTAGTTTTGTAAAATTATTTATTATGATTTTGTATATTGCAATCGTATATATGGTTTTTTTAAGAAAAAATTATTATCAAACAAAAAAAATATAAAAAAATATTTTATTTATTTTATTTGCTTGTTAGTAGCTATTTACATAGCTGTTATTTTTTTGAGTGAGAAAAAGAAATCGATTTCAAGCCGTACAAATATACCAACAGTAACCACTACCGTAATACAGAATCAACTTTCGATCGAAAGTATGAGAAAAAGATCTTATCCCGGCAGTAATATTATTGTCGAACAAGCTTTAGAATCGGGAAACAATTATAAGAGATATGTTACTTCATATTTATCAGATGGTTTAAAGATCTATGCTTTATTAACTATCCCAGATGGAACAATTCCAAAAAATGGGTGGCCTGTTATTGTTTTTAATCATGGATATATTCCTCCGGATGTTTACCGAACTACCGAAAGATACATCGCCTACACCGATGCCTTCTCCAGAAATGGTTATATCGTTTTTAAACCAGACTATCGAGGAAATGGGCTTTCCGAGGGTAAGCCTGAAGGCGCCTATTATTCACCAGCTTATGCGATCGACGACCTAAATGCGATTGCCTCGATAAAAAAGTATCCTGGAGTTGATAAAAATAAAATTGGTCTTTGGGGACATTCATTGGGCGGTAATATTACTTTACGTGATTTAGTCGTTGATCAAACCGGGATTAAAGCGGCCGTGATCTGGGGCGGGGTGGTTGGATCTTATGACGATCTGATGAATAATTGGCAACGAAAGGTTCCTTATCGACCTCCACCAACAGAAATGGCTTTAAGAAATAACTTTCGACAAAATCTTGTCCAAAAATATGGGACTCCCAAAACAAATCCGGAATTTTGGAACCAGATTGATCCGACAAATTTTGTAAAAGATATTAACGTTCCCATTCAATTGCATCAGGGTTTAAATGATGAAGAAGTCCCACCGGCATTTTCGGAATCGCTATTCAATAAATTAAAACAGGCGGGAAAAACCGTTGAATATTATACCTATCCGGGAGCTGATCATAATATTTCCGAACCGTCATTTTCAATCGCGATGAACCGTTCGGTAGAATTTTTTAATAAATATTTAAAGTAATTACTTTTGGTAATTCGCTTTCATCTTTATCTTTTTTATTCCTTCAAACCAGATCAAACTAACCAAAGCGATTCCTGCCGCCATAAACACATCATTAAAATGAAGATTGGTAAAATGAAAAAGATTTCGGAAAAATGGAATGTAAAAAACAAGGATCAAAAATATAAAAGTTGATCCAAGTACCCAATATAAAGCCTTATTTTTCTCCTTAAGAATGTCAATAAAATGATTGGACTGAGATAAATTGGTAACAATCAAAAGTAAATTGGTTAACACTAAACTAATGAAGGCTAAAGATCTGGCTTGGTCGTGATTGGCTCCTTTATTTATCGATAACAAAAAGACAATAAAGACAACTGCTAAAATACTAAAACCTTGTGTTAAACTGGTAAAAAAAGTTTCCCGACCAAAAAGTGGGGATCTAAGATTCCTAGGTGGTCGGTTCATCACATCTTTTTCTTCCCTCTCTGATTCAAAAACGATTGAACAGGATGGATCGATGATCAATTCCAAAAAAGCGATATGGGCAGGATACAAAACTATCGGCAATTTAAAAAGTATTGGTAAAAGCGACATTCCAGCTATTGGAATATGAACAGCAAAAATGTAGGCCATGGCTTTTTTTAAATTATCAAAAATACGGCGGCCAAGACGGATCGCTTGAACAATTGAAGAAAAGTCATCATTTAATAAAATTAGGTCGGCTGTTTCTCGGGCAACATCGGTTCCCCGTTCCCCCATTGCAATCCCAATATGAGCCGACTTTAACGCCGGAGCATCGTTAACCCCATCCCCGGTCATCGCCACAATTTCACCATTAGATTTTAATGCGTTGACAATTAATAATTTTTGCTCTGGAACAACCCGGGCAAAAATGTTGATAGTTTTTATTTTTTCCCTCAAGTTCTTTTCATCCATTTTTTGGAGTTCCATACCGGTAATAAATTTGCCTTGATTTTTTAAACCTATTCGACTGGCAATGTATTGAGCTGTTCCCGGATAGTCGCCGGTGATCATAATCACCCTGATACCGGCCTGGTAACATTCTTTGACTGATTGAGGAACGGCTGCTCTTATTGGATCAACAAACCCAAGTAGTCCAACAAATTCAAAAGGAAAGTCATGTTGAATATTTGGTAGGTCCTTTTTATTAAATAAAGCTTTAGCAACGCCAATAACTCTTAAACCTTTACCAGACATTAATTTAATATTTTTAATTAGATCGTTATGTTGTTTTTTTGAAAAATGACAGAGATCGGCAATCGCTTCAGGGGCACCTTTGGCAGCAATAACATAATCTTTATTATCTGGCGATTGAAAGACGTGCGAAAGAGCTAATAGTTCTTTTGATAATGGATATTCTTTAACTAAATGCCAATTTTCATGAATATGTTCTGACCCTTTTAAATACTCCTCACCCTTATTTTTTATTTCTTTTTCCAGTGGGTCAAACGGATCTCTTTGGCTGGAGAGTATTCCGTATTCAAAAAGCCTGTGGTATTTTTCCGGTAGTACTTTGAAATTTTCGGAAATTTCCAGATATTGATTGCCTGCCATAAATCCATGAAGAGTTTGTCTGTTTAAAGTTAAGGTTCCTGTTTTATCAACACACAAAACTGTCGCTGCTCCTAACGTCTCGATCGCCGCGGTCCTTCTTGTTAAAACCTGTCTCTTGGAAATTCTCCAGGCTCCAAGAGTTAGAAAAATCAAAAGGACCACGGAAAATTCTTCCGGTAACATCGCCATACTCAAAGTTAACCCAGCCAAAAATCCTTGTAACCAATCACCCCGGGTTGATCCGTAAACGACAATAACGATCAAACAAAGAAAAAGTCCAGCGATAGCAAAATTACGAACAATTAAGCCTGTTTCCTTTTTAAGAAGCGAGTCTTCTTCTTCGATGATTGAAAGCGATTTGCCGATTTTCCCCATTTCCGTCTTAGCCCCAACCGACAACACCTTGGCTATTCCATGACCCTGGGTAACCATCGTTCCAGAAAAAATGAAAGGTAAATCTTCTCCTCCCGGATGATTTAGTTTTGTTTTATAATCCCAAACGGATTTGCGAACCGCAACCGACTCGCCTGTTAACAAAGACTCATCAACTAATAAATTACTGGCTTCAATAACGACCGCGTCTGCCGGGATTCTATCCCCTTCTCTTATAATCACCAAGTCATCGATAACCACTTCACGACCGGCGATCCGAATCCGCTCTCCGTCACGGATAACTAGGGCACGTGGGCTGGATAGGTTTCTTAAGGCTTCAACTGCTCGTTCTGTTTTTCTTTCCTGATAAAACGTGATCCCGACCACAACCAAGACAAAGGTCATCAACATCATTGCATCTTGGGTCTCCCCTAGAAAAAAGTAGATCGATCCGCTGACTAAAAGCAGAAGTAACATCGGCTCTCGGACAACGTTTAAAAAAATTGTTAAAGTGCTCTGTTGTTTTTGTGAAGGGATCTCATTATAGCCGTCATGCTTAAATCTTTCTAAAACATCTGTCGAGCTTAAGCCTTTTAATAACTCTAGGTTAATTTTTTCACCCATACCTATATTCTATATGAAGATATCTACTCAACAAACACCGTTTTAATATTGACAAACTCTTTGAGCCCGTATGAAGATAGCTCTCGTCCATAACCTGATGATTTTGTACCGCCAATTGGCAATCGAGGGTCAGATTTGACCATCGAGTTCACAAATACTGACCCTACCTCTAATTCTTCAATAAATTTTTGAGCTCTTTTTAAACTTTTTGTCCAAACTGAAGCGCCCAATCCAAACCGGGTATCATTGGCGATTTTTATCGCCTCGATATCATCTTTAACTATAATAATTACTGCCACCGGACCAAAGGTTTCTTCGGTATAAATCGGCATTTTGGAAGTAATATTAGTGATAACTGTAGGTGGGTAAAAATACCCTTTGCCAATTAGTCGCTTTCCGCCAACGACGATTTTTGCCCCCATTTTTACCGAATCTTCAACTTGCTTTTCAATAGTTTCTAGGATCTTTCGACTAGATAGCGGCCCCATATCAGTATCGAGTAATAAGGGATTACCAATTTTTTTTAATAAAAATAGTTTTGTCAATTCGGCAACAAATTGGATGGCAATTTTTTCTTGAACAATAAAACGTTTAGCAGCGATACAAACCTGTCCAGTTACGTTTAGCCTGGCTGATGTAGCAACCGTGGCGGCCTTTTTCACATCAGCATCATCTAAGATGATAAAGGGGTCGCTCCCTCCCAATTCTAAAACCGATTTTTTCATGACAGCTCCTGCTGTTGCGGCAACAATTGCTCCAGCTTTTTCACTGCCAGTTAATGATACTGCCCTGACATTTTTATGATTGATCACAGTTTGGCTCATTGAAGGATCGATAAGCAAACTTTGAAAAACTCCTTTTGGGAAGCCTGCTTCAATAAATATTTTTTCAATAAGAAAAGAACATTGAGGAACGTTTGAAGCATGTTTCAAAAGGATCACATTGCCTGCCATCAGTGCCGGAACACTGACGCGAAAAACCTGCCAAAAGGGAAAGTTCCAAGGCATAACGATAAAAATTGGACCGAGCGGATCAAAACGGAGATATGATTCCGTCGCTTCAGTTTTAATGATCTCTTTTTTCAACATTATTTCACCTTGCTCGGCAAAATATCCACAGCCCCAAGCACATTTTTCCACTTCTCCCAAACTTTCCTTGATCGTTTTTCCCATTTCTAATGTTATTGTCCTGGCAAATTTTTCTTTATCACGTCGAAGAATTGCGGCGACTTTATTTAAAAGGATTTTTTTCTTGGCAAAGGATCTTTTTTTCCAAGCTTCAAACGCTTGTAAACTTAATTGAATTTTATTTTCCAATTCGTCTTTTGTCAGCAAAGAATACTCTTTTAATGTCTCTTCCGTGGCCGGGTTAATCGAAAATATTTTTTTCATAATAATTTGGTATCACGCTTTATAATAAACATGTTTTTTCCTGTAATTCTTTGACTAAAATTCTATAGTCGTCGGAATAATCTATTGGAACATCGATCAAATGAATTCCTTTTTTATTGGAAATTTTTTCTAAATATTTTTCTAAGTCACCGCTCTTTGTAACTCGGTAACCGATAGCACCATACGATTTAGCTAATGTGCTGAAATCCGGATTTCCAAAGCTTAAAGCAAAGTCATCCAAGCCCATTGATCTTTGTTTCCATTTGATCATGCCAAACCCATTATCACGTAGAATAATAATAATTAAATTTAATTTAAGCCTATTGGCAGTTTCCAACTCCTGAGAATTCATTAAAAATCCTCCGTCACCGCATATTGCAACGACTTTCTTTTCCGGAAAAACAATCTTTGCTGCTATTGCCGATGGCAACCCCGCCCCCATGCTGGCCAAGGCATTATCCAACAATAAAGTATTTTGTTTCAATGTGTGATAGTTTCGAGCAAACCAGATTTTATACATACCATTATCCAAAGTTACAATATCTTCTTCCTTCATATTCTGTCTTATGATTTTTACAATCTGCTGAGGAGTGTACGGAAACCGCTCTTTTTTTGTTATTGACTGAAAATGGGAATTTAAATATTTTTGCATTTTATAAAAATAAGAAAAATCCCACACTTTTTGTTTTTTTATTAACTCGCCTATTTGAAACACCGTATTCGCGATATCCCCAACTACTTCATGTTGAGGAAAATATATTTGATCAACGATCGCCGGAAAAAAATTAATATGGATTACTGTTCTTTTATCGTTTACGTCCATGATAAAGGGTGGTTTTTCAAGCGTATCGTGGCCAATGTTAATGATTAAGTCGGCTTTATTTATTGCACAGTGAATATAGTCATTTTCAGATAAGGCAGCTGTTCCCAAATATTGTAAGTGTTTTTCATTCACAACCCCCTTACCCATTTGAGTGGTAAAAAAAGGAATACCGGTTTTATCTATAAATTCAGTTAAAATTTGTGAAGTTCTTTTACGATTAGCTCCGGCGCCAATTAATACAAGGGGACGTTTTGAATTTTCTATTAATTCAACGGCTTTTTTTATAGCTTTTTCTTCGGCAATTGGCCTACGGGTATGTTGATTTACCATAGGTATACCTGTTACTTTTTCTTCTGCCACGTCTTCTGGAAGCTCAAGATGAACGGCCCCGGGTCTTTCAAGCTTTGCCAGCCGAAATGCTTCCCGAACCATCATTGGAATCATTTCCCCATTAATGATCTGCTTGGTTAATTTGGTAATCGGTTTAAACATCTCAACCGTATTGATTATTTGAAAATTACCTTGTTTACTTTTTTTTATCGGTTTTTGGCCGGTGATAAATAAGGCCGGCATGCCACCAAGTTGAGCATAGGCAGCGCTGGTCACCAAATTAGTTGCCCCCGGTCCAAGCGTGGATAAACAAACGCCAGGTATACCAGTCAGTCTTCCAATGGTAGCCGCCATAAAACCAGCCGCCTGTTCGTGACGAGTAACAACGAATTCAATCGAAGAATTTTTTATCGCTTGAAGCAGTCGTAAATTTTCCTCACCCGGAACTCCAAAAATATACTTGACTCCCTCATTCTCCAAACATTTAACGAACAATTCTGAGCTGTTCATTGGATAAACATCTTAGTATCTTTAATATTTAATTTCAACCGCTGATATTTTTTAATTTATTTTATTCCTGTGGCGCCAACTGGTCCTAATTGAACATTTTGAGCTGTTACAGATCCGTCAGTGTTTTCACTTCCAAAAACTGATACTTTCTCTCCGACTTTGAGCTCGGTCTTATCAACGACTTGTGCTTTATTTACTACGGTTTTTGAATTGATTAATACCAATTTACTACTCTCATCTTGTAATTTAACGGTTATCGATTTATCATCGGCTGAAATAATTTCACCCGCCACTGGACGGAATCCTCCTCGACCATTAACCCCTGTATTTCCTTGTCTTCCATTTCTCATAGGTATCTGTTCATTCCCAAATTGTCCGGAAAAATTGCCTCTCTGACTTTGTTGGTATTTCATACCTCCATAAAAGCCAGCCCCGGCAAAAACGATAACTAGAATCGCTGTTATTAAATAATTATTTTTCATATATTATCACCACCTTTCTAAAAAAACTGTTAAGTATTAAACTGTCAAAACCTAAAAAAACTATTAAACACTAAACTAATAAACGTTTAATGTTTAAAGTTTTAAAAGTTTTTTTAACTGTTTAAGTTTTAACCGTTTAACTGTTTTATTCATATCTCAATGCTTCAATCGGTTGTAAATTTGCTGCTTTCCGTGCCGGATAAAGTCCAAAAACTATTCCTATTAGACTTGAAACTCCAATTGCTAAAGCTATTGATGAGAATGAAATTACATAAGCTAAATTCATAACTTTTGATATTAAAAATGAAGCCGCTAATCCAAAGATCATTCCAAATATACCTCCAATAAACGTTAATAAGATGGATTCAATTAAAAATTGAGTAATGATCGTTTTCTTTTTGGCGCCTAATGCTTTTCGAAGACCAATCTCTCTAGTTCTTTCAGTGACGGTTACCAGCATTATATTCATAATCCCGATTCCACCAACTAAAAGTGAGATTGCGGCAATTCCTCCAAGTAATGCGGTTAAGGTTCCGGTAACCTGAGAAACTGTACTTAATAAATCACTTTGTGACATAATCATAAAATCAGCATCAGTCGGAGTATTTAATTTATGTTGATTAAGTAATAAATATCCGATTTCATCTTGAGCTTGCACCATTACTTCTTTAGATTTTGCCTCAACTGAAATACTTGTTAAATTAGTTTTTCCAAAGATTTGTTTTTGAGCGGTAGTTAAAGGAACATAGATCATATCATCAGGATTATTAAAACCTGATCCGCCTTTTGAAACTGTTACTCCAATAATTTTTAATGTTTGACTTCCAATTTTAATTGTTTTTCCAATAGGATTAGTTTCTCCGAATAAATCTGTTGCCGTTGTTGGTCCTAAAACAGCTACTTTACCCATTGAAACATTGTCTCTATTTGTAATAAACACTCCGTTTTCCATTGTTATTTTTTTTATTTCAGCATATTGTGGGTAAACGCCAACAATTGAGACATTAGTATTGTTCCGACCAGCTATCACCTGTGAACGACTTGAATATTCAGGAGATACTTTACTTACTAAAGTCGAGGAAAGTTTTTCTTCAATAGCTTTTGCATCAGCCAAGATTAAACTAGTGTTCCCTCCTTGTGCCCCCATAATTCCTCCACTGCTTTGCCGTGAAGGACTAACGGTTAATAGGTTGCTTCCAAGCGATTGAATCTGATCCTCTATCGACTTTTGACTTCCCTGTCCTAAAGAAATGAGTGTGATGACGCTGCCAATACCAATAACTATTCCGAGGATTGCCAGTCCCGTCCTCATTTTATTAAGAGTTAAAGTTCGAAGGCCTTCAAGAATAGTTTCAAATAGGTCCTGCATATTTAGTGTTTAACTTTTTCATCTTTTTCTACCTTCCCATCTCTAATATGTATAATCCTTTTTGCATGATTGGCTATATCAGGCTCATGGGTAATCATTACTATTGTGTGCCCCTGCTTGTTTAAATCTTTAAATATATTCATAATTTCTTCAGCTTGGGCGCTAGCAATATTTCCAGTCGGCTCATCTGCCAGTAAAATTGCAGGATTCATTACAAGCGCTCGAGCAATTGCAACCCTCTGTTGTTGACCGCCTGAAAGTTGATTAGTTGTATGTTCAAGCCGATTACCTAAACCAACCATTTCCAGATATTTTTTAGCGATTTCTTGTTTTTTTATTTTTACTATTCCTGCATAGCTCATCGGAAGCATGACATTTTGCATCGTTGTTGTTCTCGGTAAAAGATTGTATGACTGAAAAACAAAGCCAATTTTTCTATTCCTTATATCGGCTAATTGGTCTTCATCTAATTTTGATACATTTTCTCCGTCCAAGATATATTGACCGCTTGTTGGCAAATCAAGAGCACCTAAAATATGCATTAATGTTGATTTACCCGATCCTGATGGCCCCATAATCGCTACAAATTCTCCCTTTTTTATTTCAAAAGAAACATTATCTAGAGCAACTGTTTCAACTTCTCCAATTTTATAAATCTTTGAAAGTTTTGATACTTTTATCATATTGTCAATTAGGTCTTCTCCCACTGTTTAAACCACCAAAGACCGATTGAGTATTAGTTGAAGATTTTGTTGTAGTTGCGGTTGAAGTTGTGGTAATCACTACATCTCCCTCTTGAAGTCCGGAAGTAATTTCTGTTTGAATATCTGATGATAAACCAATTTCAATATTTTGATTAACCGGTTTTCCGTTTTTTAAAATCTGGACATAATTATTTCCACTATCATCGCTTTTTACCGCTGATGAAGATATTAATAATACATCGTCTTTTGTGTTGGTAATTATGTTCGCTGAAATTCCCATATTAGGCAATATTGTATTTGATTTTGTATCAAGCAATATGACCGTTGGATAATTTGTTACTCCAGATGAAACTGAGCCAACCATATCAATAGAAATAACTTTTCCGGTAAAAGTTTTCTCAGAAAAAGCATCAAAAGTAATCGTTGCTTTATCGCCGATCTTTATTTTGGGAACGTCAATTTCAGTTAAATTAATTGATAAAGTAGGGAGTGCATCAGTTTTTATATTTGCAATTTTATTAGTTGTTGCAGAAGTATTGCTACTTGATTGAGAATTTATAACTGAACCAATCTGTAATGATAACCCTGAAACCGTTCCTGAAATTGGTGCATAAATAATCGGAGAGGCTTGTTGATACGAATACCAAGCTGAATTAAGAGATGATTGAGATTGTTCAATCGCCTTCTGTTGGGCTTTATATTTTGCTTCAGATGATAACCAGTTATCTTCAGAAATTCTGAATTCAGTTTGTGACTGCCTTTCAGGAGTATTGGGTGTCTTATCACTATTCTCATATTTTGAACTTGTAGATAAATCATAGTAGCTTTGCCACTTAGTAAATAGGTCTGCCTGAGTCGAAAAAAGATTATCTTTGGCGGTTTGGAGTGAATTCTTAGCCGATTGATACGAAGCCCAAGCTTGAGAAGATTTTTGTTGTCCTTCTAAATCTAGCTCAAGTTCGGCAATTTTATCACCAGTCTTAACAACATCTCCGTCTTTGACATAAATTTTCGTAACTACTCCAGTTGCCTCTGTTGTTATATTACTACTATTAGTTGATGCGACTATCCCTGATCCTGTAACTGTAACAATTAAATTTCCTTTAGCAACTTTCTCTGTTTGATACGTAACTTTACCTGTTTGATTCAAGAATAATTTTGAAACAACAAAGTATCCAACCGCTAAAATTACAACAATTAAAATAATTTTTTTTATTAAAGATATTTTCAGAAACCAATTTTTTATTTTATTCATAAATTATTGTTCGAATAATACAAATCGATACTGAAATTTAACTGTAAATAGGTAAGCCAACTACCACTGTTGTTCCTTTTTTCAATTTGCTTTCTATTTTTATAAATCCCTTATGTTGGTCGACTATTTTTTTAGCAATCGATAAACCTAAACCATAACCACTAACTTCTTTTTTCGAACGGGCTTTATCGGATCGATAAAACCTATCAAAAAGATGAGGAATATCTTTTTTATCAATCCCAACCCCTTGGTCTTCAATTGAAACCAAAACAGAACGATCTACTTTTTTTGTAACTATATTTATAGATGATCTTTCCTTACTATATTTGATTGCGTTATCTAATAACATAACAAAGAGGTCGATCAACCCATATTTACTGCCGTAAATATTAATATTAAACGGACTATTTTTTATTAGGATATTTTTGTTTTTTGCTAACGGTTCAATTTTTTTTATCGACTCACTGATAATTTGTTTTAAGGAAACGGTTTGGAAATTATCATTTTGACGTGGTTTTTCATATTGTGATAACTGTAAAAGAGAGTCAGAAAGCTTTTGTAAATTATTAACATCTTCAACACTGGCTTTCATTGTTTTTTTTGCGTTATCCACAGTTAGGTTTTTATCTCTTAGATCAACCTCAAACGAACTTTTTAAAGCAGTTAACGGTGTTCTCAATTCGTGTGACGCATCGCTGATAAATCGATTTTGTTCTTCTAGCATTTCTTGAATAGGACGTAAGGTTTTGCCCGCCAAAAAATATCCTAGTGCTCCTGATGTTATAAAAATAAAAACATTAATGATTCCTAATTCAATTATCACTCTTTGCTGTATTTCCGAGATCAAATCGTCGTCGGCAGAAAACAGCTCTATGGGGTCCGGTGGAAGAATTCTTTCGATTCTCAATTTTTGCATTTTTGAAAATCTTCGGACCTCGCTCATCAAACCCTGATAGATCACCAAACTAAAAGAAATGCTTATGACCATGATGATCAAAAGGTACCAAGCGGTCAATTTTATTCGAGCAGAGTTGAACATATGTTTTAATTCCCTATTTTATATCCAAATCCTCTTACCGTATTTATAAGAGGTTTTTTGTTGTTGAAGGGTTTATCAATTTTATTTCTCAAGTTTTTTATATATACCTCAATTGTATTTGGAAGTATATCCGCATCATAATCCCAAATGTGAGCAATGATTTGATCTTTAGTAACAATGGTATTTTTATTAGTAATTAGATATTCCAATAAAGAAAATTCTTTACTGGAAAGTTTTATTTCTTTACTTCCTCTTTTAACTAAATATTGTTTTTTATCTAGACTTAGATCTTCTACAAATAAACTCGTATTTATTACGGTCCCTTTTCTTCTGGTCAAAGCTCTGATCCTTGCTAACAATTCATCAAAAGAAAATGGCTTTGTCATGTAATCATCGGCACCAGCATCCAATCCTTTAACTTTATCTTCTGTCTGACCCTTAGCCGTTAGCATTAAAATAGGAATATGAATTTTATTTTTTCTTAGTTGCCGGCATATTTCAATTCCGTCCATTTCCGGAAGCATGATGTCAAGAATAATTCCGTCATAATCTTCCGTTGAAGCAAGATCATATCCATCCGGACCGGTGTAAGTAACGTCCACTGCATATCTTTCCTGTTCCAATCCCTTTTTAATTGAATTGGCAATTCGATGTTCATCTTCGACTACTAAGATTCTCATGAAGTTATTATAATCTTTTTACTGAAAACCGGCTGAAAAAAATAATGTTAATAAAAATGTAAAAATCCATTTGACATGGTAAAAAAGGTTATTTATGATATACTTATTAAAGTTAATTCAGTATGGTAGAAAAACTGCACTTGGAAAACAATTCAGTTTGTAAACTTCTGGATAACATTCATATTTAATCAAAAGGAGGTGAAAAACATAAATGGATACTAAAAAATTGTACGTAGGAAATCTTCCTTGGACAATGACTAATGATTCTTTAAAAGAATTATTTGCTCAATTTGGAGAAGTTACTGAAGCCGTCATCATCACAGATAGAATGTCTGGACGATCAAAAGGTTTCGGTTTCGTCACATTTGCAACTGAAGAAGCAGCCGCTGCTGCTACTCAACAGATGCATGAAAAAGAAGTTGAAGGAAGAAAAATCGTCGTTAACGTTGCTCGACCTCGAGAAGAGAGGCGACCAGGTGGAGGCGGTTTTAATAGAGGTGGAGGAGGTGGCGGATTTCGAGATGATCGAAGAAGCTATTAATTCACTAAATTAACACTATCCGGAAATAGTAGATGAAAATTTATTATGAAGGGTAGTGTTTTTTTTGTAACAAGAATTATTTGTTTTCTGCTATCATAAAATAATGAAGCTTGCAAAATTTTTTGTTAAGGAAACGGCTTTTTCTAAGATATTGGCAATAATTTTATTTCTCTCGCTTCCTACTTTGTCATTCAACCTCGGATTGGATTCGCAAAAAAAACTTGACAGTTCTTTATTGGATAATCGATCAACTCTTATTCCTTCACCAACTCTAATACCCAATAATAAAATTCCATCCCCTAATAAACAAGGCTGGTTAAGATATATGAGCGATAGTTACGATTACTATTTAGACTATCCGGATACTTATTATTACAATAAGCTGAGTGATCCAGGGATATCCTTTGAAAAGAGATTAGTTAAAACCCCTCATGGAGTTGATAACTATATCAACATAATTAAGGGCCAATCTAGTCAAGAAACCAAAGAAAAAATAAGCGAACTAAAAAATATGTTTATCGGTGAGAAGAAAGTAGTAACAATAAGTCCGCCAGCTCCAAATATGGATCAATTTCTCACTTATGAAAGATTGTCGGATATTTATATAGATAATAAAAAAATAAAAGTATTTGTAAATAAAAAACCATTTGAGGCAATTGAGGGGGCAAAATATTATCTTTATCTCTATGAAGGAAAGGTTAATTATATAATCGGAGGTTTGATTAATGAAAGTACCGACTCGCTAGATAACATTTCTTATAAAGAGTTCAAAGATATTGTTTCAACAATTAGATTTTTAGATTAAAGAATTATTCCTGAATGCTATCAGCGCGACGGCCTTCAACTCTTCTTTGAGATTGGGAAAGGAATGTTTTTCTAATTCTGATATTTAGAGGAGTGACTTCCAACATCTCATCATCATTTATAAAATCAAGTGCTTGCTCAAGAGATAAAGGTGTTGCCGGAACTAATGCTTCGGATACTCCTTCTCCAGCCGAACGGTTATTTGTTAATTGTTTTTCCTTGGTTATATTAACTTCAACATCCATATCTCGGGATGCCAGACCAACGACCATTCCTTCGTAAACCTGTACTCCAACTCCAATAAAGAGAGTTCCCCTACTTTGACTTTTGACCAGTCCATAAGTTACTGTAATTCCAGCTTTTGTTGCAACCAAAGCACCGTTTCTTGACGATTCCATCTTTTGTCCTTTTGGTAAATATCCTAAAAAGTAGGTACTTAAAACTGCCGTTCCTCTGGTCTTTGTCAAAAGCGAACTTCTGACACCGAGTAAATTATAGTCTGAAATTTTATAGATCAATCTTGTGTTATTCCCTGTTGTAACCATGTCGACCATTTCTCCCTTCCTTTTTCCAAACTCTTCCGTCACCATGCCCATATAGTCTTTGTCAACATCGATCGTTACCTCTTCAAAAGGTTCCTGGACCACCCCATCTATTTTTTTGTAAATAACCTGGGGTTTTGAAACTTGCATTTCATATCCTTCTCTTCTCATCGTTTCAATTAAAATAGCCAGGTGTAATTCTCCCCTACCATAAACTACGTAATTGACGCCTTCTGGATCTGGTTCAATTTTAAGGCCTAAATTTGTTTGCTTTTCTTTGTCAAGCCTTTCTTTGATCTGCCTTGAAGTGGAATATTTTCCTTCTCGACCCGACAGCGGACTGGTATTTGGCCCAATGGTAATTTTGATCGTTGGGTCTTCTACCTTGATCGATGGAAGACTGATCGGACTTGACGGGTCACAGATAGTTTGGCCAATATTTAATTGAGGAATTCCGGCAATCGCAACAATGTCTCCACTAGTTACCCAGCTGACTTCTTTTTTTTGTAGTCCTTCAAAAGTGAATAGTTTCTGAGCCTTATATTGACCAATAATCTTATCATCTTGAACAAGAACGATCGGCTGGTCTTTTTTCAAAATTCCTTGAGAAACTTCTCCAATACAAAGTCGTCCAACATAATTGTCATAGTCCAAAGTTGAGATCAGCATTTGAAAAGGCTTATCTTCTTCCGTGGCACTATTCTCTATTTCTTTGACGATCGTATCAAAAAGAGGTACTAAATTATCTTTACTGTTACCGTCATATTTTTCCGGAAGCTCATAAAAGGCTTTCCCGTCCCGACCAACCGCATATAAAGTCTTAAAGTGAAGGAACGATTCATCAAGAGCCAACTCTAAAATAAGATCTTCTACTTGGGCCAAAACTTCTTTAGGTCTAGCATCTTTTTTATCGATCTTATTAATGATCAAAATTAATTTCAATTTTGCTTCAATGGCTTTTTTCAAGACAAACTTTGTTTGAGGAAGAGGCCCTTCGGCTGCGTCGACCAATAAGATGGCGCCACTGGCCATATTAATAACTCGTTCAACCTCACCACCAAAGTCAGCATGACCTGGAGTATCAACTATGTTAATTTTTGTATCTTTATAAAAAACCGCTGTATTTTTGGCTAAGATCGTGATTCCTTTTTCCCTTTCAAGGTCATTAGAATCCATAATCAAGGTTTCGCCCATTTCTTTCTGGTTATCACGGAATGTATGGGTTTGTTTAAGAATGGCGTCCACAAGCGTAGTTTTACCGTGATCAACGTGGGCAATAATAACAACGTTTCGAATTTCCATAGTATAAAAAAAACCACCATCAAAAATCGGTGGATTAATGAATCACATTATATCACAATATAAGACAATTATTTCGTCAAATTTCTAGGCTATTTTACCTGCAATAAATTGTAATGAAATTGAATTAACACAATGTCTGGTATTTTTTTCCGTGTACTGTTCCCCGATAAATACATGTCCCAAGTGACCCCCACAATTATTACAAACAATTTCTACTCTCTCTCCATCCTTATCAGGAATTTTTTTCACTGCCCCTTTTATTTCTTCATCAAAGCTTGGCCAACCACAACCTGAACGAAATTTAGCTTCCGATCGATATAAGGGCGTATTACATCGTCGACAAATATAAGTACCTCTCTCAAACAATGAGTCATATTCACCAATAAACGGAGCTTCTGTTTTTTTATTTTCTATGACCTCTTTTTCTTCGGCAGTTAAAACATTAAATTTGTTACTTTTGTTCATAATACTACTAATACTGTATTCGTAATAGTATAAATATACTAATATTATATATTTTTAAAAACAACTGTATAATAATGCTTTGTAATCAAACACTATGTCTATCGCCTCTATTCATGACAAGCTTGAAGCATTTTTAAATAAAGTACAAAAAATTTCCTTTGATGATCTATCAACAACTCATTTTTTGTCTTGGGACGATCTAAAAGAAAAGGCGAAGGATATTAAAGTTAAACCCGGTTGGGCGGTTTATTTCGTTCGGGAAAAAGACTATATTGATCATATCGCAATCATCCCCCATCAAGACGAAGCTAATCTTAATTTGTGCGATGCCTTACTACTTAATGCCGCCCCGCCGCCAATTGGGCTGGGAATCGGGCCACTAACTAACAACCAATCGGATAAATCGGGATTAAGGATTATCACCGCAATTGAGTATATTGAACTCTTCAAAAATGGGGATTACAGTAAAATATTTTTTGGTCCACCTCCCATAAATGATCACGAGATTATAAAAAAAGCTGGTCTTATCGCCAAGGAAATAAGTAATTCGGGTATGGTAGACGATCAACCTGTTGTTTATTCTTTTTCGATGATCCCACTGATCAAAAAATTTTATGCGATTAATTTTGATCCGATAAAATCAAAAACAAAACTAGCCTTTTTAACAAAGAAACTTAAAAAAACCGTTAAGGCTGTTTATTGCGGTAGTTTAGTTGCTCAAATCTGGTTAAAAGCCGGCGTAGTAGATCTCCCTGAAGTAAAATTTTTAAAGATACGCGGACATTCCAGCTTTAGTCTTTTCAAATGGTCAAAACTAAATAATTCAATTCTGGGCGGCTTGAGTTGGGACAACAACTGGGATTGAAAAGTCTTTTATTTGAATTACTTCATTGATCTTATTTAATGTTTTATCCCAAACTCCCTTAACCCTAATCCTATCTCCGACTTTAATATCACCATAAGAAATGCTCGTTTCTTTTCTATCAACGATTTTAGCGGTTCCAAAATAAACTGTTTGCGTACCTCTTTCCAAGGTTTCCATTACAAAATTATCACTATTTTTAACAGTTACTTTTCCAAAGAAAGCTCCAAATCTTTTTTGAATAGAATTGTTTCTAATGGTTTTTGCATCGATAATCAACTTGGTGCTATCGGTAAATTTGCCGAATACCACAACTTCGTCTCCTACCGAATATTCACTTAAAGCGCTTTTACCTCCAAATTTTCTCAACAACTTAGTTTGATCGGTGACATTAACTTGAAACGTTCCATCTTCTCCTGTTAAAGAAAAATTATTAGAACTAACGATAGTGACAGCCCCTCTTACCCTTGCCTCAAATCGAAGATTTTTTTTCATAAAATCTTTTACTTTATCAAGTAAGCTAATTTTATTTTCCTTTTTATCTTCTTTTATGTTTTCTCTAACTTCTTGTCTTATAAAGGCAGGATTCGATCCCTCTTTTTTACCTTCTTCAACTGTTTCTCTAATCGTATTTATAACTTTTTCTCTTAATGGAGTTCGAGCTAACACCGAAGGAGTAATTGCTAAATACGAGACAAAAATAATAATACTTAATGATATTTTTTTCATATTCGTTTATGTTAATTTTTAATATTCTCTACCCTATATATGCAGTTTTTACTTGAAAGGTTGCATTTATTGTTTTGTCTCTAAATTAACCAATATGTCTTTTTCAACGCTGTTTCCTAATTCGTCAGAAGAAACTATAAGAATATAATTCTCTCCTTCTTCCAAAGTTGTTGCTGACGAAAAGCTACCATTTCCATCAGCTTTCAATTCCTGTTCATTAATAAAAATATAAGCATTGGAAGTTGTTTTACCACTTATATTTACTATTGGATTATTTACTGTAATATTGTTTTTTGGTTCGTCAACTTGTAAAAAAATTTTTTCGGATTGACCAATTGTTTTTTTTATATTATTAGTTGGCTGAATAACAATTTCGTCAGATTTTGTTTTTTCTCCATTTTTTGAACCTAATAATTTGTTTATCGCCGGATTATTTTTTTGTAAATAAGTAAAAATAATAACTGCGAAGAGTATTACCAGAAAAATTGGGGAATATTTTTTTAACACAATTATTTAAACCAAAATTTATAAATTGAAATTAATTTATTTTTAATTTTATTAAAATTCTTAATTAAGAGATAAACCAACCAAATTAATAGTAATAATAGTCCTATTAAAATATAAATCAATGGAAGTGGTAATTCCTGAATGAATAATAACGAATTATTTAAAAAGTAATATTTAATTGTTTCAAAATCATCTCTTAAAAAATCAAACAAATCAAAAGAAGCCTGTTCATTAAGAATTTCTACTATAACTGAAAAAATAAACATTGAAGAAAAAACAATAAGTACGATCAAGAACACCTCGCTGATGATTTGCCCGATAGTTTTTTTTGTTTCAATCCTATAAATTTTCTTAATGATTTTATCTTCAAGTTTTTTCATATTGTCTTTTTTAATTTTAATCTTCCTCTTCTTACAATTGATTTTATCGTATTTATGGGTTTTTTGATTAGTTTTGAAATTTCTTTATAGGAATATCCTTTCTTCAAATGTGAAAAAATTTTTCTCTCATCTATACTCAAATAATTCAAATAACTATCGTCAATAATATCTATCTTACGATCGTGGATAAGATAAATATCCTCACTTAATTGGACCGTTGGCTTTTTTGATCTATAATACATTTTGAGTTCGTTTTGAACAATTTGAAATAAATAGGGTTTAACTGGCCTTTTCACATCAAATTTTTCAATTGCCTTATAGAATGAAATAAAAACGTTTTGGACTAAATCATCAACCTCTTCTTTGTCAAATAATTTTGCTTTGATGTATCGATAGATCGAAGTAGTATATTTTTTGACGATATGAGAATAACTATCAATCTCCCCATCTCGAATCTTTCTAATTATGTCTTTATCTGATATTCCCGCCATATTCTGTTAAAATTATAACATGATAAAAATCGGTAAAGTCTTATTGGTCGGGCGTGCTAATGTTGGCAAATCAACATTCGTCAATAATGTCATTGGACAAAAAGTGGCCATCACTTCTCCAAAACCACAAACGACCAGATTTTCCATAAGAGCCCTATACGAAGAGGAGCGGGGAAAGATTATCTTTGTTGATACACCGGGAATTGTGGGAAAAGCCAAGGACTTTCTTTCAAAAAGGATCAACGAAAAAACTTTGCAGATCTTAAACGAAAGTGTTGACCTGGTTATTTACATGGTTGACTCGACCAGAAAACGTGATTTTGAGGAAAGTAAAGTACTTGGACTAGTCCGAAAGATTAATCGACCTAAGATATTGGTTATCAATAAGATTGATGATCCTGGAAAATCTTTTCTACCTCAATATAAATTTTTGGAAGAAGAGTTTAAGGATGTTTTTCAAATATCGGCCATTAATAATATGCATGTTAAGCCGTTGCTTGATAAAATTTTTGAATATTTACCTGAAGCAAATATTGATTCCGAAAAGTTACCACCCGATTTGGTCTACCCTATCTTAAATTTGGACAGCAAAATTTTTCTTGGAGAGTTGATTAGGGAAAAAATATTTTTGATGATGGGAGAAGAAATCCCCTATACAACCACCGTTATTGTTGATCAAGTAATGGAGAGAAAAAACGGCATGACATATATAAAAGCAAGGATTTTAACAACTAATGATCGTTATAAAGGAATGCTTATTGGAAAAGACGGAAGAAAGATTAAAGAAATTGGCAGTTACGCCCGTAAAGAAATTGCCTTGGCCATTAATAAAAAAGTTTTTCTTGATCTAAATATCGAAGTCGACGCCCACTGGCAGGAAATGTATTATTAATTACGTCTTGCAAAAACAATTTGGTTTTCGTATAATTTCACTCTAATGAGAAATGATTCTTTCTCAGCTAAAAAAAGCACCCGCCCAGAGCGGGTTTTTTTAAAGCCTTCAAATAATCCCCTTAGAGATAAATGTGGAATTTTTGGAATTTACGGCCGCGGTGAAGATGTTTCCAGGATCAGCTTTTTTGGTTTATATAGTCTTCAACATCGAGGTCAAGAAGGTGCGGGTATTACAATCACCGATGGTAAAAATCTGAAAAGTGTTAAAGGATTAGGGCTTGTTTCTTCTGTTTTTGATGAAGAAAAAATAAATTCTCTTAAGGGTTTCGCCGCTATCGGACATACACGTTACTCTACAACCGGGGGTAATAAACTTTGTAATGTCCAGCCGGTTGTTTTAGATTTAAAAGACGAATCTTTTGCATTGGCCCATAACGGAAATATCATTAATGCAATGAGTTTGGCAAAGGAACTACCACCCGAAGTTAAATTATCTTCAACTTCCGATACTGAAATTATGGGTTGGGTAATAAAAAATTCGCAGGGCAAAAATTGGGAAGAAAAGATTCTTACTTCATTTAATAAATTCCGGGGGGCCTTCAGTATGGTTGCATTAACAAAAAATAAATTAATTGCTTTCCGAGATACCTTTGGTTTTCGACCGTTAGTATTGGGTCGATTAAATGGTTCCTATATCGTTTGTTCGGAAACTTGTGCACTGGACACGGTTGGAGCTAAATTTATCCGAGAAATTGCGCCGGGTGAAATAATCGTTATTGACGAAAAAGGTTTACGGGTCGTAGGAAAGATTCCCTCCTCTAAAAAAAGATTTTGTCTTTTTGAGTTTGTATATTTAGCTCGTCCTGATAGTATTTTTGACAAACAATTAGTACACCAGGTCAGACAAAGGTCGGGAGAAATATTAGCTCACGAATCTCCAATTGGCGCGGATATGGTTGTCGCCGTTCCCGATTCGGGAACATCGGCCGCTATTGGTTATTCAAAAGCTTCCGGGATTCCATACGGGGAAGTTCTTATTAAAAATAGGTACATTGGCCGGACTTTTATTCAGCCTGAACAACATATTCGCGAAATGGGGGTGAGAATAAAATTTAACCCATTAAAAGAAATAGTCAAAGGCAAAAGAATCATTATTGTCGACGATTCAATCGTTCGTGGAACAACGATGAAAAAAATAGTTAAAATGCTTAAAAGTTGCGGTGCTAAAAAAGTTCACATTCGCGTTTGTTCTCCGCCGGTAACCGATCCCTGTTATTTCGGAATTGATACTCCGGATAAAAATAAACTAATTGCCTCTCATATGACAATTAAGGAAATAAAAAAATTTATTGGCGCTGATTCGCTTGCATATTTGAGCTTAGACGGTTTACGAAAAGCTTCAAGGATTAAACCTAATAAACTTTGTACCTCATGTTTTGATGGAAAATACCCGATGCCTGTTGAGGGTGGATTCAGGAAAGATGTTTTCGAAAACATTAATTAATATTTATGAAAAAATTGGCTGTTTTAATTTCTGATGCCGGAACCGGTACCAATTTGCAGGCAATTATCGACGCTATTAAAAATGGAATAATCTCCGCCCAAATAGTTTTGGTCGTAAGTAGCTCGGAAAATACCTATGGTTTACAAAGAGCAAAAAAAGCTAATATTTCCACTTTGGTTATTGATAAAAAAGACGATTTAGCAAAAGTATTGAAAACTCATCAAATTGATTTGATTATTTTGGCTGGATGGAAATTAATCATTCCTCAATCGCTAATCGATATGTTTAAAAATAAGATTCTTAATCTTCATCCTGGTCTTATTCCTGATACGATTGATGGTGTTGTTAAAAATCCCGACGATACATTCGGACTTTGGAATCGGGGCAAATTAACTAATATCGCTATCCAAAACTTTCTAGATAAAAAGTCTACCTATGCCGGCTCGACAGTTCATTTTCTATCAGATGAGTTTGATTTTGGTAAAGTACTTGGGCGATGTTTTGAAAAAATATTACCGAATGACACTATTGAAAGTCTTTACACAAGACTAAAGAAAAAAGAAAATAAAATTTATGTTGAAGCGTTAATTAAACTTTGTAATTAAAAATTTATGAAAATATTAATCATTGGTTCGGGCGGTCGCGAACACGCACTGGGTTGGAAAATTAAACAATCTCCCTTAGTGGATAAAATTTATTTTGCCCCCGGCAATCCCGGAACAAAACAAATTGGTGAAAATATTAGTATTGCTGTCACGGATATTGATAAACTTTTAAAATTTGCCAAAGATAAAAAAATAGATCTAACGGTCGTCGGCCCGGAAACACCTTTGGTCTTGGGGATCGTTGATGAATTTAAAAAAGAAAAACTCAAAATCTTTGGTCCTTCCAAAAAAGCCAGTCAGATAGAAGGGTCAAAGACTTTTGCCAAAGAGTTAATGAAGAAATACAAAATCCCGACAGCAAAATATTTTACCTTTAACAAATTTGATGAAGCCAAGAAGTATCTACAACATGCAAAATATCCTCAGGTTATAAAAGCCGATGGTCTATCTTTAGGTAAAGGTGTCTCGATTTGTAAAAACAGAAAAGAAGCGGAGAGTTTTTTAAAACAATTAATGGTCGATAAAATATTCGGCGAATCAGGAAATAAAATAATTATTGAAGAATGTCTTTATGGTCAAGAAATTTCATTCATGGTAATCACTGATGGAAAAGATTTTCTTTCTTTTCTCCCTTCACAAGATCATAAGAGATTAGTCGAAAATAATCAGGGACCAAACACTGGCGGAATGGGTGCCTATACCCCAGTGCCTTTCTTAGATAAAAAACTGATCAAACAGATCGAAAAAGAAATAGTTGCCCCAACCATCAAAGCAATGGTAAAAGAAGGATGCATCTATCAAGGTATTCTCTATCCTGGGCTTATCTTAACCCGCGAAGGACCAAAAGTTTTAGAATATAACTGCCGTTTTGGTGATCCGGAAACCCAACCATTAATGACACAACTTGAATCGGATTTGGTTGAAATATTACTTGCCCAACAAAAAAATAAATTAAAAAATAAAGAATTAGTTTTCAAAAAGGGCTTTTCCGTTGGTGTAGTTCTCGCCTCGGCCGGTTATCCGGGAGAGTATAAAAAAGGAGACCAAATTCACGGAATCGAAAAAATAAAAGATAATAATGTCCAGATTTTTCAAGCCGGTACTAAGGAAGTTGATAAAAAAACCATCACCAATGGCGGTCGGGTTTTATCGGTTGCCGCCACCGGAAGTACCCTGGAAGAAACTATAAAAAAGGCTTATCAATATATTGGAAAAAAAGCTGTTTATTTTAAAGGGATGCAATACCGCAAAGACATCGGCAAAAACGGATTAATATTTGGTGATAAATATGATTAAGGCGGTTATCTTCGATATGGATGGATTGATGGTGAATACCGAACCGATCCAGTCAAAAGGTTTTGAATTACTTCTGAGAGAATACGGCAAAAAACCGATTTATAATACCAATGGACTCGTTCACTCCGTTGGAAAAACCGGCAACTGTGCAGAGCTAAAAGTCCAATATCAAATTGAAGAAGAACTAAATATTTTAAAACAAAAACGACAACAATATTATCAAAAATTATTAAAGTTGGAAGTTGTAAAGCCAATGGCCGGGTTAGGTAAACTTCTAAAATTGCTGAAACAAAATAATTTCAAAATTGCTGTAGGGACAGTGTCTCTTTTAGAAGATATAAATGTAATTTTTCCTAAGTTAAAAATATTGTCATATTTTGATGTTTTTGTAACTTCCGAAGATGTTGTAAATGGGAAACCCGCTCCTGATGTTTATTTAAAAGTCGCAGAAAGGTTAAGTTTAAAACCAACCGAATGTCTGGTATTGGAAGATTCGGAATCAGGTGTTTCCGCAGGAAAAAGTGCCGGAATGAAAGTCATCGCCGTCCCCAACAAATTTACCAAACATCACAACTTCTCAAAAGCTGATTTGATTGTCAAATCACTTAAAAGTGTTGATTTATCGATAATTAATATGTTAAAATAACGCCCATATGTCAGCTGAAAAAGTAAAAATTTTAAAATTAGGCCAACCGCACAAAAAAGAGATATTGTTTTTGGAAAGTGGTTTTCATTTTATTGGTTTAAAAGATTTTTCATTTCCTCCTAAAGACATTCGAGAAAAAATTGGATTGTTGCCAAAAGTTAACTATACTCCAACAAACTTTGTTAAAAGAGGTGCCGATGAAATTTTAAAGGAAGCCCAAGATAATCCAATAGTTGTTAGTATTTCAAAAGCGTCTCCTCAGGAAAGACAGATGTTAGAAAATTTAAGAGAAAGACATTCAAATATCCAGTTAGTTGATGATGGACCAGAAGAAAACCTATTACTAAGATCTGTCTGTAAAAATATCGCTTCGTATGTTACAGAAAAAAATGGAGCTATTGGCGCAATTGGTTTTAAAACATTTGTTGAAGAATTATTTTCAAAACACCAAGATTCTGTTTTAACTGAATGGAACGATTTTATTGTTAAACATGAAACAACTAGCAAAGCCACCTCTGTTGAGGATACGCATCATTTTACTAATGTTGGCCTTAAAACCAAATCTGAAGGCGCTGATCCTTTAAGAAGTGAAGTGTTAAGATTTGTTAGTGATGTTATGAACATTCAATCAATCAGGATTGCTGCAGAAAAAATATTTCATGATCAGTCGCGAAGTACACATGATCATTTCAAATCATTTGAAGATTTTTTGGTAGCTATTGGTATGGCCGAATTTAGTAATTTTGTTCGTGGAGGAGTGGTTTATAGAATACGAAAAGGTGATGAAAAGTTTTTTGTAGAAAAAGAATATATGCCGCGACGACTTGCGGCTGAAATAATGGATGAAGTAAGCGATGTAATAGAAGAAAAAAATAAATAAATATTTCTGTATAATAAAAATTTATAATCCATGAAAATTAATCGCATAGAAATAATTTCAAGAATACCCGATACTCGCGCCAAATTGAAAAAAAATCAACTTCATCACATAAATAAAAATGTCGACGAAGTATTTTTTGTTGATGTTTATACTATCAAAAAGGACCTAAACCAAAGCCAGCTCAAACAAATCGCCTCATCTCTAACAAATCCTGTTTATCAAGATTCCAAAATAAATCAACCAACTTTGGTTAAGCAATTTTCTTGGGGCGTAGAAACCGGTTATTTACCCGGAGTCACTGATAACGTTGCTAATACCGTAAAAGAAATTATAAAAGACCAATTAAAAATAAAATTTATTGGCGATGAAGGGGTTTTCTCTTCTCAACTTTTATTAATCAACGGTAAACTTGATGAAAAAGATATTTTAAAGATCAGTCAGGGATTGATAAATCCCTTGATCCAAAGAGTTCATTTCAAAAGTCAAAAAGACTACTTAAAAGATAAGGGAATGGATAAAATTGCTCCACAGGTAAGTTTAACTTCGGCAAATCAGGTAGATATTGTCGATCTAAATATTTCTGATGAAGAGCTAACAAAAATCGGCAAATCAGGAATAAAAAATAAAGACGGATCGAGTCGCGGCCCTCTCGCTCTTGACCTTTCTTACATGAAAGCGATAAAAAAATATTTTGATAAATTAGGCAGAAATCCAACCGATATTGAATTGGAGTCGATCGCCCAAACTTGGTCGGAACACTGTCATCATACAATTTTTGCCGACCCGATCGATGAAATAAAAAACGGATTGTTTGATAACTATATAAAAAAAGCTACGGTCGAGATTAGAAATAAAAAAGGCAAAAGAGATCTTTGCACTTCCGTTTTTACCGATAATTCCGGAGCCTTTAGATTTGACAAAGATTATATTATTTCTCATAAAGTCGAAACCCACAATAGTCCATCCGCCCTTGATCCCTTTGGTGGAGCGATCACCGGAATCGTCGGTGTTAACCGGGACGCGATCGGATTTGATATGGGTGCTAAACCAATTCTTAATTATTATGGATTTTGTTTTGCCGATCCAAATTTATCTTCGCCCCTTTTCCGTGACAAGGAAAAAAAACAGCCTTTACTCTCCCCCAGACGGATAGTGGACGGAGTAGTGGCCGGTGTTAATTCTGGAGGTAACTGTTCCGGTATCCCGACTCCACAAGGATTTGTATATTTTGATAATAAATATCAAGGCAAGCCTTTGGTTTTTGTGGGAACCATGGGGTTACTTCCGGTAAAATCGTCAATGATAAAAAAAGCCAAATCTGGAGACTATATCGTTGTTGTCGGTGGACGGGTTGGTCAGGACGGAATTCATGGAGCTACATTTTCTTCTGAAGCATTGACTTCCGGAAGTCCGGCCGGAGCCGTTCAAATTGGTGACCCGATCACTCAAAAAAAATTAAGTGACGCGATAGTCAAGGAAGCCCGTGACCAAAAACTTTACAACAGTATCACCGATAATGGTGCCGGTGGGATATCCTGTTCGGTCGCTGAAATGGCCAAAGAATCTAACGGGTGTCTGGTCAATTTGGAAAAAGTTCCTTTAAAATATCCAGGTCTTGAACCTTGGAAAATTTGGATATCGGAATCTCAGGAAAGAATGACCCTTGCCGTCCCAAAAAATAAATGGAAAAAGTTTTCGGACCTGATGATCAGTCGTGATGTTGAAGCTACGATCATCGGAGAATTCAATGATAGTAATCGATGTATTGTTAAATATCATAAAAAAACTATTATGGATATTGACATGAAGTTTCTTCATGATGGTTTACCAATTAGACCGATGAAAACGATACCGGTAAAATCGACTTTTAAAGAACCGATTATTCCTCAACAAAAAAATCTTAATGATGTTTTACTAAAGATGATGCAAAGATTAAATATCACTGGTTTTGATTTTATTTCTAAACAATACGATCATGAAGTTCAGGCAAATTCGGTCATAAAACCATTACAAGGTAAAGGAAAAGTCAACGGCGAAACTTCAGTTATAAAACCAATTTTCAATTCTTCTCATGCGGTTGCCATATCTCAAGGACTCTACCCTTCTTACAGTGAGATTGATTGCTATCAAATGGCGGGGGCCAGTATTGATACGGCGATCAGAAACTTAGTGGCCACCGGAGTTGATGTTGATAAGATGTTCTTGCTTGATAATTTTTGTTGGTGTAGCTCTAACGATCCACAAAGACTTTATCAACTAAAAAAAGCTGCCCAAGCTTGTTATGATTTTGCCAAGATTTACGAGGCTCCCTTCGTTTCGGGAAAAGACAGTATGTTTAATGATTTTAAGGGTTTTGATGAAAAAGGCAACTCAATAAAAATATCAGTTCCGCCAACACTATTAATTTCATCGATGGGATTGATCGAGGATGTTCTAAAAACTATTTCCATCGATATAAAATTTCCTGGTGACTTAATATATATTCTTGGGGAAACAAAAGACGAACTTGGTGGGTCTGAATATTTTGCCATGAACAGATCAGTTGGAAATTATATTCCCAAAGTTAACGGTTTAAAAAATAAAAAATTATATTCATCATTCTTTCAAGCATCAAAGAAAGAAATTATCAGTTCAGCGATCAGTATTACTCGAGGAGGTATCGGGATTGCGCTTTCAAAAATGGCTTTAGCCGGAAAATTAGGAGTTGAGATTTCTCTTAATAAATTGACGGGAACGATTTCCAGAAATGACTTTGCCCTATTCTCTGAAAGTCAGGGTAGAATATTGGTAACTATTAATCCAAAAAATAAAAAAGAGTTTGAAAATATTATGAAAGGTAATCAATTTAAACAAATCGGTCAAGTCACAGATAATCAACAGCTAATAATTAAAGGGTTGGATAATAAAACAGTCGTTGATTTAGCACTCGAAAAAATAGAAAAAACATATAAGTCAACGTTTAAGAATTTTTAATTTAAAACTATGATTAAGCCAAAAGTTTTAGTTCTTTCCGGATACGGCCTAAATTGTGAGGATGAAACAAAGTACGCTTTTGAACTGGCCGGAGGTCAGGGTCAAATAGTTCATATTAATGACTTTATCAAAAACAAAAATCTGTTAAACGATTTCCAGATCATGGCCGTTCCCGGTGGATTTGCGTATGGAGACGATACCGGATCCGGAAATGCTTACGGTCTAAAACTAAGAAATCATCTTTGGGAAAACATTTCAAAATTTGTCACAAAAGACAGATTGGTAATTGGAATTTGTAATGGTTTCCAAGTTTTGGTTAATTTGGGATTAGTACCGGCCCTTAATAAAAAATACGGTGAACGTCAAGCAGCCCTTCTTCCAAATGAATCAACCCGATACACGACCGGTTGGTTTGACCTGAAAGTTGAGAGTGATACTCCCTGGCTTAACGGAATCAAAGAAATTACCCTACCCATTGCTCACGGTGAAGGTAAATTCTTTGCTAACAAAGAGATATTAGATAAAATAAATAAAAAACATTTGGTCGCTTTAAAATATTCAAACATCAACCCAACAGGTACGTTGGAAAACATTGCTGGAATAACCGATGAAAGTAAAAGGATCTTTGGCCTAATGCCCCATCCTGAGCGAGCGATGTTCTTTACTCAACTTCCTAATTGGCCATATCTCAAGGAGCAATCTTTAAGAGACGGTAAGGTATTGCCGGAATTTGGGCCGGGATTACAAATCTTTAAAAATGGTGTAAAATATTTTCTGTGATGATAAAACCTCAAACGATCGCTACTCTTGGTAGCCATTCCGCGCTTCAAATATTAAAAGGTGCTAAAGACGAAGGATTTAGAACTTTGGTGATTGCCCTTAGCAAACAGATTAATTTTTACAAAAGATTTCCATTCATAGATGAAATTATCGGAGTCGATGCTTTTTCTGAATTTCCAAAAATTGAAAACAAATTAAAAGATAAAAATACTATCGTTATTCCTCATGGTTCTTTTGTTGCTTATCTTGGTATGGAAGGTAATAAAAAAATGACCTTGCCATATTTCGGCAATAAGAAAGTACTCGACTTTGAATTTGATCGGGTTAAACAGGGTGATTGGTTAAAAAAATCCGGAATAAATACTCCTAAAGAATATAAAAATATTAATGAAGTTGAATTTCCGGTCATTATTAAATCATTTGGCGCAGCCGGAGGAAAGGGATATTTTCTCGTGAATAATAAGCTGGATTTGGAAGAAAAAATAAAATTATTCAAAGATAAACAATATGTAATCCAACAGTATGTTGTTGGAGTGCCTCTTTATATTCATTATTTTTACTCTCCATTAACAAAAACGTTGGAAATTTTAAGTATGGATCGACGTTATGAAACCAACGTTGACGCTTTAGGAAGAATTCCTTTTGATGTTGACCCGAGTTATGTCGTTGTTGGTAATAGCCCCCTGGTCTTGAGGGAATCGATGTTGCCCGAAGCTTATGAAATGGGAGAAAAAGTTGTCAAAAAATCCCAGGAACTAATAAGCCCTCAGGGATTGTTTGGACCATTTTGCCTGGAAACAATTATTACACCAGATCAAAAGTTTTATGTTATCGAAATTTCTGCGCGGATCGTCGCCGGAACTAACCTTTTTATTGAAGGCTCACCATACTCGGATTTGCTTTATAATGAACCAATGAGCACAGGCCGAAGAATCGCCAGAGAAATTAAGCAAGCAATAAAAAATATTAAATTAAATTTAATTTTAGACTAAAAGCTCGGCTCAGTATTTTTTGACCGCCACACCTCACGGGGCCCCTGGCGATTTTCAAAAAATACTTGCTCCTCGCTTTTATAAAAATTTAGCAGATGAGGTAATCGGAATTTTTTTCCGAAAAAATTTCGTTACCGAATCTCTTAAATTATATATGAATATTTTGCAGACTTTAAAATCTTATAATTTTTCCAACCTAACAATCGCCACCCTTGGCTCTCACTCTGCCCTTGATGTTTGTCGAGGAGCAAAAAATCTTGGTTTTAAAACACTTGTTATCTCTGAAAAAGGCCGGGAAAAAACTTATGAAAAATATTATAAAACCGACGGAAAACTTGGCTGTGTTGATGAATGCTTAACTCTTGATAAATTTTCTGATCTATTAAAACCAGAGGTTCAAAAAAAATTATTGGATAAAAATTCTATCTTTGTCCCCAACCGTTCCTTTGAAGCTTACCTAAACTTTAACTACGACGCTATTGAAAATTATTTTAACATTCCTATGTTTGGTAACCGCCAATTACTAAAAATTGAAGAACGAGGTCGAACTGAAAATCAATATTATTTACTGGAAAAATCCGGGATCAAATATCCGCGTCAGTTTAAAGACCCAAAAGAAATTGATCGTTTATGTTTGGTAAAAGTACAGGAAAAAAAACGAGTTTTTGAAAGAGCATTCTTTTTGGCTGAAAGTTATCAAGACTATAATCGTCAAGTTGGGGAAAAATTAAAAAAAGGTATCTTTACCGAAGAACAACTAAAACAGGCGGTGATTGAAGAATTTGTTGTTGGTGTCCAGGTTAATTTTAATTTTTTCTACTCGCCTATTTCCGATCGACTGGAATTGCTGGGAACCGATATGCGTCGACAAACTAATATTGAAGGTTTATTGAGAATTCCCTCTTCGTACCAAAACGAGGTTTCCAAAAAAATTCAGGTTAAATATGAAGAGGCTGGACACATTGCTGTCACCGTCCTCGAATCAATGTTGGAAAAGGCTTTTGAACTCGGGGAAAAATTTGTTAAAACCAGTCAGGAATTATTTGCTCCGGGAATCATCGGACCATTTGCTTTGCAAAGTATCATTACCGCCGGACCGCCTAAGAAAGATATTGTTGTTATCGATATTTCCCCTCGCATGCCCGGATCTCCAGGAATTTCCTCTACCCCATATGGAAATTATCTTTATGGACAACCTATATCAGTCGGGCAGCGAGTCGCTATGGAAATTAAAGAGGCGATTAAATTAAATAGTTTTGCTAAAATATTGTCATAATGAAAACGTTTGATTTTTCAACCTATCTTTCCCCCCTCACTTGGCGCTACGGTTCTGAAGATATGAGAAAAATTTTCAGTGAAAAACATAAATATGAGCTTTGGAGAAAGATTTGGATTGCCTTGGCCGAAGCCCAACATCAAGCAGGATTAGTTACTAAAGAAGAATTGGATGATTTGAAAAAAAATGAAAAAAATATTGATATCGAAAAGATCTTTGAATTGGAAAAGGATACTAAGCACGATGTCGTTGCCGCCATTAAAGAATACGCGGAAATTGCCAAAGTCGGTGGTGGAAAAATCCATTTAGGCGCAACCAGCATGGATATCGTCGATAATGCCGATATGGTGAGAATTCAGGAAGCTTTAGAAATAGTTGAAAAAAAAGTTTTGATTATTTTAAATTTACTGGCCGATAAAATTGAAGAATATTCTGATTTTCCTTGCTTAGGCTACACTCATTTACAACCGGCCGAACCAACAACTGTTGGCTATCGTTTGTCTTTTTACGCACAGGATCTACTGACCGCTTATGAATTCATTCAATTTGCTAAAAAAAATATTAAAGGAAAGGGAATGAAAGGAGCGGTTGGCACTGCCGCCAGTTATTTAGAATTATTAAAAGATAAATCAGTAACGGTCGATCAACTGGAAACTAAAGTAATGAAAAGTTTAGGAATTGATGCAGCTCTAATTTCCGGACAGGTTTATCCCCGCCTTTATGATTTTATCGTCTTAAACTCTTTGGTCATGGTGACTTCGGCGTTGGCAAAATTTGCCGGGGACCTGCGAATTTTACAATCACCACTTTACGGAGAATGGTCCGAACCATTCGGGAAAAAACAAGTCGGGTCTTCTGCAATGCCTTTCAAAAAAAACCCAATTAGCAGTGAAAATATTTGTTCTCTGGCCAGATATGTAGCTACCCTTCCCCAGGTTGCCGGTGAAAACGCTTCTCTCTCTTACTTAGAGAGAACTCTTGACGACTCGGCCAATAAAAGAATTGTGATGGCGGAAGCATTTTTGACAACCGATCAGATTTTAATGACGGCTGAAAAAATTATAGGCGGACTTGTTATAAACAAAGAAAAAATTAGTTTTAATTTGAATCAATACGCTTCATTTGCCGCATCTGAATCGATAATACTCGAGGCGGTCAAAAAGGGTGCAAATCGCCAGGAGATGCATGAAGCTTTGAGAATCAATTCAATGATCGCCTGGACTGATATTCAAAGTGGTAAAAAAAATCCGATGATGAAATTACTAGCCGAAGATAAATTGATCAGTAAATATTTAAATAAAATGCAATTGGAAGGATTGATGGAAGTTGAAACCCATATAGGAAACGCCCCAGAAAGAGCAAAAAAGTTAGCTAAAATTATTAAACAAATATGAAAAATGTTACTGTTTCCGTAATTATGGGAAGCGATTCCGATTTGCCGATTATGAAAGTCACTCTAGATATCTTAAATGATTTTGGAGTCAGTAATGAAGTTTTGGTTTTATCAGCTCATCGAACATACGAGGCCACCCGCGAATATGCATTATCGGCAGTTGAAAACGGTACCAAAGTAATTATTGCTGGAGCTGGTGGAGCTGCTCATCTCCCTGGTGTGATTGCTGCTATGTTCCCACTACCGGTAATCGGTGTCCCGATCAAAGGAAAGTCATTAGATGGTTTGGACTCTTTACTTTCGATCGTCCAAATGCCACCGGGAATTCCAGTTGCGACGGTCGGAATTAATGGAGCAAAAAATGCCGCTTTACTGGCAATCCAAATATTGGCAACCAGTGATAAAGAATTGGCGAAAAAATTAAATGCTTTTAGAACGAAACAAAAAGATTCTGTTCTGGAAAAAACCGAAAAACTGAAAACTTTGGGATATGAAAAATATTTAGAAGTTTTAAAAAAATAATATGATCTCCGAAAAAGTGATTCTTAAATCTTTACCAAAAGTTTTGAAAACCGTTGATCTTCCTCTAGGAAAAAAGGTCCAGGGAAAGGTCCGAGATATTTATTTTAAAGATAAAAAAAGAATTTTAATTACCACCGATCGTCAGTCAGCTTTCGATGTTATCTTAGGGAACATTCCCTTCAAAGGGGCTGTCTTAAATCAACTCGCAGCTTTCTGGTTTAAAAAAACTAAAAAAATAATTAACAATCATCTACTTGATGTCCCCGATCCAAACGTATCCGTCACTAAAAACTGTGAACCGATTCAGGTTGAAATGATAGTCCGAGGATATATATCCGGCGTCACCAACACTTCAATCTGGGGTTCGTATGAAAAAGGTGAAAGGATAATCTACGGACTAAAATTTCCAGAGGGTCTTAAAAAAAACCAGAAGCTTAAAACTCCTGTTTTGACCCCAACTACTCATCCGCTCGTTGGTGCTAAAGGTCATGATGAAAGGTTGACGAGAGAACAAATTATTTCTAAAAAACTAGTTAGTGAAAAACTTTACAAACAGATGGAGAAAACCGCTTTGGCTTTATTTAAATTCGGGACAAAGCTCTGTCTTTCCAAGGGCTTGATCCTTGTTGATACTAAATATGAATTCGGACTTCATAATGGAAAATTAACTCTTATTGATGAAATCCACACCCCGGATTCCTCCCGTTTCTGGATTGCAAAAACTTATCAATCAAGATTTAAAAAAGGTTTGGAGCCGGAAAACTTTGATAAAGAATTCCTTAGACTTTGGTATGTAAAGAGAGGTTACCGTGGTGACGGCCCTCCTCCCCCAATGGCCAAAGAGTTAGTCGTCGCCGTAGCCCAACGTTATATCGGCGTTTACGAAAAACTCACCGGCCACAAATTCAAAGCCTTTACCTATCCGATTGAGGAGAGAATCAAGAAGAATTTGAAGAAGTATTTTTAGACTAATCAACAAATATAATTATATAATGAAAACAATTTGTGTTTTTTGTACCGCTAATGAAGTCGAAAAGAAATATAAAGATGCAACAGAAGAACTTGGGAAGCTTATGACCAAGAACAATTTTAATCTTGTTTGGGGAGGTTCAAATCACGGTTTAATGAAGGTAATTGCAGATTCTGTCCAGGAAAATGGTGGTAAAGTATATGGAGTTACGATGGAATTCTTAAAAGCTCATCGAAGAATGAATGCTGATGAAATGACAATTGCTAAAGACCTATCTGAAAGAAAAAAATTACTATTAAGTAAATCTGACGCAATTATATTATTGGTTGGAGGAATTGGATCACTAGATGAAGTTGCAGAAATGTTAGAATTTAAAAAACATAAATTACACAATAAACCAATTGTTGTTTTGAATACCGATAAATTTTACGAGGGATTAAAAATACAGTTCGAGAGAATGGACAAAGATGGTTTTTTACCAAGAAAACTTAATGAATTAATTTATTTTGCTGATTCTCCAAAACAAGCCTTGCAATATATCAATAAAGAATTGAAATAATATATTCAAAAAACATAACTCCTTTATTCAATGGCCCTTTGACGGGAAAATGCAAGAGAAAAAAGTTGCCACCCTGTTCTGACCTCGGAGGTTGTGTGTCGGCCTGGCACAGCGGGCTTTATTGAATAGTAATATTGAATTTGATATTTAAAGCGCGGGCGACGCGCTCGAGGAGAGAGATTGATGGCTTACTATTCATTCCTTCTAACCTAGAAATAACCGCTTGTCCTGTATTTGCTCTTTTTGCCAATTCTTCTTGAGTAATATTTTGCTTTATTCTCGCTTCAATCATCTGTCTTGCAATTTGAAATTCCACCTCCAATTTATCATACTCTTTTACAAATTCCGGGTCTTTCATCAACCTTGCCTTTAATTCTTTGTGAGTAGTCCATTTTTTATTTTTCATATTGTTTTAACCGAAAAATTGCTAATTTAATTTGTTTTATTGGTGTTTTTTGAGTCTTTTTATAAAAAATATTAATAATAATACTAAAACACCTTATGACTCCGAACAATAATCTATACCTGCTTACTCTTAGCTCCCAAATATTTTTATTAATTTTTTTTAAATACTCTTTTGATAATTGAAAACCATATTCTTCAAACAAATCAACCACTTTTATGACTTTTGATTTATCGCTTTTAATTAAAGAGTCTATCTCCTTTTCAACCTTTGGATGATAAATAATTTTCATATATATTTTATGATAAATTTATCATAATGTCAAACCATTTTACTTTATGGACTTTAAGAACTTTATAACTCTACAACTATCTTGTCTACCGCTTATAACCTACAGAAATATAGTTTTAGGTTATGGGAACGGGATAAAAATAACGAAGGATACAAGGCAAACTTAGACTCTTACTTGTAAGCTTTCTTTTTCGAAGGTTATATTTAATGGCTCAATTATGACTTTTTTTTCTCCCGTTTCAACTACTCCAGCGCTATATGCTTTTATCTCAAGTTTCTTGGCCATGTTCAAGACTTGACTAACTTCTTTTGCCGGGACAAAAATGGCAAAACCGGCTCCCATATTCAGATTTCCATAAGCTTCTTTATCATCCAGTTTTCCCTGTTCAACAATATATTTTAAAATTTCAGGAACGGGAGGTAACTCAGTGATTCGATAGGTTAGCTCTTTTTTATGACGCATTAATTTTCTCCATCCATGACCGGTGATGTTCACCATATAATGAATATCTATATTATTAGATAATAATCTTTCAACTAATTTAGCGTAAATAATAGTCGGATTCAAAAGTAATTCTCCATATGTTTTATCCCCAATTTTAGTTAAATAACCTTGAGGTAAACTTTCAGATATTTTTCTTGCCAATGTTAGCCCGTTGGCATGGATGCCATTGCTTTCAAATAAAACTATTCTGTCACCAGCTTGAAGTTTTTCTCCCAAACACAGATTCTTTTTCGGATTGATTATTCCAAAACAGGCACCGGCCAGATCGATTTCATTTTCATTAATAATTTTTGATAAAACTGGAGTTTCTCCCCCACCCCAAACTGCTCCGGAATCATTGCTTGCCTTTGTCCAACCGGAAACCAGATCATCGGCTCGCTTTTTATCTTTAAACCATTCCGAAGAACCAGCTGCCCAGTAGGCCATTAAGGTTAACGGATTGGCTCCAACGGTTATAAGGTCGTTGACGATCATCGCCACCGTATCATAGGCAACATTATCGTAATAAGTTTTACCGGTTAATTTATACATCTCATCGGCAACTAAACTTTTTGTCCCCAGACCCTCAATAACTGAAGCAAAATAATACTCACCTGCATCAACAACATGAGCCGACTCACCACGACTTTGACCGACTTCTTTATAATTTTTAGGAAGGTTGTTAACTGTTTTTTCACCAGCTTGTTGAGCGACTCTTTTTAAATAATCGATCGTTTCGTAATTAACTCCTGACTGTTTGTAGGTTAGTTGATTTTTCATATCGTTGTTTGTCATCCCCGATCTAGTCGGGGATCCAGTTCTTTTGTTCTGGATTCCCGCCTTCGCGGGAATGACAATTAAATCATTAATTTTTTAATTCGTGTTAGACACTCGTCTTTCCCCAATATCTCCATAGATTCATTTAATGGTGGAGAAACTTTTTTACCGGTGATCACCATTCTCATATCGGCAAAAAACTGGGAATTTTTTATCTCTAATTTTTTCGCCAAATTAACCAATGAATCTCCAATTACTAGCGCCTTCCAATCGGTTACTTTTTCCAATTCTTGGCTAACTTTTCCAAAGAATTCCTTCTTATTTGTTATATCAACTTCATATTTTTCCGGTGCTTTAAAAAAGAACTCACATAATGGTAAATAATCTGATAATTTTTTTATTCTTTCCTGAATTAACGGTATGGTTTTTTCAACAGTTTTTTCATCAATATTAATTTTTTTATTTTTATAAAATTCCAATACTTCATACTTAATACTAGATACTGGATACTTTCTTATGTAAGTGCCATTCATCCACTCAAGCTTTACCGGATCAAATACCGGTGATGTTTTTTGGATGTCTTTAATATCAAAAACCTTAATATATTCGTCCAACGAAAAAATATCTTTCCCTTCCGGATGACTCCAACCCATCTGGGCCAGATAATTTAATAAGGCTTCAGGAAATATCCCTTGGTCTAAATAATAAGAGGTCCAAACCGGATTTTTTCTTTTTGATAATTTTGATTTGTCAGGATTACGAAGTAAAGAAATATGAGCAAAAACCGGTAGCTCCCAACCAAAAGCCTGGTAAAGGATCACGTGTTTTGGTGTCGACGGCAGCCATTCCTCTCCCCGGATCACATGAGTAACTTTCATCAAATGATCGTCAACTACAACCCCTAAATGATACGTTGGAAATCCGTCGGATTTAAGTAATACTTGGTCGTCAATATTTTTAGAGTCGATTACTATTTCTCCTCGAACAACATCATTAAACTTTATTTGACCTTCTGGAATTAATAAGCGAATTACATGAGAAATATTTTGCTCTTTAATTTGTTTAATTATTTCTTTTTGATTTGCCAAACAAAGACGATCATATCTTGGAACTAGTTTTTTTGCTTGTTGTTCTCCCCGCATTTTGGTCAATCTTTCCGGAGAGCAAATACAGTAATAGGCTTTTCCTTTCGCAACTAATTCTTCGGCGTATTTTTTATAAATATCTAGCCGTTCCGATTGGCGATACGGAATATATGGTCCTCCAACGACAGGTGATTCATCAGCAATCAGTCCAATTCTTTTTAGTGTTGCCAACATTTGCGCCTCTCCTCCCTCAACGATCCTTGTCCTATCTGTGTCTTCGATTCTAATAATAAATTGGCCGTTATTTTTTTTTGCCCAAGCGTAGTTCATTAAAGCAGTCGCCACCGAACCTACATGTACATCAGAGCCTGTTGGAGACGGAGCAATTCTAGTTCTTACCATATCAGAATTATATAATACCGCACGGATTATTTATTCTGATTTACAGTCTCCGCAACATCCGGTTATGTCCTCAAAATTTACTTCGATAATTTTCCAGTCAAGATTTTCAAAAAATGAATCGATGTAGCCGGCTCGATTAACTCCGTAATCGATAAAATATGCATGTTCATAAGTGTCTAATGCCAAAATTGGATCTACACCCCACATTGCATAAGTATTTTGAGAGTCACCTAAATAATTAACTAGCCTTTCTTCACGCCAGTTCCATCCTGTCCAAACCCAACCGCGGGCAGAAATTCCGGTCGCTTTCAAATCTTTTTTGTAATTTTCAAAACTGCCAAAATCCGTTTTAATTTGTTCTAATAAATCTCCAGTTGGCTCTCCGCCTTTTCCCCCAAGATGGGAAAAATAAATTTCATGATTTATCACTCCGCCCCAAGCAAAAGATAATTCTACTTTCAATTCTCTGATTGACGAAAATACTTGATTGGCTTTTCCTAAATCTTCTTCAGTCAAAACCGATAATTTTTCCTGGATCTCATTATATTTATTAACATAACCAGTATAAAGCTTTAAATGCTCTTCGACTGTTTTCTTAGAAATTCCCTTCATTGACAAAATTTTATCCGAAAACTTTTTCACTTCCAATTTGATTACTTTCATATTTTAATTATTAATTTTTAACTCTTAACTTTTAACTAGCTTTATTCTACCACTAATTTACCTGTCATATCTTTATGACCTTCTCCACACATGACTGAACAAAAAAATGTAAATTCACCTTTTTTGTCAGCCACGAACTCAACTGTTTCTTCTTTATTAGGAGTAAGATCAACCTTTACATTAAAGTCAGCTAAAGCAAAACCGTGAGTCACATCAATACTTTTAATTTTTATCTTTACCTTATCTCCCTGTTTAACTGTTATTACCGCCGGATCAAATGCCCACTGCTTGGCTGTCATAGTAAATTCCTTAACAGGAATTGAAGAAGTAGTTGTTGGCTCACTTGTTTGAGTAGTAGTTTGTACCGGGGTAGTTTCTTCTTTTATGACCGGTTTATTTTGATTAAAAACCATGACTCCTCCTACAACTATTAATGCAACTATAATTAACCCTATTAATTTATTCATATTAACTTATATATAAATTGTAATAGTAAGATTTTAGATTAATTATTTAGTAGTGTCAAGTAGATCCGGTCTTTTTTTTTGAGTTTCTTCAAAGGCTTTTTCCAACTGCCATTTTTCAATCTTTTTGTGATCGCCATTCAAAAGAATTTCAGGAACTTTTTTCCCCATAAATTCTTCTGGCCTCGTGTATTGGGGGTATTCTAAGATCTTTTTATCGTTAAAATCAAAGCTTTCGTTTTTTGTCGCCTGATCTTTCTTTAATACTCCTGGGATAAGACGGACAACCGAGTCGACAATTGCCGAAGCCGGGATCTCACCGCCGGTCAAGATAAAATCTCCCATCGATACTTCTTCATCAACATAATCAAGAACCCGCGCATCAACATCCTCATAATGTCCGGCAATAATTATTAGGTGTTCCAACCGCGAATATTCCTGCGCTTTCTCTTGATCAAATTGCTTTCCTTTTGGAGAGGTTAAAATAATTTTAGAAATTGGTTTTTTGGAATTTGGAATTTTATTAGAAATTAGAAATTTGAAATTAGAAATTGCGGATTGAACCGCATTATAAATAGGTTCAATCCGTAGTATCATCCCCGCCCCACCTCCATACGGCCTATCATCAACCGTTCCATAATCATCAATGGCAAAATCACGCAAATTAACTATCTCTATTTCAACTAATTTTTTTTCGATTGCTCGCCTTACAATACTCTCTTCAAAAAAACCGGAGATCATTTTTGGGAATAAAGTGATAATAGATATTTTCATAGTAGAATTATAGCAATATGAAAACTATTATTCTTAAACTAATTCGACTTTACCAAAAAACCCGTTTGTTTCGCGGAACACTCGCTAAACAATTGTTTTTAACAGAAAGTGCTTGTCGTTTTACTCCCACTTGTTCAGAATATACTTATGAAGCGGTCAAAAAATATGGAGCGATAAAAGGATCGTTCATCGGGATAAAAAGAATTATCCGCTGCCATCCTTGGAACAAAGGGGGGTTAGACCCCGTCCCTGGCATTTGATACTTTTCTGGCTCGCGCCATAAAAGTATCTTGAGCGGCTTTGATATTCTCGGTTTTCCCCACCCAAGCCTGTAATCCTTCTTGTTGCAATGCCCGACCGAACGAATAGCTCAACTGCCATGGTAAACCAGGATAATTGGCATTCATAGTTTTTAAATATTCGGTTGACTGATCAGGGGTCAAGCCACCTGATAAAAAGACGATCCCAGGAACTTCGGTCGGAACGGTTGCTTTTAACGTCTCAACTGTCAAACGAGCAATTTCCTCGGCGGTTGATTTATTCTGAGAGTCTTTTCCGGGAAGAACCATGTTTGATTTCAACAACATCCCATTAAGTTGAATTCCAAATTGTTTTAACCAATAAAAAACATCTTTAAGCACCTGTAAGGTTACTTCTTTACTTTTGTTTATGTCATGACTTCCTTCGAGAACTAATATTTCCGGCTCAACGATTGGAACCAATCCGATTCTTTGACAAAGTAACGCATACTGGGCTAGACCAATCGAATTAACGGTGATCGCAACTGTTGAAGGTAAACTTTCGCTAACTTTATAAACGGCTCTCCATTTAGCAAAAGTTGCTCCCATATTTTTATATTCCAACAGTCTTTCCTCTAATTTATCCAGTCCTTGGGTAAAAGTTTCACCCGCAACATTGATTTTAACCACTCCCAGATCAACCTTGATCCCTGGATGAATATTTTTCGACTTAAGTATATCGGAGATCATCTTTCCATTTGGTAAGGGGGTTCGCAAGGTTTCATCAAACAAAATTTCTCCGCTAATTACTTCCTCAACTCCTTGTGCCCCGGCCATTATCTCTCTCCACATCGCCCGATTAGTTGGAGTCGCCTCAACTCCAATCGCATCTAATCTTTTTTTCATCGTTCCGGTACTTTCATCGGCTGCCAATATTCCTTTTTTCGGAGCCACTAATTCGCGTGCAACTTTTGCTAAAATGTCTTCACCTGTTTGATCAGTAACCATATTAAAATTTAATAAATTAATAATCAAAAACATTTTATCATTATTAAATAGACAAACACAACTTTATTTAGTATATTTATCAATGTAAAACCATGGATAGAAATCTAGCTTTAGAATTCGTTCGGGTTACTGAGGCAGCTGCGATTGAGGCGGCTAAGTGGATTGGTCGGGGTGATAAAAACAAAGCTGATGGTGCTGCTGTTAACGCAATGAGATCTCGCTTTAATCAAATTGATTTTTCTGGAACGGTCGTTATTGGTGAAGGTGAAAAAGATGAAGCCCCGATGCTTTACACCGGAGAAAAGGTCGGAACAAGGAAAGGCCCAACTATGGACTTAGCGATCGACCCTCTTGAATGTACAGAAAGCGTCGCTTATGGAAGATATAATGCCACCACGGTCATTGCCTCAGGTCCGAAAGGTTCTCTTCTTCACGCCCCCGACACCTATATGAAAAAAATATGTGTTGGTCCCCTAGGTAAAAAGGCTATCAATCTTGAAGCTTCCGTTAAAACAAATATTGAAAAAACGGCCAAGGCCTTAAGTAAAAAGGTTGGAGATATTACAGTGGTTATTTTGGATCGGGAAAGACACATTGATTTGATTAAAGAAGTTCGTGATGCCGGAGCTCGAGTCCGATTGATCACGGATGGAGACGTTGCCGCAGCTATTGCCACCTGTTTCCCAGAAAGCGGTATTGACATGCTTATAGGAACTGGCGGATCAACTGAAGCGGTGTTAGCCGCTGTCCCGGTTAAAATCCTAGGTGGAGAAATTTTATGTCAATTCAAACCTAAGAAAGATGCTGATATCCCAAAAATCAAAGCTGCCGGAGTTAAAAATATTGACAAAATTTTCACGGCTGAAGAGTTAGCTCGCGGTAAAGAACTGACATTTACAGCGACCGGCGTTATCGATGGTCCCCTTCTCAATGGAGTAATTTTTGGAGAAAATAAAGTTATTACTCACTCTGTTGTTATAAGAGGTATATCCGGGACGATTCGCTACGTCACTACGCATCACCACTATTATAAGTAAATATATAGAAAGACTATGAAAAAACTAAAAGTCGGTCTAAATGGTTTTGGTAGAATTGGTCGGGCTTTTACACGAATTGCTTTGACCCGTGATAATTTTGAAATTGTCGCCATCAATACTAGAAAAACACCAACTTCAATCATGGCCTATCTACTGGGTTTTGACTCTGTTTACCGAAGATTTGGAATGGAAGTCAAAGAAGAATCAGATGGAATTACCGTTAATGGTAAAAAGATTTTAACTTTATTCAACGATAAACCGGAAAATATTCCTTGGGATAAATATGATATCGACGTTGTTGTTGATGCAACCGGTGCTTTCAATAAAAAACCCGATTTAGCCAAACATCTTAAGGGTTCAGTAAAAAAAGTCGTTTTGACCGCTCCGGCAAAGGACGAGGAAACACCTTTTATCGTCCTTGGCGTTAATGACGATAAATTTGATTTTAAAAATGCCACGGTTATTTCAAATGCCTCCTGTACAACCAACTGTTCGGCTCCGATGTTTAAAGTGATCAATGATAATTTTAAAGTTGTCTCCGGATTTTTGACAACCACTCACGCCATGACCATCAGTCAAAAATTACTTGATGATGCTGGAAAAAGCCTAAGTGGATCAAGAGCCGCTTTTATAAATATTATTCCTTCAACGACCGGTGCTGCCAAAGCCGTGGCCCGAGTAATCCCTGAATTAAAAGGTAAGGTTGATGGTATGTCTTTGCGAGTACCGGTTGCTACCGGATCGATTACTGATATTTCCATTATCGTTGAAAAACCAACAACTGCTGAGGAAGTAAATAAGAAATTTAAGGAAGCGTCAGAAACAACCATGAAAGGAATTCTTGGTTATGAAAACCGCGTTTTGGTTTCGTCAGATTTCATCGGCTCGTCATTCTCTTGTATATTTGATGCCAACTATACAAAAGTGGTTAATGGAAATTTGGTTAAGATATTTGGTTGGTACGATAACGAGTGGGGATATTCTTCTCGACTCGTTGATCTCGTCGAGAAAATTTCTAATTTTTAATTTCTAATTTTTAATGAAGAAGATTATTTATATCGATCAGGTCGAAATAAAAAACAAAACCATACTTCTTCGTGTAGATTTTAATGTGTCACTAAATGCCGACTACACGATCTCCAATAGTGCCCGGATCCAACAATCTCTTCCAACCATTAGTTATTTATTAAAAAATAATAATAGACTGATAATCATATCTCATTTGGGTAGACCTAAGGGATTTGATAAAAAATTTTCATTAAAGATTGTTGCCGATAAACTAAAAGAATATTTGCCTAATATCGATATTTCACTTGCAAAAGATGCTGAAGAGGTAAAGACCAAAAAGGAAAAGATTGTTGTCCTTGAAAATATTAGGTTTTTCCCCAAGGAAAAAGACTTCTCTACTTTGTTTGCGAAGGAGCTTGCGTCTTTGGCCGATGTTTATGTTAATGACGCCTTTGGCGTTTGTCATAGATCAGATACCTCAGTAATTGGACCACCAAAATTTTTACCGTCGTATGGTGGGCTTTTACTAAAAAAAGAGTTGGAAATGATATATAAAGCCATTAATAAACCCAAAAAACCGATCGTAGCAATTATTGGTGGCGCTAAAGTATCGACAAAGATCGGACTTATAAACAAATTGTTAAAAATTGTTGATTATTTAATTATTGGCGGTGGGCTGGCTAATACCTTTGTTAATGCTCAAGGTCACGAAATTGGAACAAGTTTCTGTGAATATGAGGCTGTTCAGCAAGCAAGAAAACTTCTGTCGTTGGCCAAAAAAGGTAGGGCTTTAATAGTCCTTCCGGTTGATGCTATCGTTGCTAAGACAAAAAATGATAAAGAACATGAGGTAAAAAAAATTAATAATATTTCGTCAGAAGAATCAATTTTTGATATTGGTCCGGAAACTAAGGCCCAGATCGGAGGAATTATTGCCAAAGCAAAAACTATTATTTGGAATGGACCGGTTGGTTATTTTGAAAATCCTACTTTTAAAGAAGGTACCGACTTTATTTATTATTCTATAACTCAAAATGCTGAGGCCGTTTCGATAGTTGGAGGTGGAGATACTTTGGCTGCTATTTCTAAAAAGGAATATCTTGATAAGATAACCCATATTTCAACAGGTGGTGGCGCAATGCTTGAATTTATCGAAAAAGGGACTCTCCCCGGAATCGAAGCGTTAAAAAGGTAGTATTTAGTATCTAATGATTTCCGCCACCCTATCAATCTCTACCGTCGATTTAACTGTGACCGTCTCTTTAGATTTTAATATTGACGGCAGATAACTTTTACCCAAGACTTTATCCCCATCCATCCAATATAAATCTAAGTCCAAATAAGTATTCTCATTCCAAAAACTTTTTATTTCTTTGCTTGGAAAAATAAAGATCATCCCGTCAAAATCGACCGGACTTTTATAAAACATCAGTCCACTCTCCCACTCTTCTTGATTATCGGCTGTCAACAAGCAATAATTTTTGTTATTTATGGAGTAGGTTTTTGCCTGTCTATTATGACAATCATTTTTTTTAAAAAGAAAGAAAAGAACAAAACAAAATATAAAAATAAAGAGGATAAAATATTTTTTTTTCACTAGTCGGAGCGGCGGGACTTGAACTCGCGGCCTCAGCGTCCCAAACGCTGCGCTCTAGCCATCTGAGCTACGCTCCGTTATCTACTAATTAGTTTGGCTAACCTATATTCTAACAGAAATTATTGCTATAATTAACGTTCCGTATGAAAAATAATAAATCTTTATTGACAATTTTTCTTGTTGTTTTTATCGATCTTTTGGGTTTTGGGATTATCCTTCCCCTTCTACCTTATATTGCCGAAAAATATTCTGCCAATCCTTTTCAAATAGGATTATTGACAGCAACTTATTCACTTTTTCAACTAATCGCCTCACCAATTTTAGGAAGATTATCTGATCGGTATGGACGAAAAAAACTTCTGATTATTTCTCAATTAGGAAGTACTGTTGGGTATCTTTTACTCGGAATATCTGGAAGTTTACCTCTCTTGTTTTTATCAAGGATTATTGATGGAGCAACCGGTGGGAACATATCGATCGCACAGGCTTATATTGCCGATGTCACTGATAAAAAAAATCGAGCTAAAGGAATGGGGATTATAGGCGCCGCTTTTGGCATGGGATTTATTTTTGGCCCAGCAATTGGAGGTTTTCTGTCAAAATTTTCCTATTCGGCTCCCGCCTATTTTGCCACAGCCATTTCATTACTGACAGTTTTGACAACGATCTTTTTCTTAAAAGAAACTGTTGATGAAAAAAAAGCGTTAGTTTCTCCAAAAACAAAATTATCTTTTGAAGAATTTAAACGGGTTTTAGCAATGAAGCCTATCGGTCTTCTGATCTTTATCTTCTTCGTTCTTAATACGGCCTTTTCTATAATGCAGGGAAACTTTTCCCTTTGGACACAAAAAACTTTTAATTACGGCCCCTCTGAAAATGGCTGGTTGTTTGCTTATATTGGTGTACTGGCCGTGGTTGTACAACTTAGAGTTTTACCTTTTTTAATAAAGAAATTCAATGAAAAAACTATTTTATATATCTCATTATTTTTGATGTTTATTGGTTTATCGCTCATTCCACTTTCACCCCACGCAAATTTCTTATATATTGCGTTATTCTTCCTGCCATTTGGAAATGGACTGGCCAACCCAACTATTCAAGCTTTAGCTTCTGAAAATGTCCCCAAAGAAGAATATGGAGGAACTTTAGGTTTTTTACAATCGGCCGGTAGTCTTGGTAGAATAGTAGGACCTATTGTTGGTGGAATTATTTTTGAATCTTTTGGAAAAGATAATGCTTTTTATTTTGCTGGTTTCATTACTTTAGTTATTTTGATATATTCTAAATTGAAACTCAAATGAAAAAACTTTGGTTAATTGTACCGGCGGTTTTGTTTTTTATACTGTTTATTTTTTTTACCTTCGTCGTTAAAAGCGACCTGCTTAATAGTTTTGATTTTAATACTACGGTAAGATTACAAAACCATATTCCAAAAAGAATCGATAGTATTTTTTCTTCACTAAGTTTGATCGGTAGTTTTGAAATATTAGCCGGTATTCTTTTTATTATCTTTGTTCTTAGAAAAAAACTCATTTCTTTACTAATATTTATACCGTTTGCAGTCGCTCATTTGGTTGAAATTATAGGAAAGTCTTTATTACATCATCCTGGTCCACCGCATCTATTCTTTCGCTATAATATTCAGTTTCTTTTCCCATCTTCATATGTACAACCAGGGTCGTCTTACCCATCAGGACATGCGTTAAGAATCGTTTTTGTTTCTGTAATATTTTTCTATCTTATTATTAAATCAAAAATTAATAAAAGCTTAAAAATATTTATTAATCTCTTTCTGATTTTATTTAATGTAGCAATGTTAGTATCAAGAATTAGCCTAGGAGAACATTGGACCACCGACGTAGTCGGGGGAGCCCTTCTCGGACTGTCTTCTGGAATCTTCGCTCTTATTTTTTTATAATATGTCTATGAAAAATATTGAATTGTTATTTGGATATTTGGGATCGTTTTTTGCCGCCCTCATATTTTTTCCTCAAGTTTGGTCATCCTATACAACAAAAAAAACTAAGGACCTGTCATGGATGGGAATAATTATTGGTATGTTAAATGGAATATCTTGGGTGGTTTATGGATCTTTAAAAGGAGACCCTTTTATTTGGGTAACAAATTCTATTTTGTTTGTTGGAGCTTTTTTATTAATGATTTTAAAAAAGAAGTATAAGTAATTTTTTTATTTGGCCATTGCCATCGCTAATTCTCTGAGCTTTGCTTCCGGATCTTTGGCCAGGACAAAACCTGAGGCAAGGATCGCTCCAACCGCCCCTAATTTAATTGCTTGCTTAATATCTTCACCTGTCGAAATTCCGGCTCCGATTATCAATGGTCTTTTTAAAACTGAAACTAATTTTTTTATATTATCCTCTTCTTTAGTGATCATCGACACTCCTGTTCCAATCATATCTTCCCTTTCATAAGATATATAATCAGGATGCCAGGAATCGAATTTCATAACCATTTCCACATTAAATCCACAAACAACATTTTTCAAACCATATTCTTTTGCTTTATCAAGAATTTTTTTAACATGATCGTCGTCCATTTTGTGTTCACTGTGATTGATGACAAGGCCGGTCGCCCCGGCTTCTTTTAATGCATAAGGGGAAAGCCACCCCATATTTTTCCCTGGTTCGATCGGATCCATATGTTGTGCCCAAACCTCTATCCCCAATTCCCTTTTTACCCTGTAGATGTCTGTAGGCTGAACGGCTGGAATTATTTTCACTCCGGTTTCTTCACTTATTTTTTTTACGCAAGATAAAAGTTTGATCGCCGCTTCACCGGTCGATTCTTTATAAGTTTTTAGCGAAAGAAAGATCATTCCAAAATTATAACAAATTTTTTATTTTACTGAATTTCTTTTTTCATTGTTTTAATGATTTAATAATTATAGTAGTGTCATTGGCTTCAATCGCTCCGCTTCCATCAAAATCAGGATTGACGGTAACCGGTATTTTTCCTCCAACATTAGCTGACACATAATAAAAATAATCTTTTAAATTTATCAGTCCGTCGCCATCAGAATCACCTTTGCTTCTTAAACTTCTTTGACACCATGACATTGTATTGTCCACTGAAGGATCTGTAGTAAAAAGAGAGCTTGATAAAGAACATTTCATTGGATTGGGATATGTAATTGGTGTAGCAAATTTATCAAAAATACAGTTATCTGTACAAATCCCAGCAGAATTACAACTACAGCCAGGAATTGAAGTTGGGGTAGATGATGTACTAACAAATTCGTGAGCTCCCATATCGTATTCTGATCCTTGGGGACGGGAAATTCCGTCTTTATCATCTGTTATTGAGCTGATTGTACTACCTTTATCTACACATGGCGAGCCCGATTGAAGATGATAATTTCTTAGTGGCTCGTTGACAAAGAGCGGGTCTGTTCCTCTAACATCTCCAGGATCGGCGGGAAGTATTATCCCATAATCCATATAGCAGTTATTGTTGGCCGTAATCGTCGAACTTGACCCTATATTTTCGATTACCCGCTGTTGTTGGTGAGCAAAAATATTATTTTTGAGGGTAATATCAGTACTTTGCAGATGTAGTCCGTCTGAATCGCTCGTATACCCGATGAAAGTGTTGTTGAGAAAAGATATATTGGTTCCGTCGAAAATTAGAGCAATTAAACCGGCTACTCCTATGTTATTTTTCATGATTAAATTATAAGCACCCTCTTCTGCCTGCCAGATCTTTGCCCCAAATCCTCCACCTCTAAAAGGAAGTATGCAAACGTTTTTTTCAAACAAGATATCGTGCCCAACGCCTCCGATCGAAGTCCAATTCCACGTTTGGAAACAATCTGTGTGGGCATCCCTTACCAGAACACCATCCCATGGAATGTCATGACAGTAATTCCCACGAAATGTGTGGCCGCCGCCAAAATATCGGAAACAATCAGCGTCACCTCCGTTGGTATAAGGCTGAATTGTGTAGGAACAGTCGTTGTTTTCTATAAGATTATTCTGTCCGGCCACAAAAATACAGGCATTTCTTGCTTTGGCTATGGTACTATTTTTTATTGTTGAATTTGATCCACGTAGTTCTACTCCATAACCTGGTGAATCATTAACTATAAACTCCGTCACTGTCGTATTGCTTCCGGTAATATAGAATCCTTTCATCGTTACCACACCATTTGTTTGGAATACTATTCCGGAGCGAGAAACAGCAACTGTTTCGTCGTAGGTTCCTGCGGAAACAATCGCGATATCGTTTGAATTCAATGTATTGGCTGCTTTTTGGATAGTTCTCCATGGTGATGTTTGTGTGCCGGAATTAATGTCATTTCCAGTCGTTGAAATATAGTAAGTTGCTGCAGAAACTGAAGTAGCAAAAAAGACATAAAAAAATGTTAATAAAATTGTTAATATGATTTTTTTCATACCGCTTAATTTATCTGTATTTATATTAGTATATAGGAGTCTTTCATACATATTTTTATAATTATATTGCATTCCTCTTGTAAAGTGAACTAGTGTTCACTATACTAAAAGTATGAACCAATCGATAAACGAAAAAATTAGTGTCGTTATTTCCTACAATCATGAAAAAAATCAGGTTATTCCCTACAAGATCCGTTGGCAGATGCGGGAATATTTTATAAAAAAGCTCGCCTTTTATCACAAAGTAAGAGAGGGTCGGACACTTATACATATCTTTCATGTCACCGATGGCAATCTTGACTTTCGCTTAAAGTTCAATAGTGATGATCTTACTTGGATATTGGAGGAAATATCAGATGGATACACAGTTTAATCAAGACCCACCGACCGTAATGCACATCGACCTAAATTCATGCTTTGCAACCGTCGAACAACAGGCTCACATTCATCTTCGTGGCCGTCCGATAGTTATTGCCGCCTACACTAGCCCCGGAGGATGTATCTTAGCTCCGTCGATCGAAGCCAAAAAACTTGGGATAAAAACCGGTATGAGGGTCCGCGATGCACAAAATATTTATCCTGACGTGATTGTTCGTGGGGTTGATCCGCTCCTTGTCCGTGATGTCCATAAAAAATTTAAAAAAATTTGTTTGGAGTATTCACCAAATGTTGTTCCCAAATCGATCGATGAAGTGGTTATAGATTTTGACAATACTCCGGCATTAGATATTGGTCTAAAAAATATTGGAATTGAGATTAAAAAACGAATGAGAAGTGAGATCGGCGAATGGATATCTTGTAACGTTGGGATTTCAACCAATAGATTTTTGGCTAAACTAGCTTCTTCTCTTCATAAGCCGGACGGGCTTGATGTGATTACCTATAAAAATATAAAAAACGTCTATTCATCGATAAAATTAACTGATTTTAATGGAATAAATACACGATATGAAGCCCGATTGAACGCTCAAGGTATCTTTACCCCTTTGGATTTTTTATCTGCCGAAGGTCTTTTTTTAAAAAAACAAGTTTTCCAAAGTATTGTCGGCCACTATTGGTATTTGCGCCTTCGTGGTTTTGAGACCGATGTTTATGAAAGCAAACAAAAAAGTTTTGGCCAGGAATACAGTCTTGGGGAAAAAACGGCTGATCCAGAGAAGCTTGCCGGTATTATTATGATGCTGACCGAGAAAATGGGAAGAAGATTAAGGGCGTCTGAAAATGCCGCTTATGGAATCCATTTTGGTATTTCGTATGCCGATTGGACCTTCTGGCACCGGGGAAAAAAATTCAAAGAACCTTTATATACAACTAAAGAACTGTTTGGAAGAGTTATGGAAATATTTTCTTTTCAGGAAAATAAAAAAATTGTTTCTAAAATATCGGTTTCTTGCTTTGAACTTTTACCGGTTAAATATTTGCCAATCAGTTTATTTGAGACAGAAATTGAAAAGAAAAGAAAGGTCAGCCTAGCTATTGACAAGATCAATGATCGTTATGGTGAATATATTGTCGCCCCGGCCCTAATGATAGAAAGTAAGAAAAAAATCCTCGACAGAATTGCTTTTGGAAAATAAACTCTTGCATTTTATAAAATAAAAAACCATAATATGATTAATTATTTATTAAAAATTAATAGTATGAAAAAAATTCTACCGGTATTGGTAATTTTATTAATTCTTGGAGTTGGTGGTTATTTTTACATGAATTCAAAAGGTGCTATTCCAAAAGCACCAATTGGAACAGCAAGCAACAATACCGCCTCCACAAATGTCTTTAATTCAATCAAGGATGCTCTTTCAAAATCCTTAAGTTTAAAATGTGTTTATAAAGACGAACGGGGTGTCCAAACGACCACCTATATTAAAGGTGGAGCTGTTCGAGTCTCTATGGTGGAAGATAAAGACAACAAAGAACAACCCAACGCGGTTATTTTAAAAGACAAAAAAATGTATATGTGGAATGAAACAACCAAAGCTGGTTTTACTTACACACTAACTGAACCAAAGATTTCTCCCTCCAAGGAAACAGGGGTAACACCGGAAGTGGCCGCCAATAAAGATGCTTCGGTCTTGGCCGAAATTGAAAAATATAAAGATTCTTGTAAGACAGAAGTTATTGCCGATTCGTTCTTTGTTCCACCGACTGACGTAAAGTTTCAAGACATGAGTGCTTTTACGGAAAATTTAATGAAGCAAATTCCAACAACCGGCCCAGACAAAGAAGCCCAACAAAAAGCCTTTGAAGAATTAATGAAACAAATTACGCCGGGAGCGGACAACGGACAATAAATTTATTTAAGTAAATACCCGCCGTCAACTACAATCTGGCTTCCTGTCATATACGAGGCCATGTCACTTGTCAAAAATAATACGACTTTACCTATGTCGTCCGGAACTCCCATCCTACCCATAGCTACTTCCATCTTTGGCGGCTCGGGATTTCTTTCAAGAGACACCGGTTTTCCCTGCGATTGTGAGACGGCTACTCCGTGAGTCATTACACCACCAGGTGCGACGGCATTAACCCAAATTTTATGAGCGGCTAATTCCAAGGCTACATTTTTGGTAAATCCCCAAACTCCGTGTTTTGATGCATCATAATGAGCCAGTCCAACCATTGATGGATGAATGGCATCAATTGAAGTTATATTAATTATTTTTCCACCTTTATTTTGCTTTATCATTTGTTCTCCAACATACTTAGTTGTCAAGAAAACCCCTCGTAAATTTGTGGCGATGACTCGATCAAAATCTTCTGTTTTCATCTGTGATACGGTTACAAAAGGAAATATTCCGGCGTTATTTACCAAAATATCGATCGTTCCAAAAAAATTAATTGATTCGGCAACTAAATTTTTTACCTCTTCCTCTTTGGAAACGTCAGTTTTTACACCGGCTGCCTTAAATCCCTTTTGCTTCAATTCTTCAACCGCCTTATTCACTTCTTCAACGTTACGGCTAGTAATAACAACATTTGCACCAGCTTCAGCTAGTCGATAGCTTATTCCATAACCAATACCAAGTGATCCTCCTGTCACAATTGCCGTTTTTCCTTCTAGACCCAATAGTTTATCTTTCGGTAAAATTTCCATATTTATTTTTTTCCGCCAGCTGGCGGATTAATTTTTAATTTTTTTTGAAAGAATTTCAGGTAGATAATCGGTAATATGCCAATGGTATTGATGATTAAAATAGCTACATACCAATTACGTTGTTTATTTTGACTGGATTTCCACAGAGCCAACCCTTTCCAAATAAGTTCCCAAATGGCAATGATCACAAAGACATAAGAATGAGTTGTCAAAAAAAAACCTAAACTTTGTAAAAAGTTATTCATACTTTAATATTACATCAAGTTTTTATTCTATAGCTTCTTCTTTTGTCTTATGAATCGTTCCTGGTTTATGATTTGGTGGCGTGTAAATAGTGTAAAGCTTCATCGTTTCCTCCGATGTGTTTATAATATTGTGTTCTGTCCCGGCGGGAATTACAACTGCGGAACCATCGACGATTTCGTGTTCTTCGCCATTCATAATGGCTTTACCTTTACCCGATTCTATTCTAATAAACTGATCGTGTTCAGGATGAACTTCCATTCCAATATCCTCACCAGGTTTTAAGGCCATAACAACTAACTGGCTTTTATCGGTTGTGAAAAGCACTTCGCGAAAATAATTATTTTCTAAAGATTTGTCTTCGATATTTATTACATATCCGGTCATATATATATCACCTCCCCCTCAATTCATTTTAGTATATAATTTTTCCCATGTCACTTGTCATTCTTTTTGGACTTCCGGGAACTGGAAAAACATATGTTGGGCGTATTTTTGAAAAATATTTCGATTATTATTTTTATGATGGTGATAACGACTTGACTGAGGAAATGAGGGCGTCGATTAAAACAAAGACCGTCTTCACCGATCAAATGAGGGATGTTTATTTTAAAATATTAATTTCCAAAATCCAAAATCTAAAATCAAAACATCAAAATTTAGTGATCGCTCAAACTTTTATCAAAGAAAAATATCGGGTTAATTTACTAAATAAAATTCCTGACGCAAAGTTTGTCCTCGTTGAAACAAAAAAATCTATTCGTGAAAAACGTTTAGTAGCTAGAACCGACTACCCCCTTGATCTAGAATATGCAAGGAAAATGAAAACAAATTTTGATGAACCAAAGGTGAGCCATTCAATAATCACCAACAACATTGATGGAGCAAAAAACTTGCAAAAACAAATAGAACTACTTAATCATTGATGATTGTGTCATCCCCGTGAAAACGGGGATCCAAAATACATGGATTCCCGCCTCCGCGGGAATGACAACGACTGCTATTTTGTAATGTATTCAACAATTTTTTTTGCAATATTTCTCTTCGATGACAAAGGAATTTTCTTAACTAACTTGTTTTTTGAAATAATATAAACTTCGTTGTTGTCTGATTCAAATCCCCGATCACTGCGACTAATATCGTTAGCGATGACAAAATCAGCTTTCGATTTACTTAATTTTTTTGTAGCTTCACTAATCAATTCCTTCTCCCCCAATCCGTATTCCGCTTTAAAGGCGATCAAGGTTGTCTTTGGTGATAATTTTTTTATCTGATTTACAATTTTGACTTGAGGAATAAGTTTTAAATTAACAAGGCTATTGCTGGATAGTTTACCATTAACAGGTCGATCAACTTTGAAGTCGGAGACAGCAGCGGCTTGAAAAAAAATATCAATGTTTTTAATATTATCCTTTACTAAATTCATTAATTCTTCAGCTGTTTCAAATATCTTTTCTTTAATTAAATATCTAGGTTTGACTGAATTTTTCGATCGAAGTAACACAACATCGGCTCCTCGAAGATAGCACTCTTCCGCCAATGCCACTCCCATTTTTCCGGAACTTCTGTTAGTGATAAAACGAACTTCATCAATTTTTTCGACCGTTCCCCCGGCGGTAACAATAATTTTTTTTCCTTTTAAGGAGTTTGTTCTTTGAATTTGTTTTGATATTTCTTCCATTATCACCTTCACACTTTCCAACTTTCCAACACCTTCATATCCACAGGCCAACATTCCTGAAGTTGGCTCAATGACTTGATAACCAATTGATTTTAATTTGCTTAAATTTTCCTGGACGATCGGGTTTCCCCACATATTAGCGTTCATTGACGGACAAATAATAACTGAGGCGGTCATCGCTAAAGCAGTAGTTGTTAAAAAATCATCGGCAATTCCATGTGATAGTTTTCCAATAATATTGGCCGTTGCCGGAACAATCACCATCACGTCGGTTTTATCGGCCAACTCAATATGCTCAACTTTTCTATTCTTCAAAACTTCCCGGTAGTTAAAATTTTTTTCAAATAAATTTATAAGGACTTTATTTCCTGAAGCTTTTTCAAAATCATTAAGAGAAACCATTTCTGTTGCCGACTTGGTCATAATAACAAAAACTGCATAACCTTCACTCTTTAACAGTTTTATTAAATCAAGGACTTTATAAGCAGCAATTCCGGCAGTGATGCCAATTAAAATACTTTTTCTCATTGAGAGAATTATATAAAAAAATAAGGAATAAATTTACTGTAGTATACCCAACCCAATAATTCCGATGAGAATCAGATATCCGGCAATGAGATAGTTAAGAAATTTTGGAAAAACCAAAATTAATATACCAAATACTAATGAAGCTAGCGGGCTTAAATTTGAAAAAGAAATACTCATATGTTTTTATAAATTTCCACCTAAAAGGCGGATAATAAAGACGATAACCGCTATAACAAGTAATAGGTGGATCAACCCTCCACCAACTTTAAGAGTAAATCCGCCTAACCATGAAATAACTAGTAAAATCAAAATAATATCTAATATTCCCATAATTATTTTTGTTTATCCTGGATTCCTTTATCAAGTATTTTTGATAGGAATTTTAGAACTTTTAATTTAATACTTTTACTAAAATATTTAACATCTTCAACGACGTTATTCCATTCATGAACCTTGTTGGTGAGATTATTTATTAACTTAGTAGTAATAAAAAACAACCACAATAACCAAATTAAGGCAAAAAAAGCTGTAATCATCGCTATCGATGACGTGATATAAAAAATATCTTGCCAGTTTATTTCCATAGGCTTTCGGATCTCATCCGTTTCGCATTGCTCGGCCAATATAAATAACGACAACTGCACCAATTACGGCAACAATCAGACTGTAAAGATTAAATCCTGTTACTCCTGATTGACCAAAAAAGTTCATGATAAAACCTCCAACCATGGCTCCAATAATTCCCATTATGATATCCATCATCGTACCTTGATTGGAATCTGTTTTCATAATCATTGATGCAATCCATCCGGCCAATGCGCCAAAAATTATCCAAAGTATAATTCCCATATTATTTCATTCACCACCTTTCAATTTAAGATTTAAAAATCCAATACTACCCGCTTTACTTTGTTTGATTAACATTGACATCAATCTTACTGGGTATATTTATCTGCGGGGTACCCATTTGTCTTATTGCTGGTAATCCATACATAAAAAACAGATATATTACAACTAACAAAACAATTACCCCAACGATCATCCCCATACCTCCGTCTGATTCGTTTGATGGCGTCGGATTATTTACTACTGTCACCATATTTTACTCACCTCCTCTTTTTTTATATTTTTTAACGAGCTGCCTTTTTCACATCTTTTACTGCATGATCTAAAGAGTTTTTGATTGATTTCGTAACTCTCTCTACTTTTTTCTTTTCTTCAGTAAATTTATCTTCGACCTCGTTTTTTTTATCTTCAACTTGTTCCTCAGCATTCTCTATATAATTTTCTACTTGTTTTTTTGCATTCGTAAGTACCTTCTTTACTTTTTCACGGTTTTTTTTATTACTTAAAACTACGGCTCCGGCAACTGCAACACCCGCTCCAACGACCGCTCCCGCAACGGCTGCCGCAACTGGATTAATTCCACCTTGATTGTTTTGATTTGTCATATTTTTTATCACCTCCTTACATTTTTAAAATAATTATTGAGTCTCAACATCTTTTGGCGTGATTGGGTAGATCATTTCCAAGAAGTAAACTAATCCCCAAGCAATACAAAGGTATACGATAGCAGCAATTATTGTTGACCATTCTATTACAGAGCTTCCCGTTATTGATAGACCCAAAATACCACTAAAAGGACTGGCTAAAGGTGTAGTTAATGTGTAAATAAAACTGGTAAAACCAACTGAAGAATTTGCCCCTAATAATTTGAGAACAACCCTAAATAAAAGTAACATTTCTACGAACCCTAATATATACCAAATAATTTGATTAAATCGAAATATCGTTTTTTTCTTATCATAAACTTTTTGAGGGGCTTCTCCTTTTGCTTCTGGTTCGACTTGCTTGGTGGTTTTTTTAATTACCTGCTGAGGAGGGGTTTGGTTATCAATTATCGTTACTTCTTCTGTAGAATCTGTTTGAGTTATCATCGTATGCTAAGCTTATACAGTCGTTAGAAATTACACAGTAACGAATCAGGTATTTTTTATGTGATTGAGATAACAGCACTTTAGTAATTTAAATTACTATTTATGTGAGTTTATGGCTTAATGACAATTCCAGGTTTAATTTTTTAATATCTTTAAATACGATTGAGTGGTCTATATATTTAATCAGTCCTTTTTTTTCCAGCTTTACCATTTCTATACTTGCTGTTTCTCTGGCTATTCCGACCAACGTTGCTATATCCTGCTGTGTAAACCGATGGCGAACAATAATACCCTTACCATACGCTTCTCCAAAATGTTTAGTAATGTATAAAAGTATTGATATTATCCTTCTATATGCGTCACTAAATACCAAATTTTCAATTCGAGTAAGTGATTCAGCATAATCCTCAATCAGCTCACTTAATAATTTAAAAATGATGGTTGGTCTGTCTTTAATAAAAGAAACTACCTTGTCTCTAGGCGCACGTCCCACTTCAACTTGAGTTAGAGCTTCAAAAAAATAAACATTAGGTGTCCCGTTAACTGCCCAGACCATGGGAAAATATGAGATGGGCCTGAGAATATGGAGTGTCAGTTCAAAACCTGTATTTGATATAGTATATTGTCGAACATACCCTTTTGTTAGACAAAATATACCCAACGGATCATCATCGGCTCGAATTAACATTTCACCTTTTTTATAACTGCGAACCGAAAATTGTTTATAAAACTCTTCAAACTCCTTTGTTTTATTTTTGTTCATTGTAGTTTGCTAAGTATTACTTACACGGTAAGAGTATATAAAAAATAACCACAAGTCAATACCTAATGACCAAACCCTGTATTTGGCAAAGCTGGATTTTTTGAGTTTGATTCTTTATTGTTTGACCATCCACCTGGAGCACAACCATTTCCACCTCGAACTTTAAAGTAATAAGCTGTATTTGGATCTAAGTCATTTATAGTATAACTAGCAACACCTGTTGAAAGACCAGCTGGGAAAGATACTCCATATTGCTCACTTCCTGGACTTAAACCATATGCAATAAAGTAGTAAGAAAGATTACCGCTTACAGGAGAAAAATATAATGTTGCTTTACTTCCCGCTCGGTCAATTTGAAAAAGGTTAGGAGTATTTGTTGGGACCGAATCAACACAAACTGGGGTAGAAGTGGAGGAACTGGATGATGAAGATGAGCTGGTTGTTGATGTGGGGGTTGGAGTGGGAGTTGTACAAGTTGGTTTTGTAATAGTGTTACTGTCTAATGTAACAGCAGCGGTCCGCGCTAACGCTCTACCGTTTAGATTTGCACTGGTATTCAATACAACTGATGTCCCAGCCATTATTGTTCCTATAAAGGTCGAGCTTGACCCTAGAGTGGCTTGACTGGAAACGACCCAAAAGACATTACAGGCCTGAGCACTATTCGTAAGAGATACAACACTATTTGACGCTGTAACAAGATCAGATGATGCTTGAAATATAAAAACTGCATTTGAGTCTCCTTCTCCATCAAGTGTCAGTGTCCCTGTCAGATTATTAGTATCGCCATGGCCAAACGCATAGACGCCTGTGGTTAAAGTTTTCCCTCCAAGTTGATTGTTGGTGGTGACATATGTAGTGGTCGGCGTCCGTCCAGAAGCATCGGTAGATGCTGTGCCTAAATCTGTTTCTGCTTGTGTTAGTTTAGCAGCATTAGTTACACGACAGGCGCCAATATATCCGCTATCACCGTCGTATATTGTCCCTGTTACTTCTGAGCATGTTAATCCTGTGATCGAAGCTCCAGCGGACAAACCAACATCACCACTAATTGATGATGTCGGAACATCGGTAATTGATGTGTGAGCCAAAACCGCAAAATTATCAGTTGTTAAAAGATTTACTGCTGTGGTTGCCGCATTCGTCTGTGGAACCATGAAAGTAAATTGGAGCAAAAGAATAAGCAATAATACTACAAAATACTTTATTTTTTTAAAAACTTTCATAATTATTTTATGTGTAATATAAGACTATAAATCACACATACATTACTCAGTAATGTACATTATATTTAACATGTAATCAAAATAACAAACTAAATGTAGTTTACATTACGCTTTAACTTTGTGTATTCACGTATACTACTGTCGATGCTCAATTTAATTCTGTTATTAGTGGTTGGTTCGATCATGGCCTATTTATCTCAGAATAATTTCATGCTGGTAACCTTACATCTTGGCAAATATGTGTTCTCTGGTATTCCCCTTTTTTACGTTATCATTGGTTCTCTTTTGGCAGGACTTATTTTAGCCTATCTTGTTTACCTGGTTAATTCAATTTTTACCGGCTTTACCATACGGGGAAAAGATAAAAAAATAAAACAAGGAAAAAGTGAAAACGTGGATCTGACTAAACAGGTCCACCAACTGGAATTAGAGAATGAAAGGCTCAAAAATAACTCCACTGTTATTGAGCCGCTAGACAAAAATGCGTTATGAAATCCTTTCTTGCTAAAATTTGGAAGTTTTTAAACATGCCTAAAGGTGTCCAATTATTTTTCATGCGTTTTTTCCAAAATCAATTTTTGGTTGGAGTGACGGGAATTATTTTTAATGAAAAAAACGAAATTTTACTTTTTAAACATACCTACAGACAGCATTCTTGGAGTCTACCGGGAGGTTATTTAAAATCCGGAGAACATCCAAGAGAAGCTATCGAACGGGAAATAAAAGAAGAGTCTGGATTAGTCGTCAGTGTAGATGAATCACTCAAAACCCGCACTGATCGAACCAGCTCTCGATTGGACATGTGCTATATCGGTGTATTTATTGGCGGTGAATTTACTCCAAGCGAAGAAGTGTCGGACTATGGTTTTTTTTCACAAGACAAAATGCCACTCCTCCGAAGTAACCAGGTTTTTTTAATCGAAGAAGCCCTCCAACAAAAAGGTTGAAAAATTGTATCAATTTTTTTATCTCTTCCTTTCTCCGTGAGACATGATTGACGATTCTTGATTAAGTGCCTTGCTAAATTCTCCGAAAAAATTAACCATATTAAACCTGCGTGGGATATATAAAGTAACTAGCATATATCCATTCGGAATTGTTTTAGCTTGAAAAGGACGATATGTACTTCTTTTTAGATTAACGGATATTCTCATTGCTGAAAACTCAGGGTGAAGTGCAACCATTTTATAAAGTTTAAATACTTCAACGAGTTTCATTGAACAAGATTGAAAATAATATGGCTTTAACATATGCTGTTTGGATTATACTACTAACTTATGTTAAATTATCAATATGTTTTTATTAGATGATACGTATTGGAAAATTAAAAAAACAAAAGAAAAAGGCCTTGGAGTTTTTGCCAAAAAAGAAATAAAAGCCGGCACGGTGATTAGTGACTACCTTGGAAAAATAATAAATATTGCCGAATATGATCTTGACGAAGATAAAAAAGGACTTTATTTAATGTATTTTACTGATCAAGCATCCATCTATCCGGATTTAACAAAACCAGGCCCTCATCTTATTAACCACTCTTGTACACCAAACTGTTGGATTTATATTTTTCATGGCCACACTTTATTTTTTACCTTAAGAAAAATTGAACCTGGTGAAGAACTGACGATTTCCTATTTACTTAGTCCAAAAGACAAAACCTGTAATCCTTGTGTCCATGATTGTAAGTGCGAGAGTATATTTTGTACCGGAACGATGCATCTTTCAAAAGATAAATACAAAAAATGGCAAAAATTTCAAAATATGATGAAGAGAAAAACCAAGACTGCCAAATTTGTATTTGGTAAAAATCTACATAAACTCGCTTCTTATCCAAAAATAATCCCTATAAATCCGATCTATGCAACGATTTATTCTAGTTAAATTAAGTTGGATGTATTTGTAATTTACAGGAATAACATACTACAAAAAGCGGTCATCATCCCAATGACTATCCCAATAATCGCCCTATGTCCTTGGTCCTCTTTGAAACAAGCCGGCAATAGTTCATCCAAACTAATATAGACCATTATTCCGGCTACGACCGCAAATACATACGAGAGAATGTTTCGATTCAAATATGGCCTAAGTAATATATAAGAAATGATTGCCCCTAGGGGTTCGGCCATTCCCGAGATGAATGCGTATTTGATTGCCTTTCCCTTATTCAAGGTCGCGTGATAAATTGGAGCGGCAACTGCAATTCCTTCCGGAATATTATGAATAGCGATCGCCACTGCCATCAAAACTCCCAATCTTATATCACTAAATGAACTTAAAAAAACTGCCATCCCTTCAGGAAAATTATGTATGATAAGCCCAATTGTTATAACAAATCCCGTAGATAATAATTTGCGATCAAAAACTTTATTTTTTTTTAAAGTTCGCTCTTCAAGATATTGATGCGGGATCAACAGATCAACTACCGCCATAAAAATAATTCCAGCAAAAAAGAAAACGTTAGAATAAAGAAAACCGATTCCCTTTATCGAATAAGAAAGTAATTCTACAAAAGAAAGATATAACATCACTCCAGCGGAAAGCCCAAGAAAAAAACCAAAATATTTTTTCTTAATGAAAGTATTGGAAATAAAAATTAAACTTCCTAATACGGTTGAAAGTCCGGCAAGAAAAGTGAGAGCGAAAGGAATAAGAACTTCATTAAAATTCATCCGTCAATTATAACAACTCTAATAAAATGTATTTGATATAATAGGAGCCACCTTATGGAAAATAAAAAAGATCTGGAAGTAATGAGCCGTTATAAAAAACAAGCTCCTTGGGGAATGTCGATGAATGTTGATCTTTATAATTGTAACCCAAAAACTATTCGTGATGCTAAAAAAATAAAGGAGTTTGTTGATACTCTGTGCGATTTGATCGATATGAAAAGATTTGGAAAAACTACGGTTGTTAATTTTGGTGAGGATGAACGAGTTGCTGGGTTTTCTATGACTCAACTGATTGAGACTTCACTCATTTCTGGTCATTTTGCCAACCAAACAAATGCTGTTTATTTAGATATTTTTAGTTGTAAAGAATATCCACCTCAACTAACAGCTGCGTTTTGTAAAACTTTTTTCGAGGCAAAAAAAATGCACACAAAAGTCACTTTCAGGAAATAAATTGACATTTCTTCACTAGACCCGAAGTGCTCCGCGGAATCCCCTAACGGCGTAATAAGAGTCGGCTCCGTTATGAAAGACAAAGGCATGGTTATAACGGCGATCGGCAAAGAGGGCGCCGCCGAGTTTTCTAATATCGGTAGGGGTTTTTATCCAGCTTGAAGTCTTGGTATCAAAAGCTCCAAGTTGTTGCAACTCCCTATATTGTTCTTCTGTTAGAAGCTCAATACTCATTGCAGCTGCCATATCAACTGCGCTATTTTTCGGTTTAAATGACTTACGTGTTTCCAACGCTGCTCGGTCATAACAAACATTACGACGGCCTTTAGGACTTTCCACAGAACAATCATAAAAAATGTATTCTCCCGTCTTTTTATCAAAACCTACGACGTCTGGCTCACCACCAGTCCTTTCCATTTCATTGAGCGACCACAGTTTTTTAGCACTGAACTCTAGTTTAGCTTGTATTTTAATCCATTTAAGATCTTTGTGACGATTCATGTTCTTCTCAAAACGGTCTTTCAATATTTTGAGTAGCTCTCCTCGCTGTTCAGATAATAACTCTTTTTTTGTATTGGGGTTTGTCATAGTTTAATTTTTAATTTGTAGTAATTTTTGAACTTTTATGCGAACGAGCCAGTTTTAATAATTCCTGCGCGTTTGTAGTTTGCAATTATTATTCCACTTGGTGAAGTTTTTGATTCTGTTAATTTAAACGCTAATGGAATTGCCCCGCCTTCAAACAGTTGTTTTCCTTTTCCTAACGTTATTGGAAAAATTTTTAACCATAACTCATCAACTAAGTCATTTTTTAGAAGCGTCTGAATTAGATCTCCACTACCATGAACTTGAAGATCAGGGCCTTTTCCTTTTTTAAGTTTCCTAATTTTTTCCACAATGTCACCGTTTAGAAAAACAGAATTATCCCATTTATGTTTTTTTATTGAATTTGATGCAACGTATTTTGTAATTTTATTAATTTGTGGCCATTCATCTGTGTGCTTTGGCCAATATGAAGCAAATATTTCAAAAGTTTTTCTACCAAGAAGAAGGTCGTATTTCCCAGCCATTTGTTTTTCCATGACTTTGCCCGCGAATTCATCAAAATAAGGGACTGTCCACCCGCCGTATTTAAAATCACTCGCGGTATCCTCTTCAGGTCCGCCGGGCGCTTGCATAACACCATCTAGCGACAAAAATGTGAGAACTATAATCTTTCTCATACTAAAAAGGTATCAGTTAGATTTTTAATAGTCAAGCAGATAATTATCTTTTAAAACTATTGAATCAAAAATAATAATCATATAAACTATTATTTATATGCTTTTAAAAGAGAAGCTATTAAATACTTTTGTCTGGGGATTTGTGCTCTGGCTTGTTGGATATGTTGCCGGTTTTCTTCTTTTTTTCGTAGTTCCAAAGGAAAATATTGGTTGGATAATTACACCATTTGCCACAATACTCACTATTTGGGTAATTATAAAAAAGGTAAAGCGACCTGAACTTATGTGCTATTTTGGACTTGGTTTATTATGGACGATTATGGCGATAGGATTAGATTATGTATTTCTCGTTAAGATGCTTAAGACTGGAAGTGCATATTATAAACTAGACGTTTATTTGTATTATTCACTTACATTCACTCTCCCAATGATTGTGGGATATTGGAAATATAAAAACAAATCTTCGAAAGCTAAGCTGTTTTAACATTATTTATTTACGTTCATGTGTTAAAAGCTCGGAAACAGTAATAAGTTCATACCCTTTTGATTGTAATTTATTAATTATTTTTTTCATTTTATAGATAGTTTTTTTGGTTTTGGAAATGGAACATTTTTTGCAGTAATACGAATTAATTCGCTTAGCCATTTGTGGTCTTCAATGTGGCCTTCATCAATCATCATTGAAACTTTTGCTCCGGGATAAGCATGTCCTTCTTTATAATATTTACCAACAAATGCTTTCCCAGGTGCGGTGATTTTGATGTACAAAGTATCATCGCATACCAAACCAACTACTTTACCATTACAATACAGTGCATATTCACCAAACATCTTCCGTGCTGATACTTCGCCCGCTGATGCTAATTGATCCAAGATATAATCAATAGTTAGTTGAGAGGTTGACATAGTTATTTTACTTTTTCCAAATTTTCTTTAACTCTAAACTTAACAAGTTTACTAATCAATTCCAAAGGAAGAGGCATATTCAGAGGAAATTGAACTGACCCTTTCGCATTTTTATAAGCTGATAATTCTTTTTTGAATGCCTGGATACCAGATGGTGTGGGATAAAATCCAATGTGTTTGTCAAATCCAGCAAAATGAATCAAGTTACCATTTAGTTGAAATGTTGGAATTCCATATTTAATTGCTTCTTTCGCTTCCGGGGCAGCTTTTTTAATAGTTAATCTCACCTCTTCCAATAGCTTTTGGATGTCTTTTGGAAAATTAGAAATATATTTATCGATATCGTTTTTCATAATCATATTTTACATTAACATGTAAACAATTTTTATATAGTTGCCTTATACTAAGATTAATGAAAGATTTATACAAACTTATTGTTTCTGTTGTTGGTTGTGAACTGGTGGGAATTATAAGCGTTCCTTTTACTATTTCCGCCATTCCTACCTGGTATTCTACTCTCAACAAACCGTTTTTTGCCCCACCTAATTGGATTTTTGGCCCCGCTTGGACGCTTTTATATTTTTTGATGGGTATTTCTTTCTTCTTTATTTGGAGACAGGGTTGGAAAAAGAAAAAAATTAAAACTGCTGGAATATTTTTTCTAATACAACTTGGTCTAAATTTCTTATGGTCGCCAGTCTTTTTTGGATTGAGATCTCCTCTACTTGGACTGATTGATATTGTGATAATGTGGATCTTAATCGTCGTCACTATGCGCAAATTCTATCCACTTTCAAAGATAGCTTTTTATTTGTTGGTACCATATCTACTATGGGTGAGTTTCGCAACTATTCTAAATGCAACGATTATTTTATTAAATTAAAAGTATTTAAAGAAAGTATAGTTAAATTTTCCACGATATTGCTCCCCCGACTGGATTAGAACTAAGACTGAAAAAACAGGATTTTTTTGATAAAATGTATCTGCACTTTGACAAATTACCTTTCATTGAAAAATGAAAATTTTAAATTGAAAATTAATAATCCCCTGTAGCTCAATCGGTAGAGCGCCTCGCTGTTAACGAGGATGTTAGAAGTTCGAGTCTTCTCGGGGGAGCAAAAGTTAAGCAACCGTTACTATATTAGAACTTCCTGCTATACTGCCAGGATGAATCACAAAATTCCTACAATTAAAAAACAGTTTTACCATACTCCTATTTGGCATTTTATCTTAAGTATTCCATTTATTTACGGCCTATTTCTCCCAATGATTCTGTTAGATCTCTTCATAGAAATTTATCAGCATGTATGTTTTCCTCTATATGGTTTGAAACTGATATCTAGAAAACAATATTTTCAATTCGATAGAGGAGACCTGCCCAAGTTGAACTGGATAGAAAAAATTAATTGTCAATATTGTGGTTATACTAATGGATTAGCTGCATATTTCGTAGCAATAGCTGGAGAAACAGAAGCATATTGGTGTGCCATTAAACACCAGCAAAGAAAAAGTCTAGAAACACAGTCTCACATAAACGAATTTATAGACAAGAAAGAATTTGAATAGGTTCTAATGTTCTATAAACTAACGTCTAACTGAAGTTTCTTTTTCCTGAACATGTCTACTAGCGGGAGCACTTATTTACTAGGCTTATTCTTATTGTTTTCAATCTCGTGGTGTTTAACCTTTAGAATTATATTAGGTTTGACCTCTGCAATAGCTGGCAATAAATGGTTGAGAACTTGTTCAGCTGTCATTCTAAATTCTTTACCCCGTGCTGAAATTTTTAACCAACCATTTTTGTCTTTATAATACTTCTCGATAAAATTCTTTGTGCCAATATAAATTGTATAGCTGTCATTTGTTAATTTCATTTTCTAAATTTTAACATAATGGATTCTGACATTTTCTATCAGATGGAGCAAATACAAAAAATATAATGCTACTTAAGAAAAAATCCGGAGATTTGAAAGGATAAAGACAAATATCCAAACCGGCAAAGGGACAGGAATTTTTTTGCTTTTGCCAGATTAACTAATTTTCTTAAATGTGAAAGATCTACTGTTCTCTGCTCTCCTTTGTAACGCATGAATTTTCCCAACGAATTATGTAGAAGATACTTAATCGCCCAAAGTAAATTAACATCTAAAGTCCAGAATTTAGCAATTCCAAGCTTTTTTATAAATAGGGAATTAATTGGAATTTGCACCCAAAAATTTGGATAAAGATCAAATTTCAGGAAAGATTTTGCTTTAATAAACTTTGTCGATAAAATCTCAACATTAATATCCCCTTTGGAAAAACGAAGATAGATAGATTGGCTATGTTCTAATAATTTTTTATAGAATGGCATTCTTTTATTTATAAACGTCGTTTGAATAAACCCCTGGTATGTCAATATTTCCCTTATCGACTGTACTTGCGTTTGATCAACTATCATATCCAGATCGTTCATCTTTCTTTCGTAGCCAATTTTTGAGGTATAAGACAAAGTCGCCATCGAACCTAAAACGATGTAACTATCTTGGAAACTGTTTTTTAAAATTTTAGAAAGAATACTTATATATTCCAAATTTAAATCTGTTTTAATCATTATGGGGATGATATCAAAAAAGTTTTAATTTTTCAGTCTTTGTTTAAATTAGATTTGGAATAAGAACCTAATTAGTTTTCTTGTAGCGATAATAAAATTGGAAATTTTTTTACTTTTTTATTCCTTCAACCATAATTAAATGTCTGCCTTTTTGCCATCTAGATTCAGGAATAGTGCTTCTTTTAGTTTGATCTATGATGAAATTTTCATTCATTAATTCTCTAATTGTTTCTCTAGTTAATTTTATTTCACTAGCATAATTTGTTGGTCTTTCTCTTTGTAGGGTTTCAAAAATTTTTGTTTCGTCTATGATTGTTTTTTCCCCATTCATCTCTAAAAATGATTCTGGATTTTCTGCTGAAATAATTATAATTCTACCACCGGGTTTGATTATCCTAGATAAGTGCTGAATTACTTTTTTTCGTTGTACTGTACTTCCCAAACTTAAAGTTTCTACACAAACAAGGCCATCAAATTCTCCATCAGCATATGGAAGATCAAAGATATCAGCTTGTTTAATATTATTTAAATAATTAGTATTTCTCGTGGACGCCTGACCTCTAACTTTATTAATCATTGCTAAACTCCCATCTACTGGATACACTTGGTATCCCAAACTATCAATTAATTCTGATGTTTCGCCTCCACCACAAGGAACGTCAATAATTTTTGCGTTTTTTGGTAATTTATGACAAAATTTAATAATCCATTTTTTCATAGAGGTACCTAAAGATCTTTCAGGAACAATTCCTGTTTGAAGAAAATTATAAGTGAATGTCATTGGATTAAACTGATCTCCTACGGGATATGGATTTATGTTCTCAATCATTTATTTTAATAAATTTATTAATAAGTAATTTTTCTTATTATAATAATATATCAATATTCTCTCTTTAAAAAGAATCAGAATATAAAGCAAGAAGTCTGGAAGATAATTACTGTTTCACAAACGGATCGCTGACAAAGACGGAAAGATTTACAAACGGCTCCGCTTTACTATCCGGCCCAAGCAGCCGATTTGAGGAATATCCAAAAATTACTACCTGCATTTTTCCATTTTCCGTTTTACTGTATCCCCAATTTGAAGCACCCGGTCCGTCGGCCGCAAAACTCATATCTTCGGTAAATCCTAAGCTTTTCATCACATCCGGATTTTCATAGTTACGTTTTATAGATTTATCAGCGCCCTTCATTTCTCCTTCAATTTTTGTTCCTTTTAGTTTACCAAAAGTTGTGTCCTCTACGGTTTGCTTGGGAGAAGTCCAAGTCGCATTTGGTACCCAAAGAGAAAGGTTGGAAAAAATAGGTGATAAGGAAATAGTTGGTTGCGATATAAATGCGTTATTGGTTATTTTAGAATTAGCCAAATTTTTTTGGCCATTATTTTTATAGATCAAAAAGCCTACGAGGAGAATAAGAGTTATGAGGAGCACAATAACAGTAGTTTTATTCATTGTCTTTATAATAATCGTCCCAAACAAAAAAAACAATTAGATCTTTTTGACAAAATCTTCCTTTCTCGGTTTGGGATCGAGTTCTCTTTTAAGTAAGGCCTCATCAATCTGATCATAATCGCCCAACTTGCCCAACGCAATTACAACAAATGGGCAATGCAATTTTTCAATATTCAGTAATTTAATTAATTTTCGACTGTTAAATTCCCCCATCTGCCTTGAATAATATCCTAAATGTTGGGCTTGAAGAACTAGTGACATAACCGACGCACCAAGATCATGGCGATAGTAGGATTTTTTTCCTTTTGTTTTTTTAATAAAACAACCAATAATCAATACGGCAGCTTTGGTCGCATACCAATTATACTTCGACAAACAAGAAGAGATCTTTTTGAATGATGGCTCTCCATTTCGTGACCAATAGAAATACCAAGGTTGAAAATTCCAACCTGAGGGAGCAAAGCGGGCCGCCTCAAAAATTGACTTCATGTCTTCTTCCGGGATCATCTCCGAAGAAAAATGTCTTGGGCTAAATCTATCTTTAATTTCTTCAATAACGGCAAAACGCGGTTTTGGTTTTCGGATCTTAAAGACATTATTTTTTATATTTATCATGTTGGTAAATTATATATCAAAATTATTTTTCTATTTAACTTATTAACTTACATAAAAAAGGTAATATTTGAAAAGAAAAAAATAAGGGACTAAGATTATATTGACGTGAAATACGTTAAAGAGTTATTGATCTTTCTTATTTTCTTCTTCTTTATTCTATTGGCTTTTTTTCTCCCAAAACAAATTGTTGCCTATGAACAAACCGAGGCCGTTTGTTATTCTCAATGTGCTGCTTATAAATTTGTTTGGAAAGGAGATTTTTGTTGGGATATGTTCCAAAGTCAGTGCACAATCAGTTCAAAAAGTGCCGTCGATGATGCGATTGGGGTAGTTAAAGATGCCGTTAAATCTATGGCTTCGGGAAAAAGAAAGATGATCGTTGATGTCGATGTAGTTTTTAAAGCTTTAGCTATTTGCAAACCACTTATTGATTGTCTTGTCCCCCAACTGAAAGAGTGCGAAAATACGTGTACCAATGTAAGTCAAACCTATTACGCTCCCAATCTTTCCGTCGGTACTGCCTTTAGTGCAGAAACTCAACCTCACGTTTTTTATTCTGAAGATCGTCATGAATTAATTTTTGAGGTTGTTAATAACGGACCAGGCTACGCTTGGGATATCGACGTGTCAGCCAGTTGGGGACATACAAGAAACCGCGACAAAATTGTCAGCGGTGGTGGAACTTTGTTTACTGAAAAAATTCCAGAATTAATATTTCTCGGCGCCAGAATGAGCTCACCAAAAGATCCGATGGATTCAGTCGCTGATTTTTTAATTGATGAGAGTAATTTTTCCGGATATTTAAGTAAATATAAATCTGATGCAAATAATCACTATATCCCGCCAGTGTGGTTTAAATCTGTTCCATTTACAGCTCCTGAAGGTGAATATACCAAGGTTATTTTTAATGTTGATCCCAATAAAATGATTCCGGAAAGCGGTGAAAATGACAATACTTATATTTATGAAATTGATAAGCTTCCCACTCCATTTTCTTTATCAGTTGAAAATCTCACCTCCCGCCGTACTAACCCCACAAGTTTAACCGAATATATGGTCAGTTTTGAACTTAAAAACGACGGTGAAGATAGTGGAAATGCTCATGTCAAATGGTTTGAAGGAGACTATCAATCGGGGAAAAATCCGATTCATAGCCAAGAGATGGTAATTCAAGGATTAAATAAAGTTAATTTTGATCATATTTTGAATGTCGATGTAGCCAATGGTGGTGATTCATGTAATAATTCTCAAAAATATACTCTGGTAGTTTTTGATGATGATGGATTTATTAAAACCAGACATGAGTTCTATCTTCCCCGCTACGCCGGATCAATTTCCGGCCGGGTGGATGATTTGTTTGGTAAAAAAGTAGTCGGGGCGACGGTGAAAGCCAGCACCGGCCAAAGCGTAATTACTGATAAATATGGATCTTATCATATTAGAGGAATTTCCACTTTAGGAAAAGTCACTTTAACTGCCACTCACCCGGATTTCAGCAAATCGGAAACAAAAGAAGCAGAAATAACATTTAGTATGAATGTTGATAAGTGTAGAGTTGAAGGATTGCATATTGATGGGGTTAGTTTTATTTTAAAAGATCAGGATGTGATGTTTAACGTGTTGGTTAAAGATCTGGCCGGCAATTTTATACCCGCCCATGTTTTGGCAAGCAATGCTGATTGGCGTTTTGAGCAAGATGTTAATGATTCAACAGCTATGCCCGGCATGCAACCAGGACAATATGTTTTTACAATTTCTTCATCGGGCTACAAAACCATTAGTCAAACAATCAATGCCGTGCCTAACGATCAAAATCTGGAATTTGTTCTGGAAAAATTAAATGGCCGATTGACCGATGGCGGGTTGACCGTTCATGAACCACGCCTTCTTTGGCAACTTGATCGGGGGAGCGAAATTTTGTCACAAGTGGCAGCTACTAAAGATGGTAAACGAATAATTATATATACAACTAAAAATAAAGCTAATACCGGTAAACTATATTTTTTTGATCTAGAAACCGGAAATAAAATTAAGGAAATTTCTGGTATGGTAGCAACTGGTGGTAACTCATATGCTTGTCTCGATGCTTCTTACGACGGTAATACAACTGCCTTGTATGTTTACGACCGAACTGCAGGTGTCCGCAACACCAGAAATATTCTAAAACTCTATAACTCCCAGGGGCAGGAGTTTGGAACGACTGAATTTAAACCTGGTAATAGCGCTCAAGAGTGCGATGTTTCCCCTGACGGATTTTATATTCTTCCCAACCGATTAATGAATAAAGGATTATATGTCTATACCCGCCATGATATCTATGGTATTAAAGACGCTAAGGAAAGCGTTGGATATTCGTCAAACGGCGACCTTCATTTTACGACTGCTAATAATATTGTTGGCAGCTGTCCGAAAATAGGATTATGCGTACATACTATTAATAACACTATTGTTACAGATATTGAAGATGTTAGAGGTGGAGGAATTTCCAAAATCGACAGTAGCCAGGACGCAAGTAAAATTGCTATTGCTGAAATTAAAAAAGTTTATTTGTTTTCCAACGGTGCCAAATCCTGGGAAAAAGATATAAAAATTTATGGCGATGAGGCTGATATTTCTATTTCGCCTGGCGGAAAATATGTTATTTATTCAACCACTTTTCCAACTAATTCCTACAGAACAATTAAAATATTTACGGATAATAATGTTGATAAAACCCCATCTGGTCTTCCTCATGCGGGGCGGGAAGAAGTGGTTTTTGTCCATGCTAATGATAAAGGTCTTTACTTTATGACTAATTATCACAAAACATTAAAGCTTTATAAAGTCGGCAGTTATTCGGTAGATTATAATCCCCCAACAGGAGTCCCAACTATAACTGAAAATTCGGCCAGCGGACTATCATATTATCAAGGTGGTATTTTCAATCAGGCGGATGCTCAGCGTTTTGACCAACTCGTTGAGGGATTGATCTATATAGCAAATCGCTCAATCAACCTGGATATGGGAGGAGGAAAAGGAACTCTCCACATTACAGAAGGAACAATTTTTTCTGTCGACCATTACAGAAATCCTGTATTACTTAAAGGCCAATTGACCGCTGATTTCAGTTCCCCGGCAATCATTTACGCCCTAAAATTTGACCGGTATGATTTAGAATTATTCAAAAGGCAATTGGGTTTATTCGTTTGGACAAACAAAGTACCAAGCAGTGAGTATTTTATCGTCAAGAATATTCATACCAAATTCACCGTCAAAAATGAAGCCAATAAATTCAATGTTGTGGTCGATTCCGGCGAAGTAAAAATACTAAGCGAAAAAATTGATCTGGATATAAAACAAGGGAGACAAATAATTATTGATAAAAATAATGGGATCAGAGAAACAAGTTACACAAACTTTAAAACTCTTGCGATTATTTTAGGTATTGTAATTTTGGTCTTGGGTGCAGCTCTATTTCACTTTAGAAAAACAAAGGTTGGTGAAAAAATAATTATTTTATTAAAAAAAACAGCAATTTTTATTTGGAAATTATTTAAAAAACTAATACTTATTTTATGGAAAGGAATTAAATTATTTTTCCAGTTATTAGTTAATATTTTCAAAAAATATGAAAAAAGAAAGCAAAACAACTAGGCTTCTCGTCGTTGGATTTCTTTTGGTGATTATAATTGTTTCCAGCATTGTTCTTTTCTCTTTATTTAAAGTCGCAGGAAAGTAAATCAATCAGAAGTATCCGGTTTTTCTTTTTGGGAGTTGATACCGGAGTCGATATCTTTGACTAATTGTTTATAGAAATCTTTTTGAGAAAATTCTTTTAGCTTCTCATCCAATTCTCTGATTTCATCTTTGAAATCATAATCCCTTTTGGGATTAAGATGATATTTATAAACGTAATAATTAACGATGATTTTTTTGGTAATTTTTTCTTCGATTAAAAACTCTTTATCAACTAAAGACTTTTTGGTAACTCCCACAACGACGGACCAAGGAACGCTACACTCATCCCCTATTAATCGATAAAGAATTGTTGAAATATCTATTTTTCCATCAGACAAATCAAAAATGGATTTTTCAAGAGACGTCAGATCCGTCCCTTTTGATTTTTTGGTTGAAACAACAACTTTTTTAGGAATGAATCCAAATATTTTTTTGTTTTGAATTTCTATATTTATGTGACCGTTAAAATACAGATAAGCGAAAGCGACTTCTGCCTCAAGATTTCCCAGTTTAACAACACTTAATTTTTTCCCACTTGGAAGTTCTTCGCTATTCTGTAAAAAACCAGGGGCGGGTACATATTTATCAGCATGAAGGTAAAGAAGCTCTGAGTAGTTTAATTCTGTGTCTTTCACAAGATCAGTATATCAAAAATAATAGACTTGTCAAAAAGCTCTAACTTACATAAAAAAGGTAATATTTGAAACTATTTTTAAGAAGGACTAAAATATTATCAACGTGGCTCTAATAAAGAAATTCCTTATTATTGCTTTCATTTTATTCTGCGGTTTGTTATTTATCCGCTTTGCCTTCGGTGGCCCAGAAGACTCTTGGATCTGTGACAAAGGCCAATGGATAACTCACGGCAAACCTTCATATCCAAAGCCTGTTGACCCTTGCGGAAAAAAAATTAAACTTCCTAAAAATAAAGAAGAATGCCTAAAAGCTGGTGGGGTTTGGAAAAAATTAGGGCCAGACCCCTTTGAAACCTGCAATATAAAAGCCACCGATCGGGGAAATATTTGCCATGATAGCAGTGAATGCCAGGGTATGTGCCAGGTTGATCTAACTCGTGATGAACTAAGTCAGGGAATGAGGGGAAAACTGTTTTCAGATAAAAAACGAGGTGTTTGTTCAGTCTGGGTAGTCGAACTAGGATGCCGGGGAATTATGAAGGAAGGGAAAGCACAGGTAATATGTATTGATTAAACAGTTAAACGGTTAAAACTTAAACAGTTAAAAAAACATTTAAAAACCTAAGTATTAAACGTTTAGTAGTTTACTGTTTAATAGTTTTTTTATGTTTTAACAGTTTAATACTTAACCGTTTATAAATTAATTATTTAAATACCTATGGAAAAGTACATCGTGTTTGGTCCGATCATAATTTTTTTTAGTTTTTTTGGTTTATTGATTCTTGGATTTTTTATACTTATTGGTAAACTCGTCATGAAAGCCAAGAATGACTCTTGGATCGGTGAAGTGATCGACAAAGGTCACAATATCAAAGAAAAAGATGATAGTAATCTGAAAGAACATTATTATTTTTATAGAGTTCGTCTTGAAAATGGAGAAGAACATAATATCGCAGCATCCTTAAAACTTTATAACGAGATAAAAATCGGTGACAAAATGAAAAAGGATAAAGGTTCTCTTTGGGCAAAAAAAATATCATAATATGAAAATAAAAAAGTTCACAATCCTTCACTCTAATGACATGCACGGTGATTTTTTGGCGGAAATGAAGGAAGGAAAGAAAGAATTAATTGGCGGAATTTCTTTACTTTCCGGATATATTAATAAAGTAAGGCGAGAGGAAGAAAACGTCTTATATGTCATTGCAGGTGATATGCTCCAGGGGTCGCTCATCGACTCAGAATGGAAGGGATTATCAACAATTGAAATTATGAACTGGCTGGCTCCTGACGTCGTCACTCTTGGCAACCATGAAATTGATTATGGTCTTCCTCACCTTTTGTTTTTAGAAAAGGTTGCCAACTTTCCGATCGTCAATGCTAATCTTTATATCAAAAAAAATTTTAAAAGACTGATGAACCCCTATTTAATTATTAAAAAGGCTGGGTTTGATATTTTATTTACCGGAATTATCACGGAAAAAATTATGGATTCAATTAAGCAAGATAAACTTATTGGTAGTTTTGTCAACTTATCAGAAGCAAGCAATGAGGTTGGAAAAATTTGTAATGCCTATAAAAATAATGATATTGACCTAACAATTTTACTAACTCATATTGGTTATGAGTCAGATCTTGAATTAGCCAAAATGCTCAAGCCTGAATGGGGTGTTGATATGATAATCGGTGGTCATTCTCACAGTATTCTTGATAAACCAGCCAAAGTAAATAATATTTTGATTGCTACTGCCGGAGTGGGAACTGATCAGATCGGACGTTTTGATATTGAAGTTGATGATGATACAAATTCTATAGTTTCGTACAAATGGCAATTAATTCCAATCAATGAAAAGATTGCAAAACCAGATAAAAAATTAGAAGAATATATTGATTCATTTAAAGATGAAGTGGACCGAAAATATAGCGCCTTAATTTGCAAACTTTCCAAAGAACTAACCCATCCAAAACGTGAGGAAGAGACAACGTTGGGAAACTTTACCGCTGATGGTTTAGTTTATGCATCAAGTAGTGACGTTGTTTTAGTTGGTAGCGGATCAATCCGGGTAAAAAAAATCGGCCCGGCTATCACATTAAAAGATTTCCTCGCTTGTTTTCCTTATGATGATTCCCTCATACAATTTGAAATCACGGGACTCCAACTAAAAAAAATCTTTACTCATTTTATGCGCATTGAAAACCGTGACGGCGAAGGAGAATGTTATCAAGTAAATCATGACGTAAAAGCCGTTTACTCTGACAAAGAAAAGTCGCTTGTTTCCCTATCAATAAAAGGTCGGCCTGTTTCGGACAATTCCTTTTATAAATTCTGTATCCAAAATTTTCATTACGGTAATTGCCGGAGTTATCTTAATATAAGTCCGGAAGAATTAACCGCCTCGGGAAAAACAAAAGTCGTTTCAACGTCGATCCAGCAAGTCTTGGAAGAATTTTTCCGAAATAATCAAAATACAACCAGGGAAATTGAGGGAAGGTTAAATTTTATAAATTAATAATTTTTATATGAATAGAAATTTAATTTTTGGTCTAGGAATTGTGTTAGTAGTTGGGGCTTTTGCCTTTTTTAAACAAGGAGGAGTTCAAAAAGAAATAAAAGTCGGGACTGATGTCTGCGCCGAATTTCCAAAAGAATTTATTGAGGCATCAATAAATAAAAGTATTATCAGAACAAAAAGATTTGACATGGCAGTAGGTACTCATGTCTGTGATTATTACACGACGGAGAATGATTTTTTGGCAATTCATGTCGAAGATCTGAGTTACGAAACTCAAAAAAAAGCAGATGCGGAATTTGGAAAAATAATCAAACAAGATCCATTAATAAAAATGGAGCATTTTGTCGCCTGGAAAGGAAATGATATTTACAAAATATATCTAAAGCTTCATGATAAAAAATATGTATCCATAGATAGAGGCACTGTCAATGCGGCTACTAATGAAGAAAATGTAAGGCTGGCGATTGCTGTCGTTGACCGGATTCAAAAAGGCGAGAATCAAGGTCTAGGTTCGGACACCATTGAAGTCTCAGCCCCAACTGTTGAACCGACTAAAAAACCAGAGTCCAATGTTGTACCTCTACCTCAAGAAACAGATATTGTTAATAATTTTATTTCTTTTATCGATGAAGGGAAAGCAAGTGACGCCGTCATGATGATGTCGTCAAGTACTATAAACGACGATAGTACAAAACAAGCATATGAAGTGCAATATGCAGCGATGACTTCCGTAAAAGTTAAAAAGATTGAAGAGTCCTCAAAAAGCGATTGGACAGATAGTTGGCATCAATACATGGTCACTCTTGATGTAACTATGGATCCCAGTTCTGCCAATGGGCCAATTCCTTACTATGGTTATGACCAAGGCGAAAACATCCGATTTCTTAATTTGATTCGGGAAAATAATGTGTGGAAAATTGAAGGATTGGCAACCGGCCCATAAAATAAGTATTAGATTATATTTTTTTGCTATGTGTTTTGTTTGGTAAAATTAGACCATGAAAATCTTTGTTAAAGTAAAAACAAAAGCTAAGGTAAAAAAATTAATTTCAATTAATGAAACTCACTTTGTTATTTCCATCAGTTCTCCTCCGGAAAAAGGCAAAGCCAACAAAGAAATAGTCAAAGCTCTAGCCAAATATTTTGATACGTCTATCTCAAAAATTAATATAATCTCCGGCGAAAAATCAAAAGAAAAAATTATCGAGATCTTGCGGTAGATTTGTACTTGACGAAAGCATTTCTCATCATTAGAATAAGAATAAATATATGTTTGGTTTTTCTATAACTTTAATAATTTTTATTTTTGTTTTAGCTATAATTTTTGTACCAAAAGTTTTAGTTGTCATCAACCAGTACGAAAGAGGAATCGTATTGACCCTCGGAAAATATTCTCATACTCTTCAACCAGGATTAAATATTCTTTTTCCCATTATCCAAAGGGTTATCCGAACTGATATCCGCATCACCACTTCCGATATTCCTTCCCAAGAAGTTATCACTAAAGACAATGTTCCTGTTGGTATTAACGCTGTCGTGTATTTTCAGGTGATCAAACCGGAGGACGCCGTTTTAAAGATCCAAGACTATAGTTATGCGATCACTCAATATGCCCAGACAGCTCTTCGGGACGTCATCGGAGGTGTTGAACTTGATACCTTACTTGGTGAAAGACAAAAATTGGCCGATGAAATAAAAACCATTGTTGACCAAGAAACAACCACTTGGGGAATTGATGTCACGGCCATAAAGATCCAAGATATTGAAATCCCGGCTGATATGAAAAGGGTAATGGCTAAACAAGCTGAAGCGGAACGGGAAAGAAGAGCGACTATTATTCGCTCCCAGGGGGAATTGTCCGCTGCTGATAACCTAAATAAAGCTATGGCATTGCTTTCCAAAAGTGGCGCTATTTCTATAAGAACTTTGCAGACGATTGAAGCAACAACTGCCAATCCTTCGAACACAGTCGTCTTTGCTCTGCCGATCGAAGTACTTGAGGGTTTTAAAAAACTCGCAGGTAAATAATATTTATTTAATTTCCTTCAAAAAATCTTCCGCCAACTTGCCGGTAGTACTAGATGATTTAAAAAATTCTTTCCAAACAACAACAATATTGGCACCGTTAAATATAGCTCTTTGAACTTCTCGGAGAGAATCTCCACCGGCGATCGAAAGCATAACGCTGTAGCTACTCAATACTTTATTAATTTGTACATAAGGAATGGGTTTATTTTTATTAAATTTTTCTTCATCAACCCCTCGATGTAAGATGATCACGTTTGGTTGTTTTTTTAATTGTCGTAAGATCTTTACCGGGTATTCAATATTCATCATATCCAACATGCTATCAATTCCCTCTTTTTGACAACAATCAATAAAACTATTGATCGTCTCGAGCGATGCTTGACCCAAACAAACGGCCGCTGATGCTCCCGCCCTTTTTACCATTTGAACTTCTGTTTCTGCCCTATCCATGGTTTTTAGATCAGCAACAATATACGGGTTTCCGGTCAAATCCCCTTGAGACCAATAACTTACAAGTTGCCTGATGACGTCGGTTCCATATTCTTTGATAAGCGGGGTGCCAGCTTCTATAATGATCCTGTCACTTTTTGGTAAAGACTGAATTATTGAATAAGCGTCATTAAGGTTTGAATTTAAAGCAATTTGCAAGTATTTTTTTTTGCGATTAAGAATCATATTGATTTATAATTATATTTTATCATTATTAAATTTATGGATACGATAATTTCCTTAAAACAAATACAAACAATCACCAAAGAATTACATAAGACCGGAAAAACCATTGGATTTATCCCTACCATGGGAGCACTACACGATGGACACTTAAAACTTGTCCAAGAATCGAAAGCAAAAAATGATGTGACGATCGTTTCCATCTTCGTCAATCCAGCCCAGTTCTCTCCCACCGAAGATCTAGCCAAATATCCCCGTCCTTTTGAGCACGATAAAAAATTATTAGCAAAAGAAAAAGTTGATTATTTATTTTACCCTGACCCAAAAACGATGTATCCAAATGGTTTTCAAACTTTTGTCACCCCAACAGAACTTTCAAATGTCTTGGAAGGAAAAATTCGCCCAAACCATTTTACCGGGGTCGCAACAGTTGTCCTAAAATTATTTAATCTTATTAAACCAACAAATTCATATTTCGGTCAAAAGGATTTTCAGCAATCTGTTGTTATTAAACAAATGATTCGTGATTTGAATTTACCGATCGCTATTAATATAGTTCCAACTGTCCGAGATAAAGATGGACTCGCTCTTTCATCAAGAAATATTTTTTTAAATCCTCAAGAAAGAGTACAGGCGTTGGGCTTATATCAGTCCCTACTCTTAGGGAAAAAATTAATTCTGGAAGGAAATAAAAATGTTTTAACAATCAAAACCAGGATGAAAGATTATCTAAAAATAAATAAGTTAGTTCGTCTTGATTATATTGAGATCTGTGATCAAGAAAACCTGTCAACTTTTCAAGTTGTTCCTAAAAAAGCCGTTGTTTTGATTGCCGCCTATGTTGGAAAAACCAGATTAATTGATAATTTAATAATATGAAATCATTGTTTAAAGAAAAAGTTTATAAAATTTGTAGTTCTATTCCTAAAGGCAAAGTAGCCACTTATGGACAACTGGCTCGTCTTGCCGGAAAACCAAAAGCGGCTCGGGCAGTTGGAACATTTATGAAAAATAATCCCAATGCCCCGATCGTTCCCTGTCACCGCGTGGTTGCTTCCGACGGAAGTCTCACTGGTTACTCAGGAGTTGGAGGAATCGCTCAAAAGAAAATAATGTTAATAAAAGAAGGAGTTAGTTTTAAAAATAATCGTATTGATCTCTCAATTTCAAAATGGAATAAATAAATATGACCACATTACTGTTGATTTTTTATATGAAAAGATATAGATTTGGTTTCTATTACAAATTCTATGCTAGTTAAATAGCTAATAAATATGAAAGCAGTTCAAATAAATAAATATGGAGGTCCTGAGGTTTTAGAAGTTAATTTAAATGCGCCTGAACCGACATTAAATCCAGGTCAGGTATTGGTCGAAGCTCATGCTTCAAGCATCAATCCTTTCGATAATATTGTTCTTGCAGGTTTCATGCAAAAAATGATGCCTTTAAAATTTCCGGCCGTCATGGGTGGCGATTTTTCCGGAATTGTAACAAAAGTCGCTGATGATGTCCTCGATTTTAAGATTAGTGACCAGGTTTATGGACAGGCAATCGTCTTTAATGGTGGATCAGGAAGTTTTGCTCAATTAGTTGTCAGTAATACTAAAAATATTGCCTTAAAACCAAAAAATATTAATTTTCTAAAGGCCGCTTCACTTCCGTTGGTCGGATCGAGTGCGATCCAAACTTTGGAAGATTCAATAAAGTTAAAAACCGGTCAAAAAATATTAATTCATGGTGCCGCTGGTGGTATCGGAAGTATCGCAGTCCAGATTGCCAAATCAATCGGAGCTTATGTTGCCGTCACAGTTTCTGAAAAAGACAAAGACTTTGTTAAACAATTAGGGGCCGATGAAATTATCGATTTTAAAAATCAAAAATTTGAAGAAATACTAAAAGACTATGACGCCGTTTATGATACGATCGGTGGAGAAGTCGCTGATAAATCATTTTTAGTTTTAAAAAGGGGGGGAGTTATTGCCTCGATGAAAGGTCAACCAAATGAAGAACTGACAAAGCAATATCAGGTGACGGGAATTGCTATCAACACGATGACAAATAGTCAACATTTGCAACGATTGGCCAAACTGGTTGAAGATGGAATCGTCAAGCCACATGTTGATAGGATCTTTGATCTTGACCAAATAAAAGAAGCGTTTATTTACAAAAATTATTCTCACCCAAGAGGGAAGATTGTTATTAAAATAAAGGATTAAGAATTTTTTTCACGTCGTCAATATTGTTTACTTGCATTAGTTCGTTTCTAATTTCGGCGGCGTGAGGAAAGTCTTTTGCGTACCAGCCCAAATGCTTTCTCATAATACTCAAGTCCGCATTTGGAAAAAATTCTACAAATTTCTGACAGTGTTCAAGAAGAACTTTAAATCTCTCTTCTGTCGCTGGAATTATTCCTCTAAAAATCCATGGGTTACCCAAGGCGGCTCTGCCGATCAAAACTCCGGCCAGATCGTATTCTTTTATTCTCTCGAGTGCCTGTTCTCTGCTTTTTATATCCCCGTTACCAAATATTTTTGTTTTGGTATTTTTGGCTAGATTTGCGGCAATTCCTATTTGGCTCCAATCAGCGAGGCCGGAATATTTTTGAGCAAAAGTCCTTGCGTGAATGCAAATAAAATCTGGTTCTGCTTCCAACAAATTACCTATCCATTCTTTTGTCTGAGGGGTTCTATATCCGGTCCTTGTTTTCACCGAAACCGTAATATTTTTTTTTATTCCAAATTTTTCTATTCCCTCTTTAACGGCTTTTTTAACTGATAAAATAATCTCTCGCGCTAATTTTGGCTGGAGAATCAATCCTGCCCCGGCCCCTTTGTGAAAGACGCTTTTATCAGGACAACCCATATTTATATCTATTCCATCAAACCCTTTTTCTAAAGCAACAATCGCAGCTTGATAAAAATATTCTGGTTCCGTTCCAAAAAATTGGGCGATCATTGTTGTATTAGTTTTATGACGAAGTAACATTCTCTGAATGGCTGGCTTACCTAAGATTAAACCCTTAACGGAAACAAATTCTGTATATATAATATCCGGCTTACCGTAAATATCAGTAATCCAACGAAATGGCGCATCGGTAATCCCATCCATGGGTGCAAGGCCAATTATAGGCATAATTAGTTTATAAATTAAAAAGGCAGTGTCAGCGGCATTTCTCCTCCACCCTCGTCTTCCAAATATTTTTCCCAGTCAACCTCTATATCAACTTTACCATTTTGATTTAAATATGAAATTTTTTTGTTTTTTACTCCAAATTCAAAAAGTTCTTTTGTTAACGTAACGTCCGCCATACAATATTTTTTTAATTCATCCCATTTTCCTTCTTTGTAAAAATCAATCGCTTCTAGACCCTGGTTGGTTTTCTTTTTGTCTAACGTTGCCTTAATTACATCGTTCAAAGATAATCTATGGCCGAGAATTCTTTTAATATCATCTAAAATATCAAAGGTTTTAAAGTGCTTGATGTCACCCGGGTAATATGGCTGAAGAACCGGGAGATCAAAACTGTTTATGTTAAAACCAATCACGTAGGAACAATTTTCGAGTATTGGAAAAAGGGCGTTAATATCTTTTTCAGTAAAAACTTTTTGCGATTTATCTTTGTAGTCAAACAGCGCTAAAACCGTAATACCAAGTTTTGCATGTTCAGAAAAGTCTCGAAAGGTATGTTTGGTTTCTAGATCAATTACGACTGGAAATTTTTTCATCTTAGTTGACTTTTTTCTTTAATTTTTTTTCTTTATAAATTTCCAGTTCTAATAGGCCTGTTTTTGTCAAGGTGACTTTTCTTTGTTGAAGGTTTGTCTGGTTGAGTTGTTGTTGGTATTTATAATATAAGCTTTCAAAAATTCTCATAAAAACTTCTTTCTCTTTTTTTGAAAGAGTCGGAACTTCCTTGAAGAAAAATTCATCTAGCTTTCCCAAGCTCCATAGGCTTTCGATAAACTGTTCGTTTTTCAAATTAAAAGACATCAAATCACCTTGGATAGGTTTAATCTTAAACTTCATCATCCGAACTTCCTGGTACATTTGGCTAATGTTTGGTTTAGATGAAATTATTTTTTGAATATTTCCAAATAGTGATAAAATGTCTTTACTTGTTTTTTTTCTCATAGAGTCTATAATTATCGTATGTTAAGACAAAAACTTCAAGATGATCAAATCACCGCACTTAAGTCCGGTGAAAAAACAAAACTTAATGTTCTCCGTTTTATTTTAGCACAGATAAAAAATAAAGAGATTGATAAAAAATCAGAATTAAATGACGAGGAAACCATGGTTGTATTAAGAAAAGTAATTAAAGAACTAAAAGAATCTGTTGAGGCTTTTGAAAAAGGTGGACGAAAAGAACTGGCCGATGATAATAAAAAGCAACTGGAAGTCGCCTCTGCCTATTTACCTTCCGAGATTAGTGATGAAGAACTTAAAATAGAAATTGAAAAAGTAATAAAAGAAAATCAGGCCGTTTTTGACAATAATCAGAAGGCCATCATTGGAATTTGTATGAAAGCTCTCAAATCAAAAGCCGACCCAAGTAGAATCATGAAAACGCTACAAGGTATAATGAAGGCATGAGGCTAATCAAAAACATTGTTTTTATCTTCCTTCTCTTATTCCTCTTCTCATCTCTATTAACAAATCTATTTGGTTATAAAAGCAAGCTTGATTTTTACCAGCAATTTAAACAAAATTATGAGAAAGAAAGAAAACGTAATATTGAATTAAAGACTGAAGTGGTTCGGAAAAAAAGTACCGAAGAAATTGAAAAGACTATTCGTAATGATCTTAATTTATTGAAGAAAAACGAGATCGCCCTAATCATTCCTCCACCCCCAGTCGTGCCAATTTCCGTTACCCCCACTCCTTTACCTAACTGGAGACAGTGGTGGGAGTTGTATTTTAAATAAGATTGATTCTTTGATGTATCGATACATCAAAGTATAGTAGCGGTGTGATTTATCACACCAAAATAATCAATTAAATGAATAATTATGGAACGATGAATCGTTCCACTACTTTAATCAACAATGTTGTTTAGAGGAACATAAGCACGAAAAATTTAGTATAATTTGAATGTAATTTAAACAATACGGGGTAGTGTACGGCTGCACAGGAGGCTCATAATCTCCTAGACCGCGGTTCGACTCCCGGCCCCGTAACATTGATCTCGGTTAACAACTTGATATAATTTAATTAACCCGTTAACGCGTTAACCCGTTAACTTGTTAACTGAATAATGAACAACTTCTTACTTTCCGTCATCGTTCCGGTTTTTAATGAGGAACAAAATATTGATCCGTTGATTAAACGCCTTACACTGATTTTAAAAAACTATTCATACGAAATTATTTTTGTCGACGATGGTTCAAAAGATAAAACTCCGTTGATTATCAAAAAACATATAACAAAGAATAGAAATATCAAATTAATTTCTTTTTACCGAAATTTTGGCCACCAAATGGCTCTTACTGCCGGTTACGAGATCGCCAAAGGCGACTGTGTGATTACAATAGATGCCGATCTTCAGGATCCTCCGGAAATCATTCCCCAAATGATTGAAAAATGGCAGAAAGGAGCAAAAATAGTCTATGCTAAAAGAAAAGAAAGGCAAGGCGATAATTTTTTTAAAAAAACTACGGCTACGATTTTTTATCAACTGATCAATTTCTTATCTGATAGCCCTATACCGCAGGAGGTTGGTGATTTTCGCCTACTCGATAGACAAGTTGTTATTTTTTTAAATAATCTTCAGGAAAGACCAAGTTTTTTGCGAGGCATAGTGTCTTGGGGTGGTTTCCCAACCGAGTTTGTATATTTTAAAAGGGAAAAAAGATTTTCTGGTAAGACCCATTATGGATTTTTTAAGATGTTAAATTTTGCTTTGGAAGGTATTACTTCTTTCTCTGTTAAACCGCTCCGAATGGCCACGTATTTTGGGTTTATGTCCGGAGTTCTAGGTTTTTTTGGAATATTATACGAGCTTATCAGAAAAGCCATTTCTCCCCAATCGTTTGTAATAGGTTGGGCAGGTCTTTTTACTGCGATTATGTTTCTTGGGGGAATTCAACTAATTACTATTGGAATCATTGGCGAATATATTGGTAAAATATATCAAGAAGTACAGAAAAGACCTAGATATATTGTTAAAGAAAAAATAAATTTATGAAAGGATTTGGGATTGTCTTAATCGCGATTGGAATTGCTCTTCTTATATTTGTTGTCTTTAATTTTATTAAGGAAAAAAATAAAATTGCTTCCCCGATTCCTGAAGATAAAGGAGTCAAGGTGATCTTCGTCACACCAAGTAAATAATACGAATACCGCGAATAAAGAAATGCGAATGATGCAAATCATCCGAATAAAACAAAATAAATTCGCATAATTCGTAGCATTTGCATAAAATTCGTAGATTCGTATTATATTTAATCTCCTAGCTTAAACTCAAACAGATTAGCTCCACCTTTTCCTAGAAATAATGTTTGAATTATAGTCAATATCAAAAACGCGCTGACAAACAAGATAAAACCAATGAGCGCAAATTTTAAGGTTCCCTGAGCTTTTTTGATTCTCTCCGCATTACCAAATGAAGTTAAATATCGGAAAGAACCAACCACAAACATAATAAACAGAACTACGATAATAAAAAACGAGGACATAAAAAGGATATTGCCAAAGACGATCTCCAAACATTTCAGGGTTGGAACACCATCAACCACACAATCACCCCAAGGATTAATCTTTCCGGGAACTTGAGCAGAAACGGTAAAAAGGGGCAAAAATAAATTAAGCACAGTTTAGAGAATTTTAATTAGTTCCTTCTTGAATCAAGCCAGGAAAAACAATCGGTTTTGATAAACCCAAACCTTGATTCGGCAGGAAAAAAATACTTTCAATTACAACCACAACAGCTAAAACTACGAATATCAAAATTAATCCGACCAATGCAGCTTGAATCTTTTCTCTGGCTTTATCAACATTTTCTTTGTTACCGCCAGAAGTTATCCAGGCCAAGGCACCCAACAACAAGTACAAAAGTGCTACCAACCCAGCTATAATAAAGAAAAATCTGAATATAAAAGTTAAAATATCGGTAATATTAGGAATCTTAAATCCTAGTTGTACTTTCGGATAAGTTGTATCCGGGGGTGAGGACTGAGCGTAAACTGCTAACATGAAGTTAAACATATGAAAAAAGTATAGAGAATCTTTTTTGGCTTGTCAATGCCTATTCGTCGTGAGAGCGAAACTGTAGCGCTTCGGCTACAAAAGAATCTTCTATTTTTGGTTCTCCATTTAAGTCCGCGATCGTCTGGCTGATTTTAATTGTTTTAAAATAACTTCGGGCGGATAGTGATAGTTTGGCAATTGCTTGTTTTAAAAGGTCGATCGCTTCCGGTGTCAGTTGACAAAAATTTTTTATCTGAGCCGAAGACATCTCTCCATTACTAAAAATTCTCAACCCCTTAAATCTTTTCTTTTGAATTTCCCGAGCTTTAACTACTCGACTTCTTACATCAAGACTTGATTCGCTCAAAATATTACTTGTCAACTTTTCTTCCGGCACTGAAGGAACATCGATATGTAGATCAATTCTATCCAAAAGTGGGCCTGATAGCCTTTTTCTATATTTTAAAATTGTCCCCGGCAAACAATGACAGGGCTTTTTTTCATGTCCTAAATATCCACATGGACAGGGGTTGGATGCTGCCAGTAATAGAAAACGCGAGGGAAAGATCAGGGTTCCTGAGGCACGTGAAATCGTAATAAATCCATCCTCCAAAGGTTGTCGAAGACTTTCAAGCGTCGTCCTTGGAAACTCGGGAATTTCATCGAGAAACAATACTCCCCGATGAGCTAATGATATTTCGCCAGGGGTGGGATTTGAGCCACCACCAACTAAACCGATACGGGATGTTGTGTGATGAGGACAACGAAATGGCCGACTGGCAATAAAATTTTGATTATGAAGTAGTCCTGCCACCGAATATATTTTTGTAACTTCAAGGATTTCTTTTTTTTCCATCGGGGGAAGTATTGATGGGAAAGCCCGTGATAAAAGTGTCTTTCCTGTCCCGGGCGGACCTTTAAGAATAATATTATGAAATCCTGCCGCGGCGATTTCTAAAGCCCGCTTAGCCGTTTCCTGACCCTTAATATCTTCAAACAAATTGTCATATTTTTCCTCTTTAATTAAACTAATAAAATCCCTATGTGGAAAAGCGGAAATTAATTTCACTTCATTCAAATGCAAGATCAGATCCATCAAACAATCAACCGGATAAACTTCTATCCCATCAACCAAAATTACTTCAGTAATATTTTCTCGAGGTACAAAAATTTTTTTGATTTTTTTTGATTTTGCCAAAAGAGCAATTGATATTGCTCCGGGTACTCGACGGACATCACCTTTTAAAGATAACTCCCCTATGAATAAACTGTCTGTTAAAACTTCTTTTTTAATCATTTTGCCAGCTGACAAAATCCCGACCGCCATCGGCAGATCAAAGGCCGAGCCAACCTTAGGAATGTCGGCTGGAGCTAAATTGACAGTAATCCTTGTGTCAGGAATTTTGAATGATGCGTTGTTGATCGCAGCCCTAACCCTTTCCCTGGCTTCTCCCACCGCCTTATCTGGAAGCCCGACGATGGTAAAACCGGGAAAACCTTGTTTAGCGACGTCTACCTCAACTTCAATCAAAATTCCGTCTAGACCGATGACTGTACCTGAATAAATTTTGGCTAACATAATCTTCTTATTTAATTATTAATTTATTACGAGTTTAGAGAGTTTGGCGAGTTTGTTTTTTAACCCGCTAAATAAATAACTCGCTAAATAGAAAATAATAAATAATGTACATATTAGTCAACCGCTTATAACCTACAAAACTATATTATTAGACCGTTACATTAGGATATTTTTAACGATAGATACCTGCCATATAATTTACGTTTGACATTAAAATTAACCCGTACTAAGATAGATGGTCTATGGCTGTTGCTCACCTAGATAAGAATAATTTTGAAGCTGAAGTATTAAAAACCAAAGGGATTGTTTTGGTCGACTTTTATGCAACTTGGTGTGGTCCTTGTAAAATGACCAGTCCGATTATTGAGCAGTTGGCCGAAGAGATGAAAAACGTCAAATTTGTTAAGGTCGACGTTGATCAAAATCAAGAGCTGTCTTCTCAATATCAAGTCTTTTCTATTCCAACCTTTTTGGTTTTTAAAAACGGGCAAGTTGTTAATCAGTTTGTTGGTGCTCAAAGCAAGGATGGGTTCTTATCTGAAATAAATAAAGCCGTATAAAACTGGTTACTTAATTTTTAGTACTCGAATGACTCTTCCATGCACTACCTTCAGTCCGAGATGAGCTTGGGCAAGAATATATAAAGCAAATGTTGCCAACCAACGGATGGACGATGTGATCGGCGCTTTTTGTCCCACAATAATTTTTTCATCACTCAACGGCAGTTTGATATTTTTGTACCCCGAAAATTTTGAATGTGAGACCGCCTGTAATCCTAATTTCTTTAAATCCGGAGGTAATTCTATCGTTTCGGCTCTTGGAGAGACAAAAGGCCTGACTTCTTCTTCCACGTTGTCTTCGGCCGGTTCTTTTATTTCAAATTTTTCCGCCGCGATCGGCTCAGCCTCTTTAGGTAAACCAACCGTATTTTGTTTTTTTATTTTGTCCAATAAATAATCAATTGGAGTAAAGTTTTTGGTCATGATTTGATTATAATACACTTATGATCAATTGTTTTTTTGAAAATAACAATAAGGCCTCCCTTCGTCATATAACCGTTAATGCGATTGTTGTAAACAATAATAAAATTCTTCTTGGAAAAAGAGCATCTTTTAACGGTAAACCTATTTTAGAATCAGGAAAATGGGGCTTGCTCGGAGGTTTTTTTAATAGGGATGAGAATTTAACACAAGCAGTTGTTCGTGAAGTAATGGAAGAAAGTGGTTGGGAAATAAATAATTTAAAATTATTTCGAATTAATGACAGTCCCCGCCGTCCTCATGAAGATCGACAAAATGTCGACATATTATTTATTGCCAACGCTGTCAAACAAACAGGGGTTTCAGATGAAGAGGTTTCTCACCTGCAATGGTTTCCTATTGAAAAATTACCCAAAAAAGAAGAAACTGCTTTTGATCATGCGAATAGCATTGAGTTATACAAAAAATATTTGAAAGAAAACTTCCCTCTACCGATTTTAGGTTAGTCTAGCCGACCGATGTACAACCGCGGCGGTTATGCATGGCTCGGCAATTTCTGTTTTTTGAAGACGAAGTTCGACAATAATCTATATCCATAGAAAAATGAGAAAGAATAAAACAGGTCAGAGATTAGGGTGTTTCGGAAAAAGGGAATCCCAAAAGCGTAAGATTGCATTAGACCGGCAAAATTCTTTTGATACATCGTTCCGGTTGCCCAAACTCCAAAATTAGTTATTAAAAAAAATAAAACTGAAGAAACTAAGCTGGCTTTTAATATTGATTGCCACTTGCCATTTTTTATTAGTCCCCCAATTAAAGCAATGATCACAAAACTTGCATAAACATAAGGAATTGTTTTATGAAATCCTAAAAATATATCGGAAATAAACATGGCTGACAATGGAATTAATATGGCAATTTTATTTTTAAAATTAGATCCGGAAAAAAGAGCTAACCCCCCGATCGGAGCAAAATTTGGTGCGTGGGGAATTAGTCGGGCAACAACCGCCAACAAAACTATTGCCGTGTAAGAAATTAATTTTTGAATTTTAGTTTTTGTCATTTGGATTTTTATTTGAATTTAGCTGATTATAGAACAACTTCATTATTTTTTCCATACTTCCGAGCCAGATCAAAAAATAGGTCGGATAGTCTATTGAGGTATTTAATTATTTGTAATTCGTCATTCCTAATTTGTTTTGAATTAAAGTAATCGATATTTCTCCGTTCCGCTTTTCGACAAAGAACTCGAAGAATTTGAAATAAGGAAGAGATCTCACTGCCTCCGGGGATAATAAATTTATTTAATTTAGGAAGTTTTTTTTCAATTTTATCAATGGCTTTTTCAAAAAATAAAACTTTGTTTTCAAGATTTGTCAGATCAACTTTTGCTCCCGATAAAAAACTCATTATCTGATACAGATCTCTTTGAATTTCTATCAAAAAAGCGGACTCATCTTTATTTTTTAATTTAACGACCACTAGACCAATATGGGAAGTTAGTTCGTCGATCGACCCGTAAGTTTCAATTTGACAATCGGCTTTGGAAATTCTTTTTCCACCATACAAGCACGTAGTTCCGGAGTCACCTGCTCGAGTATAAATAGGCATATTAGCATTCGCTATATCCACATCCATAGCACTTCTTACATCCTTCTTCATGAACCAAGGTCGCCTCTCCACAACTAGAACAAATATCAAAAGAGGTGGATTTCTCAACAGCCATAAGTGGTTGGATCAACGACGGTTGAGTGGTCGCGGTAACTAATTTAGGGACTTCCTCTTTTGTTTCATGATTGCTGGCTCCATTTGATTTTTTTGTCTCTCCATTAAAATCATAGTGCATCGATAATACCTTGGCGACCGCGTCGGGAAGACTTCTAATCCTATCTTTTCCAAATCCCATACTTCTTGCGCCTCCTATTCCTGACAGTTGATTAATTATCTCCTGGACTCTTTGTTCAACCGATAGATGAGATGAGAATCTTAAAGCGACGGATATCATTCTTCCTAAACCTTCCGCCATCGCATAGATATCGGTTCCCGCCTTGCCCACTGTGATAAACATTTCCAAAGGCTCAGGAGGATTGCCACCGTTAGTATTTAAGGTAATAAATGCTATCCCAACCGGTGTTTGGATCCTATACGTTGATCCATGGACAACCATAGGACGTGGTTTGACCGTATAGTTTGGACGACTTAATTCTTTTGTTTCTTCCGCTTTTGCTATACTCGGGTCTGGTTTACGTTCTAGAACACCAGGACGAGATCCATCCCTCATATAAGCAATTCCTTTGCATCCTAATTTGTAAGCCAAATTATAAAGTCTTTTAACATCATCAACCGTATGGGAGTTTGGAGCGTTGACCGTTTTTGAAATTGACGCATCGACATACTTCTGGATCATTCCCTGAACTTTAACATGATCTTCCGGAGTCAATTCATTGGCGGAAACAAACCATTCGGGTTTTTTCATTTTTCCTTCCTTGACTTCTTTTTCATGTTTTTTATACCAAGCGTCATAAAGATCATGGCGAATAATATGGGTTCCTATCCTGTCTTTTCTTATAAATTCAAACTCATAAACCGGTTCGATCCCGCTGGTTGTCCCGGCCATCAAAGAAGTTGACCCGGTTGGAGCCTGCATCAAAAGCAATGAATTTCTTATGCCATTTTTTTTAATCGATCTTTTGACATCGTCGGTCAATTCACTAATAAATTTCCCTTCCAAATATAGTTTGCGGTCAAATTTGGCAAAACTACCTTTTTCACGGGCAAACTCTGATGAGGCCTGATAAGCTTCGTCCCTAATCAACTTATATACTTTATCGATAAATTCAAGTGACTCGTCTGAACCATAGCGTAAATGCAGTTTAATTAAAACGTCGCCCAATCCCATTGTTCCAAGCCCTATCCTTCTTTCTCCCTCAAGTTGGGTTTTGCGGATTCCTTCAAAAACATATGGGTCCATGTCAACGACATTATCTTGAAAACGAACTGCGGTTCTCACAATACTTTTCAAGGAATTAAAATCAAATTTGCCTTTTTCATCAATATCTTTTCCTTTAACAAGAGCTGACAAATTTATCGATCCAAGATTACATACGCCCCATGGTGGCAAACCTTCTTCTCCACATGGATTTACACAAATAATTTTATTCCAATAATAGTTGTTATATAGTTTGTTATATCTCTCCATAAAAACAACTCCCGGTTCAGCTGATTTCCAAGCCGCAGTTGCCACCAAGTCCCAAAGTTTCCTGGCTTTAACGATTTTATGAACAATAACTTTCTTTCCTAATTTTTTCCAAGCTTCTAGATCCCCAGTCCATTTTTGGTCATATTCCGAATCCTTTGTATCGGGAAACACCAATGGCCAATCAGAATCTTTTTCAACCGCTTCCATAAAAGTATCAGAAATACAAAGAGAAAGATTGGCGCCATTTATTTTTGACAGGTCCTGTTTGACGGTGATAAATTCCTCTATGTCTGGATGCCAGTCCCAAAGCATAAGCATTAGGGCTCCACGACGAGTTCCGCCTTGCTGAATAATATCTCTTGTTGCTACTGAAAAAAGTTCCGCCCAATTTATTGGACCTGAAGAAAATCCATTAACTTTTTTGACTCTTTCGCCCCGAGGACGAAGTGAAGAAAGATTGATCCCAACCCCGCCACCGCGAGCCATAATTTCTACCATTTGGCGCAATGTCTCAAGTATCCCACCTCTTGAATCTTGTGGAGAAGGGATGACAAAACAGTTATAAAAAGAAACAGCAAAGCCAGTGCCAGCACCAGACAAAATCCTTCCCCCCGGAACGTATTTGAAATCCTTCAAAACCGAATAAAATTCTTTTTCCCATTTTTTTTGTTTTGATTTTTTTTCAACCAACGAAACCGCCTTAGCAATCCTATTCCACATCTCCTCAGGCCGTTTTTCCATCGACTTGCCTTCCTTACTTTTTAATGAATAACGATCTAAGAAAACCTTTTCTGAAATTCCTGTTAATTTCATATTATCTTTCCGATTTGATCGGATTAATTTTTTTTAACTCTTCCTCAAAATCATCTAGATCGACAAATCTTCTAAAGACTGAGGCAAATCTGATATAAGCCACTTTATCAATTTTTTTTAATCGTTTGGCTGCTAAATTACCAATTATTTTACTTTCTATTTCTGTTGTATCTTTTTCTTTCAGCTCTCTTTCAACTTCGTTAATTATTTTATCAATTTTTTCAGCGGTGACAACTGTTTTTTCGGTCGACTTCAAAAGACCTATCCTCAATTTTTCCCGATCAAATCTTTCCCTTGTCCCGTCTCTTTTGATCACCATCACCGGTAACTCTTCCAGCCTCTCATAGGTCGTAAACCGTTTATCACATTTTGGGCATGATCTTCTTCTTCTTATCGTTGTCCCATCTTCAGATACTCTGGTTTCAATTACTTCCGTGTCATGGTGTTGGCAAAAAATACAAAACATATAGTGCGATATTAAATTTAAAACACTACATGGCAGTTTTCAAGAGGTCGAAATATATCAAAACTATATCAATTTTTTTTATATAAACTTTTAGCCTCAACATATATAAATATCAAAATATTCCATTAAATTTGTGAACAATGTATACTAAATTTGCCATTATAGTAAGATAAAGATATGTTCCTTATTGATCTTCTTTTTCCTAAATTTTGTCTTGGTTGTGGGTATATAGGAGTCTATCTCTGTTCTTCCTGCTTAAAAAAATTGGAGCCAACTAAACAAGATATCTGTCTATATTGTAAAAAACCTTCTCTTTTCGGCCTAACTCACCCTGGTTGTTCAAAAACACTTGATGTTGATGGACTGATAGCTATATACCATTACAATCCAATATTAAAAAAAATTATTAAAAACATTAAGTATCGATTGGCTGTGCAAGTCTGGGAGGATTTTTGTCGAACCATTATTCCTGAAGCTATAGAGAAGTTAAATTTTTATAAAAAAATTTCTTTAGATCTTGTTATCCAACCTATCCCCTTATCAATAATAAAATATAACGAACGGGGCTTTAATCAGGCAAAAATCATTAGCGTGTTTTTTCAAAAGTTTCTTCCATTCCCTATTATCGACCTGTTAATTTGTAAAAAAGAAAGATCATCACAAGCACAAACAAAAAATAAAATCGGTCGATATTTGAACGTTCAAGATGCATTCGCGATTCAACCGAAAAGTAGGGGTTTGATTTATCAAGCCCCAAACATAATATTGATCGACGATGTTGTCACTTCCGGGTCAACCGTCAAAGAAGCTGCCAGGGTTTTAAAACTGGCGGGGGCAAAAAAGGTTTTTGTTTTAGCATTGGCAAAGGGATAAGGTTGAAGTGGCAGGCTTTATGCCTACCCTCAGATTTTATATCCGTCCTATATTTGTAAATTAATTCGTTATAATCAGGACATGAAACCTCAGAAAATTGAAATATCAGCTAAAACAATTATTTTTACCGTTTTATTTATTTTGTCCTTAGGTCTGTTGTGGCAAATTAGAGAGTTAATCTTCTCACTTTTTATTGCTTTTATTATTGCTGGAGCCCTAAAGCCAGGTGTAGCTTTTTTAGAAACGATTAGACTACCCCGAGCCATTGCTTCCTTTATTATTTATTTGTTATTTATCTTTATTATTTACAGTATATTTTCTGTAATAATTCCCCCGCTTTTATCAGAGATGATTTTTCTTTCAAAGAATTTACCAAAAATTACTGAGTCGATACTTCCCCATTTCGGAATCGCTTTTAACTTTGACCTCCTTACCCAAAACATACCAACTATTGCCAACCAAACATTGGGATTTGTTAAAGGGATCTTTTCAAATGTGGTTTTTGTTACCTCAACGTTATTCTTTGGGTTTTATTTTCTTTTAGAAAAAAATCTTGAGGATAAGCTTCTTTGTAATTTTTTCGAGGAGATAGAAATAAAAAAAATTGAAGTAGTAAGCAATCGGGCGCAAAAACGAATGAGCTCTTGGTTTTGGGGTGAGGTTATTCTTATGATAGTCGTTGGAACGATGACGTATGTTGGTCTAAATATTATTGGTATGAAATATGTGTTGGCTTTAGCTGTTTTAGCGGGACTTCTTGAAGTTATCCCAAGTCTTGGACCAATCACATCTTCCATCCCAGCCATTTTAATAGGGCTTTCCTATTCCCCTATTCTTGGGCTATATTGCGCCATCCTTTACATTGTTGTTCAACAACTAGAAAACAATCTTCTCGTCCCTTTGGTTATGAAAAAAGTCACTGGCTTACACCCGATCGTTACATTAGTCGCCATGGTGATTGGTGGAAAATTGGCTGGAATCATGGGGGTGTTGTTGGCAGTTCCATCAACTATGTTTATCGAAACGATTCTAATTGAGTCTCAAAAATTTTCTAAAAAATAATTCTTGCGGATAATCTACGTTAAATATGCGGGAATTATTTATTAATATACTATATATAAGAATATGAAAATAGCGATATTGGGGGGAGGAATTACCGGACTAACAGCTGCCTATTATCTGGCAAAAGATTGTCATCAGGTAACGGTTATTGAAAGAGAAAAAATATTAGGTGGATTAGCCTCTGGTTTTAAAGGAAATAATTGGAATTGGCATTTAGAACGAACCTATCACCATCTGTTTGCTTCCGACCTTGATATCCAAAACTTTGCCAAAGAAATTGGCTTTAATAAAATATATTTTAAATCACCAATAACTTCTTCTTTATTTCAAATTTCAAATTCAAAATTTCAAATTTTTCCTCTCGATACCCCAATCGATCTTTTAAAGTTCCCCCTTTTAGGATTGATCGATAAATTTCGTGCAGGTATCATTATTCTCTTTCTTAAACTTTCACCCTATTTGCCGTTTTATAAAAACATGACATCCGAGGAGTTTTTAAAAAAAACCATGGGAATCAATGTGTGGAAAGTCTTGTGGGAACAACTCTTTCGGGGAAAGTTCGGTAGATATGCGGGAATTATTTCAAGCGCTTTTATCTGGGCTAGGATTAACAAGAGGACCAAATCATTAGGGTATATTGAAGGTGGGTTTCAAACATTTATTAATTACGTTGAAAATAAATTAAAGAGTTTACGGGTTAACGTGTTAACGGGTTATGAAATAATAAATATCAAAAAAAGGGGAGAGAAGTTTGTTATTAACGATGAAACTTATGATAAAATCATTTCAACTTTACCAACTCCTGTTTTAACAAAATTAACTTCTAATATTTTTTCAAAAAAATATTTATCCCACTTTAATAAATTAAAATATTTACGCGCCATTACTTTAATACTTGAGACAAACAAGCCAATTTTGGAAAAAACTTATTGGCTTAATATTTGCTCTAATAAAATTCCTTTTATGATATTAGCTCAGCATACAAATTTTTCTGATAAAAATAATTACAATAATAACCACCTCGCATATATTGGTTGGTACGTAGATGAGAAAGATGAAAAATTAAAAATGAAGAGTGAAGAATTGATCAAAATTGTTTTGCCAAATCTAAAAACTATTAACTCTAAATTCAAAATTTTAAATTCTTATTTATTTAAAGCGGCATATGCGCAACCAATTTTTGATAAGGATTTTGAAAAAAATATGCCGACGTTTACTACGCCGAATAAAAACTTTTTTATTGCTAATCTCGACATGACCTATCCTTATGATAGGGGAACCAATTATGCTGTCAAGTTAGGGAAAACAGTTGCAGAGTTGATATAATATATTTTTATGAAAGGTGAATTGGTAAAAGTTATAACTGCAGATGGACTTGAGCTAAAAGGGTTTTTTTCCGATCAAAAAAGTGACGTTGCTGTTTTTCATTCTCACGGAACAGCCGGTGATTTTTATACTCATGAATTTGTCGAAGTGGAGGGAAATAAATTAGCCAAAGAAAAAATTTCATTTTTAACTGCTAACAATCGTGGCCATGATGTTACTACTGACATTAGAAAACATAAAAACGGAAAAGTCGAATGGACTCAAGTTGGCGGCGGAAAAGAAAGATTTGAAGATTGTTTATTGGATATTGATGCTTGGATAAATTTTTTAATCAAAAGAGGAGTAAAAAAAATTATTTTACAGTCACATAGTTTGACCCAAAAAATTTTATATTATCAATATAAAAAATCCAATAAAAAAGTAGTTGGACAAATTCACCTTTCACCATGTAACGATGCTGGACTAATGCAGTCAATTCTTGGAGAAAAAAAATATATTGAAACAAATAAGATGATTGCCAAAATAATTAAAATGAGGAAAGATAAAACGAAACTACCTGACGAATTATCCGTTGTCTGTCAAATGAATGCTTTAGCTTATTCCGGATATCTCGTTGAGGAAGGGGAGGGAAATCTGTTTCCCTATCATAATACACAATCAAAAAAATGGATTGTATTAGAAAAAGCCAAAGAACCATTATTGGCAATTTTTGGTGGGGCTGATATTTATATCAAACCTTCTAATGAAATTGCCGCAAATCTTTTTAAACTTAAAGCAAAGTCATCGAAAAATATAACCACAAAAATTATTAAAGACGCTTCTCATAGTTATCTAGATTTTGAAAGAGAATTGGTCGATGTTATTTTTAGTTGGATAAAAGATAATTATTTATGAAAAACATTTTTATTTTTCATGGAAGTTATGGGTATCCGGAAGAAAACTGGTTTCCCTGGTTGAAAAAAGAATTATCTAAATTAGGTCATAAAATCTATGTTCCTAAATTTCCAATTCCAAAAACTGTTTCAGAAGAACACGAATTAAAAAAATGGTTAGAAACTTTTGAAGATTACAAATCTTATTTGGACGAAAATTCAATAATTATTGCCCATAGTCGGGGCTGTTCGTTTGCTTTTCAATTATTGCCAACTCTTGGTATAAAAATTAACGGTTTATTTTTGGTTGGTCCCTTTATTGATTATGACCAATGGCGACCAAATGTATATTCTAAATATGATTCTTTTCAAGCTAAACCATATCTATGGAAAAGAATTCGTCAACTAGTTAAATACACTGAAGTTTTTCAATCAACCAACGACGTGATTCCTGTTTCTGAAGGACAGTTTATCGCCGATTGGCTTCACGCAAAAATGAATGTTGTTAAAAACGCGGGACATTTTAATACTTCTTATCATAAAAAATTTACCAAGTTTCCTTTGCTCTTAAGTAGTATTAAAAAGTTTATTCAGGATAATTCTTAAATTTCTTGCAATTTTTTCTTGAAATAATCTACATAGGGGACAGTTGCCGGATTTTCTCCATAGAGAGCAGAAAGATGCATAGTTAGATAATTACCAAAAGCCATTAACTCGATTGCCTGTTCAACTTTGGTATTTCCTTTTAATTCGTACCATAATGTTTCTATACTGTTTTTTTCAACAACCTCCTTGGTAATAGTAAATCTCTTTTTGATTGAAGCGGAAAATAATTTGGAAAAAAAGAAAATAAATAATGATATTTTTTTCAGTTGATCAGGATTTTTTAATCCTTCCATTAGGTGATGATTCAATTCAGGAATAATTCTGAAAGAAGAAATAGACTTTGCCGTTTCGTTTGTTTGATTTGCTATTGAATTGCCTATGCCTGTTAAAAATTCTGAAACTATAAAATATGGATATTTATTAATAATCTTTTGCGCCATGATATTTGCGTCTTTTTCGATATTATTAATATCAATATTTTTTATTGAAGATAAAATATTTTCTTTTTCAAAATCTAAAATTCTCAACTTTAAAAGTAATCCCATTATCCCACCAATCAAATAACCAAAACCTATTCTTGGCTGACCTGACGGGTTATACACAGGATCAAAATAATACCCTGGAGCTCCTATCTTATCGAGAAAAACCTTAAGAGGTCCGCCTGACGAAATGCCTATTACCTTAGCATTTTTTTTGTGAGCCTTTTGTCCAACTGTTAAAACTTCCTCCGTAGTCCCCGAATAAGAAGATAAAATCACCAGTGTATTTTCGTCTACAAAACCAGGTAAATTGTAATCATCGTTAATCAAGTAAGGGACTGTTATTTCTTCTTTAAATAGCTCCTTAATAATATAATGAGGGAATCTCGACCCACCCATTCCGCAAGCAACAATATTTTTTATCTGACCAAATTCTGATGGTATAGATATTTTTGAAGACTTTTCAAGAGAATCTCTGATTTGTTCAGGGAAAAGACCCATTGATTTTTTAACAATATTATCTTTATCAAGCATAGGGTTTAATCATATTAATTAATTGTGTATAATTCAATAGCCATGAAAAATAATAAGCTGCGAACATATTTTTACGCTCTCCGTATTAATCAATGGTTAAAAAATTTTGTTATTTTTACAGCTATAATTTTTTCCGGACAACTTTTTCATTTGGATCTATTATTAAAATCCATTAGCGCTTTCTTTATTTTTTGTTTACTTTCTTCAACTTCTTACGTCTTAAATGACATTATTGATTATCCTTTTGATAAGAAACATCCAATAAAAAAATTTCGACCAGTTGCGTCTGGTGATCTTTCTATGCCTGAAGCAACATTCATTGTTTTTGTTTTGAGCCTTATCTCTTTAATGTTGGCCCTGTCTTTTTCTTTGCCGTTTTTTTTCCTAAGTTTATTTTTTATATTGCTTCATTTTTTTTATTCGTTTATTTTAAAAAAACAACCGGTTGTCGATATTTTTACGATTTCTTTTTCTTTTATGATCAGAACTTTTGCCGGTGAAATAGCGACGGGGTATCACATCCCTATTTGGCTTTTACTGACAATATTTTTTGGTTCTCTTTTTATGGCTTCCGTTAAACGTCATGCTGAGCTTGTGGCTAACGGAATTAAAGCTCGTTTATCACTTTATCGATATAACGAACATTTTTTGGATTTTTTAACCTACACTTTTGGAACGGCTACAATCATTGCATATTCCACCTATACCTATGTTGAAAAACCGCCTCAGGCGGAAACTGAATTTTCGAAATTCTTTGTTCATACATTTCCTGGATTTGAGGCAAGAAAATGGCTCATGATCTCGATCCCGATAGTTGTTTACGGGGTCGCTCGATATGCCCAGCTTTTATATGAAAAAGCTGAAGGTGAAAGGCCGGAACGAACAATTACCACCGATATCCCTCTAATAGTAACTATTGCGCTTTGGGGAATTATCATCATAAGTTTGATATATCTTTTGTGATTTTTATCCTTTTTCCACGCCTTATTTCCATATTTTTGTAGGTTATAAGCGGTTGACAAAAAATACATTAGTTTATAAAGTTATAAAGTTAACGTAGGGGTCGGTCGTGACCGACCCGTACAAAATTAATTTAAACAATTATGAAAGCCCAAGATCCAGGAAAAAAAGAGGCTGTTACAGCAGCGATTGATTCTATTCAAAAACAGTTTGGTCGAGGCTCAATTATGAGATTGGGACAGTCCACCGTTGTCCCTGTTGATGTTATTTCAACTGGTATTCCTACTTTGGATACTGCTCTCGGAGTTGGTGGGATACCCCGCGGACGGATCGTTGAAATATTTGGACCTGAGGCAGCCGGAAAAACAACTGTTTGTCTATCGTTAATTGCCGAAGCTCAAAAAGCCGGAGGCACCGCCGCTTTTATTGACGCAGAACACGCGCTTGACCCGGCTTGGGCCAAGATCTTGGGAGTAAAATTGGAAGATCTTTTGGTTTCCCAACCGGATACCGGAGAACAGGCGCTTGAAATCACCGAGACCTTGGTCAGGTCAGGGGGAATTGATCTGATTGTGGTTGATTCCGTCGCTGCCCTTGTTCCAAGAGCCGAAATTGAAGGAGAAATGGGGGAATCACAGATGGGTTTACAGGCTAGATTAATGTCACAGGCTTTAAGAAAACTCACCGGCATCGTTTCTAAATCTAAGACAACGATTGTTTTTACAAATCAATTAAGACAAAAGATCGGAGTTTTCTTTGGTAATCCTGAAACAACCCCGGGAGGATTGGCTTTGAAATTTTATTGTAGCATCCGAATGGATGTCAGAAAGATCGAAACAATGAAAAAGAATATGGTTGTTTATGGGTCAAGAATTAGGGTCAAAGTAATTAAAAATAAAGTCGCCCCGCCTTTTAAAGAAGCCGAGATTGTCATTATCTCAACCGGGATTGATAAAGAGGAGGGAATTGTCGATGCGGCCATTGCCGCCGGACTCCTTGTCAAAAGTGGTTCGTTTATCAAATATAATGACAAGGTTTTAGGCCATGGAAAAGAAGAAGTAAAAGAAATTTTGATGAAAGACACCAAGATCAGGGAACAAATATTAAAACAACTTATTAAGAAATAAATTTCTAATTACTAATTTCTAATTGACCTAAAAAAATCCCAATATCTAATTTATTTGGCTATTGGTTAATTGGACATTGATTAGAAATTAGACTAATTAGGTTAATTATGGAAGATGATTTAATTCCTCTCTTAAACATTGCCTTTTTTTATCTCAAATTCCGCCCGCGGACAATAAAAGAAACCCGTGAACATCTTTATAAAAAAGTTAAGACCACCCATTGGTCACACGAGGCAGTTGATAAAGTGATAGATCATTTGATTGAACTTAAATTTTTAGATGACAAATTATTTATCGACTATTTAGTCAACTCACGAACCAAAACAAAGGTTAAGGGAATTTATGCAATCAAACAAGAATTAAATAAATTTGGCGTTGACCGGGAATTGATAGATGAATATTTTTCCAATACAGAAATTAACGAAGACGAATTAGCAGAAAAAATTTTGATCTCCCGCTGGGATCGTCTAAAAACCCTCCCAAAACAAAAACGCTTCGAAAAAGCCCTATCACTTTTACAAAGACGGGGATTTAATTTTGATGTTTGTAAAAAAACTATTGATTTAATTTTTAAAAAAAATCTATAATGTTCTTATGGCAAAAGTATTTTTTTTTGGTTATGGGGCTTATAAAGACAATTATAGACTAGCAGAGATTATTGGTAAGCCACCAGAAGGAGGAGAGGGTGCTTTGTTGGAAGGGTATGATTTAGGAGTTCAAAATATTAACAACATTCCTAAAGAACCTAAAGAAATATTAGCTAAAGTTTGGGGTAATAATTTTCAAGCGTACACAATGAAAAAAGGTTCCGGATATATCCAAGGCCGGATTTGGCTCCTTGATGAAGAGGATCTGCAAAAAATTAAAGAGTGGGAATTTATTAATAAATCTGATTGGCGAGAATTAGTGTCGGTTACCGTAAAAACTAGCGACGGAAAAACCATTTCCACTATAACTGATAAATCAAAGGATAAATATGAGATAGATAAGTTTGTTGACGGTTTGAATTACGAACCTAATTTAAACAGAGAAGGGAAAAAATATTATTCTGAAGAGGATGAATATAAAATAGAGTTGATGAGAAAAGAAATAAAGGAATATTACCGTCAATACGCTAGTTAATTTATAAATTTGTTGTAGTTTTCAAAAAAAAAGAGTAGAATATCATTAATTAGAAATTGCTTGGAGTTATAAAAGTTAAATATTAATTATTAATTTTCAAATGATTGATCAAAACACAAATTCTTTTTTGCTTTTAGATAGTGGTTTGTTGTTTTGATTTTTTGTCTGCCAACTGGCGGATTTAATTTTTGATATTTCTTCAACCCCAAGCTCCATTATTATATTATGTTAGTAAAATTTTTTAAGAAATTTACTTCTCTCAAAAAAGAAAGGGATGAACTATTATCCAAGGCCAAAACCGAGGCGCAAACAATTACCTTTAAAGCCCAAGAAGAGGCAAGAAAAATTGCCACCGATGCTCTTGAAGTAGAGAAGAGATTGGCCCATCGTGAGGAGCAAATTGATGAAAAAGAAAATTCAATCAATCGTGAAAAACAGTCTGTCCAAGATGTAAAGAACAATGTTGAATCAATCAAAAAAGAATTGGAAACAAAAAAAGATCAACTGTTGCAAAAGTTGGAAAAAATATCTGCTTTAACTAAAGATCAAGCAAAAGACCTTTTACTGCGCGGCTGGGAAGATAAATTAAAAGAAACCGTTGCTAAAAAAATAAAAATCGCCGAAGAAGAAATAAAACTGACCGCTGACGATAAAGCCAAACAAATTTTGGTCGATGCCATCAGATATGGGGCTATTGATTATGTTTCTGAATACACATTATCCGTTATCAACCTTCCAAGTGAAGATTATAAGGGTAGGATCATTGGTAAAGAAGGGCGCAACATCAGGGCTTTTGAAATTGCGACCGGTGTTGACGTTGACCTTGAAGAAGAACGGGTGATTAGATTATCTTCTTTTGATGCCATTCGAAGGGAAGTGGCCCGAATGTCGTTGGAGAGATTGATCAAAGACGGCCGGATCCAACCGGAAAGAATTGAAGAGATCGTCAAAAAAACTCGGGAAGAGGTTGATAAGATTATTTTCAAAGCCGGTGAAGAATTAGCTCATCAGGTCGGTGTTTTTAATCTTCCTGCCGAATTGACCCACTTACTGGGTAAATTTAAATATCGTTTTTCTTATGGACAAAATATGATCGCCCATACCCTTGAAGAAACAAGGATTGGAGTTGCCTTGGCTCACGAATTAAAACTTGATGTTAATTTAGTTAAACTTGGTTGCCTTTTCCACGATATTGGTAAGGTCATCACCGAAAAAGAAGGTTCTCATATTGATCTTGGTGTCGAAGTTTTGAAAAAAAACCGCTTCCCTCAAAAAGTTATCGACTGCGTTGCCAGTCATCATGAAGATGTCCCTTTTACCAGCCTTGAGGCGGTTGTTGTCTATATTGCCGATGCCGTTTCCGGCGGACGACCAGGTGCGCGCCATGAAGATTTCGGCGAATACTTGAAAAGAATTAAAACAATTGAAGATGTTGCCAAGACCAAGAAAGGCGTCAAGGAAGCTTACGCTCTACAGGCCGGTCGTGAGTTGAGGGTAATTGTTAAACCTGATGAAGTCACCGACGATGAGGCTCTAATTACCGCCGAAAAGATCAAAGAAGAATTGGAACAAAAATTTGAAGTGTTCCCGGGTCAGATCAAGGTCACCGTCATCAGAGAAACGCGAGTCGAAGCAACGACTAAAATCTAACTTTATTTAAGGTCCGTCCTTAATTAAGGACGGACCTTATTTCACCCCGTCACACCGCCCTACATTTGATATAGATTGTTACAATAAGATATTCTTAATATAGATTGACAGGAAGCCAAAAAACGACTAATCTATTACTGTAATTTATTCTCAATTAAAAATTAAAGTCAATAGAAAGTAGGTGATATCAAATGACAAAAGCAGATTTAGTTGCTCAAGTAGCAAAAAAAGCCGGTTTAACCGCTAAAGCCGCCAAAGATTCCGTCAACACAGTTTTTTCCACCATGTCTGATGCGATGAAAAGGGGTGAAAAAATAGTCGTGACAGGGTTTGGTACTTTTATGGTTAGACGTCGAGCCGCCAGAAAAGGGAGAAATCCTCAAACTGGAGCCGAGATCCAAATCCCAGCTACAAAAACACCTGGTTTTACCGCTGGAAAAAGTTTGAAAAGAATGGTTAAATAATTTTGATTCAATCAAAATTATCCAATCCCCGCCGAAAAGGCGGGGTTTGTTGTATAATATCTACATACTTATGAAGAATTTTGGGCGTTATATCTTGCTAATTTCTTTTGTCATCATTGTCCCTTTTGTCACATATTTTGTGGCAGGAGCCTCGGATACATTAGTAAAAACTCCCCAAGAAAAAGTTATTTATAATCTTCCATATCCAGGACTTTTACCTGATAGTCCACTTTATTTTACGAAGATCGTCAGAGACAAGATTACCGATTTTTTAACCAGAGACAATTTAAAAAAGGCTGAGCTTTATCTTTTATATTCTGATAAAAGAACTTCTATGTCCTTGGCTCTTGCCTCAAAAGGAAAAAGTCAGTTGGCAATTGATACTTTTGTCAAAGGAGAAAAATATTTTCTCAAGATCCCCGAGCTATTAAGATCTGCTAAAAAACAGGGAGCCCAAGCCCCTTCTAGTTTTGTCGAAACTTTAAAATTAAGCAATGCCAAACACAAGGAATTAATAGAAGAATTAATAAAAACCCTTCCTCAAGGATTGAACCAATCCCTAAACCAGTTATCTGACCTCAACCAACAGATACGTCATGATATAGAATCGCTCCCATAACCAATCCCATCAACAAAAAGTTTTGCTCGAGGGTTAACCAATAGTGATCGAAAAAACCAGTAAAGATTATTACAAAGATCATCATCCATTGATCTTTTGTTAACCTTCGCTTTATTAACTGACTAATCAATTTATACAATAAAAATCCGCTCAAAACTAAACCGACTTCGCTGACAAATAATAGAAAAATATTATGAACCGGCTGGTTAAAAAATAAATAAAACTTCGAAGGAAACTTCGCCTGTTCGATCAAATAGCTCCCCAAGCCAACTCCAAAAATCGGATTATGGACGATAATGTTTAAGGAGTTTTTCATCAACTCAATTCGTTTGTCTATTGTTAACGGGTCAGAGGTGGCCGAGAGGAAGATCAGGGAAACAACAAACATAACGATTATTCGCGCAATCTTACACAAACGACAATCAATTTTGGTATTTAGTATAAAGTATGAAGTATTTAGTATTAAATAACTTATAATTGCAACTTTTGAGAAAGAAACAAAAACTAAAATACTGGAAATAAATATAAATAAATATTTGAGAGCCAAATAACGGTTAAACTTTTTGTAGGTCAAAACGAAAAAATATAATAACAAGAAAAAACCGGCCAAAGAATTCGGATGGGAAAATGTTCCATATGGACGTAAAAATTCTACTCCTTGGATCGCGGCCTTGGCTACCCCCGGAGTTGAAAGAGAGAGTAGCCTTTCACCAAAATAATAAAAAACTCCTTGAATTGAATGTTTGTTGGTCAGTTGAGCAATCGCTAAGAATAATTCAAACAAACCGGAAAATAATAAGGTCACTAAAATTGATCTTTCTTTTAAGGTCGCTAACATTTTTTTTGTCAGAGAAAAAACTATCAAAAGCTCAATGATTTTTACGAACCAATAAAAAGAAATCATGGGCAGTTTGGAAAACAAAACGTTGATCAATAACAACAATAAACCAGTGATAATCTTTTTGTTTTTAAAAAATTTAAGGACGATCTTTAAATTAATAATTGCCAACAAAAAAACGATTATGTCGGTTAAATAAACCGTTGGAGAAAGATAATCTACACGGACTCCAGAGAGGTAGGAAAAGGGGAGAAAAAAATGTTTTCCTAATTGGGTTGGAAGAAATAGAAGAAATAGAAAAAATAGTATTTTATTAATCATTGTTGATATTTTAATCTATTTTCGGTATCATTTCTTCACTATGGCAAACTTGAGGATTCCAGGACCAACTCCATTACTCCCCCAGGTATTATCTTCTCTTTCCAAACAAATGATCAGCCACCGCGGTAAAGGCTATGAAAAAGTTCATCAAGAAATAGTGGAAAACCTCCGATATTTTTTTCAAACCAAAAATCCCATCTATCTTCTGACCGCTTCCGGTACTGCCGGACTTGAAACGGCAATCGTCAATTTTTTTTCTCCGGGTGACCCGGTGGTATTTTTTACCTGCGGCGAGTTTGGCAACCGCTGGACGGAAATTGGAAGACGTTATGGTTTAAAGGTTACTCAAATTAAATTTCCTGATGGAACCGGAGTTAAAAAAGAAATAGTTGAAAAAACCCTTTCCGGAATGAAAGATGTTTCCGGAGTTTTTATCACTCATAACGAAACTTCAACCGGAGTTTTAAATAATTTGTTTGAAATTGCCCCAATCGTTAAAAGCCATCCGTCCAAACCGTTGTTGCTTGTTGACTCCGTTAGCGCTTTAGGCGGGGTTGATTTGCCGATGGATGAATTGAATATCGACGTTTTGGTTTCCGCTTCTCAGAAGGCTTGGATGTCCAGCCCCGGCATCTCCATGATCGCCGTTTCACCTTATGCTTGGGAAAAGCATCAAAAATCAACCTTTCCCAGATATTATTTTGATTTGACCATGTTTGAAAAATTCGCTCAAAAAAATCAGACACCGGCAACTCCGGCCGTTTCAGTTTTATATAGTCTTCAAACCTCTTTGGACTTAATGAAGAAAGAGGGTAAAGAAAAAGTTTTTGCCCGTCATATCGAACTCCGTGATTATTTTCGACAGGCAGTTAAAGAGTTAGGATTAAAGCTTTTAGTTGAAGATTTTGAAGCTTCACCAACGATCACCTCGCTTTTTCCGCCCGACGGAGTCAATGAAAAAACATGGAGGGACTTACTCAAAGAAAAATATGATCTGATAATTGCCGGTGGTATGGGAGAGCTCAAAGGAAAAATTGTGAGAGTTGCCCACATGGGGTTTGCAACAAAATCCGATCTAACCCAGGTTTTAGATTCTTTTAAAAAATCATTAAAGGAAATTGCCTAAATTATGCTTAATATCTTAATTGCTGACAAGGTAGATAAAAGTGTCATTGACCAAATTAAGAATCCAAAATTCTCCTTTAGTTATCAGCCGGAAATCACTCCTCAAGAATTGATCAAAACTATTTCTAATTATCAAGGGTTGATCGTCCGCAGCCGAACTAAAGTAACCGCCGAGGTGATCGATAAAGGACATAATATTAAAGTGATTGCCCGGGTCGGTAGTGGTCTTGACAACATTGATCTTGTTGAGGCAAAGAAAAGAAAGATTGTGATCATTAACTCTCCTGATTCCAATTCCGAAGCTGTCACGGAACTTGCTTTAGGTCTGATTCTGTCTTTACTGCGCAAATTGCAATTAGCATATCCATCAATGAGTCAAGGTCTTTGGATCAAAAAAGATCTTAAAGGTGAAGAGATCGAAGGCAAAAAAGTTGGTGTCATCGGCTATGGCCACATAGGAAAGAGGATGACAAAAATACTGACCGCCTTCGGCGCCAAAGTTGACTATTACAGCCGAACTAAAAAAACCAATTCCCTTAAATATATCTTCAAACATTCTGATATTATCACCGTCCATCTTCCGTTAAACAACGCTACCAAAAATTTGATCAATAACGGTCTGCTCTCCCTTATGAAACCGACTAGTTATTTTGTCAACACTTCGCGTGGCGGGGTCGTCGAAGAAAAAGCTCTTTTCAAAACGCTCCAAGAGAAAAAAATTGCCGGAGCGGCTCTCGACGTTTTTTGGCAGGAACCGTTGCCCCCGATCTCACCTTGGAGAAAACTATCTAACGTTATCCTTACCCCCCATATTGCCGCCTCAACCGGTGAGGCTTTAAAAAAAGGAACAAAAATGGTCACGGACGAAGTTATAAAAATTTTGTCGAAAAAATAATATGAAAACCGAACGTTTTCAGTTGGAGGTTATTCCTATCAAAGATATTTTAGTTCATGAAGAACTTGATCCCTCAAATAGTCGTGAATTGGTTGCCTTCCTTAAAAAAAGTCAGAACCTAGCCAACCCGATCATGGTGGCGTCTCTCGGTGGAAAAAAATATATTCAGATAGATGGAATGAATCGGATTCATTGTTTTAATACCATGGGAATAAAGACTATTTCCGCCCAAATCGTAGATTACAACAATCAGGAAGAGATCGTTTTATCGTCTTGGCTCCATATTTTTAAAGCTGATACTAAAAAATTTCTTGAATTTATTAAACAAGATAAAACATTGGTTGTTACTAGAGGAAAAATGGACCAGGTCGGCCACCGGTTTATGAAAGAGGATGATTTTGGTCGACTTTGTACGGTTGTTACCAATAAGAAGGAAGTATTTTTCATTTCAACCGGAGATAGTTTTTTCAATAAGATAAAAAAATTAAAATATGTCGTCAATTATTACAAAAACAGCCTTTCTCGTGGTGTCCTACCTTATACATTAAACCATGATAATTTAAAAGTTTTTTTTAAACAATATAAAAACGAAAATAACATTGTTGTGTTTCCTACCTTTACCCCCCAACAGATCGTTAATGCCGCAAAATCCGGTGTGCACTTGCCAACCGGGATCACCCGTCATCTTGTTCAAGGGCGTTGTGTCAATATAAATCTTCCGTTAAGTATTTTTGACAACAAAAAATCGTTAAAAGAACAAAACGAAGAACAGGATAGACTTTTACTTAAAAAAAGGCCCCGACTTTACGAAGAAGCGACGATTAATTTTGAATAAAAATTTTATGAGAGGTTTTATAGATTTTATCAGAGAACGGGGAGTGGTCGGTTTTGCCGTTGCCTTTATTGTTGGTGGAGCCGTAACCAAATTAGTTGCTTCGCTAGTGACCGATATTGTCAATCCAATACTGGGAGTAGTTTTATCAAAAACAAGAAGTTTGGAGACAATGTATTTAAAATTTGGACAGAATAAAATTCTTTGGGGGCATTTTGTCAGTAGCTGCATCGATTTTTTGATCCTGGCTTTTGTAGTTTATTTTGTTGTCAAAGCTCTCGGACTTGAAAGAATTGATAGAAAAAAGACATGAAGAAAAATCTTATTATTCTGATTATTGTTGCCGTCCTGGCAACCATTATGTATATCGTTTCCGGCTATACAAAAGCACCTCCAACGATTGCCTGTACTCAAGAGGCTCTTATCTGCCCAGACGGATCGTCGGTCGGAAGGGTAGGACCAAAGTGCGAATTTGCTCCTTGTCCAAAAATAAACAAGGTCGTCAGTCCGACTATTGATAGTGTGGAAAAAACGTTCTGTGGCGGCATTAAGGGGACCTTATGCCCAACCGGTTATGAATGTGTCTATGACGGCAAATACCCCGATGCAGGAGGGAACTGTGTAAAGGTAACCCCTAAGCCAAATTAATCTTCCTTGTTTATCCTGATATAATAATCGTATGAAAATCATCAATCGTAAATTCCATCGTGACTATCGTGAGATAGAAAAGTATGAGGCGGGGATAGTGTTGACTGGCGCTGAAGTAAAGTCGATCCGGGCTGGGGGCCTAAGGATTGACGATGCTTTCGTTCGAATAATGGATAACGGAATTTTTTTGATCAATGCCGATATCCCTATTTATAAGTTTGCCCGTAACGATACTTATGAATCTAAAAGATCGAGAAAATTATTATTACACAAGAAAGAACTGTTAAAGTTAAGAGTAAAAATGGCCTCGGGTGGATTGACATTAGCCCCGGTTTCCTGCTATAATAAGGGGCCTCATATCAAGCTAGAAATAGCCTTGGTCAAGGGTAGAAAAGATATCGAAAAACGAAAAGTGGAAAAGCAAAGGGATATAAAGATCAGGGAAGAAAGAGAAATGAAAGAGTACGTAAAGAGCTAGTCTAAGGGGCTTGCCCCGAGGAGCATAGCGACCGAGGGGATGCCAGGCATCGACGGGAAATTTGCACTTTTAAAAATGGCTTAGACGCACCTATGCGTTAAATGGAAAAACTTAACTGATAATAAAATGTCAGATGAAGAAGTTGCTTACTTTGATAGTGGAATGAGGTTTCAAACACCTTTATTCGCTATTGCTAGTTAAGCAAGCTTGTTCCCTCTCTCTAAATTTCGTCCGATTCAATTTATAGAGGGGTAAACCAATCGGAATAAGGCGAGATAACCTTACTATTTAGTTATCGAGTCCACAATTTAGAAATAGCTTTCCGAAGCGCTTTGATTACACAAGCGATCGGAATCGAGTAAAAATAATCTATTCTAAGCTAAACCTTTTTATTAGTGTTTTCTCGGACGCGAGTTCAATTCTCGCCATCTCCACAAAAAAAATTTTTGTAAATTTTCTGCTACTTCTAATGAGGAAAAAACTTTGGGTTTTTTTAAATACAGACTTCCCTCCAGCCGCATGGGAAACTTATAGAGGAGAAATGATAAGTAGTGAATGTATAAGTGATAAAAGCTTTTTGCCCTTAAGTTTTTGGGCAGTTTCATACTTTAGAGATCATAAAGATAATCTTTTAAATGCAAAAAATGAAGAAATGCTTGAATTAATAAGAGAGACTTATTACCCTTCACAGGTTTCTCGCTTATTAGGTTTATATTTTTTTGAAAATGAAACATCCGCTAAAAAGGGTATTTGTTGGGGATTTAATAAAAAATATTTAACTGAAGCTGATCTTGAATATAATTCAACTACCGATATTACTAAGGTTGATGCTAAATGGATAACAAAAAACATAACAAAAAAACATAATGATAATGACTGGATGAAAAGATATTGGTCTGGACAACCATTTGATAATGATCCTGATTGGGAGCTTATTGCAAGGGGAAAAGCAAAAATTTTAGATATTAACGTTAAAAATAAGGCTTTTTTAACGATTAAAAAATTATACCCATATTCATTAGATTTACTTGAGATATCAAAAATATCTGCAAAATTGGGTTATGAGTTAGGTCATTCTGTCCCATTTATAGGCGGAACTCAAGCCCGACATAAAATCCAATTCATTATGGATGTTAGAGAAATTAATAATAAGAAATTTTTGAAGGATTTTTATAACTACGTAAACTCTCATTCATCTTCTTGTAAACGTCTATATGAATCACTCATTAAAACTAAATGCAGAACGCCAGACTTTACTAAGTTTTCATTTATTTTTTAAAAATTTTATGACAATAAAACTTGATTTTGTATTAAATTATCATATAATGACTTTGTATGAAGAAATGGTTTAGTTACGCTCTTTTTGTTATTCTGGTTGTTCTTCTTATTGTTTTAAACTCTCCAATAAATAGTTTCTTTAAAAGCATTTTTGATGCTATTAATATATATGGTTCTCTACTTAATGCATGTGTAACTCTCCTTGTTGGTGGAGTTGCTATTCTTGTGTATAATCGACAAAGAAACGATGATAAAAAGGATGCCGCTAACACAATACTACTTGAAATCCAAAATGCTGAAAGGTCTTTAAAAAGAGTAAAAGAAGCATTTAAAACGCAGAAGGGAACACTACCAGAAGATATTTTTATCATGCAGCAAGAAAGTTGGAGTAAATATAGATATTTATTTGTTAAAGATTTTGAAAGAGACGATTGGGACGAAATAACTGATTTCTATTTTCGTTGCCAAAAATATGATGAAGCGGTTTCTTACAATAATTCTTTTTTCCGAAAAAACGAAGAACAAGTTAGAGTTAATGCGGCAAAATTACTCGCAAATGAACTTAAACTTAAAGAGGATGAAACAGATTATGCCATAAAAATAGTTCTTCAAAATAAGATTAATGTTTTTAAAAAATATTTAAATGACGGTTTTATTCAAGAATTGGGTGAAATTTTATACAACCCGGTAAAACCTATTAATGATGCTCACAAATATATTGATGATTTGAATTTTAACCTATCACAATCTAGGGTTGGAATAAAACTTCGTCAATTAGCTGGCTTACCCGCCTAAGATCTATCTAGAATCAAATTTTTCTAAATGAAGGATTGTTGTTCCTTAAATATCTTTCAATAATTCTGTAAATATCAGGGTCGAAGACGGGGGAGAATTTTTCCTCATCGCCAACATTATTTTTTTTACCGATCAAACACCAGTTATCAACTATATAGCTCTCCCATTTATCTTCAATCTTATTCTTTTCCATAATTTCTATCAAACCTTTATGAGGCCACGGACGAAATTGCCGTGACTCGATAAAAGCGATCAAAAATCGGGAATTATAAATTTGTTTTTTTTCTTTTTTGAGACAAGCCCCCCGACATTTTTTAAGCTTATAGGCAAAACACGATCCCTTTCCCGACTCCAGTCCCAACACTTTTTTACATAATTTATATTTATCGGCAAACGCTTCCAGATATTCTTTAACGGCCCGTTTATTTTTAAAAGCTCCCAGTAAATTGTCCGTATCCACTTCGGTCAAACTTTTAACTGTTTCTGATTTTAATGTCCAGTAGCCGTTTTTCTTTAGTTCCTTTGTCAAAACGACAAATTCTTTTTTATCCAAAAGTCTCGCGTTATAAATTGGATGCAGCTCTTTGATCAGCTGCGACTCTAAAAGCAGGGCACCTAGTTCTCCGGTTGTTACTAAATGGCCTATCCTGACAATTTCTTTAATTAAATTTAAATGTTTTGTCGATGTTACGTCTTGAGAAAAATGACTAACCACTCGATCGCTGATATTCTTGCTTTTCCCAACATAGAGAACTTCATTGTCTTTGTTATAAAAAATATAGACACCGGAAGTCTCTGGTAGGGCATCAACCTGGGTTTTTATATCATCGTTAACGGAATATAATGATTTTGTCAGATCGGCCCAAGCTTTTAATAATGTTTGTTTGGGGATTGTTTTTTTAATTTTTTGTAAAAACTGCCAAAGGACAAAGGCGTCGTCGTACGCCCGGTGACGGTTGATAAATTTAAAATTAAAGCGGGCGATGACCGATTCCAGACTGTGACTTCTGTGTTCCGGATAAAGCCGGCGGGATAACCTGACCGTACAAAACGTTTTGGCTTTATAGTTGACACCAATTCTTTTCAACTCGGTCTTGATAAATGAGTAATCAAATCTGACATTGTGGGCCACAAATACCGCGCCTGCAAGCATTTCTATTATCCTGTCTTTGATGTCCTCAAATATTGGTGCGTCTTCGAGTTCTTCATTTGTGATCCCGGTAAATGAGCTTATAAATGGAGATATTTGTTTCTGAGGATTAATGAGAGTTGTGAATTTATCGACGATCTTGTTTTTCGAAATCCTGATCATTGCCAGTTCTATGACCCGTTCATAAAGAGGACTTATTCCGGTCGTCTCGACGTCAATAATTACCAAATCGCGATCGAACATAGACTATATTCTACCTCAAAGATCTGCGTCGATCGTCACACCGTTTTCTATTTCTGAAATAAATCTTGCAAATGATGTTATTTTTATATTTGGAAATCCTTGGGAAATATTATCTCTCCCTCCAAGATTGACTTTTTCACCAACAAAAAATGCTTCTTTTATATTTGCCCCCATCTTTAGTATTGCCTCAAACAAAGCCTTTGATGTTCCACCAGTACTGAGAAGATCATCGGCTACAATTGCATTTTGCCCCGGTTGAATTCCATAAATAGCAATATCTCCACGACCTGAAAATCCAATTGTGGTTTTAACACTTACCATTCCTGAAACATTGGGAGGGGTGGCATGCCAATTGGCCAAAGTAATTGGAATGCCTGTTTTAGTTCCAATCGCCTGAGCAATCAAACCGCCACCCCGATCTCCTTCTGATACTAAAATATCGGCTCTTTCAAAATTATTTCTTTTATCACTATAAATGATAAGATCAGCCATATCTTCAACTAAACCTGGATCAATTGGACCATCTGTGAGCGGAAATAGAGAATAGGGATAATCGTTAAGACCTTTATGGATCGGCCAACCAATAAAAGATTCTTTTACTCTCTGTGTTTTTTGAAAAATTGTTTCAGGAGATAAAGATTTTATTCTGAGGATTTCACTATAGCGACGGGCTAATTCTTGCATTGACGAATTATAGCATCATGCAGGCTTAATCTCAAGAATTAAGGTATTTTTTAATTACTATATCCCAATGACTTATGGACTCTTCTTTTTCTGGTTTTTTTGGTAAAGTTGCTGGAAAGGACGCTGATGTTCCCATCCACCTCAAGGACAGCCAGATCAACCGCCTCAATATTCTTGACCCCGTGCTCCCTTATGGCCGCCTCCAGTTCATCATGAGATATCTGAGCTTTTTCCAAATGTTTATGAAGAACTTTCCCTTGATAGACTAATAATATCGGACTCCCCTGGATCGTTTCACTGATCTTTTTTGATTTATAGATTAAGTTCTTCAGTAACCAGTTGACGATAAATAATGACCCCGCTGCTGCCAATCCACCTACTAAAGTTGTGTCATTCCCGATCATGGCGGCCTGTAAAGAATTACTTATTAATAGAATAAAAACTAGATCAATGATTGAAAGCTGAGAAAGTTCTTTTTTCCCAAAAAGCCTGATCGCGATTATTACAAACAAATAAACAATGACTGAACGAAACACTATTGAAACTAACATAAATCTATTATACTCATAATAATAAAAGTTAACAAATTTACAATCTTATGGAAAATAAAAATTTTTCTGGTAACTATTTAGCCGCGGTCATTCTCACCATTCTTGGTCTTTTGACTATTAAAGTTTTTAATATTTCTTATCCGATGACAATCGTTAGTACGACCCAATCTTCAGAATTGGCGGTTGTTGGGGAGGGTAAGGTTGAGGTTACCCCGGACACGGCTTATGTTGACGCTGGAATTACGGTCAATAAGGCCTCTTCCGTTGACGAAGCCCAAAAAAAAATTAATGAAGTCAACAATAGAATAGTTGATGCTTTAAGGGGAATTGGGATTGAAAAGGCCGACATCAAAACTTCCAACTATTCGATAAGCCCGAACTATAACTATATTAATAATGAAAATAAAGTTGACGGATACAATGGAAGTGTGACGGTTGAAATCAAAGTCAGAGATCCTCAGTTGGCCTCAAAGGTGATTGAAACAGTGACCGCAGCCGGAGCAAACCAGATCAATGGATCCCGTTTCGTTGTTGGAAAACCAGAACTTTATCGTGAAGAGGCTCGCAATGCCGCTATCAAAAATGCCAAAGACCAGGCAACTAAGATCGCTAAAGACCTTGGAATAAAGCTGGGGAAGATCACCAACATTGTGGAATCCTCACCAGACGGACAAACAATCGTACCAATGTATGCAAAACTAGCAGTAGATAGCATGGGTGGAGGAGGAGGTCCATCGATCGAACAAGGGTCGCAAACCATAACATCGGTTGTCACCTTATATTTTGAAAAGAGATAAAGCTATTGAACCTTAAGAAGCTCTAGTTCCACAATTGTATTGGCTGGCATGATGATCGACCTTTCTCCGTTAAATCTTAGTTCACCATTGATCGGAACCATGTTTAGCGTACTTTCTGACCGGCCATCCAGATATTTTTTAGTCAGTTTATAATTAGCTCCATCTAAGTTTTTAAAACTTACCGGCACCGCCTCATAGTTTTGACCAAATTCATCGTAGTTAGTTAAAATTAAAACAATTTTCACATCGTTAATACTGGCAATAGCACTGACATTGCTCCCTTCTCCGTTAACTATCAATTTGTTTCCATCCAGATCATTTAAAAGCTTTAAGGCCTGATAGCGAGGTTTTTCTTTACCGTCATAGGTTAGGATTCCCCAAGAAGGAGACGGCCCGTCTTTTATTTCAAACAGGAATGACTGCTCCAGACGGGCATCAATTAAATTTCGAAGTGAGGCGACCGTGTGAGCGGCTCCAACGCTCGTATCGGCGATGGGATTTTTTTCCGAATCATAACCCCATTCGGAAATGATCCTTGGCAATTTCTCATAAGGATTATATTTTGGATCTTCACCCAACCATTTGTTTAAATTAATTATGTCCTGAGTATAATCATCGGTTTTTTTTGAATAATGATGCCAACTGATAAAATCGATCCTTAAATTATTTGTAATTACATAATTTAAAAACTGTTGGATCCAGTTTTTGTAAAGCGCCGTCGTCACCGGCCCACCAATTTTATACGGCAAAACATTTTGGGCCTGTTCGGCTCCTTTAACCGAATAAAAATATAGTTCGCTGTAGCTTTTATCTCCACCGGTGTATCGCCATTTACCAAAAGTCTCCAGGTCTGGTTCGTTCCAAACTTCGTAGTAGATGTCTGTTTTCCAAAAGTCTTCAAGAGCTCCACAAGGTAAGATGGTTTCTTTACTACTGTAATGTTCGACGGTTTTTTGGACTAAAAATGACCACTCGTTCCAATTTTTTGGTTTACCGATCAATGATTCGTCATTTGACATGGTGGGTGGCATATAGCCAAGTGAAAAAAATGGTTTAGCACCGGTATGATAAATATCGCAAACCGTTTGGTCCAATTGAGAAAAATTAATTTTTAGATTATTTGAAGAATCACGGGAAACAACATTATAAAAATCATAGATATGATCGAGGCGGATATATTTTGGATAAAGACCGGAGACCTTAGAGACAACATTTGCCAACATCCTTACCCCTGACTCTTCACCACCCTGGGCTAATGCCTTCCAGCGGTCAGGAAAAGGGCCTGAAGTTTTGTTTACGTCAACAACGATATTGGCTTTGATCGAGGCGGCCCGGGAAAAGTATTGGAATGAATAAAATAAGACAGGGATCGCAATCACCAAAACGATCATGAAAATCACCAGTCTTCTAAGCATTCTTTATTTTAACAAAACCATAAAATTATTACAGCCACCCGAATTCTAACCTCCGAGGTCAGAATAGGTTGGCTGAGAAAGGCTAAAAGTTTTTAATTTTTTATAAACTGTGGAATTATCATTCCTAAAACAATTAGAACACCTCCAATTAGTTGTACTATTGATGGAACTTCATGATAAAACATAAAACCAATCACTATAATAAAAACCAATTCACTTAGAAGAAGAAGGCTTCCTATTTGTGCTTCAATGTGCTTAAATCCGTAAAAAACCAGATAAACAACTACAATAACATCAATGGCATAATATATATTAGCTGCCCATGACTGGATAGAATAAACATAAATGTTGTCTCTAATAATTAACCAAGAAATTAAAAAAATAGTTAATTGAATAATTGTTGTGACTAAAACCGATTGCGTTAAAGAATATTTGTTGGTAATCTTTTTTGAGAAAGTTGAATAGAGTCCATAAAAAAATCCCGAAATACAAGCAAAAATTATATATAAATTATTAGTTAAATAAATTGATTTAAAAAACATTACTGTCAAACCTACGATTGCCAAAATAAAAGCAATAACCTTTCCTTTATTAAGTGATTCTTTAAATAAAAAATATCCGACTAAATAAGAAGAAATTGTTCCAAATGCATAAAACAAAAACATTGTTAATCCAAGAGGTAGATTTATAATAGCAGGAATATAAAAAAGAGTTGTTCCTGCTGCCGCTAATGATAATAAAACAAACCAATGATAATCGCGTGGCTTAATTTTTATTAATTTTGCTCTAGTAAAAACAGTTATTAAAGAAACGATAATTGCACAAATGATTGTACGAATAAGAATTTGACCAGTCGTACCAAAGCCTCCACTTCCAACAATTCTTGATAATGGACCATAAAGTGCATATCCAAAACCAGCTAAAAGAATAGCAGTTGATGGTAAAGTTTTATTTTTGTTTTTCATAAATTATTTTATTCTAACTTATTCATCTGAATAACGCTAAATAAAATCAAAGCTCCACCAAGTATTTCTTTCAAGGAGGGTACCTCGCGATAGATTATTAGCCCTATCAGAACTGCAAAAAACATTTCAAGGGTCAGAATATTACTGGCGATCGAAGTTTTAACATGCTCAAATCCGTAGTTGGTAAAAAATATCATTAAAACATTTGCTAATCCTGACAATAAAATAATTAAAAGAACACTTCCATTCCAATTATTTATTGGTAACCCCTCTCGTGCCAACAAAGAGGCGATTAGGATAAAAATAAAGGCAATAAACAATTGTATTTGGGTGATCTCAACATTATTAAGAAGCTTTGTTTGATATTTTCTAAAGATAATACTTAGTGCAGCAAAAAAATTTGATATGATGGCAAATATTTCTCCTTGCCCAAAAGCAAAACTGGAAAAATTATTTATCGAAATTGCAATAACGCCGGCAAAAGATAAGGAGATATATATTATTTTTTTTAGAGACACCTTCTCTTTCAAAATTAAAAACCCCAATACCGCCGTCATCGGAATTGCTCCTATAAAAGCTACCGTACTTATTTTGGTCAGTAAAACTGCTTTATTAAATAAAGCTGCTCCCAATAAATAATAAGCGGCGGCGCGAAATATAAGTAGTAACCATTCTCCGGGTGTTATTTTTTTAAGTTTTGAAAAATCAAAGCTTTTTCCAAACATCAAAAATCCAATTATCAAACCAGCGAAAATTCGAAGATACAATTGTTGAAAAAATCCAAAACTTACAGATAGATATCTCGTAAAAAAACCAAAAGAAGCATAAGTAAAAGCCAACCCAATTAGCGCCAAAATACCTTTTTGTTTATTAGATAGTTTCATTTTTAAAGAAGATTCAGCAATTGATTAATTTTATTTATTTTTTCATCAAAAACCGTAAATACAAATTTAAGAAGAGCTAATTTTTGCTCTTTCTTATCAATTCCCACGACCCATTTTCCATTGGCACGATGAAAAACTTCCATCGCTAAATATTTACAAAAAATGTTTTCATCAATTGGTTCAATTTCTTTCGATGTATCGATACATCGAAGTATATATTCTTTAGCTAAGTCTTTTTCTATGTACCCAGATAAGCAATAAATAACAATGTGAGCCAGGTGGCTAGGCAACATAAATCTTTGATCTGCCCATTGAGAATAACCAAAGTCTATAAATGTCACCTCATCTTTTTTATTAACAAAAATATTTTTTGGATGACAATCAGGCCAAGACCAATTTTTATTATTTTTTATATACTCTTTTTCTAATTCTAAATATTCTTTTTGACTATTAGGATAAGCTAAGCGAAGCTCCAAACCCCGTTCATAAACACTCATTGACGCAGTTTGAGTCACTGAGAATTCTTTCCATTTTCTTGACTCAATAGTCAGATAAGCGATGGATTTACCCACACTTTCAGCTGTTTTAACTGATATTTTCCTGGTGAATATCTGGTTTTGCATTAGCTCAAAATTTTGACTGTAAAGATTTTCCATTATCGAGGTAGTGATATCTGGAAAATTAAAAATTAGTTTGGGTACTTTTATTTTTGAATTATTCTGTAGCATTTTCAATACTTTACAGTCAACATCGTGAGATTTTTTGTCCAAATATAGTTCAGTTGGGTCGAAGGGGATTGCCCCGGCTGTATGTTTAACAACAACTTCTTTATCATCAAGTGTCGCTGAATAAACTTGGGAAATAAACCCTCCTTTTAAACTTTCTTTCAAAATAATATTTAAGCCTCTTTTTTGTAGCTCTTTTTGAAGGTTTGTTTTATTAGCCAACAATGATGGTTTTGGATATGATCTTTTTACTTTATCTACCGTAATTGGATTAATTATTGTATTATCCATTGGCGTTAATTATATATAATTACCTTCTATGCTACAAACACGAGTTCAAAAGTTACAAAAAATTTTACAGGAAAAAAATCTCGACGGATTTTTAGTTTCGAATTTTTATAACATCCTTTATCTGACAGGGTTTAAAACATTGACGGACAATGAGAGGGAAGGGTGGGGAATGGTGACGAAGAAAAATATTTATTTATTTACAGACAGCAGATATATTATCAATAACAAATCTTTAATTTTAAAACTGATAACTCCTAAGAAAGGATTGATAAAACATTTACAAGAAATTGTTGAACAAGAAAAGATAGAACGACTAGGATTTGAGGGAGATGATTTGAATGTTAACGAGCTACAAAGGATCAAAGAATATTTGCCCACCGTTGAAACGGTTTCTTTGGAAAAATTAATTATTAAGATTCGGGAGATAAAAGATGATGAGGAAATCAGTAGCTTAAGAACCGCCTGTAAGATCGCCGATCAATGCCTTACAGAAGTCGTCAAAACAATTAAACCGGGAATCTCAGAAAAAGAAATTGCCTTTGGAATAGAGTTTTGGTTAAAAGAAAAAGGTTATGATTTTTCTTTTTATCCAATTGTGGCAGTAGACAAAAATTCTGCCGTTCCTCACTATGACACCAGAAATGGAACCAATGAAAAAGTTAAAAAAAATTCTATTATCTTGATCGACTATGGAGCAAAATTTAACGACTATCATTCCGACACAACTCGAATGATTTTTACCGGTAAACCAACTGCGGAAATGATAAATACTTATACAGCTCTTTTAAACGCACAAGAGAAAACTATTCAAAAATTAAAAACCGACAACAATCCCGTCTCAATCGATCAATATTGTCGTAAAGTTTTAACTACCAACTACCCACTACTCCCTACAACCTACCCCCATTCCACCGGACACGGTGTTGGTTTACAAATCCATGAGTTCCCAAAGATATCATTTACTTCAACTGACATTTTATTACCAAATCAAGTAGTAACCATTGAACCCGGAGTTTATTTTGAAGGCAAATGGGGGATGAGAATCGAGGATACGGTGTTGATTAAGGAAGGGAAACAGATAGAGGTGCTGACGAAGTTTAATAAAGAAATTATAATTAAGAGTTAAAAGTTAAGAATTAAGAATTTTAAAAAACTTTTAATTTTTAATTACACTCTTAATTTTTCATTTTTAATTCTTCACTCATTTCCATGCTTTTCTCCGCTTCTTTCTTTTTTGGCTTCAGAATATCAACCTTTTCTTCCGCTCCCGCCTTAAGTCTTTCCGTCACCTCTTTTTCGCGGTCTATGAGGGCTTTAACCATTTTGGCCGCCTCGATCTTTGCTTTTAGATAGGTGACCAATTGTTCTCCTGATAGATTGTTAACTAAAAATATTGGCAAGATGTAGCCGACTTCATCTAACCCTTGTTGTTTTATTTGAACATCGGGAGAAAATAATTTATTAAGAGTATTAGTAATGACAACGATGTCTTGATCAACCCAGGCGTCTCTGGTTTTAATATTTTCGGTGGTTGGAATTTCTCCTTTTTCGTACTGCTGTGTCCACATCTTTTTTACCTCTTCGTATTCGTCAATCGATACCGCCTGTGACATGACCACCGTTTGCTCAATATTCTTTTCCGGCTCACTGATTATTTTTTCCTGGGCATCAATAACTTTTTTAACTTGTGCTGAATCCAGGTTGTTGTCTTTAGCGACGGCCTCACTGATTTTTGCGTCAGATTTTATTTGAACGGAAAATTCTTTGATAACTGAGGTCACTTTTTCTTTTTCTATCTTTGTGTCGTCAGCAATTTTTTGAGCCACTTGGGTCGCTGGAGTATTAATATTCTGATGAAGCGAATTTAATACCTGAGTCGTTTTTTCCGGTCCGACTCCGGACTTTTGGGAAATCGTTTCAACGACATTTTTATTATTGATCACGGTGTTTGTGATTGCTGAAGATATTTGTTGAACTTTTTCTTGAGATAATTTAACCTTGTAGGAAACCACCTGTGTCACCGGCACCATTTTTGGCAGGGAAGTGATGATGTTTTGCCGAATATGAGATTGCTCTGTTTTTGAGGTTGTAAAGACGTTTATTACTTGGCGGGCGGCAAGATCAGATCTGGCAGCTCGGGTTGAAAGCTCGCTTCTGATATTCATGTATTTTTGTCTTTCGGCTGGAGTTGAAGCCTGAATTGGATTTTTCAAATAATTAATATTTTTATTGGTGGTTTCGTTGAGGGTTTTGTTGGTTTCAAAATTGGCAATATCAGTAATATTACTTGCTTTGATATTTAAAGATCGGCTAATATCTTCGGTTTTTGCTTTTTTAATTTCTTCGATCGTTTCTATCCTTGTTTTAACGGTCGCCCCGATCTCTCTAGGAATTTTCATTTCCACCCCAACGTTCGAATTAATATTGGCTGGAATTGGGGTCGGACTTGGAGAAGGTCCGCTTGGATGCCCAGGATTTAAACCCGCCAACATCATATTCTTCATAGCATTAATTCCCTCGCAACAATAGTCTCGATAAATACGAAGCAACCACCACGGAAAGAGCGTTACCGCCCACAACATGATCAAAGTAATTATGTATTCAACAAAAGTATCAACATAATTTCCATTATTTGTTGCCGATAGTTTTTGCGCCGGCCCTCCATAAAGAATGTTGATCGCTGTTGGATAGATATAACCGGCTGCTGTATTAACCCTGGAAAAATCAAAAACAAACGGTATCCCATATTTCCAGACGCTGGCCAGACCTCCAAGGAATAGCGCCAGCAACGGACCATAAAAAACCCATTGAAAGAAAACACCTATCCATATCATTCCAACATTTTTTATAAAAGCAAACGATAAAAGAATTGCTAGGAATGGAGAAACAAAAAGCAAAAACCATAAAATAATTTTTCTCAACAACAACATGCCTCCCATAAAATAGTAGCTCCAGTTGGTTAATTTCAAAATCAGCATCTCCGATTTGACCGCTTCCTGAACCCTTATATTTAGATCGCGACAACCGATAAAATCCGTATAATTTTTTTCCTGACTAGCAGCTGAGAAATAAATATTAAAAAGATCTTTCCCTCCTAAGTTTTCGATAAAAAACTTCATCATCACTTCGGACAACTGAACAACGGTTATAACAATTGTTGCTGAGAAGGCTATATAAAGGATTGATGTCAGTATTTTTGTAATCGCCGGCCACAACTTAATCCCTGTTTCAAAATTAGTCCGTTGACCGATAATTATTCCCAACCCAAGAAGTGCTGCTGTAAGTATCACTAGAAAATAACTCAGGTTTCTCGCCGTTGACCAGACCTGGGTTAAAACCGGGTGATTGTCGATCGCGGAATGGGTGGTCACCCAATAAATAAATTGGCGGGCCCGATCGTTAGACTTTCCTTGAGCAGTCACTTCGGGGTCTTCTATCCAATAATGGTATTTTGCCGGGTCGGATTTAAAAACATTATAATCTGGAGTACACAACTCTCCTTTTCCCTGCTGTTGATAGACAGAATCAAGTTCAGCGACACACGCTCCCTTAGGACAGGCCAATGGTGGCGGTTCGATTGAAGGGGGAACTGTTGGAACCTGGGCAAAAACGGAAGTAATATTGGCCATCAATACAAAACCAACAAAAAAAATCAGTATATTTTTCAGCCAAATCCTATTCATATTTTTTTAAAGATAAAGAAACTCCCTGTGGCTAAGATAAAAAAGAAAGAGGCTAAAACAATTCCTTTTGTCATCGGTTCCGATTCTCCAGTTTTTGGCAAAGATGTTGGGACGACCGGAGCTGACCCAGGAGGAGAGGTTGGGATGGATGCTGGGGAAGTTGGTATAGGGCTAGGAGCTGACACCGGGTTAAAAAGAACACAAAGCTGAGTTGAACCTGCTTGAGTTGCAATTAATTTAAAAGTTACATAAGCAAAAGCCCCAGCTCCGGAATACGGACTAGCAGATGTCCCGGTAAGTATTAATTTCCCAACATCAATAACATCGGCTGAAACCGTTGTAAAAGTGTTTCCTGGAGTTGTTGATACATATTCTAAATACTTGGTGTCATAGGTCATTCCGATCGACGCTGTTGACAATGACTGTCCTTCGGTATCAATGTTAATTGTAAATTTTACTTCTTGTCCTCTCACCAGTTGGTCTGTTGGAGCAATTAAGTCATAGGTCGTCGCCATTACAGAAGAAGAAAGCGCAGATATTCCTATAAAAATAGCCAACGCAATTAGTAGTTTTTTAATATAGATATTCATTACTTCATCATACTTGAAACGTCTACCTCTTTTCAATGTTAAATAAGGGTCCGACGATTTGAATATTGGCTGGGGCTCTAAGATTAAACCAGTCTTTAAATTCACTTAAAGAAAAAGAGATGTCACCCGCATCTCCGGAAAAACTTACTTGGTTAACCCTTCCTGAAGAAAAATCTGCGGAAACAGATCCGCTACTGATTGAATTGAAGGCTTTCTGTCCATGTTTTCCAAGTTCTTGTCTAACCCTGTCCGGACCCCAATTATCTGTTCCTGCGGGCGGATTGTCCGGCTGATAAAGATGTTCTCGTACAGAGGAGTCTACTTTCGCCAAAAGAATCGTATTGACAATGTCTGCTAATTCTTCAGACTTTAACCAAGCGGTTTTATTATATTGGCTTCTTGAACCCCAATCACAATAAAACCAAGGCGATTCTCGATCATAGGCTCTTGAAGCCAAATCGGAAAAACTTCCCACAGATCCATCAAAATCATTGGCGTGTTTTGTCCAGTCTGTGTTGCTCCAGCCGATTTCTCCTGATGAAAAAATATAACCTCCATGCGTTGAAGAAAACCAAGCTTTAATAGGATTTCCTCCTTGGACCATAGCTTTATTTTTTGTTGCATCTACAGCCACACTCCAATTCCCTCCTTTTTCACCATCTTGAAAGACTTGACAGTTCTCTGAATCACAAATTGACCCACTTCCATTGTTTGTATAAGCCAAAGCATAAGAACGGGCAGCTATTGCCTGCGCTTTTAATGCCTCCATTCCACCGTCATCACCCCAACTGTTGGGCACCTCATAAACTCTTTTAACATAATCATCTAATTTATAAGAGTTATGGCCATCGACTCTAATCTGAATATTTTCGTCAAAATCCTTTATTTCTTCAAAATTATAATATGCTCTTAAAATTGTCTCATAACTTTGGCCTGCTTTAGATCTTCCCCAAGCCCCATATTGATTCATTCCAACCCTATTGGGAACGCCAAAGGTAAAAAAGGCAAATCGTGGAGAAAATCCTGGGTCACGACCGTTGGTCAGATCACTATCACATCTCCCTGGACTTGAAGACGATCTGGAAATGTTTAAACTGGCTAATTTTTGGGCAATTAACTGTTGCTGCCTGGCAGTGAGTTCGGCGATTTTTGAGCGGGTTTGACTGATTTGTCCAGCAATAATTTGAGATTGTTTATCGACGTCTATTTTTGATCTTGCCAGTCCTGATTTTTCTATTTCCAACTGTTTTTTAATCTCTTCAAGATTTTTAACATAAAGAACAATTTTGATGATCGTGTTTTTGTCTTCGTCGACAATTGATTTTTGATAGAATATTTTTCGGAGAGATGTTGAGAGGTCGTCGGCTACTAAAAAACTTAAAAAAAGAGTTGAACTATTATTGATGTTTTTATAGTATGACTTCACCCTCTCATTCAAAAGCTCCTTCTGATAACTCAACACCTGCTCTCCTTTTTTTACTTCAATTTCTTTTTTACTTATTTCTTGCTCTAGCCCACCGATCCTGTTTTTAATTTCATTTAGCCTTGTGTTTAGGCTTTGATAATCAACCTCTTTACCTGATAAATCCTTTTTTAATGAGTTGATCGCATTGTTAATATCGTCTATTTCGTCGGCTTTTACCAACAAAAGGAATGATAAAAAAACCACTAATGTTAATATTCCAATTACAAACTTCTTCATTAAATCATTATAACAATATGGCTGGCTATAAATTTTGCTATACTGTTTTTATGAAAAAAATTATTACTATTTTGCTAATTGCTTTTTATTTTTTATTTGGCGCCGGATATTTATCTGCCCAAATCGACAGCCCTATTCCGACACAGGGTTTTCCCCAAGTAACTTCTGGCCCCCGTTTTGCCGCCTGCGATCTTTGTGGATACTGTCCACCTAATCCCGCCCCGCAAAGTTGGCCATCTTGCCAAAAATGTCTTTACCCAAACATATCGTCAGACCCAACAACCAGGGAAAGCCTAGCTATTGATTCTGAAACAAATCTTCCCCCAACCGGAGCCCCAGGAAAGCAATATACTTTTCTCGGATGCTTGGGGGGAGAAAGTGGGGGGTTTACCAATAGTGGCGCGGCTGGGGGAGTGGTTCAATCACTACTTAATATAGTTTTTGGCATTGCTGGCGGAATCGCCTTTTTATATCTTTTGTATGGTTCGTTCATCATTGCCACTTCGCAGGCAAATCCTGAAAGACTTAATTATGGAAGAAGGGTTGTCTATGGCGCTATTGCCGGATTGATCTTTACCTTAGGCTCGGTGTTTATAGTCAAATTTATCGCTTCAGGAATACTTAAAATACCAGGATTCGGGGAATAAATAGTTAGCTGTTTTTGTTTTTACCAGCTTTTCTTAAGAAGCTTCCTCCAGCCAAACCTGAAAACAAGATTGGAAGAAATATTGTGGGTAATCCTGCTGAAGGAATTGATTTGGCGCTTGAATATTGGACTGTCTGACTGTTTTGTTTATAAACATTGTTAGTATCGGCTCCTGTGTTTGTAGTAATAGATGAGATTGGTTTCAAAGTAGGTGTTGGGGTTGGTGTGGTTGGTTTAAAAAATCCAAAGAAACCTCCACTGCTTTTTGGGGTTGGAGTTGGGGATAGGGTCGATTTCGAAGTTGAAGTTGTGTTGGTTTTATTTTTTAAATTAATCTTACCTGTGATCACAGCAAAAAAAACCAAAACAACGACCAGACCCAAAACAAATGAGATTACCTTGTTGAAACTATCCATATAGTATTTATTATAGCACATAATTGACAGAGTTCAACTTTATTAGTATTCTGTATGTATGGATGAAAACCCTCAAGTAAAATTTTCCTGGAAAGCCCCTTTGCGTCCATATAAAAAACAGTCATCTTTGATTCTTAAGTTTTATCTGACCGTCGCCCTTTTATTATCGTTAATTGTGTTTTTTTTCGGAGACAAAATATTAATTATCCCTATTTGGGCGCTGGTTTTTATTTTTTATGTCCTGACGATCACCCCTCCGCCTGACGTGGAAAACAAAATAACCACTTTTGGAATTGATGCGGCTGGAATCACCTTGCGTTGGGAAATGCTTTCTCATTTTTATTTTGGAAAAAGGTTTGGCTTCTATACATTAACGGTTGTTTCTCAGTCTCCTTATTTTTATCATCTCTACCTAGTTGTTCCAACCGAAGAAATGAAGAAAAAACTAATCATAATTTTGTCCTCTCACCTTTTATATCAAGAGACCCCTCAAAAAACCATTACGGATAAAATGTTGGATTGGGTTTCTGTTCTTATTCCAGATGAGGAAAAAATTTCTAATGAAGAAGACCTTCGAGTCGTATCTGAAAAACTGAGGCGGGCATCTCTTTAATCCCAAAAACTCTTCCCCATGATAAAACACCCTCGTCGCTCGTAACTAAAAAACCATCAACTTCTTTGGATAAGACAATCAGATCAAGATCGGCCACACTATCCAGAAACCCCGTTCTAGTTGCGTTTCGATAACGATCACGAAAGCTTCTTATAAATTTGCCAATTAATATTTGGAAATCTTTTTTTGATTCAAATTTTTTATTAGAAGCCATTTCGCCAGCCTTATTAATTTCCTCTTCGGCGATATTAAGCCCTCTATAACTACGATTACGAATATCTTCTATTAGCTTATAAAAAACCTGGCTGGAAAAATTTGACGAGGCAGGATTCGGCGATTTAACATTCACTGCTGATAAAAAATTTTTAATAAATTCCTGATCTTTATTTTCAAAGAAACTTAAAAACTCATCAACAATTCGTGGGGGCATATAAAAGACTGCTTTAGAATTTTTTTTCAGTTTTTTTATTATTTCTGTCAATTTAACAACTATCTCCTCAGTGGTTTTTCCCATCCCAAGACCAGCGCCAATATTAAAGAACAAATTTGTGTCGAGAATAAAGTTTTCCATATTATTCCTGTATCCTCACCGGCATTATTATGTGAAAAAAATTATTAACTCCTTCTATTTTAAAAACAGCAGGCGCATCTGATCGCAATAACTCAATTATAATTTTTTTATTTGAGGCCTGGTTTAAAAAATCTATCAAATATTTATAGTTAAAGGCTATTTTTTGGGTTTCTCCCTCAACATGAGCCTCTTGATAGACAACATCTTCTTCCCCCTGGCCAACTTTTGGAATAAATTTTACCGAGTCTTTCTCCACTTCCATTATAATGATGTTTGAAAATTCTTTAGAAAAGACGGAGACCAATTTTACGCTTCTCAAAAACTCGTCAGAATCAATAATGACAGTGGTTTTTTTCTCAGTGGGAATAACTTTTTCAAAAGGGGGGTACTCGCCCTCGATCATCCTGACATAAATATCATTATCACCAATAAAAAAGGCTAAAAGTTTTTCATTTTTTAAATAGCTAAACTCTATTTCTGTTTCTTTATCAATGAATCTTTGAGCGCTTATTAAAAAGCCTGTTGGAATGATCATTGAGGAAAACGGCAGATCTTTTTTTACAGATAAAAGAGATAGCCTAAAGCCATCAGTGGCCACAAGTTGAAGATTTTCTTCGTCGGTAACAAAGTTTATTCCGGTTAATACTGGTCTCGTTTCATCATTTGAGGCAGCAAAAAAAAGAAAAGGCAGATTTTCTTTAAAAAAAGAAGTTTTTATTTTTTGTCTCTCTTCGGTATTTTTTGGTGGAAAAGGAAAATCTTGATCGGAAAAAAGAGGGAACTGTCCTTTTATTTTTCCTTGAGATATCACTATGGCCTTCTCTTTTATTTCTATCTCAATTTTTGTTTCTGGAAGTAGGGATAAAAATTCGATAATCTTCTTTGGTTCGATGATTATTTTGAACTTACCATCATTTTCGTTTTTTAATATGGAATGATAATAATAGTTCAGGTCGGTTGAATAAAAATGAATGTTTTTTTCCTCTCCAATAAGGCAAACTCCTTGAAGAGAAGTTGATGATGATAGTTTAGAAGAGGTAAAACGGGATGATGATTCCAGTTTTTCTAAAAACTCATTTCTTGGTAAAAGGATTTTCATTTTTATTGTTTTTAATCTATTTATAGTAGTAATAGAGTGTGTGTATAAGTGTATAAAAATAAGATTAGATTTTCAAGACAAAAAGAAATGAAAAAAACCGATGTGTAAAGACGGTGGAAACTATGTAGATTGGAATAATGATTGGGTTATCACATCAACCTCTTTTTTTAGATTAGGATCACGGAGAATAAGATTACTGATCTTTTGTTTTGCGTGCAGGGCGGTAGTATGGTCTTTTCTATTTAAGGTTTCCGCTGTTTCAATTAAGGTCAACCCTAGTTCTTTTTGAAGAAGATACATTGATATTTGTCTATAAAAAGCAATCGAGGCAGCCCGAGAAGGTCCTTTTAAGTGTGATTGTTTTATATCATAAAAAGAGCAAACCGTTTTTATAACATCAGAAGAGCTGACCCTTTTTTTCTGACCGCTTTTATCTTGAGAAAAAAACATATCTACCGCTTCTAAATCTATCTTGTCTTTTTTTCCTAACACTTTGGCGTATGTCGAAAGTAAGGCTCCTTCAAGGCCACGACAGTCGGTTATTCTCTCAGCAATAATCTTAACCGCTTCAATATCAATCTCTATACCTTTTTCTTTTGCCTTAATTAATAAGATTGCCGATCTAAGCTCAAAGTCCGGGGATTGGATGTCAACGGTTAAGCCACCTAAAAATCTTGAATGGAGTCGGTCCTCAAGGTTCTTAATTGCGCTTGGTGGCCTGTCTGAGGTTAATATAATTTGGCCTCCAGCTGAGGCAATAGAATTAAAGGTGTGGAAAAACTCCTCTTGGACAGCATTTTTACCAGCAATAAACTGAATGTCATCAATTATAAGTAAATTTAAATAGCGGTATTTTTTTCGAAATCGCCCGGTTGATTTTTCCCGGATAGACTCAATCAATTCATTGGTAAAATTATCACCCGGACAAAAATAAACCTTTTTATTTTGGTCTTGTTTTAAAATTTCTTTAGCTACGGCTTGAGCCAGATGAGTTTTTCCAACCCCCACTCCTCCGTATAAAAATAACGGATTATAAGCACTTCCAGGATTATTTACCACGGCTTGAGCGGCTGCGTAGGCGACCTGATTGGATGTCGACACGGCAAAATTATCCAAATTATATTTTTTATTTAATCCAGCTTTGGCAAAAACATCTTCAATGCTGGGTTGAAAGGAGAGCAGTGGGGGAGAAACGCTTTTTTTAGTGGGAGCCTTGACAATAATTCCTATCTCAATTTTTTTCTGTGAATAGTCAAAAAAATCAGCCTCAATTTTAGAAGATCTTTTTTCCAAAAAATCATACTGCCCTTGACTGACAACCGATAGGGTTATTTTTTCATCCGTTAGATTAATGATTTTTGCTTGTTTTAATAAAGATGCGAGAACAGAATCTTTACCTTCTTTTTCTCTCAGCTTTTCTAAAAACCCTTCCCAGTAAGAGGATATTAAGGACATAATTTAACTATGTGGATAACTTATCCACAAATAATAAACAAGTCCACATGGTTTGTCAATAAGAAAAATATAATCAAATTGGTCAAATGGGTCTAATGAGTCTAATTAGACTAATATGCGAAGATTAAAGCTCTCCAAGTCCTTCTTTTTTCTGGATCTCTTCTTTAACAACGTTCAAGAAACGTTCGGTTGAAGAGAGCCGGCGGTGTCCGACCAGCTTGGCAATATATTCAACAGAGGCGCCATTTTTTAATTGGTGAGCAATAAAAGTGTTTCGAAAATCATTAACAGTGGCTTTTTCAATCCCAACCTCACGAAAACAACGGGAAATAATTTGACGAATGTTTCTTATCAATAGTGGATGACCAGTTCGAGTGATAAATAGATGTCCGCCATTTGCGTTGGTCGGACGATCCTTTCGATAGTCTTCGATTGATTTTTTTACCGCTTTGTTTAATGGGATTTCCCGGGCAGGTGTCTTACCATATTGGGTGATATGGATAGTTGAATCCTTAATATCTTCAGTTTTTAGTCCGGCCAATTCGCCAATTTTTATACCTGTTTGAAGAAGTATCTCAACCAAAGCGTATGTCCGAGCTTCTTCTTTGGCAAAATCTCTCAGAGCTCGATACTCAAGTTTTGAAAAAATCCTTGGGGCTGATTGGATATATTTTGGATGAGAAACATCAAGTGAGGGGTTTTGTTCAATAACACCATCGTTTTTTAAATATCTAAAAAAGGTTCTTATGGAGTTTAATTTTCTCGATGCCGACTTTTTCGTATAATTATCATTAATAAGCTTATTGATAAAACCATCAATATGATTTTTCTTTATTTCGCGGACATCAGCGATTTCCTGAGAAGATAAATAACCAACAAATTGTTCAAGATCCTTCTTATAGGCCACGATCGTAAAGGACGATTTTCCCTGTGACTCCAGGTATTTTATAAACCTGTTTGCCAAGGTCGGAAGTAATATATTTTCCATAACACCCTATAATATAACATAAAGTTTTCGGATTATCAAGGATTCCCTTGATAATGGGCTTTCTGTTTGGTATATTAATTATCTTGGAGTTTAGGAAAAAGGAGAAAATTCAATAATGAAGGAAGAAAAAAATACAAAAACTAAAAAAGTCACCATGAATATCATGGATTCGCTTCTTAAGAAAACCAAACCTGCCTTGCTTAAAAAAGGAAAGGAGATCGAAGCTGAGATTACTTCTATATCTAAAAAGGGGATCCTTTTTGATGTTGGCGGAAAAGCTCAGGCAATTTTGGGAGAGCTTGAAATAAAAGAGATAACTTCTTATACACCTTATTTAAACGTTGGAGACAAAATTTTAGTAAGAATAATCAGTGAAGAATCAAAAAATGGCTTTCCAGTCGTCTCTCTTCGAAAATTCTTCGATAAAGGCAAGTGGGATATTCTTATTAAGAAAAGAGACAATGAAGAGGAGATTGATGTTTTGTGTGGAGAATATGGGAAAGGTGGAGTGTTTATTAATTTTATGGGAATAAGAGGGGTTATTCCAAAAATTCAATTAACAGAACCTTTTATTTCCCAGCCGGAAAAGATGCGTGGTCAGAAGGTCAAGGTAAAGATCCTCGAGGTTGATAAAGAAAAAAATCGCTTGGTTGTTTCTCAAAAAGCTTCAGTTTTAAAAATCTCCCATAAAGATTTGGTTAAAAAGTTTGAGGCGATAAAAGAGGGTAAAATTTATAAAGCTAAAGTATTGGGTGCGTCAGAATTTGGCGTTTTCTGTGAAGTAGAAGGAGTAGAAGGGTTGATCCATATTTCTGAAATTTCTTGGGAAAAGGTGTCTAACGCTGCCTCATTCGTAACGATCGGAGATACAATCGACGTCTTTGTTGTTGAAAAGAACATGACGGATTTTAAATTGAATCTTTCTCTTAAACGATTACAAAAAGATCCATGGGAAATAATCGAGGAAAAATATCCAAAAGATAAAGAGGTTGAGGGAGAAGTAACGAGAAAAGAAAAATATGGATATTTTGTCAAGCTTGAATCCGGGATCGAAGGTTTAATTCACATCTCAAAGCTAAAAGGGGACGAAAATCTAAAGATCGGTCAAAAAATCAAAGCCTTTATCGAAAGAGTTAGTAAAAAAGAACGCCGCATGAGCTTAGTCCTTCCTCAAACCGAAAAACCAGTGATGTATAGATAAACTATTCAATCAATCCCTTTTCTTCTTCAGAAGCAATTACTTTGAAGCCGACGTGGTTGTGGCCAGCGAAGAAAAGACCTTCTCCTACCCCTGCCTGAAGCAAAAAGTGTTTTTCACCACCGGTTAAAAAGAAAGTTTTGGCAATTATTTCAACCGCTGCTGTCGATTGTTTCAAAATTATTTGAAGCGATGAATTAGTAATAATAGCTCTTCCTTCATCAGTTGACAGAAAATCCTCTACGTCTTGGGTAATGGTCGTTAATCCTAATTGATACTTACGAGCCCTTTTGGCAAATGAATGCAAGTAGGCACCGGAATCTTTTTGTTTTATTAAATACCATGCCTCGTCGACAATCAAAACCCTTTTCTTCTTTTCCCGACGAACCCGATTCCAAATATAATCAAGGACAATATACATGGCAACCGGCCGCAAATTTTCCTCCAGGTCTCGAATACCAAAAACCGTAAAAGGGTTTTTTATATCAAAGTTTGAATGTTGATTAAAAATGCCGGAAGCGGAACCGGAAACGAACTTTTCCAGTCGATCAGCCATTTCTTTTGATTCAGGAGTTTCCATCCCAGCAAAAACTTTAAACAAGTCTTCAAGTAAAGGCGGTTCCAATGAAAACGTTTCCGGATCTTGAGTAATACCTTTTTCTCGGTAAGTTAAGACCAAAGCTCGGTCTAAGAGAGCGTCTTGAGCCGGCGTCAATTCCCCCATGATCACCCTCATTAAAGAATGTAGGTCGAGAATTTTGTTTGAAAGTTCATCGGGACCGGCATTGGTTTTTTCCAGATCAAACGGATTGATCTTATAATTGGAGGTAGAAGAAAAAACAACATACTCTCCGCCAACTGCCGGCACTAATTTTTCATACTCGTTTTCCGGATCAATAATGATGACATCGGTTCCCATCATCAGTAGTCTTAAGGCTTCCAGTTTGACCATAAAACTTTTTCCTCCTCCTGATTTTCCAAGGATCACCGCATTGGCATTTTCCAAAGTAAATCGGTCAAAAATGATCAAAGAGCCGTCATGTTGGTTGAGTCCATAAAGAATACCCTCGTTGCGGGTGAGGGAAGCGGTTGCAAATGGAAAGGTTGTTGCGAGTGATGTTGTATCCATATTGCGCCAGACACCAAGTTTGTCATAAAAAATAGGTAAAGTTGACTTGAATCCTTCCTCCATCTCGAGAGTTGCCTGACGAGAAATAATCAAAAGCGATGATAAGACAGAGTCGATCTCCTTGGTGATCCGATTTAGTTCTTCCAAAGAATCGGCAGGAATTGTCACGTACAGTCCAAACTGGAAAAATCTTTCAGCTCCTTTTGCCAATTCTGCTTGAAGAGACAGAGCGTCGTCGAGAGCAACTTGGACCGTCGGATCAACCACTTTTCCGGCTTTAATATCACCCTCAATTGTGGCTTCCATTTCAGCAATCTTTCTTTTCAAGTCATCTAAAATATTTTTCGACTCAGTCGGGTAAATATACATAGATATATATAGAGGGTGGTCAAAAGTGATCAAAGAATAAAGCCAGTTTGGGGAAACATAACGGGGGTAGCCGACGACATACAAGGTTCGATAATAACGGTCGTCGATCTTAAGACTATTGAAATCTACCTCAACGTAAGATGGGGCAATCAAATCTTTTACAGAAACAGAGCCGGCCGCCAAAAAGTCAGCCATGTTATTTTTACCCATAGAACCAGCGCTATTCGTAGAAGATTGATTAGTTGTTGGTTTACCAAATAAGTTAAACATACATAGTTTGCAAATAATTAATTTATTATTTATTTAAAGAGTTTAACGAGTTTTTTTAACCCGCTAAACTCTCTAAACTCGCTAAATAATTAATTGTTTTTAGCTTGATGACATAATCACATCCGTATAGCTTTCAATTGGTGCTAATCGTCGCCCCGTTGCTGACGGATTATAAAGATTGTAATAAAGTTCGGTTAACTCTTGACGTTGTAAAATACTACCTTTTAAACCAATTTTTGTAATCAACCTTAATAAGTTGTCACGTTTTGGATATAGGGCCGTCTTGGCTCGGGTAAAAACATACTCCTTATTTAAAGATCCAGGATTGGCACCGGAGATTCCCATTTCCAGCGGTGAAAAAGGGACGACGAAAAAAAAGCGTTTTTCCAAAACCGTATTTATTTTAATGACACTTTTAATAAATTCCCGATATCCAACCATTCTTTTTTTTAAAATATCGACACTTTGTTTGTTTATCTTATCTTCAAGATAGTCTAAATAGGTTGACACATCAATTCTTTTAGAAACGATTAAAATTTGGACGGGAAAAGATAACGAATTTAACAGCTCAGAATAAGCATAGATCATCGATGATTGCTCCTCAGTTGATAGTAGCCAAAAGTTAACCGCCCCGACCTCAATAACAGTTGCAGCAGAAAAATCTTTCATTAAAACTACATCGTCTTTTATCTCCTCTATCTCAATAAAGGATTGAGTTGAAGCCTTAACTGGTGAGGTTGGTTTTGTGGCTGTCATAATAATTCTTTTGAAACGATCTCAATAGGTTTTTCATTAATATTTTCTATCTTAACTTTCATTGTATCAAAAAAGAAATTTCCTTTGGGATCTTTGACCTCAAATAAATATTCGGATGGTGGTAAAGAATTATAGGTGGCAAAAATTCCATGGGAGTTGGTCTTTAATATTCTAATCGGGTCGCCGGTTACGTCTTTTTTTATATAGACTAAAACTCCGGTCAAGGGTGTTTGTTTGTAATTTTTTATTGATCCGGTAAGAAAGGTGGATTTAACGTTAGTAACTAGTGGCTGGTGACTAGTGGCTGGTGATGGATTAGGACGAATAACTTTTTTTCCAAGCAAAGATGAAAACGAATCGGAAAAAAGATTACTAATCTCTTGATTTCTATTTTGGCCATTTACCGGGGCCTTATTATTCAAATATTTTGATAATTTCTGTTGAGAATCAATGTGGGACATAACCCGGTGGGGATCATTGGTAAAGATCAGATCTTTCAAAAAATAAATAGCCGAATTTTGTTTTTTAAAAAAATATTGGGTTGGAGACGATAGTCTTTTTATCAAATTTCTTATCCATACCTCCATTGGGCGGTCGTTTATGGGAACAAAGGCAAAGACAACACCAATTGAACCAACCCCCACCCCCAGCAAAAAATTCAAAATTGGGACGGGGAAAATATAAAAAATCAAAATTCCGGTGGGAATGGAAATAAGCAAATATATAAATTGTTTGATTGTCAAAAAACCAATTAGTTTAAATTCAAACGTGGTGATCTGTCGAGGGATAGGGTGTTGCTCCATAAATTTAGTATAACCAAATTTAGACGATAGATGGTAGAATATAGAGGATAGATTTCTCGGGCCTATAGTTCATCGGCAGAATGCGTCCATGGCATGGACGAGGGCGGGGTTCAATTCCCCGTAGGTCCACACTTCTGACAATCTAAATCCCCACTTTTGTAGGTTATAAGCGGTTGACTGTAATATTATCTTTGAATATTCTGTTTAAATGAAAACCTATACCTTGCACGATATTCCAGTCAATGAGCGTCCTCGGGAACGGCTTGTCAAATATGGGGTTGAATCGCTGTCGCTTCAGGAATTATTATCTTTAATTTTTGGCCGGGGTATTAAAGGGGAGTCGGTTACTCATATTTCTCAAAAATTAATAAGCATTTTTGGATCGCTTGATCAACTCTCAGAAGCATCAATCGAAGAACTAAAGGAAATCAGAGGGTTGGGTCTTGCTAAGGCCTGTCAACTAAAAGCTTGTTTTGAAATTTCAAGGCGATTGGCCATGGAAACAAGTTTAAACAAAAATAAACATATTATCGTCAAATCGCCTAAAGACATTTATTTTTTATTAAAAGATAAAATCGCAAATTTTCATAAAGAATATTTTATGGTGGCTTCATTAGATAATCGCAATAAGGTGATCAGCGTGGATATTGTATCAATCGGAACATTAAGTTCTAGTCTGATCCACCCTCGAGAAACTTTTGAAACAGCAATAAAAAATCATGCCGCTTTGATCATTATCTGCCACAATCATCCATCGGGTGAATTAAAACCTTCACAGGATGACCTTGTTGTTACGGAAAATTTGATTAAAGCCGGAAAGTTATTAGGAATAGAAATCGCAGATCATTTAATTATCAGTAAAGAAGGCTATTTTAGTTTTAAGGTGAAAAGATTAATTTAAACTGTTGTGCACCATTCTTGACTATATTTTTTATTTTCTCCATAAACAATTTGAAAAAACAAATCTTGTAATAGGCCGGTAATTTTTCCCCGTTTCCCATTACTAATGATTCTTTTATCGATTTTATTTATCCAGGATAGTTGGACACCAGTCCCGGTAAAAAATGCCTCATCGGCAGTATATATTTCAGTACGATCAACTGTTCTTTCATTAACTTGAATATTAAGAGCTTTTGCCAGTTCAATTATCGTTCGACGCGTTACTCCTTCGACAATATCGTCAGTTATTAACGGCGTAATTAAAATACTATTTTTGACGATAAAAAAATTAGAAGCAGACCCTTCTGTTACGTGTCCACATTCATTTAAAACGATTGCTTCGGTAAAACCTCGGTCCGTAGCCTCTTTTTTTGCTAAGGATGAATTGATATAGGCTCCAGAAATTTTTGCTCGAGCAGGAATTGCATTATCAGAGATTCGACGCCAACTGGAAACCATAGCTGAAACTCCAACTTTTGTTGGTAAATATTCTCCCATCGTGATCATATAAATACAAAAATTAAAAATTTCATCCTGATCTAAATTGGGTTTAGTATTGACACTTCCTGCATAGGCAAATGGTCTGATATAGCAGTCCGTATTTGGTCGATTTTTTCGTATGAGATCAATAATGATTTTTTTTAACTGAGATGTTGAATAAGGGATAGTAACCCCAATGATTTTTAGAGCATTTTGGAATCTCTCTAAATGTAAGTCCAGTCTAAAAACAAAAATTTTTTTATTTCTATAATAGCCTCTAATCCCATCAAAAACTCCGTTACCATATTGAAGAGCATTGGTCATTATTGAAACCTTAGCTTCTTCAGTTTTGACAAACTTTTTATTGAAAAAAGCAAAAGGAAAAGCCGATGAAGTCATATATTTAAAAAATTATTTTATTATTTTGAACTGATCAAAAATTTCCTTCGGTTCTTGGGTAAAGATTTGGACGTTAGAAACATGGGAAATCGGTGGTCCTTTTTTAATCATTTCAATTATTTGTTTAACTTTTTCTTCTTCTCCCTGAATTTGGGCTTCAACAAAACCTTCGTGATTATTTTTTACCCAGCCCGTGACGCCGATAATTTTGGCCTGGATCTTTGTCCATGCCCGAAAACCAACTCCGATGACATCGCCTTTTATGTAGAGATGAACTTGTTTGAGCATATCTTATTGTATAAAAATTTCTAATTACTAATTATTCTAATTGACCTAAATAATACCCAATAACCAATTGGGGAATTGGGATTTATTTAGAATAATTAGATCAATTAGGTTAATTAGGTCAATTAATATCTGGGTCAATCTCCCTTGCTTTTCTCAAATAATCACTTGCTCGATTTTTGTCTCCCTCAGACAAATACAGCTGATAAAGACTATAAAGAACATCCCTTGCTCTCGGATTAATAGTTAATTGTTGTTCAAGATTATTTATCATTTCTTTTTTTTGGTTTTCTTGAGAAAAAATTTCATCTTTTATAGTTTGTCCATAAACATTATTGTTCATCTCTAAAATTCTTTGATATTCTGGTAGGGGTTTTATTTTTTGAAGAAATGCAACTGTAACTTTCTCATTATTAATAGTAAATCCATAATAAATAGGCGATATTAGTTGGCTGTAAATTAAATTTATAATCAAAATGACAAAAATAAACGAATAAAGTAATAAATTAACAATGTTCGATTTTTGAATTATATTTTTGATATTTTCCTGCTGTTTCATACCCATATATATTATATACTTTTTCTAATGGACCAGATTGACTATCAAATCTTGATTGACAGATTAATCACAATAAGTTTGGCAAGTTTTGCTGCTATTTTGGCAGCTGGTTTAACTTTGGCTCTTATTTATTTAATCGTTATTTATTTTCGTTTAAAAAAAAGGGAACAAATTTCTTTGGAAATGGTCACCCTCGAGGTAAAATTGGCTAAAGAAAATGAAATCAAGATTGATGCCGCCGATCAAATGTTTTCCTCTTTTTCTTCATTAAAAAAGTCGGGATTTTTTTCTTTTTTGGAGGTTGATGATGTGATCTCGTTTGAAATAATTGGGAAAAAAGCAGAAATTAGATTTTATGTTTCTGCGCCTAATCGGATTATTGATCTGATAGAAAAAACAATTTACGGCTATTATCCGATGGCTGATATCAGAAAAGTGGAGGAGCCAAATATTTTTTCTGAACAAGGCAAAGTGGTCTTTGGCGGCTTGGTCCAAAAAGAAGCCCCGTATATGCCTGTCCGTCTTTACCGGGATTTGCCTACAGACTCACTGTCCGCGATCACTTCATCTTTATCAAAATTTGATGATAATGAGGCTGGAATTATCCAAATTTTAATTCGACCGGCAGGAGGGAAGTGGAAAAGCTCGGGAAAAAGCTATGTTTCCAGTACTAAAAAAAACGAAGCCAATCCAGAAAAAGCCACCTTTAAAACAGATCCTAAAGTATTAGAAAAAATTGAAGACAAATGTTCAAAATCTGGGTTTGAAACTATGATTCGTTTTGTTGTGACCGCTAAAACAAAAGATATGGCCGATACCCATTTAAAAAACATTAAAAATGCCTATACCCAATTTAACTCCGACCTAAATAATTTTACCGGAACAAAAGATCTTTTTAAAGGCGGATTCATGATCAATTTCATCTACAAATTTTTTCCGATCATAGACCTGTCGATTTGGCCTTTTAAAAAATCAATTTCAGTTTTATCAACCGACGAGTTGGCAACTCTTTTCCATTTTCCTAATAAAACAGTTGAAACGCCACACATTCAATGGTTAAAAGCAAAAACTGCTCCAGTTCCAATTGAAGTTCCTCAAACTGGGGGAACCGCCATCGGTGGCGGATATTACCGAGGTGTTAAACGTCCGGTTACCATCGGCGTTGAAGATCGAAGGCGACACGTTTACATTATCGGAAAGACCGGTGTTGGTAAATCGGTCTTGCTACATGATATGGCGATCCAAGATATCAAAGCTGGCCATGGTGTTTGTGTGATTGATCCTCACGGTGATTTAATCGATGACATTATTAAATATATTCCGCCGGAACGAGCCGAAGATGTGATCTATTTTGACCCTTCCGATGTTGAGCGGCCAATGGGATTAAATTTGTTGGAAGCAAAAACCGAAGATCAAAAACATTTTATTACCACCTCAATCATTAATCTAATGTATAAACTTTATGATCCGCAAAGAACCGGTATTATCGGTCCAAGATTCGAACATGCCGTCCGTAACGCCATGTTGACGGTAATGAGCGAAAAAGGGTCAACGTTTGTCGAAATAGTCCGAGTTTTGACCGATCCAAAATATGTCCAGGAACTTCTTCCCAAAGTCCAAGATCCAATCGTCAGACGATACTGGACAGACCAAATTGCCCAAACCTCAGACTTTCATAAGTCAGAAGTGTTGGATTATATCGTATCCAAGTTCGGCCGTTTTATTACCAACAAAACCATGAGAAATATTATTGGACAGTCTGATTCCGCTTTTGACTTTCGTAGGGTAATGGATGAAGGAAAAATTCTCCTCATTAATTTATCAAAAGGAAAATTAGGTGAAGAAAACTCGAGCTTTTTGGGATTGGTCTTGATCCCAAAGATTTTGATTGCTGCCATGTCTCGTCAGGAAATTCCTGAAGAAAAGCGTCGAGACTTTTTCCTTTATGTCGATGAGTTCCAAAATTTTGCTACTCCGGACTTCGCCACAATTTTATCTGAAGCAAGAAAATATCATTTAAATTTAACGGTTGCCAATCAGTTTATTGGACAGATGGATGATGAAGTCAAGAATGCCATTTTTGGAAACGTTGGAACACTAATCTCATTTAGAGTCGGTGTGACCGATGCCTCATACATGCAGAGGGAATATCAGCCGGTTTTTGGTGAAACCGATCTTATTAACATAGAAAGATTCCATGCTTATATGAAAACAATCGTCGACAACGAACCAGTGCCACCTTTTTCCGTTGACATGACTAAAGATATAAAAAAATTCAGAGCCGGTTCAAATGAAAAGATTGCTCAAGCAGTAATTCAGCTTTCAAGATTAAAATATGGCCGCCCGAAAGAACTGGTCGAGGCGGAGATCAATCAGAGAGCCAGACTATAAAAAATTTCTAATTACTAATTCCTAATTTCTAATCAATTTTTAAATCTTAATTTTTAAACATTAAAAATTAGAAATTGAATAAAAATTAAAAATTTAAAATTAAAAATTAATGCTTTTAACCTACAAAACTCTTCTTACCAAAAAGACTCAATTAAATTCAAATACTTATCTCTACCACTTTGATCTAATCGAACCGAAGGAAATTATTTTTAAACCAGGCCAATATATCATGCTCAAAATTCCCTCTGGTGAAGGTTACGTTTCCCGACTTTATTCAATTGCGTCTCCAAATACGCAGAAAAATAGTTTTGAATTAATCATTGGAATAATCCCGGGCGGGCTAGCATCAAATTATTTATTTTCACTAAAAGAAAATACAGAAATTACTTTCCAAGGTCCAGCCGGGATGTTTGGGTTAAGAGAAAATGAAAGAGAAGAAATATTTTTAATAACTGGAACTGGAATTGCACCAGTAAGATCGATGATAAAATCAAATAACAAAAATCATAAATTTAATTTATTTTGGGGACTAAAAAATTATAAAGACATTTATTTATTAGATGAATTAAAGCAATTTAATCCTAAGATTTGTCTTTCTCGTGAACAAAACCTAGATATGGTTCCGAATGAGGAAAGAAAATACTTCGAACTCGGCCACGTTGATTCCTGTTTTGATAAACTAGCCACTAGTCACCAGTCACTAGTCACTAATTCTGACTTTTATCTCTGTGGTGGTCGGACAGCTGTTGAATCGCTAAGGATATTTTTATTGAGTAAAGGAGTGCTTTTGGAGAATATTATTTTTGAGAAATTCTAAAAGATATTAAGATAGTAAAAAACAAAGGTCAAAAGGTTATGGTTTTGAAGAGGTGAAATCTTAGTCGTTGGGAACATAATATCTGCAACGAAGTTTACAAAGAAAAAATAAAATTTTTAAGTAAGTATTTTTTTTGACCCCGCCATTTTATTATTTTTTACCAATAAAATTGAGGAGATTGTACGTTTGTCTCCAATCCTACCTTTTTCGAAGGGACGATATTTTTTTAAAATATTTGCTTTTGTTTTTTCATAAAAGGCTTGTCTAATCAAATCCGCAGTACGATAAATAATGCGACTTCCTTTAGAAATTTGTTTCCATATAGCTTCTAATAATTTATCCTGGGGTTTAGCTAATATGGCAATCACAATAACCGTATAGTCAGAATAGTCAATGGTTAACGCATCTTTATTAATTATATTGATGGAATTACTATGGTTTAAATGATCTATAACTTTTTTAGAAAGTTTTGCTGAATTTTTATTTATCTCAACACAGTCAACTTGAGAGTGGGTCAATTCGTGTATAAGTATGGCTGTAATAGGAAAAGGGCCACTACCAACAAACAGTACTTTATCTTTGGAATTTATTTTAGCTAATTTAATTTCATTTTTGAGTGAAATAATGTAGCGGTAATATATTGGATAATCACTAATTAATGTTTTTTTAATATCTTTATTTTTATTGATTAATAGGCGAGCAAAATCAGCTTCTAAATTTGTTTCAAATTTTTCAAATATTTGCTGGAACAATAACAACATATTGTTCCTTTTCATAAATATTGTCAATTCTTGTTGTTCGCGAATATTAAAAATTTTTGTTAATAAAATTTTTTGCAATGTTTGACCAGCTTTTTTTATTTCAAGATCGTTCATTGAGTCATTATTATTGATTAAGGAATGTAAATTTTTAAGGGAGTTTTTAACTAAATCTAATTCGTTACTAGCCATATAATTTAGTAGTTTACAACATTATAATGTTTTTTTCATTAACAAATATGTATTTGATAAATAAAGATCGTGAGCTTTGTGACAGTCTAATATTTGAATATTTGTAATTTTTATAGTACTATATTAACCGTTTATGGCTGGTGCCGAAAAAGTTTCAAAACATATAGCAGATTCTGTAACGGAGTCCTTGTCAAATCGCTTACAATTAATTAAAGGGATTCCCAGAGTACCAATTCTCGTTACGGAATTTATAACTCCTTCTAGTATCTCACCCTTCGTTGCTCGAAACGCAGTTTGGGGTGGTATAGCATTAGTGGCTTCAAGCAATGCTCCTGAACGGGCATCTCGTAGTTTATTAAGGCCAGATTCAAATATAATCGAACTAGGTTCATACAGAAAGGGAGACTATGACATACTTCGTCAACTAAATTCGTCAGATGGATATATACGGCATAACGGCGTCCTTATTCAAACTGATCAATCAAAAGCAGATTATATTTCCGACCTTTGTCAACAACTAGGGGTAAGCCGAGCTGTACTTCACCTTCAAAACACTCAATTAATTTCTACTATGGAAAAAATGGGTTTAGAAGTTCATGAGTCTTTACAGGTTTATCAGAATTTAGGGAAAAAAGGCGTTTTCAATAATGCTTTAGACGAATTTAGTCGCAATCATCCTGACAGTACTATCGGTAGATTTGGAGTAAATTTTAACAATTTAGATGAAGTTGCAGACGAAGTTGCCCGACTGGCTGAGTTCGGAGTCTGTGCCTGCATAAAATTTGATGAAACTGCGGGAGGAGCAATACCAGACAGCGGTTCGGGTGTTCATTTTATCCCTGATTATAATAATTTTGGTTCAAAAGAAAAATTTAAAGAATATATGTTAGAACAACTTAAACGGAGAAATTTTAAAAGTGAAGAACTCGCTGGATTGGTACAAATGTATATTCCAAATAGTACAATCTTATCTATTTCCAGTGGACAGACGGCAGACGGAGAATATTTGATTTATGAAGCCCATACACAAACTCAAATTTCTTATGCAACGGGCCAAGACGAGGCTCTCACAGCAGATGGTGGAGTACCCCTTAAGAATGATGAATACACAAATGAGTTACTCACTTTGACTTGGCCCCAATTAGCTCAGTTTTATAAAGATAATGGTGTTACCGGTGATCAGAATATGAATTTAGTTATTTTGCCTCCAGATATGTTAGCGTTAGCAAGAAAATTATATAATAATAAGCGTCTTTCTGCGGTTGTTCCAATAGATTTAAATCCTAGATCGATATCCGGCACAAAAAGAATAATGGGACGTTTTAGTGAGGAAACCTCAGAGCCTATTAACTGGGAAAATTTTGCAGCAAGAAGTCTTCATGTTGATCCTTTTTTTGCAGCTAATCCTCATTTAATATATAAAATAGCAACTGATCTTGGACTACGTCCTGGTAAAGGCGGGAATATGTCACTTACCAATTTTGGGACTTTAATACCTGAACGAATACGGAGTCGGTTCAAAAAAATTCTAATAAAGACTTTTGTTCAAAATATAGCTGATCCTGTAGAAACTCTAGCGCATTTAGAAGAAATTATTAGCAAACCTCCATCACCATTATTTAATATGGGATTAGAAACAATAAGACCTGAAGAAGTTCCCGATGCTGACAATGATCAAAGATATGAAGCTTGGCTTAGAGATCAGTTTGACAAGGTTTTGTCAGCTTAATTGTCAGTGTGATATTATGTTCTAATATGACATTAAAAGCGAGAACAAGTAATGTATTAGTTATTCAACCAAGATTAAATACTAGTGTTATTGCAAAAGAACAAGCAAATTTAAGAAAAATTGTTGAAAAAATAGATGTAAAACTTACGTTTGTAAATCCCCTTCAAAATAATAAAGAAATCCAATGGGATAATCCAAGCGACTTATTACATAAATTTGGATGTAGTATATGGCTTGGATCAGGAGACATTGACTTATCACAACAAACTCAAGAACGAGAAAGATATATAAATAGAGTATTACCGCTTGCACAAAAGATTCTTGCAGAAGATGAATTTGCGATGGGTATTTGCCTCGGTCATCAAACATTCGCATTAGCTGGTGGAGTAAAAATAGAAAAAATAAATAATCGAGCAGAAACAGGAACGACTATTTTAAAATTAACTCCTGAGGGTAAAAGCGATGTTATTTTTTATTCATTACCAAGTCCCATATCTATAGTTTATTCACATAAAGATAGCGTTACAAGCCTACCTTTTGGCTTTGCTATTCTTGGTTATACGATACGTGATCAATATTCTGCGCTACGTAGAGGAAAAATCATTACAATGCAGGGTCATCCAGAAATAACAGATACAACTAATTTAAAGAAAAAAATGGCAATAGCTCCACAACATATTTTAAATGGATATGAATTGACCTATCCTGTCGTAGATCCAGGCCAGACAGATGTAATCGAAATTTTTTAACTAACGCTTTTCATTAACATTTCTCTATTCATCCGATTCAAGACTCGTACAATTGCCTCCTGAGTAGCCATACCACTATCAATATCCTTTTTTACATAATCTCTTATTATTTCCGCTTGTGTTTGACATTTCATAATTTCTTTCTTTAATGGATTTAAAAAACTTTGTGCAATTTCTGTCATTTCCGTTTTTAAAAAATAATTTTGAGCTAATTCGATACACCATAATCCTAATTCTTTTGCGTTCATATCTTTTTTAAGCCAACTCATTTTTGCTTTTAATCCCCAAACTGACTGCTTAAAATTTGCTTGAGATTCTGTAAATTCAGGTAGTTTTTTATTTCTTAACCCCTCAATTAATCCAAGAGTTAATAAAAAGGCCTGAATAGATTTGTAAGGAGATTGGGAGTCAATATGTCTAAATTCATTTCTTATCGTATTATTTTTTGTGTCGATAATAATTCTAGTAACAGTGTGTATGGCGCTCATAGACAAATCAAGGGCCTTTTCTTGATCCTCAATTTCCATAAATGATGGCCTTGCCTTTGCCAATTGTTTTATATAATAATCCTCAATCGAAATCGCAGGTAATGGTAAGCCCGCCCTTCTTTGTTCACCTTGCCGAAGTATTTCAATTCTATTACTATCACGCCCTGTATCTATTCCTCCAAGAAATGGTGAGTTACCAAAAAGAGCTATCATTATTGGGGCAATTGCTATTGATATGTTATATGTTTGAATTGCTTCTAATGGGGATTTTTCTGAAATATGAAATTGTGTTCCCGATGTTCGTGTCATTGTTGATAAATTAGATGCTTTATCTATAAAAGTTTCTTTGGTATCTGGATTAACAACAACCATTTTTGGATTAATATTTTCTTCAATTACTACTGCTTCCATTAACTTATAACGAATTTGGTTAATTGGATTAGAGATGATAAATTTTTTCCATTCATTAGCTTTAATTAAAGGCTGTACACCAATCGGGACTAAAATAGCATCGGGATTTTCTTTTGTGATTGTTTCCTGAATTTGCCTAGTCTTTTTTAAAAAAGATGAGTATAGATGTTTGATCCCATTTAATGTTAACGGTGTTGCACCATTAGCATCATATTCTAAATTATCTACCGAAGTATCCAAACGAACTTTAATTTTTTTTAAGCTCAAAAAACTTTCAGTATTTACAGGGTTACCAGTTAGACGATTAATAACTCTTACTTCTTGTTCAATATCGCAAGTTCTATTAGAATGATTAAAAAAGTTTTTGTCAGCTAATTCTTGTCTTCGATGTGCTTCAATCAATGCCAACTTAATCGTTTTAGATATATTTTTTGTGGTTCTAGGAAAGACTTTTTTAATTTGTGTACCCATAATTATTTTTTGAGTCTTGAATAAACCACTATTTTTGTTTCCATAAAATCTTTACCATCAGCAAAAATTGTAAGTAGATTTGGTTGAACAATAATATTTTGCACGCCCTTGTCAATAAGGTTATTAATCCTATGAAAAAGCATGTTATGAATAAACTCTTTAATTTCTTGTTGATCCTTGGTATTGCTTATTTTTTGAAAAATACCAGCCGAAATAGGATAAGCGGAAACCACTTCATCGCCTTTTCCTTCTCTTCCTGGACGTTTATCATCAACTTTTAAAATCAATCCTAAAAATTTAATCTCTGGGTATTCGTCTGCATTTATCTCACCAAATTTAATAATTTCATTAACAACTTTTTCTACTGAATTTCTATCAACAATTGAAAGAGAGATTGAGGGGATCACGTCGACACCTATTTGTTTAAGTTGTGGTCGTAAAACCCCTAATATTGCTCCATTTACTCGCTTATCCGATGCAGGAATACGTGAAGCGGGTGAAGGAATAATCACAACTCCTTCCGGTAAGCTGGTATAAATATACCCCCTATCTCCTTCTTTTTCTTGACCTTCCCCTAAAAAAGTAAAGCGCTTGGCAATCAACTCGGGAATAATCATTTTCCCATCCCAAGTCTTGACTTGAAAAGGTTTTTTCTTATCATAATTATGCAAAGCTTCTTCCAGTTGTTCGGCTAAGATTATTTCTACTTGGACTCCTTGTATTCGAAGTTTTTCCACAAATGGAATATATTCAAATGCCGCTAACGTTAGATCGGCTTTTCTAGGTGATAATACTATATTTTTTGGCTTTTTCCCCATTTTTACTTCATATCCTGTTATAAGACTTTCAATATAAGTATCCATATATCCTGAAGATTCGTATCCTGCTAATTTGGCGATTGATTCAGAAAGGCCAGTCCCGTAAGCACCACCTGAAATATCAAAAATAACTAACTTTAAATTTCCTTTTTGTGTTTCTTGTTGTAATAATTCTTTAACACTACTTGAAAGTAAGCCTCTATTTTTTTCAGCATCTTTAATAATAATTTTTCTGATATTTACAGTTGGAACAAAGTAGAAATCCATTTGTTGATGAGTTCGGCTCGGCGGTCCGTCATATTGCATTAATGTTGGATCTAAAACCCATTCATTGACATTTTTTAATGCATATTCAACTACTTCTTCAACTGGAACAATTCTTCTTTTCTGTAGCTTCTGTTTAATAATATATTCATCTAATTTTCGACTAACAATATCAATTGATTGAGTTATTAGCTTACTCGCCTTTTGTATATGACTAACATAAGGATGACCGATAACAATTTTTCGTGAAGAGAGTGCAAAATTATTAAACTTTTCCTTATTATCTCCATATTGATAATTGATGTTGATTGAGTTAGGGAAATTGTGAATATCTTGGGTTTTAATTCCTTGAGTTGAATCATCTAAGATCGTCAAGGGAACTCCTGCTAATCTACTACCTGCGCCTCTGCCCACTAATGAAAAAAGCTGTTCAAAAATCATTCTCATATCAGTTGGAGTGATTGATGGAGGTTTACGTAAAACTATTGGAGATTTTTGTATAACAATACCATCAAGATGTCTCAAAAAATTATGTACTTTACTGCTCGAAATAAGACTATTTATTTTATTTCCATTTGGATTTTGTTTTCCGAACAGTATTTCCGATAGTTTTGTCTTCAACTGTTGTGAAATTTTATCTTTTTGTTTTTCTGAAAGTAATTTATTTACTCTTTTTGCAAAATCTGTTGAAGTTGATGCTCCTGACAATATCGGAAATAAACCCAATCTGCCGAATTGACCGAAAAATTGATTTCTACTACATGTAACAATGATATTGGGATATTTAGGTACGTGGGGAATATTCCATTCAAAATGTGGGAGCTCTAATTCCTTTGAAACAGTGCTTAGCATAGTTAGTAATTACACTTTTACGATCATATTATATCACAATAGAGCTTTGTGGCCTAATTTCAAGTTTATTTATATAAACTTTGCTATAATTTCCACATGAAGTTGACTCATGTAGAAAATAAGAAAATTGATTTGATGAAAAAAAATTTAATTTCTCTACGACATCATCTCCATAAAAATCCAGAATTAGCAATGGAAGAAAAAAATACTTCTAATTTAATAGCAAAAAAACTTGAAGAATTAGGAGTAAAGGTTTACAGAAATATTGGAAAAACAGGATTAGTAGGCGTTCTTAAATCAGGGAATGGTAATAAAAGTATAGCGCTACGAGCAGATATGGATGCGTTGCCAATTCAAGAGGAAACAAATTTAGAATATCAATCTATCAATAAGGGTGTAATGCATGCTTGTGGTCATGACGGACACATGGCAATGCTATTTGGAGCTGCGGAATATTTGGCAAAAAATAAAAATTTTAGCGGTACTGTATATTTCATATTCCAACCCGCCGAGGAAGCCATAGGCGGAGCAGAGGCGATGATCGAGAATGGTCTTTTTAAGAAATTCAAAATAGATTCAATCTATGGCCTGCATGCGTCCTCAGCTCTGGAAGCAGGATATTTTTCTATTCATGATGGTCCGGTTCATGCTTCATCTAGTAACTTTGATTTAAAGATTATTGGTAAAGATACTCATGGTGCACATCCGGAGCGTGGAATTGATTCAATTCTAGTTGCTTCTGAAATAGTTATGTCTTTACAGACAATCGTTTCTCGAAGAATATCGACCTTAGACACAGCCGTTGTTTCTGTTACTAAATTTCATGGTGGAACTGCATATAACATAATTCCGGAAGAAGTGACTTTAAATGGAACTGTTCGAACTCATAAAAACAAAGTTCGGGATAAAATTCAAATAGAAATGGAAAAAATCATTAAAGGGATTTGTCAAAGTTATGGAGCTAATTATGATTTTAAATTTAGACATGGAGATCGTGCAGTAGTTAACACTAAAAAAGAATCTTTGCAGGCAATTTCTGTAGCAGAAAAAATATGGGGAAAAGAAAAAGTTTTGACCGAACCAAGACCAATTATGGGCTCGGAAGACTTCGGGTTTTATCTAGAAAAAAAACCGGGTTGTTATGCGCATTTAGGAAACGGACCAGAAAAAGGAGTTAATCATAATTCTAAATTTGATTTTAACGATGAGATACTAATGACAGGAGTCAAGTATTGGATTCAACTAACGAATGACTTACTTAGACAGGGTTGATGATTAATTTATTCCATTCTTCAACGGAAAGAGGTTTGATTCTAGTAAAAAGATAAAAGCCAATTGATAGCTTTAGATTGTCCTGTAATGATATTTCTGCGATTATTGGATATAATGGCTATTATTAATAGTACATAGATCAAATCCGTGGAAAAAATAAATCTAGGAATATTTGATATCGATGGTACGATTAGAATAAAAGAAAAAATACCAAGAGAGATTATAAAAGGATTCAATTCTCTTTGGGAATCCGGTGTAATTACAACAGTTGCAACTGGAAGAGGCTATGTGCGAATACGAGAAATATTAGGAAATTTTTTCCCAAAAATTATATCTCAAAATGCTCCTATCGGTGTTGAGAATGGAGGGCGTATTTTAAACACTAATGGAGATACAAATATACATTATTTTCCTCTCACCGAAGAAGAGATATGTTCTTCGCTTCTGCTAATGACCGAAAAGAATACTAAATTTATTGTTTATTATCCAGAAAACGTTTTACAAAAACCCGTTTTATGGACTCACTCAAACGATATTGCTTCTGACGTCTATCCTCGATATTCGTATTTTTCAGATATAGTTGTTAGTGATAAAAGGGATATAGAAAAAAGAATGAAGAGAGATAAACCTTGTATGATTACTATCAAACCACAGAGTTTATATTTATTCAAAAATTTAATTTCACAAAAATTTGCTGGAGATGTTGAAAGTGGATCTGTAAGTCTAAATTCAACAGAAGTAACAATTAATAGATCTGGTATAACAAAAGCTATGACAGTCAAAACAATCGCTGAATATTGTCAAACACCATTAGAGAATGTTTTAGTCGCAGGAAATGATCAGAATGATTATCCCATGCTTTCTTTACCTGTTGGTAAAAGATTTGTAGTCGGACATTTTTTATCAGGGATGTTAACAGTTCCGGTAACTTCTGTTAAAAATCCACAAAGGTTCGGTTCAGCCCTTTATAAATTTGCAAGTAAGTTATGATAATCAATAAATATTCTAGTTATTGGCTTCGTTCAAAATACGCCTTCAATATGTCTCTGGCTATTGGTCCGGCGACATCTGACCCCTGTCCACCCTCTTCGATCAACACAGTCACGGCAATTTCAGGATTATCAAATGGGGCAAATGCGGATATCCAAGCATGGGGCATACCAGATTTGGCGTGCGACTCGGCGGTGCCGGTCTTACACCCGACCTGGATCTTTTTTCCTACAGTAAAGTCAAACAACGGCCAACCTGTTCCACCTGTTGAACAAGCCTGTTTCATTCCTTCTCTAACAAGATCAATGGTTTTTTTTGAAATAGGCAATTTTTTACAATTCTTAATTCTTAATTCTTCATTCTTCATTTTTTGTAATTCCGGTTTACATAAATATCCTCCATTGGCAAAGACATCGGCAACCAGCGCCATTTGCAAAGGAGTTGTTCCCACATATCCCTGACCAATAGATAGATTATAAGTATCACCCAAATACCAATTTTCTTTTAGGACTTCTTTTTTCCAAAAGGTTGAAGGAATAAGCCCTTCTGCCTCGTCTAGTCCGATCTCGGTGTGTTTTCCCAATCCAAAAATATCTGACCATTTTTTTATTTTATCAACACCAGTTGTTTCTCCAGCCTTATAAAAAAATATATCGTTCGATCTTCTGATCGCTTTAACAATATCAACCATACCTTCGACTTTTCCATACTGAAGAAAATACCAGTTACCAAAAGTGGCAGCTCCGGCTTTAATACTTCCCTTATCTTCAAATTCGGTTTTTTCATTAATGGCTTTTTCTTCAAGGCCGGCAGTTGCGACCACCAGTTTAAAAATTGATCCAGGAGGGTAGGTGGCTTCAGTTACTCGATTGAACAAAGGATTGTTCTTGTCAGTTAAATAACTTTGGATATTGTTGTTTGAATTATCTTCGAAATCTTGTGAATTAAAAGAAGGGGAAGAAACGCTAGTTAATATCTCCCCAGTTTTAGGGTTAGTGACGATAATAGCCGCTTTCACGTTTTTTACTAATTCATAGGCTTTTTTTTGTAATTCAAAATCTAATGCCAACTGGATTTTATCTCCGCGAATTGGAGGAAGGACGTCAATAGTTTTTAAATATCGTCCTTGGGCGTCAATTTCTACTAATTTTTTTCCGGGCCGCCCACGTAGCTCGCAATCAAATAGCTTTTCAACCCCTTTTTTTCCGGTTCGACTTCCCAACTGTAACTTGTATTGACAAGTATCGTTTTGAATATCATTTTTATCAGCTATCTGGCGGTAGCCGATTAAGGGAGCAATGGCCTCAGGGCTTTGGTAAACCCGCTTGGAAATGATTTTTTGATTACTATTTAATAGTCCAGGTTCAATTTTTTGATTAACATTTGGATTCAAATTTTGAGCAATCACAAATCCTTTTCGATCGACTATCTCTCCACGAGGAGCTTCAATGGTAATTTCCCTAAGTCGGTTTTGTTCGGAGAGAGTTCTGTAATAATTTCCTTTGACGATCGTCAATTGGAAAAGTCTCAAAAATAAAATGACTAAAAAAAGAAAGATAGCTCCAACATATACAAAAAAGGCATTTTCGACCAGCTGATTATTGCTTCTAAAAAAATGAAGACCTTTTGAATCACCCTTTTGGAAAAATGGAAGTCTATTCATAAAATCAAATATCAAATATCAAATATTAAATATCAAAATGACATATTAAAAATTAAAAAGTTTTTAATATTTCTTAATTTTGCATTGTAATTTTATTTTTTGCATTTTAATTTTTGATTTAACTTATGAAGTATCCCTGAGTAAAATATCCCAGTAATAAAATATGTAAAATCAAAAAAATTATGGCAATCGAAAATTTAACAATGTTATTCTTTATTTCTGCAAGAAAAATGAAGAATGATACTGAAAAGAGGGCATAGCGGGGGATGGAGGAGAAGGTGCCAGTGAGGGTAGGTAAGATTAAATTTACAAAAGAGAAGATACTAAGAGATATTCTCTCCCAATTTTTAATTTTTAAATTCTTGCTTGCGCAAGCAAGTTTAATCAAATCTAAAATTAAAATTAATAAAACAAAACTAAAGACAGTAAATTCAACTAAAGAAACATAAAAACGGGAATCATGCGCAGCTGTAATAAAAATTTTGAAATATCGATAGTATACTTGGGGCAACAATATCAAATGAGTTGATCGGTTAGCCCCAAAGATTGGTTGAGATGTGAGAAAAAATAATGGGTCACCAGTGGTTCGCCAGAGATAGAAACAGTAGGAAGCAAGGCCGAGAATAGGGGCAAACAATATTGAAATTCGTTGAAATTTGTTGAAATTCGTTGTAGGGGCGACTCTTGTAGTCGCCCTTTCTTGTTCAATCAAATGAAATATAATCGGAATTATCAAAAACACCCCCACCAATCTAGTTAAAGAAGCTAAAAATGCAAAGACCATAACTAAAAAGTACCGTTCTTTTTTTAGAAAATATAAAGTGGAAATAAGCAAAAGAAAAAATAAACCTTCCGTATAAACAGCGCCAAAAAAGAAAGAGGTAGGGAAGGCCAATAACAGAAATATTACCGTAGGGGCGACCCTTGTGGTCGCCCTAATCAAAAATAGATATTTGTAAAAAATAATCAACCCAATCAAAAAAGAAATATTGGAAATAATTAGCCCCGTCAGCAATTGATTATTAGAAAATAATGGAGATAGGAATTTTATCAACATCGGGTAAAGGGGGAAAAAAGCCTGTTCATATTGAGCGTAGCCATTATGGGCAATTGAAATATAATGAAGTCCGTCAAAATTAGCTAAAGAGGAAACCCAGGTAGGTAAATGAAACAAAGGTAATTGATTAGCGTACGGAAAAAAACCAAGATAGGGAATTATTTTTTGACTAAAAAAGATTATTATGAAATCAAACAATCGCCAGATCAGAAAATAAAGGAGGATCATAACAATATTATAAGAGATTTTGATAAAATATTACTGATAACGGGGTATAGCTTAGATGGCTAAAGCGTCAGGCTGGGGGTCTGAAGACCGTGGGTTCAAGTCCCGCTACCCCGACATTTGTTAAAATATATTATGAAATTCTTAAACGTTAAAATCGAAAAACCGGAGGAAATTAATTTTATTTTAGCCCAGTCGCATTTTATCAAAACGGTTGAAGATTGTTATGAAACATTGATTGAAGCAGTGCCGGGAATAAAATTTGGATTGGCTTTTTGCGAAGCCTCGGGAGAAAAATTAATTCGAAAAGCCGGGACTGATGAAGAAATGGTTGATCTTGCCGTCAAAAATGCTGAAAAAGTCGGGGTCGGTCACTCATTATTTATCTTTCTTAAAAATGCTTTTCCAATTAATGTTTTAAATCGAATAAAAAATCTTTCTGAAGTGGTCCATATTTATTGTGCAACCGCTAATCCAACCGAAGTGATCGTGGCCGAAACGGAACAAGGTCGGGGAATTATGGGGGTGATTGACGGCGGATCACCGGTAGGGGTGGAAAATGAAGAAGAGGAAAAAGAGAGAAAAGAATTTCTTCGCAAAATTGGATATAAAAATTAATTAATCTTAAGTATCTATCGTTATTTTTTTTCTGTTTTACCGCCCTATTTCCGCATTTTTGTAGGTTATAAACAGTAGACAATAATTTTGCATTAGATATATTAAATATTAAATATTAAATATCAAAATGCAAAATGACAAAGTAAAATTTAAAATTGAATTCAAAAGAAGACTTTATACTTTTATATTAAAGTTAATAGAAGCAATTGAAAATCTTCCTAAAGATAGAGTCTGTTATATATTGGGAGATCAATTGCTTAGAAGTTCTACTAGTATTTTAGGAAATTATATTGAAGGTCAAGCAGCTTCAAGTAAAAAAGATTTTATTAAATATTTTGAAATTAGTTTAAAGACGGCTAATGAAAGTAAGGTTTGGTCAGCTATTTTAAGAGACAGAAACAAAATCTCAAAAGAAAAATCAGAATGGTTTATCCGCGAACTTAATGAAATCTCAAACATTTTCGGGTCAAGCGTACTAACTCTTAAAGGTAAAAGATAACTTTTTGCATTTTGCTATGTCATTTTGATATTTTATTTTTGATTTTTGATTTTTGATATATTAATAGTATGGAAAATCTATCATGGTTCTTAATCGCTTTAATTATAGCTGTCATTGTAGGAGGATTTTTAGTAAAAAAATATACCTAATCTAAATAATATGACCTCTTCCTTAAATTGGCTATGAACCTCCTAGTGTTTGTTGTAAAATATACGCATGACAAAAATAACCACCGATACAGTAAAACATATTTCTGAACTGGCTAAAATTCCCATAACAAAAGATGAGGAAAAGGAATTAGCAAATGGTTTTAATAAAACTTTAGAGGTCGTTGATGCCCTCTTTAAGGTTAATGTTGAGGGAGTTGAACCAACTCATCAAGTAACTGGGCTTGAAAATGTTTTACGGGATGATAAAGTTGATGAAAAAAAAATATTATCTCAAGAACAAGCTTTGAGTAATGCAAAAAATAAACATAACGGATATTTTGTTGTTGATCAGATTTTAGCAGAAGATTAATCAAAAGCTCGATACTAAATTTTTTTTGCTCCAGTGGGAGGGGAATAAAATATGAAACTAAACGAATTAACTCTAAAAAAAGCTATCGAGATGATTGATAAAAAAGAAATTTCTCTATCGGATGTTTATAAAGACGTAGAGAAAGTAATTGCTGAAAAAAATAAAGAACTAAATATCTATCTTCATTTAGATAAAGAAGCCGTCAACAAAACGAAAGGTCAGGAGAATAAGCCACTGCGAGGACTTCCAATCGCGTTTAAAGATAATTTTTTAACAGTCGGTTTACCAACAACCGTCTCGTCAAAATTACTAGATAGTTTTATGCCACCATATGATTCGACCGTTGTTACAAAAATAAAAGAAAATGGTGGAGTTGTTATCGGGAAAACCAATATGGATGCTTGGGCACATGGATCTTCGACAGAAACCTCTGATTATGGGGCAACTTTAAATCCCAGAAATTCCGGGTATTTGCCGGGTGGTTCATCAGGTGGAAGTGCTGCCGCCATTGCCGCTGACATGACGATTGCGGCCATTGGCTCGGAGACGGCTGGTTCGATTCGTCAACCGGCTGCCTGGTGTGGTGTCGTTGGTTTAAAGCCCACCTATGGGAGAGTCAGCCGCTATGGTGTTGTTGCCATGGGTTCATCGCTTGATTCTCCGGGACCAATAACAAAAACAGTTGAAGATTCGGCGATCATGTTGAATCAAATTGCGGGAAAAGATGAAAATGACGGGACGACTTCTTCCTTGCCGGTTATTGATTACACCAAGAACCTGAAAAAAGGTGTCGAAGGGATGAGAATAGGAATTTGTTATATTGATCATCCAAAAATTAAAGATACAGAAGCGGCCTTATCAGTTAAAAAGGCCGGTGAATTATTTGAATCTATGGGAGCAAAGGTTGATTTAATATCAACATCTCATAATTTAGAAAAAAATAAAATATTAAGTCATGAACATGCAATAAGCGTTTATACTGTCGTTCAACGAGCGGAAGTTTCTAGCAATTTATCTCGATATGATGGGATTAGATTCGGAAAAGATAGAAGTAATTTTGGTCATGAGGCAAAAAATAGAATTATGCTCGGGGTATTTAGTATGTCGAGTGAACTAAGCCAAGAAGAATTGATTTATGTTTATGCCCAAAAAGTTAGAAGTTTATATATTAAAAATTTTAAAGACATATTTGCCAAATATGATCTTTTAATTTCTGCGGTTTCGCCAAGTTTTGCACTTCCGTTAGGTGCAACCAGCGGTGACTCAATGTTTGGTGAGCTTCAAGATATGTTAGTTGAACCAAGCTCTCTTGCAGGTAACTGTGGGATTTCCGTTCCTTGTTTTCGCGATGAAAAAACCAATCTTTATTTAGGATTAAATATCATGGGTAATTATTTTCAGGAAGAAAAAGTGTTACAAGCGGCATGGGCGTTTGAACAGAGAACCAAGTGGAATTCATGGGTAAAATAAATATGAATGATTATCAAGTAATAATTGGCATGGAAGTTCATGTTGAGCTTAAAACAGCTTCAAAGATGTTCTGTGGGTGTAAAAACGATCCATTTCATGCAGAAAAACCCAATATTTACACTTGCCCGGTTTGTCTAGGATTACCGGGGGCGTTACCTGTTGCCAATAAAAAAGCGATCGAGTGGACGGTCAAATTAGGTCTGGCTTTGGGTTGTAAGATAAATTTATTTTCCAAATTCGATCGCAAGCATTATTTCTATCCCGATTTAGCTAAAGGTTATCAAATTTCCCAATATGATCTACCATTTTGTTTTGAAGGTAGGGTCCAAACATCGTTTGGACCTATTGGTATAACCCGCGTCCATCTGGAAGAAGATACAGGGAAATTGATTCATCAAAAAGTCAATGGTCGTGACGTTTCTTTAATTGATTTTAATCGCTCAAGCGTCCCGCTAGTTGAGATCGTCACCGAACCAGAGATTTATTCCAGCGCTCAGGCTAAAGAATATGCAAAAAAATTAAGACAGATCGTTCGTTATTTGGATATTTCGAACTGTGATATGGAAAAAGGGGGGATGAGGTTGGAAGCAAACATTTCATTAATTAAGAATGAAGAATTAAGAGTTAAGAATTTTAAATTACCAAACTATAAGGTTGAGTTGAAAAATATAAATTCGTTTAGATTTTTGGAACGGGGAATTGAGTATGAAATTGAGAGGCAGAAAGAAATACTTGAGGCGGGGAAGACGCCGATCCAGGAAACAAGGGGATTTAACTCCGAAAAAGGGATTACTTATTCACAAAGATCAAAAGAATCAGCTGAAGATTATCGATATTTTCCTGATCCGGACCTCCCACCAATCAGATTTGGGGACGCTTGGTTTGGAGAAATTAAATCATCAGTTCCTGAGTTGTTGGAGTCGGTTTTCGGTCGTTGGGAAAAAGATTATAAAGTGGAAAGAAAACTTACGGAACTTCTTTTTGAAACGAGTCAAGAATCAAAAAAAATAGATGAAATATTTTTAACTCTTTCGAAACAAAAATTACCAATTGATAAATTTGTTAATGCGATCGTTAATAAAAAACTAACCGTTAATTTGTTTGAAAAAAGTGTTGAGGAAATTGTCAGTATCTTTAAGAAATCGGTAACTGTTGATGAAATAACCGACGAACAATTGAAAGTTTTTATTGATAAAGTTTTGTCAGCCAACCAAAAAGCCGTTGCTGATTATAAATTAGGAAAGACCAATGTAATAAATTTCCTAGTGGGAATGGTGATGAGGGAAGCAAAGAAAAAGGTTGAATTTAAAAGATTGGAAAAGTTGATCATTGCACAAATATGAAAATAAAAAGGCCTTCGTGGGATGAATATTTTATGATGATGGCGGACGTGGCGAAAAAAAGAGCCGACTGTACCAGGCGTCAAGTTGGTGCGATCATTGTCCGGGATTTTCGAATAATTTCCACAGGTTATAACGGGACACCTCATAAAATAAAAAATTGCAGCGAAGGTGGTTGTTTGCGATGTCAAAGAAGAGATCGAGGCGAAATAGAAGGTCACGAATATGAAGAAAGCTGTGTTTGTATTCACGCAGAACAAAATGCCATTATCCAGGCGGCGCTTCATGGTTCGTCAACCAACGGATCAACACTTTATACAACCGCCAACCCTTGTTCCAGCTGCGCAAAGATATTGGCTAATGCGGGAATTATTAAAGTCGTCTGTAGAGTTGAGCATCATGATTTGGAAGGAATAGAACTGCTGAAGAAGGCGGGGATTATCGTTAGTATTGTGAAATGACAAATAACTAATAACAAATCTACAATTGAATAATCAATCACAAATATCAAATGTCAAAAAAGTTTTGTTATTAGTAATTTGTTATTTGTAATTTAATTGATGTTTGTTATTTATCATTTGACATTATGTTATATAAATTGATTTTTTTATTCACTCTAATTTTCCTCCCTCTCTCTATCTTCGCTGCTACCCCAAATAACAAATTCGGTATTTCCCTAGCTCAGCCAAATAACGAACAGTTTCCGCAAGTCAAAGAATTGGTCAACGCAAATGGTGGGGATTGGGGATATATAACCTTAATAATCCAGGAAAATGATCGAGATCGCAATAAATGGCAAGATATTTTTAACCGTCTTCGACAAAATCATCTGATTCCAATTATTCGATTAGCGACCGAACCAGAGGGCGAAAATTGGCGTCGCCCGGAAACAAAAGATGCTCAAGAGTGGGTAGATTTTCTTAATTCTCTCAATTGGGTAGTTAAAAATCGATATGTAATCCTATTTAATGAGCCGAATCATGGGAGTGAGTGGGGTGGGGAAGTCGACCCAAAAAGTTATGCGGAAGTATCGGGTGAATTTGCCAAAAAACTAAAGGAAAGAAGCTCAGACTTCTTTGTCATGTTGGCAGGAATGGATGCCTCGGCCCCATCGTGGATGCCCGGCCTCGAAGATGAAGAAAAATTTCTTCGAGAAGTTTTTCAAGGTTCGTCAGAAGGTCAGTCCTTGTCAGCGAGTCAACTTTTAAGGACTGACCTTATTGGTCTCATCGATGGCCTCTCCTCCCATTCATATCCAAATCCTGCTTTTGCCGGGAGTCCGTACGCGAGCGGGCGGGGGACAATTCGGACTTATGAATGGGAGTTAGGACTGTTAAAACAGTTGGGGGTAACAAAAGAACTGCCGGTCTTTATTACGGAAACGGGTTGGAAACGAGGTAATGAAAATATTGTTGCTAGCAACTTTCAAATTGCCTTTGACCAGATCTGGGGCCCAGATAGCCGTGTTGAAGCCGTGACACCATTTGTTTTTGATTATCAGGGGGCACCATTTTTAGAGTTTTCCTGGAAGAAGTATGGTTCAGAGGAATTTTACCCGCAATATTCGACCGTTGCTTCAATGTCGAAAATAAAAGGGGAGCCAGAACAAATCGAAAAAGGCTGGATAAATTTTAAATTACCTACTGATCTGGTTGTTCAATCAACTTATCATTTTAAAGTTAAATTAGAAAATCAGGGACAAGCTATTTGGGATAAAGATTTTGGATACCAGATAAGATTAGATGAAATCGGATCTAATCAGATAAAATCAGACTCTTTTATTGTTGATGATTTGAAAGATATTGATCCGTTTCAACAAAAGGAAGTTTACTTTACTTTGAAAACCAATGAAAATTTAGGATTAAAAAAAATTAAATTTGTTTTGCAAAAAAACGATAAAAATATTTTGTTGAGCGATTATTGGAATATAAACATTTTGCCTTTACCAGCCTTAAAATTTGAAACTAACTTTTTTCCTTGGGGAAAGGGTAGGGGAGTCAATTATGAAATTCAGATCTTTGATATAGACGACCAACTAGTTTACAAGAAAAAAAATATTTTCGTCAAACAAGGGGCTGGCGAATTGAAAGACATCCAAAACATTGCCTTAGGTGAACTTTATCGAATAGTCATTTTAAAGCCTTATCATCTTCCAAGACAAGAATTTGTGGTTTTCAAAAAAGATAATAATATTATAAAGTTTAAATCTTTACTCCCCTTCGATTTTAACAATGATGGCACATTTAATTTCAAAGATATTGTTTTTATATTTAAAAAAAACTAAGTTTATTCTTCTATTTTTTTTACAAACTTTTCCAGGCGATCTAATCCCCTTTTAATATGTTCCATACCAGTGGCAAAACTTAATCGAATAAATCGATCATCACCAAAAGCCAATCCAGGAACTGTTGCAACATAAGCATCTTCCAATAATTTTTGACAGAAAGCCATTGATCCTTTTATATCATTGTTATAGAACTTTGAAACATTGGCAAAAACATAAAACGCCCCATCGGGTCGGGAAGCGATTATTCCCTCAATCCTATTTAAACGGTCGACCATAAAATCACGACGTTTTTTATATTCGTACACCATCTTAGCAACATGATCTTCTGGACCTTCAATAGCGGCTAAAGCTGCTTTTTGTGAAATTGAAGTTGGATTTGAGGTTGTGTGATCTTGAAGTCGAGTGGCTGCTTTGACTATTTCCTCTTCAGCCGCAGCATAACCAATTCTCCAACCGGTCATTGCATACGATTTGGAAACACCGTTGACAACGATAGTTAGTTTTTTGACCTTATCACTTATAGAGGCAATACTGGTATGTTTTTTCCCATATATTAACTTTTCATAAATTTCATCACTTAAAATATAGATATTATGTTTCAAACAGATAGTGGCAATTTGTTTTAATTCTTTTTCATCATAAACAACTCCGGTTGGATTTGATGGAGAATTAAAAATAAGCATTTTTGTCTTCGGAGTAATGGCTTTTTCTAGATCTTGGGGATTAATTTTGAAATTATTGGTTTTCAGAAAAACGCATTTGCCATCAGCAATTTTTACCATTTCCTCGTAACTAACCCAATAAGGAATTGGAATAATTACCTCATCGTCCGGATCAACGGTCACCATAATCATATTAAATAAGGACTGTTTTCCACCAGTTGAAACAATGATATTTTTTGGTTCATAATCAAGCCAATTGTCCCTTCTAAATTTTGCGCAAATCGCTTCCTTTAATTCGATAATTCCAGACGAAGCAGTGTATTTGGTAAACCCCTCGTCAATAGCTTTTTTTGCAGCTTCTTTGATATGAAACATCGTATCAAAGTCCGGTTCGCCGGCCCCGAAAGAGACGACGTCAAGCCCTTGTTTCTTCATCTCCTTGGCTTTAGCGGTAATTGATAATGTGAGGGAGGGGTTGATATTTTGAGCACGTTTTGATAATTTCATAATATTAAAAAAAACTGTTAAAGATTAAACTGTTAAAACCTAAAAAAACATTTAAACACTAAACTATTAAATAAAAAACATGTTTAATGTTTAAGTTTTAATAGTTTTTTTAACTGTTTATGTTTTAACTGTTTAAATGTTTAACTTTGGTCCGGAATTTATAATTGATTGATCAACATTGGGAAATTTTTTTATATTTTCTACAAAAAGTTGCGCCAATCTTTTGGCACTATCATAATATAATACTTTGTCATCCCAAGACAAAGAGGGATCAAGGATTTTATCCTCAACCCCAGGGATGTGGGTTGGGACAAAGAGATTAAATATCTCATCATGACGGCATTCGACTTGATCAAGTTTTCCTGTCAGGATTGCGGTGATAATGTTGCGGGTATCGTGGATCGATATTCGTTTTCCGACTCCGTATGCGCCACCTACCCACCCGGTGTTAACCAGGTAAGTAGTCGCCTGATATTTTTCTAAATATTTTTTAAGTAAATTTAGATAGACCATCGGTTTTAGAGGCATAAAAGGGCCACCAAAGTAAGCGGAAAAGGTTGGTTTTGGTTCCGTTATTCCCCGTTCGGTACCAGCCAATTTGGAAGTATATCCTGACAAAAAGTGATAGGCGGCTTGATCTAAATCCAACCGGGAAACTGGAGGAAGTACTCCCGTAGCATCAGCTGTTAAAAAAATCACGTATTTTGGTTGTCCACCCACCCCGGTTGGGACGGAATTATTTATAAATTCCAAAGGATAGACGGCTCGGGTGTTTTCGGTGAATTTATCCGAATCAAAATCAAATTCACCGTCATTTTTCAAAACTACATTTTCAACCAGAGCGCCGTTTCGGTGGATCGCCGACCAGATTTGCGGCTCGCTTTCCTTTTTTATATTTATACACTTGGCATAACAACCACCTTCAAAGTTAAAAACACCATTCTCACTCCACCCATGTTCATCATCTCCGATCAGCCGTCTTTCAGGATCGGCCGATAAAGTTGTCTTTCCGGTTCCGGACAATCCAAAAAATATTGCCGTGGTTTTACCCGTAGAGTCAATATTGGCCGAGCAATGCATCGGAAAAACATCATTTTGAGGAAGAAGGTAGTTCATATAAGAAAAAACGGATTTTTTTATTTCCCCGGCATATTTTGTTGCGCCAATAATAATGGTTTTTTCTTCGATATTTAAAATAACAAAAGCCTCGGAATTAGTGCCTTCGGTTTTTGGATCAGCGGTAACCGATGGGGCGCAATAAAGGGTCAGATCAGGTTGAAATTGTAGGGACAGGTCTAGACCTGTCCGTACGGAAGAAGGCAATCGACGAAACAAATGAGTAGCAAAAATCGCCTGGTAGGCATATTGACAGTAGACCCGGAGATTAATGGAGTTTTTTTTATCGGCACCGACCTGAGCGTCGACAATAAAAAGTTCTTTTTCTGATTCAAAAAAGCCAGAAATCTTTTTATAAAGTTTGTCATAATTTTCTTTCGAAATTGGAACATTTGTTTTACCCCAATTAATTTTGTCGTGAATAGAAGGTGAGTCGACGATAAATTTGTCGTTAGGAGATCGACCGGTATATTTTCCGGTATAGGTCACAAGCGTCCCTGACTTAGATTTTATTACCTCTTTTCTATCTAGGGCGTATTTTGTGAGTTGGTCGATCGATAAATTGCGGTAAATCTTTCCGCTTAACATAGGGGTATTATAATACAAATTTTCAATTTTCATTTCTCATTTTTCAATGAATTTATATTTATTTATTTTTCAATTGATAAATAAATAAATGAAAAATCAATGATAAATGAAAAATTCAAAATGATAAATACAGTTAGGTTTATCTCTTTGTTTGATTCTTAATTCCTTCAATCACTTTCTTTACCTCTTCATCACTTGCCAAATAATAGTGTTTAATCGGTTTTAGGTTTTCGTCCAGTTCATAAACGAGCGGGATACAATATGGAACATTTAAACTAACAATATCTTCATTGGAAATATTATCCAAATATTTAATGATCGCCCGCAATGAATTATGGTGTCCAGAAAGAATGATTTTTTTGCCCGCCTTTATTTCCGGCTCGATCATTTTTTTAAAATAGGGGACGGAGCGATTATAAGTGTCCTTCAAGCATTCGCTTGACGGAAGTAATGACGGGTCAACGTCTTTATAAACGGGATCATTAGCCGGGTGTCGAGGATCGGTTTTTTCTAAGGACGGCGGCGGAATATCATAACTTCGACGCCAGATTGTCACTTGTTTTTCCCCGTATTTAGCCACGGTTTCCGGTTTATTTAATCCTTGTAGAGCCCCATAGTGTCGTTCATTTAATTGCCAGGCTTTGATAACTGGAATCTGCGAAAGACCCATGGCATCCAAAACTATCTCCAAAGTTCTAATCCCCCTTTTTAAATAAGAAGTAAAACTAAGGTCAAATGTATATCCAAGCTCTTTTAATTTCAAGCCGTATTTTTTTGTTTCCTCAATTCCGCTCGGGGCCAGATCAATATCCGTCCAACCGGTAAAGCGGTTAGACCATTCGGACAAGCCATGTCTAATGATCACAAATTTATACATACTTAATTTTAAATTAGAAATTCAACTCTTTGTTTTAAGTCTTTCGCTTTCGTCAAATAACTTCCCGGGCAAATCACATCCGGTCTGTATTTTAGTTTACTGATAATTGGCAAAGTTTTATCATTAACTGCCCCATCTAGGAAAATTTTCCCCCTATAACCTAGCAATCGTAATTGTTCAATTTTATTGAGCGTATCTGGTATGAAAGGGTTTCCCTGAACTCCAGGTGTAACTGACATTATTTGAAGACAGGGTATAGTATTTAGTGGATAGTGGCGGGTTAAATCACTCACTTGATCTTGAGGGTTGAGGGTTAAGCCTATAGGAATGTCTGACAAATTTTCAATTTCCAATTCCAGATAATTTTCAATTGCGGAAAGGTGAATGAAAATATTTTTAATATTAATTAATTTTTTGAGATCATTTAATTTTTTTATATCTGATTCAAAGTCTGAAACCATGAGGTGAAAATCGAAAGAAAGACTGTCTTTATGAAGACAGTCTTTAATAAGACTGTCTTTAATTTCCTCGATCTGAACCGTTTTATTGGGAACAAATATCCCATCGGCTATATCGATTTGGAAATATTTATAAAAAGAAGATAAGCGATTAATAGTTTGAATTAAAACATCTGCTGCAGGTTCCAGAATTGATGGACAGATTTGCATGAATATTATTCTATAATAAATATGTGAATAACAAAATACTAAAATTATTTTCCGACTTTATTACTATTCAATCCGTTTCAGCCGATCAAGTCCGCCATAGTGAAATTTTAAAAGCGGTAGAGTTTTTAAAAAAAGAAATAAAATCTCTAGGGTTTGAAGTAAAAACTTATCAAAAAGAAAATTGCCCCCCATTGATTGTTGCTAAATATTATCTATCCCACGATCGTGGACAAGATAGAAAAACCATTGGTATCTATGCCCACTATGACGTTCAACCGGAAGATCCAGTCGGAGAGTGGGATAGCCCTTCATTTGCATTAACTAAAAAAAATGGCAAGTTGTTTGGCCGAGGAGTTGCCGATGACAAAGGCCACATAATTCAAACTTTAATCGCAATTCAGCAATTAATTGATAATAAAAAATTAAACAATAACATTGTTTTAATATTTGAAGGAGAAGAAGAGGCCGGCAGTAATAATTTTGAATCTCTAATTGATCTAGCCAAAAAAGACCTGGCAAATATTGATGTTTTTTACATTCTGGATATGGGAATGGAAACCAGCAATCATCCGGAAATATTTTTTGGAATAAGAGGCTTGATCGATTTCGAAATCGAGATAAGGGTTGGCAAACAAGATCTACATTCGGGTGTTTATGGCAATGAAATTGATAATCCAATACAGCTCTTGTCAGAACTTTTTTCCAAAATAAAAGACAGTCGAACCAGAAAGATTTTAATTCCTCATTTTTATGACAAAGCCAAATTTAAAAGCAAAAACGATCTATGGTTATCAACTAAGATCTTTCCCTCTTTTGATATCCACGGAATGATAGGAGGATATACAGGACAAGGTAGTAAGACGATTATCCCTGCGGTTGCTTCAGCCAAGTTTTCTTTTAGGTTGATCGAAAATCAGGCACCCGATGAAATCGAAAAACTCGTTTCAGATTTTATTAAAGAAAACTTGCCGAAAGGAATTAAATATATATTAAAAACTTCAGGGAAATTAGATCCTTTTTGTACTGACATAGATAATAAACATGTCAAGAAGACCGATGAAATATTTACTGAAATTTTTGGGGAAAAAACATCATTTAGTAGGTCAGGCGGATCAATTGGCGCCGTGTCTATCTTATCAAAACGATTCAATAAACCACTCATCTTAACCGGATTTACTTTATCTGATTGCAATATTCATGCTCCCAACGAAAATATTAACGAAAAGATGTTTGATAAGGGGATAGTGTCTTTGGTGAAAATTTTCTCTCAATAAGGCTCCGAACAACTACTTTTGTAGGTTATAAAAGGCAGACAAACGAGGAATAAACTGTTAAATTTTAAACAGTTAAAACCTAAAAAAACTTATAAACATTAAACTCTTAAACAAAAACATGTTTAATATTTAAGTTTTAATAGTTTTTTTAACCGTTTAAGTTTTAATGTTTAACTGTTTATACCATATTGGTTTTTCTTACTGTTTGGGTATCGGTCCTATGAAGTTCCAGGGCCTTAAAAGTCACTTTGGTGACGTAAAAAAAGCTTATTTGGCAAACAAAAAAGAACTGGAATCGGTTCTTGGATTTAAGTTGGCGGAAAAATTTATTGAGTTTAGACAAAAATTTGATCCAAAAAAGGAGTTGGAAAAGTTGCAAAAAGACAGGATTAAAGTTTTAACAGTCGACGACGAAGATTATCCGGAAAGTTTAAAAAATATTTCCGACTCACCGATTTGTATATATGTAAAAAGCTCGGCACCGAAATTTTTTAACGGAAAACAACAAGCCGTAAAAAATTTGGTGCCTTCGCTTTATTTTGCAATAGTTGGAACAAGAAACCCAACCAATTATGGTATCCAAGTGGCTAGAAAATTTTCTTATGAATTAGCAAAGGCCGGTTTTATAATTGTTTCTGGTCTGGCTTATGGCGTTGATACAATAGCACATCAATCTTGCCTAGATGCTGGTGGGAGAACTATTGCTGTTTTAGGTTGTGGTGTTAATGTTGTATATCCCGCAGCCAATAAACGATTGTCTGAAGAAATAATACAAACAGGTGGAGCAATTATTTCAGAATTTCCACCAAACCAATACGTTTTAAAAGGCTTGTTTATTTCCAGAAATCGAATTATCTCTGGTTTGTCTAGAGGTATTTTAATTGCCGAAGGAGGTGAGTTTTCAGGATCTTTGATAACAGCAAAATTTGCAGGCATTCAAGGAAAAGATGTTTTTGCAGTTCCTTCTCCGATCAATTCAGATATGTCCCGGGCACCAAATCTACTGATCAAACAAGGAGCCAAAATGGTGACAACAGTCGAGGATATCTATGATGAGTTTGATATGAAGATAACACCAAGAAAAAAAGAGGATATTAAAAAAAATTTAAATGAAGTTGAAAAATCGGTCTTTGACATTTTAAGTAAAAATCCACTAACCGTTGATGATCTGGCAATTGAATTGAGAAAAAGTGTGATGGAAATATTAAATCTGATTTCAATTTTAGAAATTAAAGGGGTGGTGGAGAAGAATTTGGAGAAAAAATACCAAATCAAGATATAAATTAAACTGAGTTTACTAACAAGTCCGCTTCGACATTCTCTTCTCTTGGTACATAGCTATAACTGATCGGCAGTTTTATTTCCTGTTCAAGTCCTCTTATTATCAATACATATTCTCTTATTCTTCCGTTATTGATTTTAAAAAGACCCTTAACTTGATTGACCATTAATCTTGAATCTGAATTAAATTCTATCTTTTTAACATTGTTAGATTTTAATTCCTTAACTTTATTGAGTGCTTCGATTAACGCTTGATATTCTGCATCGTTACTGGTGGCGATCCCAATCGATTTTTTAAAATCAAAGGCTCTTTTTCCGTTTATATATCCAACTCCGCCGATTGAAGACGGACCGGGATTACCCTTTGAGCCACCATCTGTGAAGACTTTGAGAATCATTTTTTAATTATACAGCATGATGTCTATTGTGATTTATTTCCTATTTTGACAAGCTAATCAGCCTAAATTGTAGGTTATAAGCGGTAGACAACTTTGTATTTTTCATTTATCATTTTTCAATTTTCAATAAATTTACATTTTTCAATGAGTAAATTTTCAAATAAATTTGACCTTGAAGAAAGAACGGCTGTTTTCAGTGAAAGGATTATTGATTTATGTAAAAAAGCGCCTAAAGATATTGTTACTATTCCAATCATCAATCAATTAGTTAGATCGGCCACAAGTATCGGAGCTAATTATTGTGAAGCCAACGGTGCTTCAAGTAGAAAAGACTTCAAAAACAAAATATTTATCTGCAAAAAAGAAAGCAAAGAAACAAAATATTGGTTAAGAATAATGGCGAGGTCGGTTAAAGAATTGGCCGACGAATGTCGTAAGTTATGGAGTGAAGCTCAAGAGTTTACAATGATGTTTTCAAAAATAGCCGCTAATACTAATTGAAAATTTAATAATTAAAAAATCATTGATAAATGAAAAATTCAAAATGAAAATTCATTACGATTGGAAGGTTTTGTAAATAGCCTCATCCAACTGGTCCAGTTGTATCCGCTTACTGTTTTGTCTCTTGATAATTTTTTAACATCAGCGTAGGCTTAAAACATGGAAAATTGGACAACAGTGCCTGATCGGGACGATTTACATAAAAACGGTGCGATTTTGAAAATAGCTCTCACGGTCCTCACCATCGTTCTTTTGGGAGAGCTGATTTATTTCTCATTTTTTTCCAGCAAAAAAAACACGATTACTCCAGTTGCCCCAACCACTGACCCAACAAGCTTACTTTTACCAACTTCGTCTTCCATTTCCATCACCAGTATACCCACAAAAAATCTTAACATTTCTCCAACGCTTAATCCAAGATTATAGTCATTTTGGTCTATCGACCTTAAGCCTGATTTTTTGATAAAAATTTGAGTATGGATAAATGGAAAACCTGTTGACATTGGATATACATTGTTTTACAATAAAAAAGAATGAAAGAGATAAGGTTTAATCAAGATAAAAATAATAAGTTAAAGTTAATAAGAGGAATTAGCTTTGATGAGATTGCTAAAATTATAAAGAAAAAAGAAATATTAGAAGTCATTGACAATCCGAATAAGAAAAAATATCAAAATCAAAAATTGTTCTTGATACAGATAAAAAATTCAATTATTGTAGTTCCATTTGTTGAAGAAAAAGATTATGTTTTTTTAAAAACAATTTACCCGAGTGAAAAATATACTAAGAAATTATTAAAAGTTAAATAAAAAATATGAAAAAGATAAAAAAATCCATCTATGAACCTTTAGATGATGAGGAAAGGCAACTAATAAAAGACATTGAAAACGATGTATTTGTACCTGTTCCAAATCAAAAGGGTAAAATCAAAAGATATGTTAGTTATTTCAAAAACTATGTAAAAAATATGCCTAAGAAAAATAAAAGAATCGCTCTCCGAGTAGCAAATGAAGATCTTGAAAAAATTCAGGCAAAAGCTATAAAAAGTGGAATTCCTTATCAGACTTTGATTAGTTCTTTAATCAGGCAGTATGCTAATGACAGGATAAGTATAAATGTTTAAAGGTCAGCCGACCCTAAGCCTGATTTTTTGTCTATTGACAGGATGTACAATCTTTTGTACAATTAAGACATATGAACACAATTGCTATTTCTCAATTTAGAGCCGATTTACCTCAACTAATTAATGACGTCGATGTATACATGAAAAGACTAACCATTACAGTATCAGGTAAAGCCAAAGCTGTAGTTATGAGCATGGAAGAGTTGGAGTCTTTAGAGGAAACTGCCAAAATCATGTCAATCCCTGGTGCTAAAACAAGCATAATGAGAGGTTACAAACAAGCAAAAATTAATCAGGGAGTTCCTTTTAAAAAGTTAGTAAAATAATTCATGAACGTTCTTCTTACGGAAGAAGCAAATAAACAATATAGTAAATTAATAAAAACAGATAAGATAAAAATCGATAAAAAAATCTTATTGTTATTTAACGATTCTTATTCTGGAAAAAAATTATCGGGCGAATTTATAGGAAAATTCTCACTTAAAGCTTGGCCTTATAGAATAATTTACATTATTGATGAGAGTAAAAAAATAATTTGGATTCTTTCCATTCTCCATCGCCAAGGGGTTTATAAAAAATAAAAAAGGTCAGCCGACCCTAAGCCTGATTTTTTGATAGAATCTGAATATGGGTCAAGAAAATCCTTCATTTAATTTTTCTAAAAAACTTCGAGGTTTAAAAGAAAAACTAAATTCATATTTTAATAATGAAAATGTTATTTTAGATCAATCTCATTTAATTCAAGAAAGAATTGAATCATTTAAGTCGCCATTGGAGGCAGAAAATGAACTGGTTAAAAGAATGAATGCTTATGGTCGCGTGGTCCTTTCGAAAGAACCAATAAATAGTCGTGAGTTGTTTAATATTTATAAAACAACAGTCGCCAACCTTCCTTTTCGTAATCGTGAATTAGATAAAATCGAACTTAGTTATGACGCTACAACACCTGATAACGATCCTAAATTTAAAAAGAAGGTTGGTGAATTCCTAAAAAAAGAAAGTAAAGATGCTGTTATTTCATTTCTTTTTTATAAAATCAGGGATGAAACCTCAAAACCATTTGATAAAGAAAAAGAATTAAGACTAATCAGGGGCGTCTATCATCAGTTAGCTGGTGATCACCCAGCCATGTATACGGGTGATGGTAAATCAACTATTGTGGCCCCCTTTTGCACAATAATTGAATCACTTTTTGAAAATAAAAACGCTTATGGGTATCCGACAATTATTGATTCATCAGCAGATGAACGCCTAACTTTAGATTTAAGAAATAATCTTAGTAGGAACATTAAAATTATTAAAAATTCTTTAAAAGATCGAATATTGGACCCTAATATTAGACTTGAAATTAAAAATAAATTAGCATTGATCTCTCCAGTTTTTCAAGAGGAAGAATCAGTTGATGTACAAGCTGATAATCCCTTAGAACAAGCACTTGCTCAACCGACGTTTCCTTATGATTGGCAGCGTACTTATGGGTCAACTATCCATACTCAACCTCATGATAAGCTAATTTTTGATTCTACCGCTTTGTATCTGGCAGAAATGGAAAAAATAATTGAAGGACTTCCTGAAGGGGAGAGAGATTATGCACAAATATCAAAAAGAGTTGGAGAAAGTTTAGATACAAAAATACCTAAATTTATTATTGATGAAGCCCATTTAGCAAATAGAACTTCGTACAAAAGACACTATGGGGAACATCAAAAAACACCGGTGGATTTAGATATCAAATATCCTTTTGTCAGAGATTCATTGGCAAATTATATAGTTCTTAGATTGGCTCACGATATTGTATTGGGAGAAGGTAAGGTAGCTAATAGAGACTTACTTATAATCGAAGGTGGGGTAAATTATTTGACTGGCAAGGGGAAAAAAGAATTGTATCAATTGCGTCAAACTTTAGTTGACAACATAGGATTATATCTGTCCGATAAAAGAAAACAAACGGGTTTGGTTAAAAAAGTAAAACGATTAATCAAAGAAGAAATTATTGGAAAATATGACATTAAAGGTAAAGATATTGAAGGAGAGCTTATGGCTTTCTTGCAAACAGCTTGGGGCGAAGGAAAAGATTCTTATGCGAAAGTTTTTGAAGAAAATAAACGAGATTTGCCTCAAGGAAAAGAGATTAGGTTAAAGATCAATAATCAGATTTTTGAAATGCTATTTAATGATTATTTAAAAACCGTTACAAGCCTTACTGAAGGCCAAGATTACATCACACCTGAGGTATTGAGAGATAATCTTCGGGGAACCCTTTTGAAAAATAGACAGTTTGTTGGTCAAACATCGTTTTATCTTCATACATTCCAACGTGATCCCTTAATAAAAGATCAGTCAAGTATAGTCAATCAAATTGATTTTGGTACATGGGTTGGTCTGGTCGCGCGAGGAAATGTGGTTTGCCTATCAAATGATCTGATCTATACCGATCCGATAACGGGTAGTCGAGAAGTAACTCCCCTCGGAAAACTTTTAGAAAAACATACAAAAGGACGCGTGGTTGATTTGGCACCAAAAAAAGAAGTGAGTGAACTAATTCCAATTTCTGATCCAATTATTACGAAAGACGGAGATCATTTAATGGATAAAATCGTCGGAGATATCTTAGCTAGAAAAGAAAGCCGACCAGAGCTTATTATTAATTGGGATGAAAATAAAGCACAAGAACTTTTTGAAAAATTTAACAAAGAGTTAAGTGGCCAAGGAAAAAGGATTGCTCTAATTAATTCTGAAACAAGCGATGATGAAGCGGAAAAATTACAAAAACAATTTTCTAACTATGAGATAGATTTTTTGATAACGACAGGGAGAAAAAGTTATGGTTCAGATTTTAAAGATAGTAAAGGTAAGTTTACCGATATCAGAGTCACAGTTATAAATCCAGAAACAATTTTTCAAATAGCCCAAGCTTTTGGCAGAAGACGCTTGTCAAAAACAACTAACGATTTTTCTATTTATTTTGAAAGTGAATTTTTGCTTGATATGGCGACCAATCTTTCCCAAGATAAACCAATAAATCTTTTCCCATTTTTAAATAAAATTTTAGGGGGGAGGCTTGACACAACTTATCCAGAATTTGAACAGCTAGCAAAAAAATCGTTAAAAGGTCAGCTTACGGACAACCAAAAGACTACCTTAAAAGAAAATATGATAAGCATCCTAAGACGGAGCCAAAATAAAATTAACGATGATTGGGAAAAAACAATAGAATTTGAAACATTATTTATAGAAAGATTTGCTCCAATAATAAAAGAGCAAAAAAGACAAATAATTGAGCATAAATGGCGAAACCCAAATCATCCAATAAATAAAATTATAGATGAAGAACTAAATCAGAGTTTAAGTCAGCAAGCAGGTATAGATTTACCTTGGCGATTCAAAAAAGATTTAGAAGCAAAAATACAACAAACTGTTTTCAGTTTTTTTTCAGGAATAGAAGAAGATATTTATCGTGACTATCAAAATCAGATCACCTCTTTATCATATTATCCTCAGCTAGGTGATAATATTATGGCGCAAAAAAATATATTAATGGAAGAGTTTGATAAAAAAATTAAAGATGAATACACACCTATCTGGAATTATGAATTAGACGATGGTAATAGCCGATATTTACAAGTTACCCTTCGACAAAAAATTCAAGAACAAATAATAATACAACTTCAATTATTAAATTTTGTGTCTCAAGAATTAGAAAAAAAAGGATTGAGTCTGGATGATATTGAAAAAACTTCGATAATGATTTTAGATGCACCTTTTTATAGGGTTGATAAATCAAAACCACTATTTTATCAAGAACACGATTTGCCTGAAGGAACGGAAATAATTAACGTCGCTCATAATCAAAAACTTTGTTATATAAAGGACTCAAAATCGGGGGAGATGATTCTACTTCTTTATGACAAAAATAATAATATTTATTGGCAGGTGGATAAAAAAACATTTGAAGCGCAATTATCTATACTTCATCAATATTTACCCGGTTCATTCGACAATAAAAAAACTATTGATCTCTACTATCCAAGTGATAATATGAGAAAATTTGTTAGAGTGGTGATGATGGATGAAAAAAAATGATAGGAAAAAGTTGATTTATTGGTAGATAGTAGTATACTATAAGCATAAATATGAACGAAAAAAGAAGAGGAGCATCAAATTCAAATATACTTAGCTCACTTGCGGCAAAGTGGAATGGAATGTCGCCACAAGAAAGAGTCGTTGCTGCTTATGCATTAGACGGACTCGCGTTAGGATTTGGTGCTGCAGCTGTTGGTCTTGCTTGTATGTCAAATGTTGCCATAATTACTCCAGAAGCAACGTTAGCCCCAGTTATCCCCACACCAAGTTCAATGCCCGGAATAGTTGATCGACCATATTCAGGCGACTTAAACAATATGGATCAAAGCAAATTTGAAAAATTAACAGCAGAAGTTGGCTTGTCAGAACAATTTTCTCAAACAAATGAAGCCTTTGTAACAAAAGTTACTGGATTATTGCCTGCGGGAATTGATAAGAGTAAGATTTCTACAACTGATTTTTGGTCAGAAGTGGTTAGGGCGGACGATGGCGATATAGTAACCAGGCCTAGAAGCGTACTTTATTCAACAATAGATAGTAATGGCAATCATCTTAATGCCGAAAATTCAATATTTACTGTGACGATGGACGATGGATCAATCCATTGGTTTGCTTATGAAACTTATAAGTATGATGATGGCAAAATTATTGAAATAGTCGATGAAGTTCAATTCTTGCAAAGCAATAGTAATCCAGGTGACTTAATTATAACTACCAAATCAGATGATCCAAATAAAAGATTTCCAATTATGGGATTTACAAATGTTTTAGATGAACAAGGAAATATTGTTAAAAAAGGACCAGCCTTTGGATTTGATAGCAAATTAAACAAAATACCAGCAATCACTCTTAATAAAAATGGATTGATTGGAGTCGTCGAGCTGACTTCAAATAAAGACAGATCAATTTTGGTCAAAACGCCAATTTTTCTTGGGGATGATAAAGATTTTGTTCCTGGAGCAGGTAAAGTACAAGCTATTGCAAATCCATATTCAACTGCAATTCCACCCACCGAAGCCGCGCCAGCAACAGCGGGACTGTTGACCATAAGCGAGCTTGGCGTACAAAACCCAGATTTTATCAAGGCTTTTGAGGGGGCGACATTTACCAAAGAGGCAGATGGGACATTTTCCGTGAATGCCATTTCTTACAACGGAGAAACAAAAGTTGAAGGAAAGTATATTATTGACAGCACATCATTTAGCAATAACCCTGACATAAAAAATGCCTACGCTCCGGCGACGGTCGTCGCCAAGGACAGCTTAGGCAACCAAGTCACTCTTATCTGGGATAGCGAGCATGGAAATTGGCGTATGCCTTTTGCCATGGTGGATAATAGTGATTTTTCAAAAGTAGATCAAATTCCATTTGTTCCTGAAGGGGATGAAAAGATCGCTATAGAATCAGCTCTCCTTTATTTTCAAGGTCATCCGCCATTTAGCGATGCCGCAGTTCAAAATTATTTGAAAAGTGGTGGAAATTCGCTTTTGTTTGAATATCTTGAAGGCTATGGTAAACGGGTTTCATTGAAAAGCAAGGGCGATGATAATCCAAATTTAACTCAAGAAAATGCCACGATGAAAAATTCCCCACTCTGGGTCAAAATGAACGTTAATGGCGTTATGCAGGATATTAATCTGATAGTCAATCTTGATGGCCCCAACCCCGATGAATACAAGGTATTTTTTGGAGTGTCTGGTGTCATTCTGAAAAACTTAAGTCCAGCCAACAAGCAAGAACGTATAGATGTATTATCTGGTAAAGTAAAACCTGGTCCTGTTTATCTATTTTTGTTTGGCGATGCTGATTATCAAAAATATGATGATTTATTAGCTAAACTTCTGGCCTTGCCTGGAAATGATCCGGGAAAATTGGATTTTTTTGTTCCAGCCATGGGTTATGTTGGTCAGTTAAGCTCAACAAATACACCATTGGAAACAGCTCCTTATGCAGAATCTCTTCCTCCCGAAATCCAACTGATGTTGCTTCGCTCTCCGTAGCCCGTTATTAATTTGAAAAAACTAAAATAGTATTTTCTTTCGCTTTTTGATATCCTTTTTACATGAAGCGTTTGCTTAAATTGGTAGTATTGGTCGGATTGGTAGTATTGATTTATTCTTTCCAGCCTGCTCCTGTCCAAGCCACCTGTAGATGGGGTCAATATGAAATTTGTGGAGGTACTTGCGGGTGTCCGGGTGGTTGGAGCGGAAGCTGTACCTGCAGTGATAACAACCCCTATGGCAACTGTAATCCTGATACTTCAAATTGTAATCCACCGCAACAACCAACAGCTCCTCCATTAGTCTCTCCAACCACCGCTCCCCAAAACTGTATAGGTGCAACAAAATGTGATGCAACCTGTAATCCAGGACAATGTACCAATGTCTGTAATAATACAACTCATGTCTGGGAATATATTTGTACAACTGGTGGTGAGTGTACTCAGTTTGGCGCTTTTGGTGCATGTCAAGGATGTTATAAATATGCTGCTTGTACCAATCCATCCAGTAGTAATCAGACTCAACGTACCTGTGAAGGAACCTGTGGAACAGTATCGGATAACTGCGCAGCCTTTTGCGCCGGGGGCGGGGGTGGAACGGGGGGCAACTGTCCCTCCGGGCAGACACTGGTTTGTGGAACACCGGCAACAATTGAATGTCGTGGTTTAGCCTACTGTAATTTGCCAAATAAAGTTGTTGGGACTACCTGTGCCGAGCCACAAATTGACTGTCAGACCAACTGTTCTTGCCAGCCAGTGGCGACTCCGACTACCGCGCCGAGCGGGTGCGCACCGCGGATTGGATGCAGTGCCAATTACCCTGGTTTTAGTTATACGTATATCCCAGCCGATTATCCAACTTGTAGTTTTGGTCCACCGTGGCCAAATAATGCCGGGCAACCAACACCCCCGCCACCAGCTACCGGAACATCATTTGGTGACTATACATGTAATCCGGCCACATGTCCTGGTACTTGCCCTAACACGCCAGTCACAGGCTGTAGCGCTAATTATCCCGGGTACCGATGGACCTTTGCCCCCCAAAACTATCCGGCCTGCACGGTGGGAATATTTGCTTGCGGAGGTATGGGTTATCCGACCTGGTTAGGGGATGATCCTGTTTGTGATTTTACTAATTTAAATGCTGATGACTACAAAAGAGACCTGACTTGTGGAGCGGTGGCGTGTGTCCCAACCAATACTCCAACTCCGACTAACACCCCAACCCCCACATCAACTCCAATACCGATTCCTGGACCTTGGACAAAGCTTAAAGACACTTCGTTTATCTCAATAAATGCATTAAGCAATAGCATTCCTCCAGTTCCGGTCGCTTTTGATTCTGACGATACGGCACAAGCATATTTTATTATCAATAATGGTGGAATTACTAACAGTGGGGGAGTGGCGGCGGCACCAAATGTCAGTATTAACAGTCTAAATCCTAGTGCCAAAGCGAACGAGAAAGACTGGAGAGCAAACTATACTCCAATGCCTTATCCGATGACACCGGCCCGTTTTTATAGTTATGTCAAGGCTCGTAAAGGGTATAAAAAAATAACCCTAAGTGATCTAAGTGAAATTAACAGTGATGGAATCTATTATTATCAAGGAGCAAGTCCGCTTTTCATAAATACGGTTCCGGCATTCAAAATTGTATTAATATCTTCGGGTAATGTTAATATTATTGCAGATAATTTTACTCCTCCTCGATCAATTGCCATTATTGCCCAAACAATAAACTTTAATTCAACAACGTCAATTGCCAATGGGATATTTATCGCCAATACAATTACAACCGGGGTAAATGATATTTTAGGATTAAAAATAAATGGTAATTTGATCGCTCAAAGTGCGCTGGACAACTCAAGACAACAGGTCGACCCCAACGCGCCATCATTATTTATCGTCTTTAAGCCAAATATCTATACAGATTTGTTACCATATTTGAGTACGGCTAACTATGATTGGAAGCAGACACAGTAAAACATAATTTGAAATTTTAAATTTAAAATTTTTAATCAAATCTTAATTTTTAAATATTAAATTATTAAAACATTTAATATTGATTTAAAATTTCGAATTTTAAATTAAAAATTATTATGAAAAAGGGCCAGATTTTACTCATCACCGTCATGTTGCTCGCAACTGTTATGACGATCGTCCTGTCAGTATCTTTTAAATCGGTGACCGATACTCAAGTGACAAAACTTGAAGAAGAATCACAAAAAGCTTTGGCGGCGGCCGAGTCGGCGATCGAAGTGGCTTTAAAAAACAATGCCAATGTTCTTCTTTCCTCGATCAGTGGTCTTTCCGGTTTTGCGGGTTCGGCACAAATAAATTCAACAGCTGCAACTACTTTTACCACGCCAAGCATTGGAAAAGACGGCAGTTACACCTTTTATTTAGGCAACTACAATGTCCAAACGAAAGCGATTGATCCTTCGGTAAATCAGAATATTGTCATCTGTTTCCAGTCAGGAACGCCAAGTCCGGCCATAGAAGTTACCTTGGTAAAATCAACTGGTGTAACCGGGAGCGTCAAAAAATATGTCGTCGATCCGAATAATCCAAAAAGGATTAGTAATGCCTTAGGTGGTAATCCATCTTGTGCTCCTGATACAGCCAATTACAGTTATTCCGCCACCATTCCGTCGGCGGATATTAGCTTGGGAGGAAATGATGGTAAATTTCTTTTAGTCCGAGTTTTGTACGCTCCAACAAAATTATTATTTTCCGCCGCTGGAAACCTAGCTATCCAGGGACGGACGATCACTTCTCAAGCAACCTCGACAACCTCAACTGGAGTCTCTAAAAAAGTGGTTCTCTTCCAATCTTACCCGCAGATACCGGGGGAGTTTTTCTCGACAGCATTTTGAGTAAAAATCTAGTATAAAGTATGAAGTATAAAGTATTTAGTATGAAGAATTAAGAATAATACTAAATACTAGATACTAGATACTAGATACTTTATACTAAATACTATCATTTATCCAGCTTCTCAATCCTTCGTAGATACTTTTCCTCCGTCTTGGGGGTGGCGGCCAGAAAGGAATCGATCAATTTACATGCTAATTCAAGAGGGGTATAGTCGGCGGCCAGGGCGATGACATTGCATAGATCATTTTCCCGAATATGTTTTGCCTGGTCTTCGTTCATAGCAACTCCAGCTCTAACTCCGTGAATTCGATTTGCAGCCATCGAGACGGCGCAACCGGAGCCACAGATAACAATTCCTAAATGATTTTCCGGATTTTGAAGAACGGCGTTTGATACTTTTTGTGAATAATCTATAGCATCGTCCAGTGGATCGAGTTCATAAGGACCAAGGTCCTCAATTCTTATATTTTTTTCATGAAAGTACTCGATGATGGCATTTTTGAGTTCGATTCCCCTGTGATCAGCACCGATGAAGAGAGTCATAGGATTAGTATATAGTATCTAGTATATAGTATCTAGTATAAATCAGAAAATTCATATTCTTTAATTTTTAAATACTAAATACTTTATACTTCATACTAAATACTTATGTTTTTCGACACTCACTGCCACTTAAATTTTGAAGCTTTCGACGGAAGGGTAGAAGAGGTGATTAATAATGCGAAAAAAGCTGGGGTTGATCAGATCGTGATACCGGGAACAGATGTCCCGACCTCGGAAAAATCCATCGCGATCGCGGAAAAGTATGAGGGAATCTATGCAGCGGTAGGAATTCACCCGCACCATATTTATCAATTTTTAATAAAAACAAGGTCATCGGCAACGCAAATTTTTCAGAAAACCAACAAAACTGAAAAATTTGCTTTTGCCTCAGACCTGGGAAAAATTGAAACACTAATGAAACATCCAAAGGTCGTCGCGATTGGCGAAGTTGGGATCGATCGTCACATCTATCAGAAAACAAAACATCAAGATTACAAAATAAACGAGGAGTTTGTTGAATTACAGAAAGAGTTTTTAATTGAGCAGATAAAGTTGGCGGCAAAATATAAAAAAAGTTTAATTCTACACAACCGCGAAGCAAAGAAAGATATTTTAGAAGTTTTAACTAGTCACCAATCACTAATCACTAGTCACTCTTCCGTCTTTCATTGTTGCGAACCCGACCCCGAATTATTAGATTTTGCAAAATCCCATAAAATGTTTATTGGTGTCGACGGGGATATCACTTACTATAAAGAAAAGCAATCGTGGATAAAAACTATCCCGTTGGATATGTTGGTTTTGGAAACCGACTCGCCGTATCTATCGCCAATCAGGCAGTTTCCGAATGAACCCAAAAATATTCCCTTAATCGCAGAATTTGTTGCGAAATTGAAGGGTGTATCAATTGATAAATTAATGGAGACGACGACGGAGAATGCCCAAACGTTATTTAAGGTCAGTCCTTAAGTTGACTCGCTGACAAGGACTGACCTTATTTCTTCACGGAATTTTTCTGCCGAAAAAAACTTTGATCTTTTTTTGGCATAATCGGAAAGACGTTTGCGTAAAATTTTGTCATAATTAATTTCTTTGATCTTTTCGGCAATCTTATCCGGGTCTTTTTGGTCAATATACAAAGCGTTTCCGGCGGAAATTTCCCGTAAAACCGGAATGCCGGAAAGTAAGGAGGGACAGCCAAAATTGGCGGCTTCCAGGTAAGAAAAACCAAAACCTTCATCGCGTGAAGGCAAGATATTAAATGAAGCTTGTTGGTAAAGTTTGATCAGTTCGGAATCGGGAACAAATCCGGCGAAAATAAAGCGTTTATCGTCTTTTGTTAATTCAAAAAATTGTTTTAATTCCAAATTCCATGGATGGTTTAATATTGGATGATTGTTATTCCCAAACACCTTCCCCACAAATACACAATTAACATTGGCGATTTTGATGGCGCGGGCCAGTGCAACAAGGTTTTTGTTCCATGTGGCATCGCCGACGTAGAGGCAGAAACTAGTATTTGGTATAAAGTATTTAGTATTTAGTATTTCAAATTCATTATTTATTTTTTTTATACTAGATACTTTATACTTCATACTAAATACTTTAGGCAAGCACGGATATACAACTTTAATCTTCTTATCAGAGAGCCCTAGAATATCGATGATCTCTTTTTTGCTTGCTTCGGAGTCAGTGATTATCAAGTCATAATTCCTTAGAGCAAATTTATTTAGGACGATATTGATGGTGCCACGAATTCCCGCCGGGAAATGAGAAGGATATTTAAGAGGGATGAGGTCGTGGATGACGGCGATTTGTTTGTTAGCAATACGTCGTAACGTAAGGGGTTTTTGCAAAAAATTAAAGAATGGATTAATAAAGACAGTGTCTAGTGAATTGTGATTAGTGGCTAGTTTATTAGTAAAAGTCCACTCAGGGAAATTTTCCTTCAAGACTTGTAAATAACGGCCAACACCACGGACAGAAGACTGTTTATCTTCTAAAGTTGGATCGTAAACAAAGACTTTTTGCATACATAATAATTTTATCATAGTTGACAATCTATTCTCATCAGTTTATATTTAGGCTATTAATGAAAAATGAAAAAATGTTTTGTATAAATAAGGGTTTATTTTTCCTGACGGTCATAGTATTGATGCTTCTTTTAGTCACTCCATTTTTGTCAAAAAATATTTCCAATAATAGTAAAGCGGCCGTAATAAAACTAAAATATCAGCCTCAAAATGTAACTGCAACCATAACAATCAAACCAACACCGACTCTTGCTCCTTTGACCGCTGATCCAAAAAAAGTATTGGATTATTGGATAAAAACCACCCTAGATAAAAATAAGGAAAAGAAGTCTTTTACCAATCTTAGCGATTCTCAACGGAATGAAATTAATAATTATGCTTCCACCTATGTAAGCGACATGACATATATAGGTGATTTGGATTATGAAAAAAACTATGGTTCGGCGCAGTCATTTCTATGCATTTCCTATACATTGAATGATCCTTTAGGGCTTTTATTCAATGAGTTGAAAGGTAAAAATATATCAAAAAATTCCGGTTTGAAGACAGGGAACCAAACATTGACATTTTTTAAAAATGATAAAAAAACATCGGCAATATTAGCCTCATGGAAAATTGATCTGGGGAGTAGAGATCAAATTCCCCACGTATATGCAATGAGATATTACCCATACAAATCATTTGTTAATGGTTTTTCTAGTTCTCTGTTTAATAATAAAATCCCATTAGTCAGTGATGGAGCGTATCGAGAGGGATGTTCAAATACAGACGAAAAAAATCAATGGGATAGGTGGGTAAAATTTGCAGAATCTGTTATTAATGATCAAGAAGCAATTGATATTCCCGGGACCCCATATTACAAAACTATTACTCCAGCTCCTACACAGAATCTGCTGTCAACAGATCAACATCCAACCTTGAATCCTATTATTTATTATTTTATGAACAAATTCACTTCTATATATCTATCCAAATTTCCGGAATTGGTACTTTATCCTCTTATAGATAATAAAACGTCTACAATGGAAATAAGTAATTCTTTTAGTAATAAAGAAGTCGGCTTTCTATCATTTGGAAAACTTTATCATCTGACATATTATCTTGATACATGTCCCAATCAACGGGGACAAACAGGTAATTTTTCTTTTGCAAAGATAGCAATTGAATCAGAACTAAATGAATGGGTTACTAATAATGAAAAGGCGCAACAAAAAAATTTAAATTCAGATTTTACGTATGTTGTTAGCGGAAAAACATTCATCAACTATCCATTTTCATGTGCTAATAATTTTTACGACGGTAACCCACCAAATTGTACGACGGTTTTAAGTGACAAAATAATATATAATCAAAATTCGTTTTTTCTTACTTTAAAACCGATCAAAGATTCAAGTTGCATAATTCCTGATAGTAAGGAAATAAATTACATGATCTATCTTGGAAAATAACATCAAACAACGAATGGCACCAGGTAGCGGGGCATGCGGTTGTGATCGACTAAAGTATTGAAGATAACGATGTTTCCATGAAGGATCATCTGGCGGAAATTTTTATCTTTCATCATCAACCTCATCCGGTCAAACAGTTCATAAATTCCGTTGATAAATCTCAAAGTATCACTAAATTCAAAATCGATCTTTTTATCGACGATTGTCTGCATGATAAATTTTTGGATATCAGATTTTGTCCAATTTAGAATCACCGGATCATCCCACTTAATTCCAGCAAAAGTACTATCAAGGTCAAGAGCCTTCAGTGATTCCCAACTTTTTTCTTGAAAATTCCTGATGACGCTTTTATTGGAAATAAAAACCGGTGAGGAAAAAAAATCATCTTGGGAAAATTTGCTTCCGCTAATCGGGTCTTTAAGTTTCCCGGCTTTTCTGAAAGTTCTAATTAGGTCAATAGTTAATTTAGTATTTGTCAACAAAAATGGGTCCCTGGGAAAGATGGAAAAAGCGTCGAGGGCGGGGAATGGAGCGTATCCGCCATCGGTGATGACGATCATCTCCTCGTTGTGATGGGCAAACGGCCAGCTGTCACCAGTTCCGGCGATCGAAAATCTAGTCACTAAATTTTTCAACAAGAACTTGGCTTTTTGCTTTAAAGTTGTTTCGGAAATATCAGTTTTTTTGTAGATGGAAATAAGTTTTTTAAAGATCAACAAAAAGATCTCTCCTTGTCCGTGATCGTATAATTTTGTCGTTGCCTGCCAATTTGAGAGAAGCGATTGGGGATAACGGTTTCTAAAATCGGCCGTTCCGGGTTTTATTACTTTTTCCAAAATCTGAACAATAATTTTATCCTTTAATAAATCGGTCGTTCTGACGATCTTATTTTCCAACGTCAATTTATCCAGCACTTCTTTGGTAAAACCAAAATTGGCAACCTTATCGTTTTCGATATGGACTTCCAAACCACTAATCACCCCTCCGGTTGACGGGTCATAAGAAAAAAGAATTGGAATTATTTTGGCAACTTTCTCACCGCTATTTTCAAGTTGTTTCTGCAGTTCTACAATTCCTTTGGCGGTTATAAGTTTATTGACGATATCAGCCCTCACTCCGCCGTCGATCTGACGTCCACCTTCGGTTGAATGAATTTGGGCCCGGGCGGCGCAACCCAAATGAGAATCCAAACCGTAGTAAATCGTGTCACCGGCTTTTTCTTTGAGTAAGGTAATTATTTGTTTGACAACATAAGAATCGGGATCGATAAAGACGGACCCTTTCGTTTGTCCTTCCATAAAACCATTGACGACGCCGGCTGGGGTACGCAAAGCTCCACCCACTTGGGGCGGTTTGGAAAACATCACCGACGGCATATTCCGGCCATCAACACAGGTAACAAAAAAATCGTGATTTTTTTGTCCGATATAATCTTTGGCAAGTTTTTTAGCTTTAGCGACTTCAGGCGAACTGAGCTCTTGAGCCCTTTGGGTCCTGGTTTTAAAGTGAAGTTCTGAAAATTTTTTTAACCAAACGAAATTCAATTTTGTTGTTTCTCGAAGCTTTGGATCGTTGTAATGGTTTAAAACGTTATTTGTTTGCAGATCGATAAATTTATTTAATTGTTGCTCGAGGTCTTTCGGAATTTTAATCGGGTTAGACATACAGTACAATTATAGTATAATTTTGTTTTTAAAATAATGGGAAATTTATTACACATGTCATTGGGGGCATTGGGGGTGGTTTACGGCGATATTGGAACATCACCTCTCTATGCGATCAATGAAATATTTTTTGGAAAGGCTAACATCGTTCACTCGATGGCCAATATTCTTGGAGGAATTAGTTTAGTGGTTTGGGCTTTGACGATCATCGTTGCTTTTAAATACGTTATTTTTGTTTTGCGAGCGGATAATGACGGCGAGGGAGGAGTTTTTGCTCTCTATGGACTTTTATCCAAAAAGAAATTCCACTTGGGAGTGGTTGTGACAACCTTGTTGATTTTTGCGGCAGGACTTCTTTACGGAGATGGAATAATTACTCCGGCGATCAGCGTCATTTCCGCGGTTGAAGGTTTAAAAGTTATTACCGTTGCCTTCGAACCATTTATCATTCCCTTAACGATCATTATTCTGACGGGAGTATTTATGATTCAGAGTAAGGGAACCCATAAGATCGGAGCAGTTTTTGGGCCAATTATAGTTCTTTGGTTTTTATCGATCGGGACTTTGGGAATCATGCAAATAGTTCAACATCCACAAATATTTCAAGCATTTAATCCGTTGTTTGCCATTAAATTTTTATTAAGTCATTCAATAAAAGAAAATTTCTTAGTTTTAGGATCGGTCATGCTGGTTGTCACCGGGGGCGAGGCAATGTACGCTGATATGGGTCATTTTGGTCGTAAGCCGATCAGACTTTCCTGGTTTGTTATGGTTTTTCCGGCCTTGCTTTTAAATTATTTGGGTCAAGGGGCCTATTTGCTTTCAGGAAATAAAATCATCTTTGGTAACGTGTTTTACAGTCTGGTTCCCTCAGCGGTCTTATTACCGATGGTAATTTTGGCAACCATGGCAACGGTCATTGCCTCACAAGCATTAATATCAGGTGCTTTTTCATTAACCACTCAAGCGATGGCCTTCAACTTGTTACCTTTTATAAAAGTCAGGCACACTAACCATGAACATCAGGGGCAAATATATTTATCAGCGGTCAACTGGGCCTTGTACGTGGGGACAATCATCTTGGTTTTGATCTTCAGATCAAGCGCCAATTTAGCCGGCGCTTACGGATTGGCTGTTTCCGGAGTCATGTTGATGACAACGATCGGTATGTACTTTATTGCCCGTTCTTATTGGAAATGGTCAAAGATAAAAACACTTTTGTTATTTGGGCCGCTGGCGATCTTTGAATCGGTATTTTTGATGGCCAACTCATTGAAAATATTCCAGGGCGGTTATATTCCGCTTTCGATCGCAATTCTTATCTTGGGGATAATGTTGATCTGGCGTTGGGGAACAAGGATCAAAGAAAAAATTTATAAAAGTATGCGCAGTATGAAATTACAAGAACTGATCAAAATCAAAGAAAACATTACTAAAAATGACACAATCGCCCGTTCAAGTATCTTCATGTTACCAAGATTTATTGAGAATGTTGACGATCATATTCCCTTGGTTTTGGAAACTTTTTACAACAGATATCAAGAGCTTCCAAAAGACATTGTGATGTTAAATGTTTTTGTTGATAAAGACAATCCTCACCTTCACGATGAAAGATATCGGGTGATCAAATTTTTTGAAGACTCAAAAAAGGGCAGTATCTACTCTGTTCAGGCGAGATTTGGATTTATGGAAGAACTAAATGTTGAATTGGTTTTAGAAGATTTAGCCAATCATCATGAAATTAATTTGAATGTAGATCCTTCCCGTTGGCTGATCCACACTTTTCACAAAAGAATCATATTTGATGAAAAGTTTGGTTTATTAGAAAAAATAAAGTTGTATATTTACAAATTCTTGGACCATAATTCGATCAAAGCCGATGAATTTTTTGGATTTGGAAATAAAAATGAATTGACGGTTGAAGTTGTGCCAGTGAAATTTCAAGCATGAAAAAAATTCCTAAAAATGTTTTTATTCTTGGATTAGTGTCTTTTTTTAACGACACTGCCTCGGAAATGATCTACCCGATCGTTCCAATATTTTTAACGACGGTTTTAAAAGTATCGACACCGGTTGTTGGTTTGATCGAGGGGATAGCGGAGGCGACCGCGGCGATCGGCAAATTTATTTTCGGATACTTATCAGATAAAATCGGAACGAGGAAACCTTTTGTGATTGGAGGTTATAGTTTGTCTACGATTTCTAAAGTCTTGATCGGCATGGCAAATGTTTGGCCGGTTGTTTTATTGGCGAGATTTGTAGATAGGTTGGGGAAAGGTGTCCGAACCGGCGCCCGTGACTCTTTGCTATTGCAAAATACGACAAAAAATAACAAAGGATTTATATTTGGATATCATCGGGCCTTTGATTCGTTAGGAGCGGTTTTAGGGCCAATAATCGGGCTAATGTTGATATATTTTTTCAAAGAAAACTTAAGATCTGTATTTTATTTTGCTGCGATTCCGGGGTTAATGGGAGTGTTATTGCTGACTTTTTTTGTACGAGAGAAAGCTCGGGATCGAGTTTTTTTATCTCCGCAGGAACCCTCCCCCTTCGGGGGTATCCCAAGTCGAAAAAAAACTCAATCTCCTCGCTTTTTGGAAAATTTTTCAATTATCTGGCAAAATAAAAAACTGTCGTTATTTTTTATTGCCAGTATTATTTTTTCACTTGGGAATAGTTCCGATGCCTTTTTAATTTTGCGGGCGAAAAACCTTGGTCTAACGACTTTAATGGCTGTTCTGACTTATGTCGTCTACAATCTTTCACAAACTTTACTGGCAACTCCAATGGGTAAATTGTCCGATAAAATTGGAGCCAAGCGGGTTTTTGAAGGAGGGTTATTAGTTTTTTCGCTGGTTTATTTTTTATTTGGTTTCATAAAAAACCCAATATTTATCTGGTTGCTTTTTCCAATTTACGGAGTTTATATAGCGGCAACCGATGGTGTTTCCAAAGCCTATGTATCAGAATTTATTACTGAAAAAGAATCAGGGAGTTACTTTGGTCTGTATCAGGGGGCAACCGCGATCAGCGCCTTGTTTGCCTCGTGGTTTGCGGGGATTCTTTGGTACACAATTAGTCCGGCAACGACTTTCTATTATGGCAGTATTATGGCGTTAACAGCATTTATTGTTTTGAAATTTGGTAAACTATTGGGGAAAAACGGTTAAACAGTTAAAACTTAAACGGTTAAAAAAACTATTAAAACTTAAAACATAAAAATAAGTTTTTGTTTAATAGTTTAATGTTTAACAGTTTTTTTAGGTTTTAACAGTTTAATACTTAACAGTTTAATCATATGATCCTTGGTCCAAAAAAACTCTTACAATTAGTAAAAAAAGTTAAGTTAGTTGAAAATTTAGATAAGAGGGAATTAACAACTCCGGAAGGGGCTGGTTTTGATATTCGTCTTGGCGAAGTCCATAAACTTGATGGAGGGAAAGCTTATTTAGGAATTACTCATCGTGAAACTCCGAAAATAAAAACAGTTGCTAAATACGACGAAAAAAAAGTCAGTTCAATCACAATTAAGCCAGGGCAATTTTATTTACTTTCTTCAATCGAAACCTTCAATATCCCGCTTGATATTACGGTAAATTTTAAACCACGAACCACAACTTTTAGATCCGGAATTATTTTGCGGACAGGAAATGTTGCCCCCGGTTATCACGGAAAAGTAACTTTCGCGGCTGTTAACGAGGGAACGGTTCCGGTGACGATGGAACTAGGCTGTCGATTTGCCCACGCCCAGTTTTATCGAGTTGAGGGTGGAGGCACGCAATATAAAGGGCAATGGCAGGGAGGAAGGGTGACGACTGGGAAGAGAGAGAAGCAAATTTAATATTTAACTGTTTCTAATGATTATTCGTACTTTCAAACAGGCTGAAAAATTTCTTGCCCTCCACATTCCCAAAACTACGGAGACTACTTTCCCCGGCGAATTAGGACTAAAACGGGCAAAAGATTTTTTGCGCCTACTCGGAAACCCACAGGAAAAACTTAAAATAATTCACGTGGCCGGCACATCTGGAAAAGGCTCAACCTGTTATTTGATTAGTTTATTGTTAGCTTCTCAAGGCTTTAAAGTTGGATTTCATCAGTCGCCACATTTGACCGATGTCAGGGAACGATTTCAGATCAATGGAAAAATTATCAGTAAAAAAGAATTTGTTAATTACTTGAATAAAATTATCCCGTTTATTGACGGATCCAATACGTATTTTGAAATCTTAGTTGGTCTGGCATTTTATATTTTTGCCGATAAAAATGTAGATTATGCTGTCATGGAAACTGGTTTGGGGGGCTGGTATGACGGGACAAACGTTGTTTCACGCCAAGATAAACTTTCCGTTTTGACAAAGATTGGTTTGGATCACACAACTATTTTGGGAAAAACCATTGAAAAAATCGCCTTGCAAAAAGCGATGATCATTAACAAAAATAGTCAGGCGATTTCTACCGATCAAGATCCGAGGGCGGAGAAGGTTGTTCGGGAGGTTGCGGAAGAAAAAATGGCGAAAATTATGTTTGTGGATGTAGGGAACGCATATATGCGTTCCGTACGTAGGGGTCGGGTTTCCCGACCCGATGTTTTGAATCAATTAAAATTAATCGGCGATTATCAAAAACAAAACGCCGGTTTAGCATTGGCAGCAGTTAATTATTTGAGTCAAAGAGACGGATTTGAGATTGATAAAGAAAAAGTAGGGATGGTTTTTAAAACTGCCCATTTTCCCGGCAGGTTTGATATTAAAAAAATAAACGGTAAGACAGTAATTTTTGATGGAGCACATAATTCGCAGAAGATGGAAGCATTTATTAGTTCATTAGTAAAAAAATATCCTAATAAAAAGTTTAATTTTTTGTTGGCTTTCAAAAAAGGAAAAGACTTTAAAGAAATGTTGGAGATATTGTCCACGAAAGCAGATTTGATTGTTCTGACAAGTTTTTTTACGGAAAATCAGGATATGATCAATGAGTCGGAAGATCCGACGGATATTATCGTAGGGGTCGACCCCCGTGTCGACCCTGAATTAGATATAAAAATCATTCCCAATTTAAAAAATGCCTGGGAAGAAATTTTGGAAAAAAACGAACCGATCGTGGTGGCAGGATCTCTTTATTTGGTGGGAGAGGTTTTTAGGTTGATAAAAAATAAATAAGCGACTAAAATGTGACATTAATAACAAATGTCAAATAACTAATCTACAATTGAATAACAAATTACAAATAATCAATAAAAAAACTGTTTTAAAATTTGATATTTGTTATTTGTAATTCAATTGTTATTTGAATTTTGTCATTTGTCATTATGATAAAACATCCAGAATATCAATATCTCGATCTTCTCAAAGACATCATAAAAAATGGTGTAAAAAAACCGGTTTGGGGAAACCCTGGTGTTCACATTAAAGGTGTTTTTGGACGTCAGATAAGATTTGATCTTTCCAAAGGTTTTCCGCTTTTGACAACCAAAAAAGTTTTTATGCGGGGAATCACTCACGAGCTCATTTGGTTTTTACGGGGTGACTCAAATATTAAATATTTAGTAGATAACGACGTTCATATTTGGGATGAGTGGGGATACGGGCGATTCCAAGAATCGCAGTTAAGAATTAAGAATGAAGAATTAAGAATGAAGAAGATAACACAAGAGCAATATATTGAGAAAATAAAAACTGACAATAAATTTGCAAAAGAATTTGGGGATTTGGGGCCGGTATATGGAGTACAGTGGCGCAAATGGCCCACCTACGCCAAGGCTTCGGTGGGTAAACCTTCTTCGATCGATCAATTGGGCTGGGTTATTAATAAGCTGAAAGATCCAAAGCAGAGATTCAGAAAGCATCTGATAGTTTCGGCTTGGAATCCGGCCTATATCTACGAAATGGCTCCTTCACGGGAGAAATCAGTTGCCCTGCCACCTTGTCACACAATGTTTCATTTTAATGTTTTAGGAGACAAACTTCATCTACAACTTTATCAACGGAGCGCCGATATATTTTTAGGAGTGCCTTTTAACATAGCGTCTTATTCATTATTATTATTGATGGTTTCCCAGATCGTCGGAATCCCACCGGGGGACTTTGTTCATACTTTTGGTGACGTCCATACTTATTCTAACCATCAAGAACAGATACACGAGCAGTTGAAAAGGAAACCCCGGCCATTTCCAACCGTAAAATTAAATCCGAAAGTAAAAAATATAGACGACTTTAAAATTGAAGATATCGAGGTCGTCAATTACAATCCCTATCCACCGATTAAGGGAGAGGTGACGGTCGTTGGGGGATTTTGAGTAAACAGTTAAGTATTAAACTGTTAAAACCTAAAAAAACATTTAAATATTAAACTACTAAACGTTTAATACTTAAAGTTTTAATAGTTTTTTTAACTGTTTAAGTTTTAACCGTTTAACCGTTTTTATGATAAACATAATCGCCGCAATTGGCAAAAATAGAGAACTTGGGAAAGATAATAAACTGCTTTGGCATATTCCCGATGATTTTAAAAGGTTTAAGGCCTTAACATCAGGTCAAGTCGTCATCATGGGGAGGAAAACCTATGAATCTTTGCCGGAAAAATCCCGACCATTGCCAAATAGAATTAATGTGGTGGTGACGAGAGATGTAAATTACAAAGTTGCAGGAGTTATCGTTTGTCATTCGTTGGAAGCCGCCTTCGCTGAAGCTTCGGCAAGCCAAGGAGAAGTCTTTATCATTGGAGGGGCACAGATTTATGATTTGGGAATAAAATACGCTGATAAATTATATTTGACTTTGGTTGATAAAGAATATCCCGATGCTGATGCTTTTTTCCCTAATTATTCAGAGTTTAAAAAAATAGTTTTGGAAGAAGATAAAGTGCAGGGGGATTTGAAATACAAGTTTGTGGAGCTTGTTAGATAAAACAGTTTAACCGTTTTTTTATACTTGCTTCTTGAATTTTTTTTTCCTATACTGATTATCAATGGATAACTTTACTCCTATCGCTACTGTTAAAAAGAAAAAAACCAATAAGCTGTTGATAGTTGGGAATATATTATTGCTTATATTGTTAGTTTCGATCGGTGGATATTTCTTAAGAGATAAATTATTTCCAACTCAACAAAAAGCTCAAAAACCAGGCGATCAATGTTGTTTCAAGAATAAAGACGGAGATACATCAGAAACATGCTCAGATGGGAAATATGGGCACCAAACACAATGTCCTGATAATTGGACTTGCAAAATATTAAATAATGGATATGGGGATTGTGTCCCGCCGCAATCTCCTCCAGGAGAAGAAGACACTCCAACTCCACCGCCACAGCTAACAAATACGCCGACTCCAACTCCTCCACCTCCGACCGTGACACCCCCGATGTGTGCCCCTCTTTATTATTGTATAACGTCAGACTATTCTTGCTGGCCAACTCAATTGACATACGATTCAAATAGCGTCCAATGTGGAGGCGGGGCAACTTGTGCACAAAATTTAGCCGCAGCAGGAGGGACGACAGGTATTTGCTATCCAACAACGGCAAATTGTTTAACCCGATGTATTGCTCCAACAAATTCTCCAACCCCAACACCGACGACAGGAGTAAATAGTCCAACCCCAACAAGAACACCTACTCCTACTCAGACCCCAACTCCGACGGTCACTCCCACTGGAACAATTATTCCGTCAAATACACCAACGGTTACTCTTACAGCTACACCGGGACCATCAGCAACACCAACCGTGACTTTGACAGCAACACCAGGCCCAAGTGCGACTCCTGGACCATCGGCAACACCAACAGAAATAATTCTTGCGAAAACAACTGTTCAGCCTGCTCCACCAGTAACCGGCATTTCAAATTGGTGGATGTTTATTTTCCCGGCTTTGGCAATATTAGGTGGATTACTATTATGAGTTTGGGTATAATCATTAGCAAGTTTAATTTTATAAATTATTAATTTTAAATAAATATGGCAACAAAAGCCGCGAACGAAAAGGTTGATGTTGGTGGAACGTTTAATAAATTAGAGGGGATATTGGAAGAATACTTGGTAAAAAAGGCCCCGTCATTACCAAAAGAATGGAAAGAGATAATCGTTAAATTTTCTCCTTATTTGGCCATCATCGGTGTACTTATGGGCATTCCGGGAGTTTTAGCTTTGCTTGGAGCCGGAGCGATTTTAGCGCCTTTGGGATTTGTTGGAGGAATGATGTCTGGACGACCATTTTTAGGAGTTGGATTTATAGTTAACGTTGTATTTTTAGGACTCATGGTTGTGCTTGAGGCCTTAGCTATTCCAGGATTATTTTCCAGATCAAAAAAAGCTTGGACTTTATTATATTGGAGCGCACTCGTTGGCGTTGTCCAAAATATTGTCAGCTTTAATGTTGGAGGACTGATCATTGGTGGGTTGATCTCAATGTATTTCCTTTTCCAAGTAAAAGAATATTATAAATAACTGAAGTTCAAAGCGCGCCACTGAATTTTATTTCTCCGCGGGAACCCTCCCCTTTTCGGGGACTCCCAAGTCGAAAAAAATTAAGCGTCGCGCTTTTCTTGTTGTGGGAATCTATTTAATTATATTACGATGAATTTAGACGACTACAATTATTTATTGCCAGAGAAAAATTTGGCTTTGAGCCCGGCCGTTCCCCGCGATTCTTCAAAACTATTTATCTATGAGACGGCCGTCGACAAGATAACATTTGATCATTTTTATAATCTCGACAGATATCTTCCAAAAGATTCGTTTATGGTGATGAACAATACAAAAGTCCTCCCAGCTCGAGTTACTATGAAGAAGGAAAATGGAGGGAAGGTTATTTTGTTGTTTCTTGTTAACGAGTTAACGAGTTTACGGGTTGTTAAAGTGATGGCGGATAGAAAAATTACCGTTGGGGAAAAAATTTATTTTAATCAAGAGAATTTTTTAGAAATAATTTCCCAAAAAGAAAATATTTTTGATCTACAGTTTAATTTTAACCGGGAACATTTATTTTTTCTCTTAAAAAAATATGGTGCGATGCCAATCCCGCCTTACTTAAAAAAAAGCCCTTTGTCACGAGACGATCTGTTAAAAAAATATCAAACGATCTTTGCTAAAACCGATGGGTCATCGGCGGCGCCAACTGCCTCTTTACATTTTACTGACAGCGTTTTTGATAAATTGGAAAAAAAGGGGATTGAGCGACTTTTTGTCACTCTTCACGTTGGACTTGGGACATTTGCCCCGATCATCGACAAAAATATTCAGCAAAAAAAACTTCATAACGAATATTATGAAATTGATGAAAAGACACTTCAATCGATTAAACGATTGAAGTATGAAGAAAAAAAATTGGTGGCGGTCGGGACGACTGTAGTTCGAACAATTGAATCTGAGGCTCGATACCGAAATTTTTTATCACAGCGGAGACCCCTACACCCCGAAAGTGAAAAAAATTTGGCATCTTCGCCTCTAAAAAAAACAAATTTATTTATTCTTCCTCCTTACGATTTTAAGATGGTCGACGTTATGATTACCAATTTTCATCTCCCAAAGTCGTCCCTAATGATGTTGGTTGAGGCGTTTCTGCAGTATAAATGGGCAAAGCTTCACTTAGTTGATCTTTATAATATAGCTATTAAGAATGATTTTCGATTTTATTCATTTGGAGATGCGATGCTGATTCTTTAAAATCCCCAAGCCGATTTTATATCAAACACCATCCCAGTTAGAATTAGAAGGCCAACAACAATGGTTGTAAAAATCACCAAGGCAAAATAATTTGTTTGATGAACTTCCTTTTTTGAAATACTTTTAGTAATTCTACGAGAAACTTTTTTAGATTTTTTAACCATTCCTTAAATATAGATATTTTATTTTTATTTGTCAAGATGGTAAATTTTGTTTGGTAGAATGAGATACATAATTATATGAATAATTTTTTTAAAGTTTCTCACCGGTCTAGTAAATCCAAGGCTCGACTGGGCGAGATACACAGCGATCATGGAGTGGTTAAAACACCGGCCTTTCTGGCTGCGGCCACCAAAGGAACGATAAAAACCTTAACTCCACAGCAAGTAAAAGAAATCGGGATCCAAGGATCGTGTGTTAATACTTATCATCTGGTTACCCATCCGGGAGCAGATATTATTGAAAAGGCGGGAGGAATTCAAAAATATTCAAATCTTGATATTTTTACGATGAGCGATTCGGGTGGATTTCAAGTATTTTCTTTAGCCCGAACTGAGAAGGCGCGATCCCATAAATTTTTGTCTCTGTTGGAGCCGCTTCGCAGTCGCGAGGTCCAAAGTCGAAAAAATTTAGGTATCTCGCCTTCGCAAAATGAAACTAGAAAAGCCGATGTTCGTGGAGAAGAGGAGCCTTTTCTGGTAAAAATTTCTGAAGATGGGGTGAAATTTCGCTCGACTTTTGATGGGACTCTGATTGAATTTACGCCGGAAAAGTCAATGGAGTTTCAAAGAAAGATTGGGGCGGACATCAATATGGCGTTTGATGAATGCACTTACTATCCAGCCACCCATGAATATGCGGAAAAAGCGATGAGTAGAACTCACGAATGGCTAAAACGCTGTATCAAATATAAGGTGAGTTCCCAAAATTTTTTGTCTCCAGTGGGAACCCTCCCCGCAGGAAGCGGGGAATCCCAAGTCGCAAAAAATTCTGGTCACTCGCCTTTGCCAAGTAACCAAGTAACCCATAACCAATTCCTCTACGGCATAATTCAGGGCGGAATCTTTGAAGATTTGCGGAAAAAATCGGCAGAGTTTGTGGTTTCTCAAGGGACTCCCGGCATCGCAATCGGGGGAGTGTCGGTCGGGGAGACAAAGGCCGAAATGCGCGACCAAGTTCGTTGGGTTTCCAACTATCTACCAAAAGACCGGCCGGTTCATTTACTTGGCGTAGGCCAAATAGACGATATAATCGAGCTAGTGAAATATGGGATTGATACTTTTGATTGCGTTGAACCTACTCGTCTAGCACGCATGGGCACTATTTATCAAGGAGGACCCCTACACCCCGAAAGTGAAAAAAATTTAAGACCTTCGCTTTCCCAACAAATAGATATTAATAAAAGCATTTATAAAAATAATTTTGAAAAAGTTGACGTTGATTGCGAGTGTTATGTTTGCAAAAATTTTACCAAATCGTATCTTCATCATCTATTCAAACAGCGGGAAATCCTCGGCTACACTCTGGCCACTTTTCATAATTTGTGGGTGATGGAGAAGTTGTTTGAGGGGATAAGGGAGAGGATAAATAGAGATTTAATCTAATAAAGGGTGTTTGACAAATAAATTATGACTACATAATGACTAGTCGAAGTCGATATTCTTTAAACTAGCAAAAAAAGGAATGATAACTCGTGCACCTCGTTCTTTATCTCCTATTATCGATAATATAGCTAATTTTCTTTCATAAACAAGTCTAGCTGGTGAAACAGCTTTTTCAAGAGGGTTTATTTCATTAGCATATACAGTCTTATCTTTATATAAAGACGCAACTCGATTTCTGAGATTATTAATTTCTTCATAAACTCTTTGATCTCTTATAGAATAAATAGAAAGACGTCCTCTCAAATATATTTTAAATTCGTCATCATTCATATCAATCCAATTAATTTCTTTTAAAAATGACCAATCTTTTATTTTGTTCATTTCCTTCCAAAATCTTTCTTCTTCCAAATTTTTTTGGCTTCCAATTTTACTGACTTCATTTTTTAATTTATTAAAACGAACGACCTCTTCAACTACGATTGGAACGGGAGCTTCGTTATAGGCAGCTCGCCTTTTTGGATTATAAGTCTCGAAAGGATTTTTGTTAGGCTCAAAAATTTGATATCCAAAATTTGCCCTATTTTCTTTTCGATTATTCCTAATAAGATCATAAGCTAATTTAGCCGCTTTAGGAATATTTGGTTCATCAAGAATATGTATGCCAAAAGATGCGACTTTATAGGGGCTATATCCACCTTCCGAGACAACTATGATTTCTTCGGTATGTTCAGAATATGGATAAATTCCTTTTGTATTTAATAAAAATCCACTATATAAATTTGCTAATACGAGTATAGTTCTAGTTTTAATTTCATTTGCATCATTTATGTCAGGGAATACAGATCTTACACGACCCTCCAGGTTATTAAAAAAATCTGGACTTTCATCAATAATTTTTTTGATGTTTGACCAAAATTTTTTGGCCGTATCGACATATTTATTTTCCCAATCGACATGAAAATATTTGTTTCTTAATATTTCTTGAACATTCTGCTCATGAGCTATCTGATAAGTCGAGATAATCTTTCCTTCTGCTGAAAGTTCAGTTAACACATGATCAGTAAATTGGTTGCCATTTTGTTGTGCTTTTTTAATCGCTTTTTCTGTTTCCAACCCCATATATAAATATCCATTATGTGGATCAAAACTTATTTGAATTGGGTGTACTCTTTTTGAAGTTTCGTATCTTTTGTTATTTGTTTTTACATAACTAACCATTGCATCAGCAATATTTTTTTTCCTCATGACGTCAGCAAAAAGACCATGATCTGGAATAGAGCTATTTTTAAATCTTTTTTTTTCTTCTATTTCTCGAGCTGCGCATTTTACGTGGCTATCAAGTATTTCAACGACATCATCCCCTCTATTGTCAAAGGCTTCATCGAGTCTTTTGGCAAAATTCGACCCATTATTTAATACTGTTCTATTAAAAATACCGCCTCCTAATTGTTGAACGAATTCCTTTGGGTCTCCAGCAGGAATTCTTAAAAAACCACCAATTTTAGCAACTAATCCGGCAATCAAGGCTGGAAGAACTCGACCGTCAATACAATCAACTCCAAAAATTGGATAAATCAACAGCTTTTCAATATCTTTAGTAAAATCAATATAGTCTTTCTTTTCTATTGCGTCAGCTCGGCTATTTCTTGATCGAATGAAGTCAGACAGAATTTGAGTAGTAAATTCTCGATCAAGAGGGTGTAATCTTTTACCCTCAAAAATTCCAATATAGTCATGGAGATCTTTAAGTAGATTTTTTTTTGGATTCCCTCGCTCCGACACCCTATTTTCTAAAGTCGTGAAGTTCATTTGATTATTTGCGAATTTATACTACCATTATACCAGATTTAGAAGATATTATAGGCCTTGTTGAAGGTAGGGAAGTCAACCTCGTTTTTGCCCTCTAGTTGAACGCGGGTGATCTGTAGGGGTCGGTCGTGACCGACCCGTGCTATATTCATTCCAGTTATTTTCAGACGTTTGCCGTTAGGTAAAAGGGTCCAAATTCCTGGCCAAGGATAAAGACCTCTGAACAGGTTATATAAATCTTCAGAGGAATTTTTAATTTTTAATTTCAAATTTTTGAATTCAACAAACCCATCATTTTTGGAAAGTTTTTTTGTAAAAATTACCTCTTTGTGATTTTGTTCTTTTGTTTTTAACTCGTTAACCCGTGAACCCGTTAACTGGGTAACAGTTTTTTTAAACATTTCAAAGGCTAAATTAGTTAATTTAGTTTCTAAATCCGTCCTATAATCCGTATCTTTGATAGTATAACTTTCTTGAGCAATAATAGGGCCGTGGTCTATCTCTTCGTCCATTTTGATGATGGTTACTCCGGTAGTTTTGTCTCCGTTTATTAAAGGAGTAGCAATCGGGGAGGGGCCGCGATATTTTGGCAGGAGCGATGGGTGAATATTCCAGAAACCGAATTTGGGAAGAGTGAGTAATTCTTTGGGAATTAAATCGCCATAAGCATAGACGAGAGCCAGGTCAATATCTTTAAGCTCGATACCGAAATTTTTTGGCGGAAAACAATAAACCGCAAAAAATTTGGTATTTTCACTTTTTTTATATTTTTCGGCAATTACTTTTACCGGAGTCGGAGTTAAGATTTGTTTTCGGCCGACCTTTTGGTCTGGCTGGGTGACAACAAGCTTCACTTCGATTAATTGATTAATTGTAGTGTCAGTAATTAACCTTTCAAGAAAATCAGCCGAAAAGTCAGGTGAACCGAAATAGGCAAGAGATAATTTTTTATTTTTATACATATCCTATTATATTATAATATTGATTCTTCATTAGTTTAAAAAATTGAATATAGTAATAAAAATTTGTTAGTATTAGCTTACGATATGCTTAAAAAATAACATGGGAAGAGAAATTCTAACAAAAGATCGATCGAGTTATATTCTTAATTCAGGGACAGCCTTTGATTGGCCAAAATTTACTATCAGTCCAGTGGATCTTTTAAATGAACGAGTAAATATTGTCAACTTTATTGGCCATAAGTTTCAAGTAGACGATTTCAGGTCAATAAAAGAATATTTAAAGCGTGCTTCGGGAAAAAATGAAAAAGCCCCTTATGAAGCAACTCAATATTTTGAAATTATGTTTTTTGAAAATACATCCAACAGACTTTTTTATGATTTTAGAAAAAGTCTTGGGAATGAGCTGATCGATTCTCAGCTGGAGATAAATACCGATCATGGTTATTCGCATCAAAGACGGTTGGAAAAAATTCTCAAAGAATTTCTCAAAAATGACAGAAGCTATAGAAGTAATCCAAATCTGCTTTTTAACACACTTTCTCAATTTTTAACAATAAGATTTCATGATATTTTAGAGCTATTACCAACCGGGAAAAAAAATCATACAGAAGGAGGGGCTTTATTGGCGCTTGGTTTTTTATTAAAAAACAAAGCCCTGTTTGATGCGATAGTTAAGGAAAACGGATCTAATCCAACAGATGACCATGTTTACAAAAAAATTCTTATTTCAACATTCATCCACTGCCTATATCACACTCAACCAAAAATGCTAGATTTAGTAAAAAGTCAAATAGAAAATAATAAAACAATTAGTTTGCATGATTTAATTCTTCCAGAATTATTTGAAAAACTGAACATCTCAGAGAGTTTTTTTAAAGAAAAATTTGGAACAGAAAACAATCTATATCAATTAATTAATACGGGGTTACAATTCATTAATTCAAAAAGCGCTAGTAAGAAAGACATGAATTTAAGTGAAATTAGTGCCATGATTGCTTCTTCGAAAGTATTTGCAGCAATTGATAAACTAGATAGTATTTTGCCTCCCGAGTTATCAACTGCAAAAACTTTTATCACTATGAAAAAAGAACCACGTCCGTTTTTTGCCCCAATTGAATCGATCATTTATAGGGACGATGGAAGAGTTAAAGATGAAATATCACAAAATTTACAAGAAATTCATAAAAAAATTATTCAAGGGTTACCCCTCGACATTAATGAGGAATATCAGGTAAGAATATTACTTGCTGACTCAACATTTTCTCCCGACGATTTTAGTCGTTTGCTTTTTGAAATGAGGAGATTAGACTCTATGGATTTACCACCTTGGTTAATGGCAGGCTTCAAATATGCTTTGGAAATAAAATCACATTTTTTAATTAAAGCAATCCCAAAACTTTTGGAACAGAAGGATAATTATGGTATTTTTCTAGATACGTATTTAAAAGCAGAAGCTGATTTGCTTACAGAATTATTAATTAAACATCAAGTTAGTAATCAGATAATCGGAGAATTACGTCAAGACTATATTCGATTAGTAACATCTGAGGAGAGAGATAAATTTATCAGCAAAGAAGTTTTTAAAATATTTCCAAAACTTAATTTATCTGGGTTATTCAAAGGTTTGTCTTTACTAAGACAAGAGTTAATTGATATAGAAGAAATATTATCTATAAAGACGGGTCAATTAGAAAAAAATAATCAATTAAATAAGACAACCGCTGATAGAGCTAGGCAATTACTCCAATTGGCTGATGCTGACAAACCAATAATTGACGTTGATGAAAGGATATTTTCAACTGCGTATATGGCATATTTAGCTATTACTTAATATTTTTTATTATTAAATAATATTGCCGGAGCGGTCGCATCTTCTTTAATTTCCAAATTACTTGGGAAAGTAAATTTTATTCCCCACTTTTTACTTTTGTAGTCGATGTATTTAACTGGAGTTGGGCTAGGAACAGTCTTTGTTGGTGTTATCTTCAAAATATAATCGACCACTTTATTATTTTTCTCGACACTTTGGCCGTAACGGACGCCGAGAATAAAAAATAAGATAAGTAATAAAACTACCAAAAAAATGTATGATTTTATTTTCATCGATTAAGTATAGCAAAATCGGACTTGATTATTTTTTTAAAAATGACTATAAATTAAGTATGGCTAAAAAGATTAAAGTTTTCTTGGTTTTTGTATTAATATTGATGTCTTCATATTTGATCAAAACAACATTTGCTCAGTTAAATGAAAATTCAGCTGATAATTTAGATGATATTTCCCATCTTTCGGAGCAAGGACAGATCCGCACCTGTCTTGCGGCGGAATTTGTCGGTGATATTCCTCACGGAGGGGCGCGACCGATTCAGACAGCCACTTATGAATTAAAAGGTACCTGTGATTCTCCAACAGGTTGTACCTGTGTTTGGAATCAGGGAATTAATTCGTCTGCAGCTCAAATGGATGCAATGGGCAGTTGCAGTGAATATTCTGGTGTTGACAGAGGTGTTTCCTGCTCCGATCCTTCCTTATCAGACAGAGAAAGAAATAGATGTGTACATTGTGGACATGTTGCTAGCGATGCCAATAACGGTGCCTTGGCAACCCTTCAGCCGGTGGTTGATCAACCATGTGAAATTATTGAAAATAAATTAAATCCTGGAGTCACTGGACTTTTGCCTTTTGGGCCAATTGATATCGTTGTAAAACAGGACACGGCCCGGCACACAAATAGTGATTTTTCAGCTGTTGGTGCTGCTCCAACAGTAATTACTGACCTTGGTCAAGGGGGAGAGACTCCAGCTCCAACTGGCCAGGCGGCTAGTCAACAGCTATCCGAATTGGATTTTCTTAAACAACAAATTCAGGCAACAACAAATAGTTTACAGACAACTTGTAAAACAATCTCTTGGGACCCATACGGTCGAGTATTTGATGCTGTGTCATTGGAACCGATTGCGGACACCGAGGTAACTTTAATTGATATCCTGACAGGTAATCAAGCCATTCAAAAATATAATTGGAGTAATGATTTTACTGGGCCAGACGGTGTTTATAACATTCAGGTAGAAAAAGAGGGAACCTATCAAATTAAGGCGGTCCCAGTCACAAGCCATACTTTTTCATCGACCCCTAAACTAAGTCCTAACTGGTCAAAGATTTACTCCGACCTGTATTACCCAAGAACAAATATTATTGAAAAAACCAATATTGTCACTCATTATGATATTCCATTTCAACCGATATCAACCCCATATCGGGGAGCAGTTGCCCAGATCGTCAACGGTACTTTAAAATCTCAAAGTATGGGCAATTTTATTGTCTATACAGGGAGAGAAACCTTCCCAATGGCCTCAGTTTGTTTGGTCGACGACACTGGAAAGACTGTCGGTAAGTGTGTTAATGCCAACAATATCGGAATGTTTACAATCGCGATCGAAAAAAGCAAAGTCCCACAAGAAAAACTTCAGATTACCGCCAGTAAAGTTGACTTAAATAACCTGGATCTTTATAAAAATAATCAGAAAGTTGAAACCTTGAATGCCGGCTCCCTTGTCCAAGATCCAAATAGCAAAAAAGCTTTTTATTTTGAGCCGATCTTAAGTTATGTCGAAGGATACGTCTATGACAAGCAAGGGGCAAAAATTCCCGGAGCCGATGTCTTGGTAAAGTTAAAGATCAATAATAAGTTGTTCTATCAAACAAAAGCCGATGATAGCGGATTCTTTACGATCTATACCAATAAACTACCTTACCTCGAATATTATTTTGAATTTATAAATCCGGTCACTAAAGAAAAAATAACCAATAGTACGTCAGAATTTGTAGGCAAAAATAAAAGTTATTTGGACTCCGGAAGTATTGATCTAATGAAGGCGACCAAAAGCGATCAACCAATAATCAATCCGGCTACTGGCGAATTGAATAATATTGTCAGTCGTCCCAAACAAAATAGTCAGGTGGCTCCTTCGACTAAAAATACTTTCAATCCAATGATCTTGATAATAATTTTAATATTAATTCTATTGGTTGTGGTTGCCTCAGGACTGTTTGTATACATAAAAAAAAGAAATAATAATTATTAGGTCTTGTTTACTCCTTGACAAAACAAATAAGCATTGTATACTTGAATCAGATCCTCCAAATAGGGAGATAAAATAAATCTTTTTCTTTACGCAATTCAAATCAAGGGAATTGGGGGCCAAAGGGCTCCTGAGAAAAATGATTTTCTTGATGAATATTTTCATCAGGAGGCATTTAACCCTTTACTTTCAATAGGGAAAAAGACCAAAACAACCCTTTTTACGGAGGATCTCTGGTTCCTCAAAGCAAGTATTACTTACAAGAAAAATATTTTTTAAGTCTTATGGTAGCATCGAAAAAAATAGTCTCCGACCCCCCTCTCGATATGTCAAAATTGATTTCGGGAGTTGAATCAAAACCAATTATGCCTGTTGTAGAAAAGCCTTTAATGGCCGTCAAACCTCATCTACCAGCACAGACTACCCAACAAAGATATGATGTTCCAGTTGAGGAAAGGTTAAAAGAAGATCTAAAGATCAGTTATCAAGCTAAAGGAATCTTAGATATCACTTTTGGTGGCTATGGATTTTTAAGACAAAACTATGTTTTAAGTCCGGACCAGGATATCTACGTTTCTACTTCTCAAATCCGCAGATTTTGGTTAAGACGGGGTGATGAGGTTGAGGGTTTGGCTCGTCCACCTAAGGCCGGAGAAAGATTTCATTCGTTACTTTTGATAAAAAAAATAAACGGTATTGAAATGACCGAAGAGCAAAGTGCCAAGCGCAAGGATTTTGAAAAGCTGACTGCCCTTCATCCAAGCAAGCAGATGAAGATGGAGACGACAAAAGACGTTTTATCGACCCGAATCATCGATTTGATTGCTCCAATTGGTTTTGGTCAGAGAGCTTTAATTGTTTCACAACCAAAGGCAGGTAAAACAACATTCTTAAAGGAAATCGCTGAAGCAATCGGCACTAATTATCCAAAAGCCTATCTGATGGCGATACTAATCGGTGAGCGACCGGAAGAGGTCAACGAAATAAAAAGATTTATTAAGGGTGAGGTAGCTGCCTCAAATTTTGATGAATCTCCACGTCAACAGATCAAAGTGGCTAATCTAGCTTTGGATCGGGCCCGAAGATTGGTTGAGGTCGGTTATGACGTTATTATCCTTTTGGATTCCGTAACACGCCTCGCACGAGCTTTGAATTTATCTGTCACTAATAGTGGTCGAAGTTTATCGGGTGGATTTGATCCATCTGCCTTGTATCCGGCTAAAAAATTCCTTGGAGCGGCCCGTAACTGCGAAGAAGGCGGAAGTTTGACGATAGTGGGTACGGCTTTGATTGGAACCGAGTCGAGAATGGATGATCTTATTTATGAAGAACTTAAGGGAACCGGTAATATGGAGATCCATTTGGATCGTAAATTTGCCGACCGCAGAATTTTTCCAGCTATTGATGCGGAAAAATCCGGTACCCGTCATGAGGAGCTTCTGTTTGATAAAGAAACCATGAATAAAGTTAATACCTTAAGAAGAATGTTGAATTTATTAAATGGGGAAGAAAGATTGATTGCGTTAACCGAAAAGCTTACTAAAACTAAAAATAACCAGGAATTTTTGGACTCCTTGAGTAAGGGTGCGTAAATGATCTACTAATAGGCTACTTTGATATAGTTTTTTTGGGAACTATAGGAATATATCAACTTGTAATTTTCAATTTACATTGAATGAAACAATGATTCAATGTTTCAATTGAAAAATTGATCAAATGAAAATTTATTGAAAATTGTAAATTGATAATTGAAAATTAAATTTGACTTGACATTCCTAACTCACATACTCTATACTGGTACCCAGTATGGAAGACACAAAGAAAAGAGTTAATCGAATTATTGGCCAGTTGAGGGGTATAGAAAAGATGTTAGGTGAAAAAAGGGAATGCTCGGATGTACTTCAACAAATCTCGGCCGTTAAAAAAGCTATTGACGGACTGTCCAAAGAAATAGTAATATCTGATATCTGTAAATTGATACCCAATGAGGATAGTGTGAAAATTGGGAGAATGGTGGAGAGAGCCATTAATTTATAAATTTCTAATTTCTAATTAACCTAATTTCTAAAAAAATCCCAATTACCAAAAATTGGGGATTGGAAATTATTTAGGTCAATTAGAGCAATTAGATCAATTAGGTTAATTATGATAGAGAATGTAATCATAATCGGTGGTGGGCCGTCAGGACTTTCTGCTGCTATTTATTTGGCGAGAGCCGATCTTAAGCCTTTGGTCTTTGCCGGATCACCTCCAGGCGGTCAATTGACCCTGACTTCAGAAGTTGAAAACTATCCAGGTTTTGAATCAATCCTTGGCTCTGAATTGATCGAGAAGATGAGGAATCAGGCAAAAAAATTTGGAGCAAGAATCGTGGATGAGAATGTATTAAAGGTTGATTTTTCCGAACCAATAAAGACTGTCTTTAACCAAAGACAGTCTTTAATTAAAACAAAATCAGTCATCATCGCCACTGGTGCGAAGGCTCTATGGTTAAATCTTCCTTCAGAAACTCGTTTATTGGGCAAAGGCGTGTCAGCATGCGCTACTTGTGATGGATTTTTCTTTCGTGAAAAAACAGTGGCGGTAATTGGTGGGGGAGATACTGCTCTTGAAGAAGCTTTAACCTTGACAAAATTTGCTAAAAAGGTATATATTATTCACCGACGGGATTTTTTCAGAGCATCAAAGATAATGCAGGAAAGGGTTTTGAAAAATAAGAAGATCGGAATTATCTGGAATGCAGCCGTTGAGGAGATACTCGGGGAGAAACATGTTGAAGGAATAAAAATTCGAAATTCGAAATTTGAAATTCGAAATTTGAAATTGGATGGTGTTTTTGTTGCTATTGGTCATAAGCCGGATACAGATTTATTTAAAGATAAAATAGAATTGGATAAGAAAGGTTATATATTAACAACAGATCGAATAGGAATTGAAAATTTAAACATTGAAAATTCATTAAAAATTGAATCCCGCCTCTGGCGGGAGAAAATTCCGAAGTTTGACGTAAATTATGCGACTCAAACTTCGGTTAGGGGAGTTTTTGCAGCGGGAGATTGTGTTGACCATATTTATCGCCAGGCGGCAACATCGGTTGGAACGGGAGTTGCGGCAGCGTTGGATGTTGAGAGATATTTAGAAAATGTCAAATAATGTAGGGGTTTGATTTATCAAACCCATACAAATTATAAATTTGTTTTTTTCAAAACGTATGGATAGTCAAGGAAAAAAGATGCTTGAATCGGCACAAGCACTTATTACTAAAACCGCCGAAAAAATGCAGTTAGACGGAGAGATGATCAAACGTCTCATTGAGCCGGAGTTTGCTCATGAATTTGCTTTGACCATCACAATGGACAATGGTAAGAAAAAGGTTTTTAAGGGTTGGAGAATCCAACATAATAGCGCTCTTGGACCTTACAAGGGTGGAATTCGTTTTCATCATGACACAGTTCGTGAAGAAGTTCAAGCTTTGGGAACTTTAATGTCAATCAAATGTGCCGTTGCCGGTCTTCCATATGGTGGAGGAAAAGGTGGAATTGTCGTTGATCCAAAAAAACTGTCAAAAACAGAGTTGGAAAGGCTTTCCCGGGCATTTGCAGCAAGGATTGCCCATGTCATCGGAGAAGATATCGATGTCCCGGCTCCTGACGTCAATACCACTCCAGAAATAATGAGCTGGATGCTTGATGAATATCAAAAAATAATTGGATATAAAAGTCCGGCCACATTTACCGGAAAACCAGTCTCGATGGGTGGAAGCTTAGGGAGAACCGAAGCAACCGGACGAGGCGGATTGTTTGTCACTTTGTCTTTACTTTCTAAATTAAAGAAAAAAGCCAAAGGAACCACAGTCGCCGTCCAAGGATTTGGAAATGTCGGTTATTACTTTGCCAAACTGGCAACAGAAGTTGGTTTTAAAGTGGTGGCGATTTCTGATTCCAAATCAGGAGTTTACGATAAAAATGGAGTCGATCTGGATCGCGCTTTAAAAAATAAAAAAGAAAAGGGAACCGTTTCATACGGCAAAACTATTTCCAACGAAGAACTATTGGAATTAGACGTTGACGTGTTAGTTCCAGCCGCTCTTGAGAACATGGTCAATGAGAAAAACATGGCTAAGATCAAGACCGGGATCATCGTTGAAATGGCCAATGGCCCGTTGACGGCTGAAGCTTACGAATATTTGGCTAAAAAAGGCAAGATAATCGTTCCTGACGTCTTAGCTAATTCCGGAGGAGTAACCGTTTCTTACCTTGAATGGGTTCAGGGTAAAGCCGGATACTTTTGGTCGGAAAAAGAAGTTAATGACAAGCTAAAAGTTATGATGGAAAGGGCCTTTGAGGCAATCTGGAACAAATCAGTTGCAAAAAAGATGCCTTTGAAACAAGCAGCTTTTGAAGTGGCGCTTGAGAGAATAACATCGGCAATGGTTTGATTCATTTCCCCTGTCGTAGAGACGCAAAATTTTGCGTCTCTACAGGGGAATCGTATCCGTGGTATAATAGAAGCCTGTTTTATGAATGAAATAGGCGAGTTTACTATCTTTTTAAAAAACTACTTTTCATCCCGTCTTTTAAACGCGGGACAGGTGTTTGAGGGCGTAAAAGATGTTATCGTTGCTTTTTTAATTGTTAAGAGGGGAAAATATTCATCGTCATTTTTAAATACTTCTTTTTTAATGATTGTGGCGGCCGCTATAGTTGGTGGTCCAATCATTGCTGAAAATGCTCCTTTTCTTGCCAATTTAAATAATCGCAATAATAACTATCAGGCCCTTGTTCTTTCCTATAATCCTTACGGTGGTAATTTAGGAACGGTTTATTCCGTGAAACCGGAAATTGTTAGTTATCGAGTTCTTGGGGGTGATAGTTTAGCTTCAATCGCGAAAAAATTTAACATTACTGTTAACAGTATTAAATGGTCAAATAATTTAAAAAGTGACCTGATTAAACCCGGACAATCTCTAGAAATCCCACCTTTTGATGGTATCGTCCACAAAGTGGAAACTGGAGAAACCGTTTATTCAATTGCCAAAAAATATAATGTCACGGCTCAAAACATTGTCAATTTTCCTTTAAATAATTTTGCCGATTCCGATACTTTTGCCCTTAGCTCAGGTCAAAGTCTCTTTGTCCCAGGTGGTATTATTGAAAATAAACCGGTGATTCAGACTCAATTTATTGCTTCAATTCAAGCCGGAGTCCACGGGTCATCAAGTTTCATTTGGCCGACCTCGGGCGGTATCACTCAATATCCGGTTGCATATCATATGGCATTAGATATCGCTAATCCTTCTCAGCCACCAGTTTTGGCTGCCGATTCTGGAACTGTTGTTTATGCAGGTTGTCTTGACTGGGGTTATGGTTGCCATGTCATAATTGATCACGGTAATGGATATCAAACATTATACGGACATCTTTCTTCATACTCAGTCGAAGCTGGTAATTCCGTTGGTCAAGGGTCTCAAATCGGACTCATGGGTTCAACTGGAAGATCAACCGGAACTCATTTACACTTTGAAATCAGATCGGGAGGGGCCTTGTTAAATCCGTTGAATTTTCTCAAATAGGGCGTGATAAATCACGCCCCTACAATTATTTTGTTTTTGGCAGCATCTTCTTAAAATCTTCTAGTTCTTTCTTGACCTTTTCATAATCAGATTTATCTTTCTTTGGATCAATCAGTTTTAAAGCATTTTGCATGGCGTTAACGGCCTGAGGATAGTTCTTCTTTTGAAAATTAGCCCAGGCTAAATTATAGTTTGCGTTAGCCCAATCAGGTTTCAAGGTCACCGCCTGTTCAAAAAATCTTAAGGCGTCATCGTATTTTTTTTGGGAATAATAAACTCCACCTAGTGCAACTCGATAGTTTGGATTTTGTGGATCGGCTAAAATTGCCCGTTGATAAGCGGAAATTGTCCAGGCATCGGCATCCTTAGCCGTATTAATAATATTCAAGTAAACTGCGGCAAGACCTTGCCAATTAACAGCCTTTTGTGGGTTCAAAGAAACCGATGTCTTGCTTTCGGCAATGCCGGCTTGGATGGCCTGAGTGATAGTTTGCCGGTCCTGTTCAGACAATTTATTGTTTTTAATTTTGGAAGATACATTGTTGGCAATAACAAAGTTTGTTTGGGCAAAATTAGTGTGAAATCTTTCAATAAAGGGATTTAAAATAATCGCCTGTCTTTGGTTTTCATAAACTTCTCTAAGATTTTTATTGGTAAAACCATCGGCTGATTTTTTGAAATAATATTCAGAAGCGTAAGAGCGACCAAGAAAATAGCCGGAAGTGGCGATTAAAAGAAAAGAAATAGCAATAATGCCGATGTAGATGGGTAGGGACAATTCATGAATTGTCCGTACATCGGTCGTAGGGGTTTGATTTATCAAACCCAACGTTACGAAAAACAAAAACCAGACGATCAAAGATGGAGGAAAGGCAAATAAACAAATAATTAAATAAACAAATAAAATAATTGATACGGGTCGGTCACGCCCGACCCCTACAAATTGTTTGAAAACGGAAAAAATCAATAATCCAAACGTTATTAACCCGAAAATTCCCGTTTCGGTAATAATTTGCAAAATTGCGGAATGAGAAACGCTAAACGATTCAAACTGCCAAAGTGGTGACTGGTTGTAGGCAAAATCTTTAACTCGGGTGAAAATAGCGGCAAAATTATCAGGACCGACCCCAATTAATGCCGTCAGTGGGTTTTTTAAAGATTCAAGAGCGGCAAACCAAGACAGCCGGAAAGGGGGCATCGGTAATTGTAGGGACAGGTCTAGACCTGTCCGTACCTTTACAAGCGAATAAATTGTGAGAAATATGGCGACAAAATTCAATATTAATGTCATCCCCGTGAAAACGGGGATCCATGATTGAATGGATTCCCGCCTCCGCGGGAATGACACTATCTCATAAATTACAAAAAATACCAATAAAACCGCCAGATCTAATTGTGAACCAACGGGGGTAAAACCGGGTGAAATATTTTTGAAGGGTTGAAAATAGAAAACGATTGTGATTAATGATAAAAAAACGGATGAAAAAATTGTTAAATTGTTCCATTGTTTCATTGTTCCATTGTTATGTGAAATATAAAAATACAAAACTGCCATAAAAATCATCATTAATAGCCCAAAATTCGGGTTGAGTAACGCCTGAATTTTATTAGGGGATGAGAATAAAGTTGATAAAGCAACAGACGTTAAAAAAAGTACAATCAGATTGTCAAAAGGCATTCTTTTCCAGGAGATTTTTTTTGAAATTAAAATCTGGATAGTAGAAATAAAGACAAGCAATAAAATTCCAAAACCTAATAAATAAAATATCAAATTTTCCATTCTATGGTTTTAATAAAGGGACATCAGAAGCGGTTGGAACATCTGGGGAAACTGGAATGATGTTTTGCATTACTTGAACAGGCTCGATACGTAAAGCTGTAAGCGTTTGTGTTTCAAGAACATCTTCGGTGGTATACACAGTTGCTTGCATATCTACTTTCAAATCAGACATAGCAAGTTTTTCCGGTTTTGGGGATTCTCCTCCAGGGACTATGGTAGCGCTATAGACGTTACGGGATATCTCGGTATCCTGCGTAATATTTATAGTATATTCTTTTTCTTGAAGAGTGGACTGCACAATATTCATAGCAACCATAGGTGGACCAGCGGCTACGGGAGGAAAAGCTCTAAGAATCAGAGTATTACTTGTTATGTTTACAATTTTACCGCTTAATGTATTAGCAACCTGAGGCAGATTAATCATCGTTGCCTCAAATGTATTCTTCAATAATGTTCTAAGATCAGTTTGACTATTTACCGTTATATATTGACCAACTTTAATATTTTTCATCGTTAGTTTGGGAGTGGAAGCCATGGCGGCAGGAAGACCAAGGGCACTAAGAGGAGTCGTCTTAAATAGGTAATTAATATTTGATGCTGGCTGAAATATTTGAGTTTTATCTGTGACGAGCAGTTTATAGGTTATTGTTTTTACTTGAGGGGCGGGCATGATCGGTGGTTGGTTTGGCATAACCTTAATTGTAATAGGAGCGGTTTGTGGCACAACGTACTGACTAGAAATCGAAACAACGTTTCCTTCAATTTTTTCAACTTTTCCGGAAAGAGAATTCACAGGAGATGTAAGATAGAGGATATTTGGGGAAATATCCTGACCATTTAATCCATTTTTTTTATAGTCAAAAAACATAAACAAAGCGAGTACTACTAGGACAATGAGTCCAATAATAATTATTTTTTTATGATTCATACTAGCATGTTATACCAAAAATTTTTAACATTTTCCAGGTAAACAGCACGTAACCGTTGTGGCTGTTGCAGAAGGTAGAGTTGTGATAGTGACACTATTATAATCAACAAATGGTAGTGTATAACTAATTACATCTCCGCCACAATCTACTACACTACAACCTGCAACATAGTGAACGACCGTTACGGGAAGAAAATATACGGTAGTACCGTTAGAAGGACAATAAGTACAAGTACACAGTGCAGCATTGACAGTCTTAATTTTTTGAATAGGATTAGTTAAGAAAAAGTATAAAATAAAACCGGTTAATAATAAAAAGAACATTCTTTTTAAAGTAAAAAAATACTTTATAAAATTAATGTGTTTTTTTTGTTTTTTATGTTTTTTCATGGCTTAGTTATACCAACAATAGTTTGTAACTCATTAATCTGTTTTTGTTGTTGGTCGACAGTAATTTTTAACTTCTTCAGTTCGGCAAGAAGAAGGACAGACAATTTCTCATAATCTATATTAGCAGTTTTCTTGTCATTTTTGGAGATGACTAATTCAGGAATGACCTTATAGGCATCTTCGGCGATTAGACCAAACTGTCTACCTCCAGCCAACGTATAACCCAAATTTTTGTACTCTTTTTTATAATCATAACTCACTGGTTGAAGGTTGTAAATTTTACTGGAATCCACTTCGAGATTTTTAATATCCTGCTTATAATCTCTCGACGAACCGCTTGCATAGACAGTACCGGCAACATCTAATTTATACCCCGGTGCCGCCGTTCCAATGCCGACGTAGCCGTTGTAGTCTATTACCATTGCTTCATTTGTTATGCCTGTCCCATAGTTTGCACTCGTTCCAAAAGATAAGTATGAGCCACTACCCGTGAATTTGGCTCCAATTTGTGCTAGGTTTCTATTATATGAGGCTGAATAACCAGTAAATCCTAGTAAAGCATAATTATTTGATGATGAATCGTAACTGTGAATTCTAATTCCAGTATCATTATCACCAGTAAATGCAGATACAGATGTTTGGTCATTTACTTCCAATTTGGTTGTTGGCACCACTGTCCCGATGCCGATGTTACCATTATAATCCCACGTCATAGCTTGTTGATCAGGAGTACCGCTAGTATTACTGGCCCCGTTAACATATAAATCTATCTTGCTTCCCCACGCACTTGGTCCTCCATGACCAATTCTAAATTCAGCATTTTCATTATAGGTATATCCAGGAGTACCTGTCCTTGAAAGTTTAAGAATGGTTTTATCTGCCGCAAGTACACCGCCTGGTTTGCTGTCAGTTAGCTCCCAAAGCTCCAATTTACTATTTGGTCCTGTCGTCCCGAAGCCGACGTTGCCGGAAGAATTTTGTAAAAAAACAACTCCACCAGCATTATATATCCTCAAATCTCTTGTTTTGGAATCAAAATTGTTCCTATTATTATATGCACCAATCTCAAAATATTCAGATGGAGTGGATAGAGTCCCTAATTGTAAACGAGGTCCGGCCGCATTGGCAGCATCCATGGAAAACATATAATTATCCCCGCCATTTTGAAGTGCTTGGACTAATCCTGTTGTTCTCATGTCTCCAATTATGCTGAGTTTTTGACCTGGTGCCGTCGTCCCGATGCCGACCGTTCCATCGGATTTCCAAATTCCGCCCGGAGTAAAGGTGGTTCCACTTGCATTAAGATTTAGCTCTCCAACCGACGTTCCACCCACGGCTACGACCTCTTTTAGAATTTTAAAAGGCTTTGAAAATATTAATCCAAAAGCGAGGATTAAAAGCAAAAAAGAAGCGACCAAAACAACAGGAAAATGACCATTTTTAACAACATGTTTTTTCATTGCATTACTAACTACAATGTATATTTAATAGAATTTTTTGTCAAGGGGGTTTAAGAAATTTTTAATTTTTAATTTCAAATTTCTAATCAATTTATAATTTTAAATATCTAATTTTTAAACGCTTCAAGTATTTTGTATTATTTTGGAAAATATTAAAACAATCTCATGGGTTTCCTGCCATAAGATTCGACATTTATCTTTTAATATATATTCTGAGTTTGCTACTAATCTTAACCAATATTTAGTTTCCATTGCCTCTTTCTTAGCTATTACTATTTTATTTTTAAAATCTTTTCTGCTCGCTCCACCATTTGCTTCCGTATAATTGGCCCCTATAGATGTTCCTGATCTTATTAGTTGATCTATTAAAGGAAACGTAATATTATTTTTAGGAATCTCTTTACAGAAATTAATAATATTTTCTGCTAATTTAGTTACTCTTTCTTCAAGGTTGTATTTTATGTTTATAAATTTAAAATTAATAATTTAAAATTGAATAAAAATTTGAAATTTAAAATTAGAAATTAACTCTAACACTTAATATAACTAAGGTAATATTTTAGTCAATCGCTTATAACCTACAAAAATAGACTATTAGATTATTAGAAAGGGAAAAAAACTTCTATAGATATTATTATCTAATTTCTAAACGTTTTAAAATTATAAATTAAGATTTAAAAATTGTATAAAAATTTAAAATTTGAAATTTGAAATCAATTTTCTGATTATGGGCAGCCGATAGGTTTTGGTTGATGTAGACAACAGTTTTCTCTACTTGAATAAATAGTTATACAACTTGGATTTGCTTCACACTGTTCATATGTTTTAGGACTTTGGTTATCACAGGTATTTGATGGGGTATAACAATAATAAGCTGGTGTTTTTTTTAGTTTTTCATTCGGGCTGGTGACACCAAATTCATATCCGTAATTAGGGGCTAAACCACATCCGCCAGCCTGACAACCGAGATCTTTAATTGAAATATCCGACTGATTGTTCAAATCAGAATATATACGATACCATTGAGGGCAAGAATTTGTGGCATCGTCTGTAGATATTGGACATGAAAAGTTTGACGCAGCAGCTACTTGGTAAAGATATTTCTTTTGACTATGTTGAGGATCGCATGGAAGCGTCGAAAGATATGGAAAGGTAGGTGAACCTGATTCGTTTCCACAAATATGACATGTTTGACTATCGAGAACATGGCTTCCTGCTCCAGTACAGATATTTGTAGGGGGCAGATCATAACATATCTCCGATGGTTTTGGATAACAGCCCTTGTCATTATAATAGTCTTCTAGAACCTTATTCAATTGAGTTAATTCGGTTTTTCTTTTGCTATCCTGAGCTTTAGCGATCTGACCCCAGGGATTTAGTGCGACCAATACTACGATGGCAATCAGAATTAACAAAGCAACAACGATCAATAATTCCATCAAAGTGAAACCCTTCTTCATATTTTTATTCTACAACAAATTAATTAACAATTAACCAGTTGAAATTAATATTCTGAGTGGTCGGGGTATCAATTGCGATTTTAAAATACTTTTTACAACTGACCGTTTGTTGAGAGCAGTCTTCTTTTTTCACGACCGTCAGTTGAGTATTGGTTGGGGAAGGGGAGCTTGACGTCAAATAAATGAGAGAATCACTTTTTACACTAGCGTTGTAAATTAACACCTCAGATTGATTTATTGGTAAGATTCCTAAACCAGCGCTGGCTGAAGCGGTCTCAATTGCTGGAGCAAAAATACCATTTTCAGTAAAATTATCAGGAGCGGCAATAATCGCAGAGTTGCTAGAAATATTATTGATCGTTAATTTATTAACGGCTAAATTTTCAATTGTGACTTGGCCATTATCAGTAAGTGGCTTGATTTCATTCGTTCGTACACCTTTCTCTGCGATGATTTCACCTTGTGTTGTAATTGTGCCATCTTTAGCAATTATTACAGCTCCATCAAATAGATTTATTGTCGATAGGGCAGAGAGCTTTAACTCAGAAGCGAGCGAAATAATTGAATTTTGATCAAATAAAGTGGTCCCAACTAGTAGTGAATTGGAGATGGAAACATTATATAGATTAGAGTTTCCAATGACCGTAATTGAGTCAAAATTACCAACATTTGACAAATTAGTCTCATTAGTTAAATTAGGGATTGGCTGATTTTTAATATCAGCTAGTAATTTTTGGATATCGTTAATACTTGTAGATAAGTGAGAAGAATCACTAGCTGTTTTATCAAGTAAATTTCCCAAAGCAGTTATATTGTCCGATTGGATTTCTTTGGCTTTTAGAGTCCCCGAAATGGTCGCCTCATTAGTTGTTAACGAATTTGAATCCAAATTTCCGGAAATCGTCGCATCATTATTTACGGTTAACGTATCAGCAACAACCTGACCGGAGAAACTAGCGTTGCCTGCTGCGTCTAAAGTTGTCACAGTTTTTCCTTCCAGTCCCTTAATAATTAATTTGGCCAATGGTCCTTTGTCACCTGTTGGTTGATCCGTAGCAGTTGGTGTTGGTTCAAGATTTATTATCAGATCTCCACTTTGTGGTTTTATTTCATTAGTTTCAACTTTATTAATTTTAGCTGTACCGGTTGCAATAATATTTTCTGTTTCAACAATTGGAGAAGTTATTTTATCACTAACGTTAATTTTATCTGTAACTATGTTTTTCGCAATTAAAATATTATCAACGATCGCGTTTTCTGTTTCAATGAGGCCGGTTTTTATTTGGCCGAAGAAGGCATTGGTCGCACTGACAACTTCATCGGCAAGTTCACTAGTTATCAATTTCAAATCATATTTTTGATTTTTTATTAATGTTTTTTGACTTTCAATATCAAGGTTCCCGTTATATACGTCGGTTGAAGTATTTGACTGGGTATTAATTATTTGGGCAAATGGGGTCCCGTTGACCGTTCCAATATTTCCATTATTGTCCATGGTAACTGGTTTATCGGCATCGTTAATAATAAACCCGGTACTGGAATCGTCTGATCTTGTATTAGCCCATTGAGCGCTGTCAAACCTTGGTGCTGTTAGGCGATAGGATAAAGAAGTTGGACGTGAAGAATACAAGGTTAAAATATAATTTATCTTATCGATCTTATACCAAACTTTTGCATTATCGGACGGTGTAAGCAATACCGACATTTTATCAATCGTTTCCTTTAGATTGGTTGTTTTTGAAAATAACCAAAGATCGGAGCTTTCAACCTGATTGTTAAAGTTAATTATGTATTCATAAGCCATCAGACTTTCATTTTTTACATTTATATCAACGCTATCGGTTGTTTCTTCTTTTACCCCGGTCATCGACGGTAGGTAAGTGGCATATTTTTTACCGTTGATGGTATAGGGAGGATCGACAGTACCGGCATCGATCTTTCCGGCACAAGTGGCCGCAGGTCCAACACATACATCGGTCGCCCCTGTTCCATCTAATATCAAAGCACCATCGGTTTCAGAAATAGTTCCGGTATTACCATCACCAATTGTAGAATCAAATGTAATAGTATCAACAATACTGATATCTGCAGGATTAATATAATAATTTATATTATTATAATCATAAAAAGTACTTGCAGTAATATCTCCAGCCACACACAGTAAATTGCCGGCTGTACAGTTGCCTGCGGTTGGTGTAGTTGTTCCAATTCCGATAGCACCACCATAATTATAGAAATTGTCAGCCGTGGTAACCCAAACACCTGCGGTTTGATCCCAATATGGAGTGTCTCCATTAGAATTTCCTGCTTGGAGGAATCCAGTTGCGCCCGTTGGACCAGACACGCCTGTTGCTCCTGTAGGACCAGTTGTGCCAGTTGCACCCGTTGGCCCTGTAACTCCGGTTGCGCCTGTGGGACCTGTAACACCGGTTGCACCTGTTGGTCCGGTTATACCCGTAGCACCAGTAGGACCTGTTACGCCTGTAACTCCTGTGGCTCCCGTTGGACCTGTTACACCTGTAACACCAGTGACTCCAGTAGCTCCGGTAGGACCTGTTCTACCAGTAACACCTGTGACACCAGTCGCGCCTGTTGGTCCAGTTACGCCGGTTGCACCGGTTGGTCCTGTAACACCTGTAGCACCAGTAGGACCAGTCACACCCGTAATTCCGGTAGCTCCTGTTGGACCTGTCAAACCAGTTGCCCCAGTTGGTCCAGTGATTCCAGTTGCTCCCGTTGGACCTGTAACTCCGGTAGCACCTGTTGGTCCAGTCACGCCCGTAACTCCGGTTGCGCCTGTAGGTCCAGTCACGCCGTTTGCTCCAGTACCCGTTGCTCCCGTTGGCCCGATTATACCAGTAGCTCCCGTTGGGCCTGTCAAACCAGTTGCTCCTGTTGGACCTGTAACGCCTGTAGCACCTGTTGGTCCTGTAACTCCAGTTGCGCCTGTTGGTCCTGTTACACCTGTCGCTCCTGTTGGTCCCGTAACACCAGTTGCACCAGTTGGACCTGTAACACCTGTCGCACCTGTTGGTCCTGTAACTCCAGTAGCTCCTGTGGGTCCGGTTACTCCTGTCGCACCAGTTGGACCAGTCACACCTGTAGCACCTGTAGGTCCAGTAACTCCAGTTGCGCCTGTTGGTCCTGTAACTCCGGTAGCACCAGTAGGACCTGTAACTCCTGTTGCGCCTGTTGGACCAGTCACACCTGTCGCTCCTGTTGGACCAGTTACTCCTGTCGCTCCTGTTGGCCCGGTTACACCAGTTGCACCAGTAGGACCTGTAACTCCAGTAGCTCCTGTGGGTCCGGTTACTCCTGTCGCACCAGTTGGACCAGTAACTCCAGTTGCGCCTGTTGGACCTGTAACTCCTGTTGCGCCTGTTGGACCAGTCACACCTGTCGCTCCTGTTGGCCCGGTTACACCAGTTGCACCAGTTGGACCAGTCACACCTGTAGCACCTGTAGGTCCAGTAACTCCAGTTGCGCCTGTTGGTCCTGTAACTCCTGTCGCACCAGTTGGACCTGTAACACCTGTCGCACCGGTAGGACCAGTCACGCCCGTAGCTCCGGTGGGACCAGTTCTACCTGTAGCTCCTGTTGGACCAGTCACGCCGGTTGCTCCCGTTGGTCCTGTAACTCCAGTAGCTCCTGTGGGTCCTGTAACTCCGGTAGCACCTGTAGGACCAGTAACACCCGTGGCACCTGTTGGTCCTGTAACTCCAGTTGCACCAGTTGGTCCAGTAACTCCAGTTGCGCCTGTTGGTCCAGTTACACCTGTAGCACCTGTAGGACCAGTGACTCCAGTTGCACCAGTTGGACCTGTAACACCTGTCGCACCTGTTGGTCCTGTAACTCCAGTTGCTCCCGTTGGACCTGTAACTCCAGTAGCTCCTGTGGGTCCAGTTACACCTGTAGCACCTGTAGGACCTGTAACACCGGTTGCTCCCGTTGGACCAGTGACTCCGGTTGCTCCTGTTGGACCTGTAACTCCAGTAGCTCCTGTGGGTCCGGTTACACCTGTCGCACCTGTTGGTCCTGTAACACCAGTTGCTCCGGTGGGTCCTGTAACTCCGGTAGCACCGGTAGGACCAGTTACGCCTGTCGCACCTGTTGGTCCTGTGACACCGGTGGCTCCGGTGGGACCTGTAACGCCTGTCGCACCGGTAGGACCAGTCACGCCCGTAGCTCCGGTGGGACCAGTTCTACCTGTAGCTCCTGTTGGACCAGTTACGCCTGTCGCACCTGTTGGTCCTGTAACACCAGTTGCTCCGGTGGGACCTGTAACTCCTGTTGCGCCAGTAGGACCAGTAACTCCAGTTGCTCCTGTTGGACCTGTAACTCCTGTTGCGCCAGTAGGACCAGTAACTCCAGTTGGTCCTGTAACACCCGTCGCTCCCGTTGGACCAGTTACTCCTGTCGCTCCTGTGGGTCCTGTGACACCCGTCGCTCCTGTTGGGCCAGTAACTCCAGTTGCACCAGTTGGACCTGTAACACCTGTCGCACCTGTTGGTCCTGTAACTCCAGTTGCTCCCGTTGGACCTGTAACTCCAGTAGCTCCTGTGGGTCCAGTAACTCCGGTAGCACCTGTGGGACCCGTAACTCCGGTAGCACCTGTGGGACCAGTAACACCAGTTACACCCGTTGCTCCTGTTGGTCCTGTAACACCCGTCGCTCCCGTTGGACCAGTTACTCCTGTCGCTCCTGTGGGTCCTGTGACACCCGTCGCTCCTGTTGGGCCAGTAACTCCAGTTGCACCAGTTGGACCTGTAACTCCGGTAGCTCCCGTGGGACCGGTTATACCCGTCGCACCAGTTGGCCCAGTAACTCCGGTAGCTCCCGTGGGACCCGTAACTCCGGTTGCCCCAGTTGGACCTGTAACACCAGTTTCACCTGTAGCCCCAGTTGGACCTGTAACTCCGGTAGCACCGGTAGGACCAGTGACACCCGTTACTCCAGTAGCTCCAGTTGGCCCAGTAACTCCGGTAGCACCTGTGGGACCCGTAACTCCGGTAGCACCTGTGGGACCAGTAACACCAGTTACACCCGTTGCTCCTGTTGGTCCTGTGACACCCGTTACTCCAGTAGCTCCAGTAGGACCCGTTACACCTGTAACTCCTGTTGCACCAGTTGGACCTGTAACTCCAGTTTCACCTGTAGCCCCAGTTGGACCTGTAACTCCGGTAGCACCGGTAGGACCAGTGACACCCGTTACTCCAGTAGCTCCAGTTGGCCCGGTTACACCTGTAACTCCAGTTGCACCAGTAGGACCCGTTACACCTGTAACTCCTGTTGCACCAGTTGGACCTGTAACTCCAGTTGCTCCTGTTGGGCCAGTAACTCCAGTTTCACCTGTAGCCCCAGTTGGACCTGTAACTCCGGTAGCACCGGTAGGACCAGTGACACCCGTTACTCCAGTAGCTCCAGTTGGCCCGGTTACACCTGTAACTCCAGTTGCACCAGTAGGACCCGTTACACCTGTAAC